>NZ_BNAL01000019.1 GCF_014653275.1 Deinococcus piscis
TTAACGGTGGTTGTGGAGCCACTATGCTGTTCTGGACAGAGAAAAAGTAAAGTTGTCGGGTACTGAGTCGTCTATCAATGAAGGTCAAGGTGCCGGTCAAATGGGGCCCCAATGAGGGGCTGAAGATGAGGCAGAACTCCACTTCAGCGCCCGTAAGGCGAGTCAGAAACCTGCCTACTGCATCAGCCAGCGGAACAACCCCGCCGTCAGGGCATTGCGGTCCTGAGCTGAAAGCCCCTCAAGGCCAAAGCCCAGGTTGGCGGTCTTAAAGGTGCCAGGATTGAACAGCACGATGGCTCCATTGCCTGCTGATTGGGCACTCACCGCAGGGCGGGCCTTGGCTTGAGCGCGGCGGCGATCTGTGTCACGGGGCAGGCTCTGGGCACTGACCTGCGCATTCCAGGTGCCCGCTACGGTTGCACCTCGGGTAGGAGCCAGCACATCTGGATAAATCTGGTTGCCAGCACTGCCCGCCACGTTCAGGCGGTAGGCGGCGGCGTTCAGGGGGCCAGCGGTGTTGAGAGCTGCTGCGCCGCTCGCGTCACTCACAAAGGCGCTGCCCAGAAACTGATCGTAAAAAGCCGTGCGTCCGATGTCATACCCGACATCCTGGCCGGTCAGCAGCAGACGGCCACCGCCCTGAAGGTAACGCGCCAGATTCTGCTGGTCCTGGGTACTCAGGGTGTTGGTGTAGCTGTCGCCCGTGGCCCAGACCACGATGTCGGCCCGCTGCATCTGCGAAAGGGGCACGGGGCCCTGACGGGTATCCCACAGCAGCGCGCCGCCACTGGCCGCATTGGCCTTGACCGCGTCGCGCAGAAAAGCGGTCACGTCGTTGCGGCTGCCCATGTCGTCATCTACCAGCAGCACGCGGGGCTTGGCACCGGTGGCGGGTGGCGTAGGAGCGGGGGCAGGCGCAGGGGCTGGAACTGGTGCGGGGGTTGGCGTACCCGGCAAGGCCTTGATAAAGCAGCCTTTGGCCTGGCCGGGGGCCGGATCAGCCCCCCATTCCTGGACCGTACACATGAATCCGTCGGTGCCGACGCCGTTCAGATACCGGCCTGCCGTCCCAAAGAAGGCTTCCCGCACCCCGCTAAAGTCACACTTGGAGCCTTCTAGCGCACACAGGGTAAAGCCAGCCGGTCCAGTGGGAGCCGGAGTCGGTGTAGGGGTAGGAACTGGGGTGGGCACAGGCGTAGGGGCCGGAGTAGGAACAGGGGCGGGCGCTGGAGCCGGGGCACCCACCGACGTCACCGCCAGGTTCACGGTGCGGGTCCGGGTCGGCGCGTCTACACTGGTGGCGGTCAAAGCAATGGAATACAGGCCGTCTGGGGCCGAAGCATTGATGACCGTGAGGACGTTTCCACTCAGGCTGGTCTGGAATCCTGCTGGAGCAGCGACAGCAAAGTTGGACGGAAGGCTGGTCCATAACTGCACCGGGCGCGACTGACCACGGGCCAGCATAAACTCGCCGGGCGTTGCGCTAAAGACCAGCTCAGGTGCCGGGGCGGGTGTCGGCGTTGGGGCAGGGGCAGGAGTCGGGGTAGGCACGGGAGTGGGAGCTGGCGTAGGGGCCGGAGTGGGGACGGGCGCAGGCTGGCTGAGATTCACGCCCAGCTTGCCCAGCGCGCCCGGCACGCTGATCTGCCCAAAGCCCACGTTGTTGTTCTTGGCCCCGGCGTTGCTGGCACTCGTATACAGGGCAGTTTTGACCGCATCTACAGTGCTGCCGGGCTTGGCCTGAAGCATTAGGGCCACAGCGCCCGCTGCAATGGGGCTGGCCTGCGAGGAACCGCTCATTGCACCGTAACCGCCGCCGGGAAACGCACTCGTGATCGTCACGCCGGGCGCGGCGATATCCGGCTTGGTGACCTGCACATTTTGCCCACCAATGTTCCAGATGGCGGGACCACGGCTGCTGAAGCTGGCCACCTGACCGCTGGCATCTACCGCGCCTACGCCAATCGCTTCGGGCAGGTTGCCGGGGCTGCCGGTACTGCCAGCAGTGGGACCATAGTTGCCAATGGCAAAGACCGGCACGATCCCAGCGTTCAGCATGTTGGTCACGGGCTGCCGGAATTCGTTCCAGCTGCCGGGAATGCCTAGGCTCATGTTGACCACCTGGGCGCCGTCGTTGGTGGCAGGGTTGCCGTCGGGGTCAATCACGTATTGCATGCCCGCAATCACCTGCGCGAACGTCCCGGCATTGTTGGGCAGCACCAGGGCACTGATCACTTTGGCGTCGGGAGCCACACCGACCGTGTTGCCGACCAGCAAGCCTGCGGTGTGGGTGCCGTGGTTGGTGGTGTCGCGGGTCGCAGCGCCGCTGACGCGGTTGCCCTCAGCATCGAACTCGGCAAAAGCGGCGACCTTACCGCTCAACTCGGGGTGCGAGGCGTCAATACCGCTGTCCAGGTGCCCGATGCGGATGCCTGAACCCTTGAACCCAGCGGCCCAGGCCTGCGGTGCACCAATCTGCTGAAGGTGGGCCGGAGTGCCCGCCGGGGCCGCAGCAGTGCTCAGGGCCACAGCGCGGGGCACCTGTACCTGGAAGTTCTCAAAGACTTCTTTGACGTTGGGCAGCGCAGCCAGGGCGAGGGCCTGCTTGGGGGTCAGCGGCAAATACACGCTCTGATCCAGCCACAGCTCGGTGCCACGGCCACTGCGGAGCGCCTCATTCAGAATGCGGGCTGAGGGCCCCAGGCCGCCCAGGTTGCGGGCCAGCTCGGAGCGCAATTGGCCCAGGTTCTGGCGGCCACGGACGGTATCGGAGAACTCGAAGCGCACGATCACGCCCACTGGCTGCTGCTCACCGGCCTGAAGCTTTTTCTGGAGGCCAGGCGACAGCTTGAAGGTCTGCGCTTCGGCGTGCGTGCCCAGGCCCAGCGTCAGGCTGGCACTCAGCGCCAAGCCCAGAGCGGTCAAACGGGAATGTGTCATGGCCTCAGCCTACGGGCCGGAACTGTCTTGCCCCTGACGTTCCGGTGAGGAATTCTTCAGAGTCGGTCAGGCGGGCGTCAGTCGGCAGCGCAGATGCGCGCTAAGGCTGCGCCAAAAGCACCGCCTGACGTACAGCTGCGCACACGGCCCGCGCTGTCAGGTCGGTCAGGCGCAGGGGGTCGGCGGCGGGCAGGCGACCACTGCTCAGGACGAAAGCGGCGTCGCCGTCCCAGCCGGTGTGACTGGGCGCAATCACCCGCGCCAGAGAAGCGCAGGCCGCATCGGCCAGACGGCGGCATTCGGCTTTGGTCAGCGCATGTTCGGTGGCGACAGCCAGCAAGGTGGTGTTCTGCACCGGCGTTCCAGGAGTATGGGGCTCTCCTGGAACGCCCGTCGGCTGGCCCAGTGGCTGCCCATCTTCATCCAGCACGTCGCCCACGGGGTTGACCACTGCCAAGGCTCCCACGCTGACGCCTCCCTCTGCCAGAAACACGCTGCCCAGGCCGCCTGGCCGTATGCCCGCTGGTCCGCGCCACTTGCTGACCGTGGCTCCGGTGCCCGCGCCCACCGCGCCACAGGGCACCGGAGCGCTGCTGGCCGCCCGCAGCGCCTGACGGCCCGACTCGGCGGTGGGCCGCGCCTGGGGGTCGCCGCTGCCCAGGTCGTAGATCACCGCTGCAGGCACAATGGGGACCCGCGCCAAGCCTGTGTCCACGCCCCGGCCCTGAGCTTCCAGTTCATGCATGACCCCATCAGCAGCGGCCAGGCCAAAGGCACTGCCCCCGGTCAGCAGCAAAGCATGGACCCGCTCGACTGCCTTTTCGGGAGCCAGCAGGACGCCTTCGCGGGTGCCGGGGCTGGGCCCCAGAAAGCTGGCCGAAGCCACTGCCCCTTCCGGCAGGCAGAGGATCACTGTGCAGCCAGTGCGCCCCGCGGCATCTGTCCAGTGGCCGACCTGAAAGCTGGGGAGGGCCGTCAGGGTGGTGTTGGCCGCTTCAGAAGTCATGGCCGCAGTCTAGTCGGCGCGGTGGGGCTCCCACAGCGCGGAGAGAACCAGAGCGAGAGCGCAATGGAGCTTCTTAGGGCGTCTTGAGCGCGTAGCCGATGCCGCGCACGGTACGAATCAGGCCGTAGCCGTCCAGGTCACGCAATTTGGAGCGCATGTTGGCCATGTGAACATCTACCACGTTGGAGTTGCTGGGCAGGTCGCCGCTCCAGACCTCGCGCTCGATTTCGGCGCGGGAATAGACCCGGCCCGGCTGCCGTGCCAAGAAGGTGAGCAGGTCGAATTCACGGGGCGAAAGCCGCACTTCCTGGCCCTTGAAGTAACACAGCCGCTTCTGGGGATGAATTTCGAGGTCACCCACCCGGATCACGTCGCCGTGCTGCTGGTGGCGCAGCTGCACCTTGACGCGGGCCACCAGTTCTTCGGGATAAAAAGGCTTGGTCATGTAGTCGTCGGCACCGGCTTCAAGCAGGGCTACCTTGCGGTCCAGCGCGTCCATCGCTGTCAGGATAATGATAGGCATCGAGCTGTTCTTGCGCAGGCGGCGGGTCACCTCGGCTCCGTCCAGATCGGGCAGGCCTAAGTCCAGAATCACCAGATCGGGGTGCTCTTCGCGGGCCAGGGTCAGACCACTGATTCCATCGGAGGCGGTCAACGCCTCAAACCCCGCTTGCTCCAGCTCATACTGCACCACCCGGCTGATATCCGGATTATCCTCGATGACCAAAATCCGCTGCTCCATTGCCTGCTCCTTACCTTTCCAGCCGCGCTCATCTGGCCGTCAGCTTTGTTCATGAAAATGTGAAACAAGTCTAACCAGCTTCTGTCAGAACCAACAACCACCTCTTTTATTTTCTCTTCATGCTGCAAATTGTTGCATCAAAAGCGCGGCTGCATCGGCCAAAAGCGCAGGTGGTCCAGGGCAGCACCCACCCTGCTCTAGACTGCCCGCATGACCGACCTGTCCACTGACCCAGCCCTGGAAGGCGACACCGCCCTGCTGAATGGGGCCGAACTCTACTTCTCGCATAGCTCCGCAGGCCCGCACAGCGCCGCAGGCGGGCAGCGGCCTACGCTGGTCTTTTTGCACGGCGGCCCCGGCTACAACAGCTTTTCCTTTCAGGAGCTGTTCGGGGAGCGGCTGCAAGCAGCGGGCTGGCCAGCGGTGTATTTGGACCAGCGGGGCTGTGGCCGCAGCGCCCCACTGGCCGAGACAGAGCAGGGCGAGGACACGCTGGACCTTGACACGCTGGTTGAGGACGTAGAAGCCCTACGCGCCCACCTGCAACTGGACCGTATCGTGCCACTAGGCCACGGTTTCGGTGCGCTGATTGCGCTGGAATATGCGCGGCGCTACCCACAGCACACTGCGCGGGTGGTGGCCGTTAACCCCTGGGTTCACTTTCCGCAGCTGGCCCTGACCCTGCTGGCCGAAGCCAGTGCGCTCAAGGGTCAGCCGCTGAACGACCCAGCCGGGGAACTGCGCGCCCAGACCCCCGAAGGTGAGTACCCCGCCATAGGCGCGGCCCGCGTGCAGGCAGCCTTTGACCTGCTCAACGCCCGCGACCTGCTCAACGCGCTGCACTTCCCAGACCCAGCGGCGCGGATGCAGCTGGAATTTGTGGACGCCGAGGGCCAGCTCACTGGCCGCGCCGAGGTGGGCGAAGCGCTGGTATATCAGGGCCTGTGGGAGTTCGAATACCCCGCCTTTTTGCAGGAGATCACGCGGCCCATTTTCGTGATTGCTGGTGTGCATGACCGCAGCGCCTACCCGGAGCAGACCGACTGGCTTCAGGACCTGGGCGGCGCAGATCTCACCGTGCTGGACACCGGCCATTACCCCTGGCTGGATGATGAGGACGCCTTTGCGGGAGCGTTGGAGGAAGCCCTTACCCGCTAAGCCGCCGGGCTATGCTAAACCGCATGACCCAACGCGACGCCGAACTTCCTACCGAGCAGGGCGGGCTTCCCAACGAACACACCCCTGGGCGCACTGAGGCTACAGGACAGGGCCCGGTTCAGGAGCTGGCGAGCGGCGAACTGCTGATCAGCGGTGTGAACACTGGCCCTGACCGTGAGGAACGCGAGAGCCGGACCCCCACCGAGGAACGTGCCCGTCTGAGCCTGCGCGGCGAGGAGCGTGACCCAGACGCGCTGGCTGACCGGGGCGACTGAACCTCGTGGACGCCTGAGCCGTCCAAATGACAAGGCCCGCTATGGGTCAAAAGCAAGTCGGCGCTCGCCTATAGAGGGAGCGCCGGCCCTTTTTGGAGCAGCTGGCCGGAGCGCTAGCCCAGGAAGTCGGCCAGCAAGTTGGTCACCCGCAGTGGCTCATCGTCCATCAGCCAGTGGGTGGCGTCGGGGAAACGCACCACCCGCAGGTCCGGCACCCATTCCTCCAAGCCCTCGCTCAGCTCGGGGACCAGGGCCATGTCCTGCATGCCCCACAGCAGCAGCGTGGGAGCCCGCACCTGCGTACCAGCCACATTGCCGAAGCGGAGTAGAGCGCGGTAATAGTTGATCATGGCCGTGGCCGCGCCGGGCTGGGACCAGGCCGCCTGATACCCAGCCAGGTCCGCCGCGCTGAAACTGCCGGGCCGCCCCCGCAGCGCTGCGCGCCCCAGCCGGGGCAGCAGCTGTTCTGGCAACCAGGGCAGCTGAAAAAAGGCCACGTACCACGAGCGGCGCTTTTGCTCGGCATGGCGCAACTCGCGGCGAAAGGCCGCCGGGTGCGGGGCATTGAGCACGGCAAGTCGGTCCACCACTTCGGGACTGCGAATGGCCAGCGCCCAGGCAATCACGCCGCCCCAGTCGTGGCCCACCACGTGGGCACGGTCCCGGCCCAGGCCATGAATCAGGGCCACCATGTCGTCCAGCAACTTGTCTATCCGGTAGGCCTCAACGCCAGTGGGCCGGTCACTCAGCCCGTAGCCGCGCAGGTCGGGGGCCACCACCCGGAACCCAGCGCGGGCCAGCGGGCCGATCTGCCGTTTCCAGGCGCGGCTGTCTTCGGGAAAGCCGTGCAGCAACAGGGCGAGCGGGCCATGTTCCGGTCCAGCTTCCAGGCAGTGCAGCCGGATGCCGTTCACGGAGCGCAGGCAGTCGGTCCAGGGCGGAGTGTGCAGAGGCATGGGTCTATTGTGCGCTGCGCCGCGCCGAGGCAACAGCGACCTGTGACCAGCGCCCGCCGCGTTACAATAGGCCGCGTCCCGCAGGTGGCGGCAAGGCTGCGCCATGCGAAGCAGCGCAACAAGGAGCAAACTGAACAATGGCTGGTCACAACAAATGGTCTCAAATCAAGCGGAAAAAAGGTGCCAACGACAAGAAGCGCAGCGCCATCATCTCCAAGCACCTGCGGGCGATTACAGCGGCGGTGCGCTCTGGGGGCAGTGACGACCCCAGCGGCAACCTGGCGCTCAAAAACGCCATCGCAGCGGCCAAGTCCGACACCGTGCCGGTGGACAACATCAACAACGCCATCAAGCGGGCCGCGGGCGGCACCGACTCCGGGCAGGATTTCAAGGAAGTGACCTACGAAGGCTACGGCCCCGGCGGCACCGCCATCTTTATTGAGGCGCTGACCGACAACGTGAACCGTACCGTGGCCGATGTGCGGGCCGTGTTCAACAAGCGCGGCGGTTCTTTGGGCAACTCCGGCAGTGTGGCGTGGCAGTTCGAGAAAAAAGGCGTGATTCTGCTGCCCGACGCCAGTGAAGCCGCGCAGGAAGCGGCCATTGAGCACGGCGCAGAAGACCTTCAAGTCTCCGAGGACGGCCTGGAAATCACCACCGACCCCACCGAGCTCTACGCGGTGCAAGACGGCCTGGCTTCGGCGGGCTTTACCACCGACAACGCCTCGCTGAGCCGCATTCCCAGCAACACGGTGTCGGTCAACACAGAGGACGCCAGCAAACTGCTAAAAATCGTAGACGCGCTGGAAGAACTGGACGACGTGCAGAACGTGTTCACCAACGCCGAGTGGCCCGACGACCTGGACCTGACCTGAGTGCCGGTGGCTGGCCTTGCCTCTGCCTGATCTGCTGAGCTTGCCTGGCGACTCCCTGAACGGGGTGAAGTCGGGCCTGCGGGCTTTTGACCTGCTGGGCACCCTGGCCTTTGCGATGTCGGGGGCGCTGCTGGCCGTGCGCAAACGCTTCGACATCTTCGGCGTGCTGGTACTGGGCGCAGTGACGGCGGTGGGCGGCGGCGCGGTGCGCGACACCTTGACCGGCCAGACCCCGCCACTGTTTCTGCGCGACGAACTGTACGCCTGGTTGGCGTTGGGCGGCGGCCTGCTCGCATTCGCCTTTGGGGAGCGGCTGGCCCGCTTCGAGCGTGCCATTCAGGTGTTCGACTCGATTGGGCTGGCCGTCTTTGCGTCCTCGGGAGCGCTAGGCGCCCTGGCGCTGGGGCTGGGGCCGCTGGGTGTGACCTTTGCGGGCATGCTGAGCGGCGTGGGCGGCGGCATTATCCGCGACCTGATTGCCAACGAGGTGCCCGAAGTCATGTACCGCCGCGACCAGCTGTACGCCACCGCCGCCGCGTTGGGGGCCGCCACTGTCTATCTGAGCGTGCCGTACCTGGGCGTGCTGGGCGGGCAACTGGCCGGAATTGCTGCCGTGCTGCTGCTGCGGATCATCTCGCGCCAGGGCTGGGTGCAGCTGCCGGTGCGGCGGCTGCCGGGCGAGTAGATGCTGGGGAGACAGCATACCCGCAACCTTCATGCAAAGTGGCGGGCCTGCCCGGATTCCTCCTGAAGTTGGCCCGCGCTTGGCCTCTGCTGCGCCTGGTACTGCCAGATAAATCACTCACCCGGTCAGAGGGTCAGAGTAAGCTCCGCCACTGGACCAAGATGAGATGAGGTGAAGGTGCGGTCAGCCTGAGCCGCAGCCCGCCGCCTAGACTGTGGCCATGCGAAAAATTGCTGCTTTTGGGTCCGCCTTGCTGCTGTCCAGTGCTTCGGCTCAGGTGATGGGCCAAGCACTTTCCCTGCCACAGACTGGCATCTGCGAGGTGTTCGGCTGCAAGAACCTGAAGACCGTGCAAGTCACGCCCCGGATCAAGTACGTGGCCGGTGAGCGTCAGGAACTGACCCCGGAGCTGGGCGGCAGCGCCTTTGGGATGTATGTGGACGGACGACTGGCGATGCTGGGGTGGCAGGAAGGAGACAATTTTGACACCCTCAATCCGAAATTTGGTGCCCTCAATCGGCTCGCCAAGCTGTTTACTGGTATAGGCGCGCCACCTATGCTCAAAACAGCACTGGGCGAAGTCAGCATCCCCATACAGGGCAACTATCTGGTCCGAGGAGCCGTCATGCACAGCTTTATCGGCGGTGGCCTGAGAACTGTGGCAGTCACCGATCAGCGGCACTATGCCCTGCTGCGAAACCTGGTCGGGCGGGGCGACGCCCCCGCTGCCCAGGGCATCATTGAGCGGGGCCTGCGGGCATCCGGGCTGAGCTATCAGAAAGTCAGCGGCGGCTACCGCATCTCCCCCACTACGGCGGCGACCGTGGGCCAGCTGGACCGGGTGTTTGCCGCGCAGAACTTACGCAAGTGCACACTCTGTGACCGGCACTTCCTGCGGTACTTCCTGCCCGCCTTTTCAGGAACGCAAATTGACGTGAATGCTTACGTAGCCAAAGGACAGACGCTGCAAATGGGCGACCGCATTGACCGGGACGGCATTGCTTACATGGACATCACCATAGAGAAAGTCCCAAGCTGGAAATAACGAGCTGAAGCGCGGGCAAACGGGTCATGCGCCTCCCAGCCCCGTATGCTACTAGGCGATGACGCCCGAACGTTACGCCAAAATCCTGCGCGTCCTGCGCCTGCGCCAGCCCACCCTCAGCGTCCTGATGGACGAGGTGAACAAGCCCCACAACCTAAGCGCGATTCTGCGGACCTGCGACGCGGTAGGCGCGATGACCGCTCACGCCGTGCCGCCAGCAAGCATGAGCCTGGGCTCGTTCCGTTCGCGCATGTTCGAGGCCAGCTCCGGCAGTGCCCACAAGTGGGTGAATGTTCAGCAGCACGCTTCGGCATTGGACGCCATCCGCGAATTGCAGGGCCAGGGGGTGCAGGTGCTGGCGACCCATCTTTCGCAGCGCAGCGTGGACTACCGCCAGCCCGACTACACCCGTCCCACCTGCGTGCTGCTGGGTGCCGAGAAATTCGGCGTGAGCGACGAAGCCGCCGAGGCCGCCGACGCCAACATCATCATCCCCATGATGGGCATGGTGCAGAGCCTGAACGTGTCGGTGGCCGCCGCCACGATTCTGTTTGAGGCGCAGCGCCAGCGGCTGGAAGCCGGAATGTACGCCCAGCCACAGCTGAGCGACGAGGAATTGCGGCGGTTCGCTTTCCGCTGGGCTTATCCCGACCTGGCCGACACTTATGATGAGCGCGGCGAAGCCTACCCGGAGCTGGACGAGCAGGGGCAAATCATCGGCTGAATGGAGGAGGCCTCCCAATGGGTCAGGTTTTACTCAATAAAGTCAAAGCTTCGCTGCCTTTCCTCCTCATTCTGCTGCTGCCGGCAACGTTTTACCTTGCCCCCTACATGGGAGCGAAACGCCTACATATCAGTCGGGAGAGTGTCGGAGAAGCCTGGCCCTTCACTTTCGACAAAGGCACCCTATCTTGCCTCAAGCCAAAGCTGCTGATAGTGACCGACACGAAAGCGAAGGTGACCTATGCTCTCAATTGGCACACTCTCTTGATGGCCCCGAATAAGAGCTGGAGATCCGTGGAGGAGAGCTTGTTGCCGTCTGCGTCTACGCCCGCGCCCGAACAGGGCTTGCGACTGATTCAGGAACAGGCAGTGTCACTTTGCACCTGTTCCATGCTCGACTTTCGCCCTCAGTGCTGACAGCAACTCGCCGTCCAACCTCTAGTCTCAGCCCAATCAGTGCGCCCCAGCGCCCAGCTCAAAGGTCAACGTGGCATAGGCGGCCAGATTCTGGCACTCGCTGACATCGGGATAGGCAGTCTTGTGAACCACCTTGACTTTCCAAAATCCCTGACGCAGCGGCAGGATATCCACTTTGCCCTCGGCATCGGTCAGCTTGGAAAAGGCCTGGGCTTCGGCGGCGTGGCCCACTTCCTTGTAGGAGGTGTCGAAGCCGGCAAAGCTGGCCGTGACGGTGGCACCGACCAGCGGCTCACCGCCGAACAGGATTTGCATGGGGATGGCCTCGCCCACGCGGTGCGCGGAAGGATTGTCCAGCGGCACGATTTCCAGGGTGTGACCCAGCGGGCGGGCTACCACCTCACGGGCAGCGCTGTCATGGCCCACATTCAGGACATTCTTGCCGAACATCTGGGTCTGCTCGCAGTACACCGCGCCGGGCATCTCGCGCAGGTTGTGCTGCGCCCAGTCGCCCGCCGCATTTTTGGACCAGAACGTCGGCTGGTAGGTGGCCGCCACCAGATAGCTGCCTTCTTTCAGCGGCGCGGCACTCTGGTAGCTGTAGTTGTGCGGGCCACGCTGCACCAGCGGCTGGGTGCCCTCCGGGCCGGTCAGGGTCATACCTGCCCTAAAAAAGTGCAGTCGCTCGGCTGGAATCGCTGCCGGGGTGAAGTTATGTCCATAGCCCAAGTCAGCCTTCAGGAGTTCACCGCCGTGGGTATGCCCAGTGTGTACCCACAGTTCATGTGCCCTGGAAATAGGAGCAAGAGCCACGGCCAGCGTCAGGAAAACAGTTTTTTTGTTCACCACCACAGCCTAACTGAATTTTTGATTTTGGTAAAGCATTATCATTTAGGATGTAAGGAAAGGGGCGGGCTCGGTGGCCTGCCCCTCCGTCCTGCCAGCCAGCTCAGGCTCCGTACTTCTCCAGCTTCAGCGCGTTTGCCATCAGGAGCGGCATCAGCGCGGTGCCGTGGCGCAGGCCCAGGCTGCCCTTGACCGCTTCTTTCTCGGTGAAGCGCTCGGCAGCGTCGCTGCGGCCATACTCGCTGTGAATCAGCACCGGCACCGGGTGCCAGGAATGGCTCGCCAGTTTGGACGGGGTGGAGTGGTCGCCCACAATCGCCAGCACATCCGGGTTCAGCGCCAGAAGTTCGGGGAGAATAGAGTCAAACAGCTCAATTTTCGCCACCTTGGCGTCAAAGTTGCCGTCCTCGCCGGTGGAATCGGTCTTTTTGACGTGGAAGAAAAAGAAATCGTAGTTGTCCCACTCGCGCTTCAGGGCGTCCAGCTTGCCTTCTGGCGCGTCTTCGACGCTGTCCACGTCCAGCACGTTCATGCCCACCAGGCTGGCGAGGCCCTTGTACATCGGGTAGCCCGCAATGCAGGCCGAAGTGAGCCGGTACACGTCACTGAACTGCGGGAAATGCGGCACGTCCGAATAGCCCCGGAACAGCACGCCGTTGACCTGCGGCTCGGCGCTCAGGGCCGCTTCGGCGCGCTTGACGAATTCGTTGACCAGGTTGGCGGTCTTCTGGCTGGCCTCGTCGCCCGCCTGAGCGTCACGCGGCGGCACGCCCGTCACCTGCGGGTCCACATCGCTGATGTGGGCTCCCAGCGGCTCGGTCCCGGCGCGGAACACCACCACGAAGCGGTGCTCGGACTCGGTATAGATCTCCACCGGAGTGCTGTCAATCTCGGAGATGGCGGCGCGCAGCTTTGCCACAATTTCTTCGTTCTTCTCGGTGCTAGGACGCCCGGCGCGGCGGTCCAACACCGTGCGGTCCCCACCCAGGGTGGCAAAGTTGCCGCGCACCGCCACGTCTCCGGCGTTCAGCTTCACGCCGATGCCCACGGCGCTCAGTGCGCCGCGCCCGACGGTGTAGATCAGCGGGTCATACCCAAACAGGCTCAGGTGGCCGGGACCGCTGCCGGGCGTGATGCCGGGGCCAACCAGCTCCAACTGCCCGAGCTGGCTCTGCGCGGCCAGCGCGTCCAGAAAAGGAGTCTTGGCCGCCTCCAGTTCGGTGGGGCCGCCTGGCGTCATGGGCAGGCCGCCCACACCGTCCAGCACAACCAGGACGATTTTGCTGTCCGTCTTTTTCGAGAGGCCGCTGATGACCGGAATCAGGTCTGTCATGCTCCCCACTGTAGCGCCGTACGGTCAGGCCACAGTGGCGGGGCGCAAGCAAACAACCAGCGCAAGAAGCCAGCGCGGGCAAAAGCAACAACAGCCGGAGACAGGAGTCAGGGCAGCCCGCATGCCCCTGGCGGCCTGGTCTGTATGACTCTTGCTCATGGTTGCCCGGTATAGTGACCCAAAGCTCCCGCCCCAGCCTGCTTCCCCCGGCCCAGCTTGGGCGGTACGCGCCCCCACCGCCTGACGCCACGCCGTACGCCGCAGAAAGGACCCTGCACCGCACCTTGAATGTTCTGCCACAACTGAGCCTGCTTCCTGTCTCTCTGGGCCTGCTGGACCTGGTAGATATCGCCCTGGTGGCGTTCGTGCTGTATCAGGGATATCAGCTCGTTTCGGGCACGCGGGCGGTCAATCTGGTGCGCGGCATCGCCGTTTTTCTGGTGGTGTGGTTCGTGGCTCAGCTGCTGGGCATGGTGGCCCTCAGCACCCTGCTGGGACAGGTGGGCACCATCGGGATCTTTGCGCTGGTGGTGCTGTTTCAGCCTGAGCTGCGGGCCGCGCTGGAGCGCATTGGCCGCCCCAGGCTCCGCGAGGACGACGGCGGCGGGGCCACCTTGCAAGACATCTCACGGGCGATGGAACGCCTCGCCGAGCGCAAAATCGGGGCCCTGATTGCCATTGAGCGTGGCACCCCACTGGGCGAGATTGCCGCCAGCGGCGTGGCCCTGGACGCCAAGGTCAGCGTGCCGTTTCTGGAAGCCCTGTTTGCCCGCAACGCCCCACTACATGACGGTGGCGTGGTGATTCAGGGCAGCCGGGTGGTGGCGGCTGGCTGCCTCTTCCCCTTGCAGGCCAGCGACGGCACCTACCGGCGCTACGGCACACGGCACCGGGCCGCCATCGGCCTATCGGAAGTGACCGACGCGGTGGTCCTGGTCGTCAGCGAAGAGCGCGGGTCCATGCGCATCGCGCTCTCGGGCCGCCTGGGGCCGGACCTGAACATCACCGAGTTGCGCGAGCAGCTGCGCGTGCTGGTCTACGACCGCGAGGTGCAGTCGCTGAGCCACTTTGGTGACGCTGCCGAGCCGGAAGTTCAGGGCGAAGGAGCCGCTCCAGCAGCCACACCGCCAGGAACCGGGACCGCCGACCCCAGCTCTGCCCAAAGCTCCACTCCTTCTCAAAGCACCAGCCCTTCCCAAAAACCGTCGGCCCAGGTGATCACCGCAGCGGCCCCAGCGCAGCCTTCACCCGCTCAGCCCACGCCTTCTCAGGAGCGGCCATGACGCCGCCCATGCCCAGCCCCCCGCAGCGCCAGCAGGCCCGGGAGCAGCTGCGCCGGGGCCTGACCGACGACTGGGCCGCCAAGTTGCTGGCGCTCGTGGCCGCCTGCGTCCTTTGGTTTATCGCTTCCGAGGACCGCCGGGCCATCATCGAGCAGACCTATGACGTGCCCGTCAACGTACGCGACAACACGGGCGAGAATGTCGCCGAGACACGGGCTGTGACGGGCCTATCCCCCGGCACAGTCAAAGTGACACTGAGCGGGCGGCCTGAGCGGCTGCGCGAGCTGCGCGGCGAAATGGTCGAAGCGGTGGTCAACGTGACTGACATCGCCGAAGGGTCGTTCAATCAGCCGGTGACTGTGACTGCGCCGAGCGGCACCGAAGTGGTGCGGGCCACTCCTGACCGCGTGCAGGGCGTGGTGGACACAGTGCAGAAGCGCAGCCTGCCCGTGACTGTGACGGTCTATGCACCCGGCAGTGCGCTGATGCCCAGCTACCAGGTGCAGCCCGCAGAGGTGACGGTCAGCGGCCCCAGCCGGGCGGTGAATGAGGTGGCCCAGGTCATCTATGCGCCTGCTGAGCTGGAACCAGGCGAAAGTCGCTCGGTGACGCTGCTCCCGGTGGACGGCGAAGGCCAGCCGGTGGAAGACCTGACCCTTACGCCCGCCGCTGTTCAGCTGACACGGGCTTCTTCGGATGGACAGCCGGGCCGCACACTGCCGGTCCGTCTGTCACCCCCACCCGCTGGCCTGGAGCTCATTTCTTCGCAGCTGTCGCCGGAGCAGGTGCGGGTGATTGGCCCGGCTGGAGCCGTCAATGGCCTGACCGAGCTGGTCGGGACTGCTGAGTACCGTCCCGGCACCTACCGGACCGAAGTCCAATTCCAACCACCGGAGGGGGTGCAGTTGCTGGACCGGGTCAGCGTCCGGCTTCAGGTACGCACCCAGACAGACACCGCCCCAGCGACTGCGCCAGAAGCCGCCCCGGCCCTGCCCTGAGCGCACGCTGGGCGGCATGGGCCAACCTGTATTCCGGCTGAATGCAGAAGGCATGGACGCAGAAAGCGGGCCGGGCCGCAGCGGTATAGTGGCTGCCATGTTGCGCTTAGCACCTGCCCCCCATTTGTGCTCTGCCACGCCCCTCTTCCCCACTGGCCCGAGTGCCGCACTCTGCCGCTGATGGGACCGCGCCTGCTAACAGAGCTGGCACGGCTGGTCATGCAGCCCCACCCCGCTCCGGCCACAGCGCTGTGCCTTGACCTGAGCGAGTTGCCGCTGCCGCCCGCCGCGGCTCAGGCTGACCTGCCCGCCTGGATGACAGCCGAGTGGCCGCGCTGGACCGCAGAAGTGCAGAGTCGCGTCACCCCGGACCGCTGGAAGCATGTGCAGCGGGTGGCCCTACTGGCGGCCCAGATTGCCTACGCCGCTGGTCTGGACACCCGCCGGGCCTACGCAGCGGGCATCCTGCACGACCTGGCCCGCGACCTGAGCGGCGAGGAACTGTTGCGGCTGGCCCCACCCGAATGTGAGCTGGACGCCCGCTGGCCGCTGGCGGTGCATGGCCGCGCGGCCCGCAGCGCCCTGGAAACCCTGGGCTTTGGCGACACCGTGGTGCTTGACGCTGTCGAAGACCACGTGACTGGCCCGCGCCCCGGTCACGCCATCGCCGCCTGCGTGTATATCGCGGACGTGTCCGAACCCGGACGCGGCGTCAATGACGATATCCGTACGCTGGCCCTGCGTGACCTGGACGCCGCACTGGCGCAGGCCATCAGCTCCAAAGTGCGCTACCTCAGCAGCCGGGGCACCGAAGTGCACCCACGCACGCTGGCGCTGTACCGCTGGCTGGAACGTGAGCGCCCGGTCACGTGGGCCGGAGAAACCCCGGCATGAAGCGCCCGCCCGTGCTGCCGGGCAGCGGGCGCACGCCAGCGGAGCGCCGCCGGGCCTGGCTGCGCGGCCTGCAACTCGGTGGGCTGACGCTGGGGGCACTGTGCTGGGGGGGAGCTGCCTGGCTGACTTTTGGGGCTGGCAAGACCGCTGGCTATCAGACCGAGCAGCGCCCCGAATTTACTTTTTTGCTGGCCGGGCGCGATGTGGCCTACTGCGGCTATCACCTGCGCTGTGAGGACCAGACGCAGCGCGAGGGGCTGTTTCAGGAAATCAATACCGACACTCTGATGCTGATCAAGGTGACTGGCCCCAGGGTCGAAGTGCTCAATATTCCCCGTGACACCAACGTGGGCGAATACGACCCGGATAAGACCGCCACCGAGCAGAAGATCAACCACCAGTACTGGGCGGATGGCCCCTACGCCCTAAAACGCGGCGTTGAAACCATCACTGGCAGTCCGGTGGACGCTTATGTGGTCCTGAACGAAGACTATGTGGCCGAGCTGATTGACGCGCTGGGCGGCCTCACCGTCACTGTGCCCGAAGGCGGCATTCAGTGGGAGGACAACGCCGCAGGTATTCACCTGGACCTGCCGCCCGGCGAACAGCACCTTGATGGCCGCACGGCTGCGCTGTATCTGCGGGTCCGCAAAGGCGTGGGCGACGACTGGGGCCGCATTGACCACCAGAAGCAGGCGCTCACCCAGCTGATCGGTAAGTTGCGCTCACCGCAGGGCCTGCGCGTGATTCCCACCCTCATCTCCGGCTTTGGGGAGAACATCGAAACCGACCTCAGCCCTGAGCGGCTGACGGGCATGCTTCCCTACCTCTCGCAGCTGAACCTGACTTTCGCCACGCTGCCCACCACTTCTATTCCAGACAGCTTTAATCTGGCGGTGGACCGCGCCGCCCTGAGCCGGGTGTGGACCAACCCTGGCCTGGAAGCCGAGCGCCAGGAGGCCGAGCGACAAGAGCAGCTAGAACAGGCCCGGGCTGAGGGGACGGACCAAACTGGGGAGACAGCCGAGGAAACAGTGGATGGGCTGAATGACGAAAGAGGTGACCTCGCTGCTGACGGCCCTGCCGACCTGACCGAGCTGCCAGTGGTGATTCACGACGGCTCCGGCGCTCTGCTGGGGCCGGCCCTGGCCCGCAGCCTGGAGCGTGTGGGCTACGGCAATGTCCGGGTGCTGCTGGAGCCACCTGATCCCATGAGCAGTCAGGTGCTGACCCTGGACGCTCCGGCTGAAGCCAGTGCCCTGGCACAGTTGCTCAGCCTGCCCAGGCTTCAGGGCGAGCGCTTTGAGCTCCAAAACGGTGAGGTGGCCGTGTGGTTGGGCACCGACGCACAGACACAGTTGGCGGCCCTCAAACCGCTGCGCCGCCCCACCGATGGCCGCCAACTTGGCCTGACGCGGGAAGACGCAGCCGCCCTGCTGCAAGCCACACCGTTGGCAGACCCCCGCACGCCCTAAGCGAACGCTCAACCAGGCGGGGACCCAGGCATGCTGGGCCTCTGCTATGGTCAGGGCACTCCCATGCGGCCCCGGCACTGCCGCCCCGGCGTGCCTGCGCCCCAACCCAGCTTATTTTCCGTATCCACTCAGCTTTCGCCCCTCAAGGAGAAACCATGACCAAACAAAAGACCCAAGACCTCAGCCAGCTGCAAGCGCTGGTCGAAGCAGCCCGCGAGCGCCGGGCTGAGAATGTGCGCGTGCTGGACCTGACCGGCGTCAGCACTTCTCTTGATTACTTCATCATCTGCACCGCCACCGCAGGCTTGCAGCTGAACGCCGTCCAGCAGAGCATCCGTGACCGCGCCGAAGAAGTCGGCCTGCCTGCCCCCAGCGTAGAAGGCCCCAGTGAACGCTGGCTGCTGCTGTCCTTTGGGGCCATCACGGTCCACATTATGACCAAAGAAGCCCGCGAGTATTACGACCTCGAAGGTCTGTGGAGCGACGCCCAGGACCTCGACTTTCCCGAAGTGGTGACCAGCTGAGGCTGGCCCAGCATCCGCCGCCCAAGTCGCCCACCCCATAGCCGGGTGGGCGGTTCTTTTTTGCGGCTGCACCGCATCTGACAGAGCGCTGACGAAAACAGCCCGCCGCTGGGGCACAATGTCAGGCGATGAACCATGTCGTCGTAATCGAAGACGAGGCCACGGTCCGGGAAGTGCTGCGCTTTCACCTGGAGCGGGCCGGTCTCACGGTCAATGCCTACGCTACGGTGTCTGAGGCAGAAGATGCCCTGGCGGGTGCGGACGCCCTGGTGCTGGACTGGATGCTGCCCGGGGAGAGCGGGCTGGGCCTGCTACGGCGGCTGCGCTCGCACCCCGAGCTGCGGCGACTTCCCGTGCTGATGCTGACCGCCCGCGCTGCCGAAGCCGAGCGGGTCGAGGGCCTGGAAACCGGCGCGGACGACTACCTGACCAAACCGTTCGGGGCCGCTGAGCTGGTGGCGCGTGTGCGCGCCCTGCTGCGCCGCACCCAGCCGGAGCTACCGCAGCAACTGAGCAACGGCCCGCTGCACATTGACCTGGCCGCTGCCGACGCCCGCCTGAACGGCCAACGCCTGAGCCTGACCCGCCGCGAGTTCGATCTCCTGACCTTCCTGACCCAGAATGCAGGCCGGGTTTACTCGCGCACCGAGCTGCTGGACCGCGTCTGGGGAGCAGATTTCCTGGGCGGCGAGCGCACGGTGGATCAGCACATCACGCAGCTGCGCTCGCACCTGGGCGACGCACCGGGAGCACCGACTTTTCTGGAGACGGTGCGTGGCCGTGGCTACCGCATGCGGGCGTGGGAAGGAGAAGAATAGTGGGGGGAGAATACAATCACGCTGTGCCCGCAGGGCCAGGACAGCCAGGAGCAGAAGCGACTGGCCTGGCCCCGAACTGGCTGGACGCTTTGCCGCAGGCGGTGCTCCTGTACCGCCGCGAGCACACGGAGCTGGGCGAGGGCCTGACCGTCAGCGGGCTGAACCGCGCTGCCAGCGAACTGTGGGGTGTCCCGGAACACCGCGCCCTGGGCCGTCCACTGCTCGAAGTGGTGCGCCGCCATACCCTGGAAACACTGGCCGAGCGCGGAGGCGAGCTGGAGCTGGAAGTCAGCGGCAAGACGCTGCGCTGCCAGGCCCGGCCTGAGGGGCAGGGCGGCGCACTGATTCTGGAAGACATCAGCGAATATCGCCGCCGGGAAGCGGAGCTGCGCGAGGCCACCGCCGTGCTCTCGCACGAATTCCGTACACCTGTCACGGCCATTCGCGGCATTCTCGAAGCGCTGGAATACGACATGCCCGCCGAGTTGCAGCAAAGCTTCGTGGCGCAGGGGTTGCAGGAAACCGAGCGGCTGGCCCGGCTGGTCGAGGACCTGGCGGTGGGCTTCCGGCCCACCCGTGCCCGCACCCTGACGCTTTCCGAAGCCTTCGAGCGTGTAGAGCGCCTGCTGGCCGCCGAATACGACCTGAACACGCAGGCGGGCAGCGTGCCCCGGCGCAGCCGCACGGCCCCGCGCAAAGCTGGACAGGTGAGCTTTGGTGAAGACCACCTTGTCCGCGCTGACCCCGACAAACTGCTGCAAGTGCTGCTGAACCTGATTGAGAATGCCCTGAAGTACGGCCCCGAAGGTGGCCAGATTGAAGTGCAGACTCAGCCCAACGGGCCCTGGGTCGAGGTGGCGGTGCTAGACCGGGGCAGCCCCATCTCTGACACTGAGGGGCTGTTCCGCGCCCACACCCGTGGCCGCCATGTCAGCGGGCAGGGCAGCGGCATGGGGCTCTATATCGTGCGCTCCATCGTGCAGGGCTGGGGTGGGCAAGCCTGGGCTGAGCGCCGGGGCGAGCGCAACGCTTTTTGCTTTACTGTGCCGGGCGTGGGCTGAACTGCCAAGCACTCCGGAGGCCTAGAGAGCGTCGGGGGCACAACTTGCCATCTTGCCTCCCTCCTCTGGCCGTGCCCACCGCCGCGGCTCAGTACGTCTTGGGCACCAGCCTCAGCACCTGAATCTCTTTGCTGACCGCCAGATTCTTGAGGCGCTCACCGTCCAGGTCGCCCGCGCGGGCCAGGGCTTCGGCTTTGCGGCGGTCAATACTCGCCGCTTCCAGGGCCGCCGCGTCACCGAACACCTCTCGGAAGCGGTCCAGCGGGTACTCGATGCGGCGCGACACTTTCAGCTCGGCGCGGTAGAGGTCGGTTTCAGCACTCTCTCCCGCCGCCAGCGCCTGCTTGATCAGGGCACCCAACTCTTCTTTTTCGGCCTCCAGGCCCTGCACGGTATCGCGCAGCATGGCGTAGCGCTCCAGCAGCTGCGGCAGGGTCATGGTCTCAGGGGACAGGTCATCCGGTTCGCCGCCAACTTCGCCGGAAAACTCAGCGGGCAGTCCACCTTCGGGGGTCCAGTCTTGGGTCATGGCCTTAGCTTAGCGGGCACAGGAGTCCGGGGAGCAACCGTAGTCAGGGCACAGGCACGGGTGGAATACTGGGCAGCATGTCCCAGAGTTCAGAACAGCCTAGCCCGCGTCCAGAGCTTGACCAGAATGCAGCCGCCGCTGAGGCCGCAACCGATTTGCCCGACGAGCTGCTCGGCGCTGCGCTGGAGCGGCGGCTGCTCAAGGCCATCCGGCGCGGCGCATCTATGGAAGACATCGCTGAACTGCGGCCCAACCGTGTCTCAACTCCCGAAGAAGCGATTCAGGCCCTGGAAGACGGCAACACCCGCTTCTTTTCTGGGCAGGCCCGCCGCCCTGAGATCAGCGCCAACGAGCGCCGCGCCCAGATCATCGGGCAGACGCCTTTTGCCGCCGTGCTGGCGTGCAGTGACAGCCGGGTGCCCGTTGAGCTGGTGTTTGACCAGGGCCTGGGCGACCTGTTCGTGGTGCGGGTGGCCGGTAACGTGGTCGGTGAAGCCGGGCTGGGCACGCTGGAATACGCCATTCGGCACCTGCAAGTGCAGTTGGTGCTGGTGCTGGGACACGAGGGCTGCGGAGCGGTGGCCGCCGCCATGCTTCCTCAGGACGAAATTGACCAAGAGCCAGAGCATCTGCGCCACTTGATTGGGCAGATTCAGCCCAGTGTGGAGAACCTGCCCACCATCCGCGACAAAAAAGCCCGGATGCGCGAAGCTGTAATCAGCAATGTGCGGCTTCAGGTCCACCGCCTGCGGCAGCAGTCTGTCATCCGCGAAGCCGAGGCCAGCGGACGCATTCGGGTGATCGGCGGGTACTACGAGATTGGTTCGGGCGCAGTGGATCTGCTGACCGAGCCCGAAGAGTTGCAGGTGGATTAATCCGCCTGGGCTAGCCAGGCTATGCACGTCCTAGTATCTTGGACGCGTGCATTCCTTACAGAAAGCAGCCCGGATTCTGGGGGCCTTCGATGCCGCGCAGCCGGAGTGGGGCGTGCGGGCGCTGGCCACCCAGTTGCAGATGCCCCGCGCCACGGTCCATGCCTACCTGGCGGGCTTGACTGAAGCGGGCCTGCTGCGGCGCACGCCAGCCGGGCGCTACCGGCTGTCGTGGCGGCTGGCCGAAATGGGCGCACAGCTCAACATCTCACTGCCCTGGTTTATGGCGGCCCGGCAACTGCTTACGCACCTCGCGCTGGACATCCAGACGGTGGCTTTTTTGTGCCTGCTCGAAGACACCGAAGTGGTCTGCGCCATCCGGGAGCGCCACCCCGCCGCCGACATTGATATGCCGCTCGACACCTATCTGCCCAGTACAGCCACGGCCAGCGGCAAGGTGCTCTACGCCTACTTGGACATGGAGCCGCCAGAGTTTTCCATCTGCACGCCGTCTTCTATCTCGACTGCTGACGAGTGGGCCACCGAACTGGCGCGGGTCCGCCGCCGGGGCTACGCCTACTCCATTGAGGAGTGGGTGCCAGGTCAATGCACCCTGGCGCTGCCCTACTGGTACGGGGGGCAAGTGGTGGCCGCTGTGGGCGTGCAGATGACCGCCGAGCGCTACCTGCGCGAAGAAAGGGTACTGCGCGAAGAAGTCATGCGCATACTGAAAGAGCATGGCGTCTCGGCGCAGCCTTGACCCTGGCAGGGGCTCAGGAGATGGGCTGTGCCGGGGCAGGGGTCACAGCCGGCTCCGGCTCCCCTTGCAGCTCTGCCACCTGCGTCCGTAGCGCCTGCAACCGCGCCTGCAACTCGCCCAGTGAAGCTTCAGCAGCGGCCAGGCGCTCCTCCTCCTGGGCTGTAAAGCGGGTGTAAGGACTGATCGCGTCGCGTAGCCGGGCGTCGGCCCGCTCCTGCTCGCGCTCGTACTCGCGCCGCACAATGCGTTCCAGGGCTTCACGCAGTTCTTCGACCCGCGCCCGCAGCTGCCGGTGCGCAGCCAGGCGCTTGTTGGGCAGCACAAACAGGCCCAGGCTGCCCAGCGTCAGCCCAGCCAAAATGCCGCCGGTAAAGTCCAGCGCCGAAGCGCCCACCAGCGCCCCGATGCCCACGCCTAGACCCATCCCACCAGCCAGGCCACCGATCATGCCTTTCATGGAGTCCTCGGCATCACGCGACAGTTCGCGGGCCAGGCCCTGCTCGGTGGTGGTTTCCAGGTGTTCGCGGGCGCTGCCAGCAATGCCCTCCAGCAGCGCGGCGCGGTCATAGGAAAAGCGCGTGCGGGCCACATCCTGCGAGGGCTGGCGGCGAATCAGAAACGCCTGCACGTCCTCCCAGAAGTGCAAGTTGGCCTCCACGAAGCGGTCAATCATGTGCGAAAACTGCCGGTCAATGGCGTCCGGCAATTCAGCCACCGCCTCGGCGCGGAACTGTTCTTCCAGCTCGCGGCCATTCATCAGACCGCGCACGTTAGAAAAGCGCAGCTTCTGGTCTATGAACCGGTCAGCCCGCATCTCGAACTCGCCCAGCAGGCGGCCCACGCGGTTCAGTTGGCCGTCCAGCTCACCCAGCATGCTCTCGCCGTGGCGTACGCGCTGGGCTTCCAGGTCACGCAGAATCTCCAGGTCAGCGCTTAGCGTTTCGCGGGCGGCATGGGTGCGGCGCACTTCGCCGTCCAGCAGCTCAGCGGCGGTGTTCAGCGGCCCTTGCAGCTTCAGCCGGGTGCGCTCCGTTTCCGAGAGGCGGCGGCTCAGGGCATCCCGCAGCGCAGCGAACCCGGCGTCGCCCCCGCGCTGCTCACCCCGCGCACTCACCAGAAATACCGGCGGATTCAGGCCCAGCACGCCGCGTGCGCCTTTTTCCACATGCTCGCGCACCTGCTCACGCTGCTCGGCAGTTTCCAGCAGGTCGGCCTTGTTGACCACCATCACCACGCTGCGGCCCCACTTGGCGGCCAATTCCAGAAATTGCCGCTCGGACTCAGTAAAGGGCCGGTCCGCACTGGTCAGAAACAGCACCAGGTCAGCGCGGGGCAAAAAGCCTTCGGTCAGTGCCTGATGCTGGCGAATGATGGCATTGGTCCCCGGGGTATCCACCAGCGCCACCCCTTCCAGCCCCGGCAGCGGATGGGTCAGCCGGCTGACAAAGGGGTCAGCAGTCGGCTGCATCTCACCGGCTCGCTCACCGTTGACGAGCACATAGATGCGGTCAGTGGTCGGGGTCACGCCTTCAGGCAACGCGGCTGTCCCCAGCAGCGCATTCACGAAACTGCTTTTGCCAGCATTGAACTCACCCACCACCACCAGCAAAAAGGTCTCGTCCAGCGCCGAGAGGGCCTGACGGGCATGGCCCTGCACCTCTTCAGGTGCGCCGCAGCGGGATAGGAGGGCCTGAACATCAGCCAGGAGGGTGCGCTCCTGTGTCAGCAGTTGCTGCACCCGGTCAGAGACCAACATGGACATGGGTCACAGTGTAGCGGTATGGGAAGCACAGGGCATAGGCGAAGAACAGCGCTCGCCTCAGGGCCTGAGCAGCTTGCCAATATTATTGAATGAGGCAGTAATGTCGTAGGTGCCCGTCTTGTCTGGCAGCCTGAGTACCTGTGAACCAACCTGCTGGGTGACGGCCAAGCTTATGGTCAGTGACCGTCCGTCGTCAGCGTAGTCGAACATGGTGTATGTGGCTCCGCTCACGTTGGTAGGTGCAATGTAGTCAGCCAGCAAATTGGCTGTTGCCCCAGTAGGCACCCCTGGTGCTGTGCCTGCATTCGCTGCGGCTACCGTTGCAGCGTTCAGTTCCACATTGGCGCGGTACTCAGCCAAGACCCAGGTCCGGTTATCATTCAGGGGGTTGGCTCCTGGATTGCGCCAGCTGGAATCGGCTGTCCCCTGTACCCAAACCGAGCGACGAACAGGGTAGTAGGCTCGGAAGCGGAAGCAGCCCGCTGAGTTGGTGGCACAAGATACGCCCGGATTCTCTGGCAACAGGAACATGGCGGCAATCGGATCGGTACCGACCACCCAGGTATTGCCCCCAGTCGGCTTTTGCGTGAGGGAAGTGGTTGTCATCGTAATGCTTGATCCACTGGGATAGACGAACCAGGCATCCTTGAGATTGGAGGCCATGAGCTGCTGCGCATTGAGCACTTCCTGCTGCAACTCGGCGCGGCTGGAAGAGGACATAGAGACACTGCTGCCCTGGGTGAAGAACTGACTGACCAACAGGACCAACAAGCTTAAGATGGCCAGAGCCACCAGCAGTTCAACCAGTGTCAGACCAGCAGCATGCACACTTCTCGCAGTATTCATCACAGTCTCCCCGGATTGACAATGTCCAACACAATGGTGACGGCCTTGCCATCAGCATCCGTAGACTTGACAGTAACGCGGCGCATATCTGGCATGCTGGTTGGTACTGTGGCTGAGCAAGCGCCGGGCTGCTTAAACACCGCGTTGACCGCACTCCCAGCATTTCCCCCACGCTTATCTAGGCCCTGCACCTGTACCGTGGTTCCAGCCGGGACCGCGCCTTCCATTTCCACACAAACGTTGCCATAGTTGGCCAATGCCTTGGCTGAAGATGTCCAGCTCGCTTTGACATTTTCGACCACCTGCTGCACTTTGGTGGTTGAAGCCAAGCGCTGTTGGCTCTTTCCATTAATATTAAGAGTTCCCAGAAGTGTAGAAGAAAGCACAGCCATCAGAATGGCGAACAAAGCTATAGCAACGAGAATCTCTACAAGGGTAAATCCCGCCTGAGTCACAAAAGACGTACGATATGCATTTGCTTTCATCATGGGGTCACCGGCACCATCATGGCTTTGCCAGTTACGCCGACAAGGCGAACTTCGTAGGAACGTATGCCTTCATAGGGACTCACCAATTCAAATACTGTCCCCGTTGCACTTCTCAGCTCACCGAACGGTGCTCCAAACGTTACAGAAGACCCTTCACAACTGGTCTTGCACCGAAGCTGGACTCCTTTGGGGAGGGCCTGCATGGTGGAGCTAGCGGAGGCTGGACCAAGCCCATACTGCCCCGCAGCATTCCAACTCATTTTCATATCTACACTATCCTTCTGGGCTTGGGCGCGTGCTTGACGCAGCTGAGAAGTAATAAGCGCTGCAGCGTCACGTACTTCAGCTGCTTGAACATTGCGAATGTAATTCACTATGCCCATGCTCAATAGAATGCCCAGGATGGCCATAACGACCAAGACTTCAATAAGCGAAAACCCTGCTTGACGGTGATTTTCCAAGGACTGGATCATCTGAACTTAGCCGCTTCCTGATTGGTAATCACTAGATTGGCAAGTCCACGTGTGCCCTTATTGGGCGTCTCAGTCTCCCACTTGGGCGATTCAGGCCAGAAGGGAGGTTTGATGCCGTCCCGGTAACGCTCGTCATAAGTAAAGTCACGTCCATACCCAGTCATTGGTGTATTGCCATTGACGGTACCGAAGGCGCCATACCAGCTCTCGACCAGTGCGCCACGCAGGTGAACATCACCCTTTGGATTGCCCTGATTATAATTGGTCACTCCTACTTCTCCAAGACTGGTCATCAGTGCAGAGTGAATCATCAAATCAGTGGGTGCCGTGGATGAAATCTTGATATCGCCCTGTTGGGAATAGATACCCAACATATTTTTCCCCTTACCCGCATTGCTGCATGTCGAAACTTCCATGCGGCAAGGAGGATCAGACATGGTTAGGTCGTTCAGGACGTTAATATCCCTCTCGGCAGCAATAGTGATGCCAGAAAAGGAAGCCAGCGCAGGTGGGGCCGCAGCAAGGTCCTCTCTACCTAAAGTCGGATTGTGTCTGCGCTGAGGACCCTGCACACTGTTGATTTGGTTGCCATAAATGACTCCGTTAAACTTCCCATTGGGAATCCAAGAGCCGTTTTGCTTGACGGCCATACTTCCATCTTTATCAACGCGGTACTGAGTGGTGGCGCAAGTCAAACTAGAGAAATAACGTGTACCACTCCAAGTACTTGTAGTCGTTCTATATTCGGAGGGCGTAGAATTATATTCCTCACGGCTTACTTCTCTCCAACCTCCACTTGTACAGGATTCTACATTTATATACTGAAAAGTAGGCGAAGGCTCATTCCATTTACCGCCGGAGAATGTAGCCAGTGGATTTCCCGCAGCGTCCCCAGCATAGAGAGCCAAATTATTAACAGCCGCAGTTAGATTCAGACCTCTACTGCCGTCCGGAAGAGGATTATTGTCCACGCCTCTACCTTCAGCTGCAGCCCTTTGGTTGGCGGAGTTGGTCGGTAGGGCGATATAATTTGCACTGAAATCAATGGCGTTGGCCTCTAATACGCCGTCACCATTAAGATCGAATTGCAAATCAGTTTCGCCGTCCAATCTGGTTCTTAGTTGAGTATTCGTGCCTCTGCGAATCGTAGGGTACCCCCCCACATTTGCGTAGTACTTGGGCGACTTGGTACATTCAAAGTTGTCAGGAGCAGTCACGCCCAACCCAGGCAAGTTGTCACAGCCAGCACTCGTCACCTTGTATTCAATGGGGTTGCCATTGCGGTCCCGCTTGCCACTGCCAATAAATTGTGTCCGTGCTCCCGATTGAAAGAGAAAGCTTTCATTGGTGTGAACCGAACCATAGAATCGCTGATTTACAAAGTTAATCTGCGGAACAGAGTTTGTCGCGCCAGATTTCGCCCGGTGATGGTCGGTATGAAGCACACTATTGAGAAGATTGCCCGTACCAAGTTCAAACCACCACACGCCCTGAGCCACATTGTTCCTGGCTGTCAGCACACGGGTTGCGCCCGCTGCCTCACCCTTGGAGGCCATGTCTCCCACGCCGACATAGAAGCGGTAGCGATTGCCCATGTTCAGCACGCCCAACGGCTGAAGGCGGAAAGAGGCGGCATTGGCCCTGGCCAGTCGGTTCTGAGGGTTGGTAAATATATCTCTCCAGAAGGCTGCAGGATCAGCTTGTGCTGACGCGGCCTCTGAGGAAGTCAGGTTGTCCGTATAGGCCTCTGGAGTGACATACTTGGCCAGCACGCCAGCGGCACCAGTACCCGTGGTGGTGGGTTGCAATGTGCACCAAGTTGGCGTTGTGATTAAGCCTGGAGGCAGTTCTTGTTGCACATAAGACGGAAGACTGGTTGAAAATGCACCGTTGTCGCAGTAATTGGCAGCATCCTGCCGTACAGTCACCAACGATATGTTTGGAGGCACCTTGATATATGCAGAACCTCCCGGACGTTTGTCCATGATGGCCTGCAAGTCACCCAACACGCTGCGGGCGTAGTTCATATTGCTCTCGGCAACATACTGTGCTTCTAGTGTGGAGGCCTGATCGGCATTGGTCTGCAAGCTGCTTATGGATAGCCGACTACTGACCACCAAAATGGCTGCCAGCAAGATCAAGGTAAAGAGTACGACCAAGATCGCAGCAGCTCCAGCAGTGGCTCTGGATTTCAACATGCTGCTCATTATTCCCAGAGCCCTATCACAGAACTACACCCGGCTGGGGGCATCTCACACGGCTCCTGTCTTGTGACGCTTACGTCAAAGGTCTTGCTCTAGAATTTCTCCATGTCCTGGACCCAAGACCTGCCCTACGCCCTGAGTGATTGGATGGATGACGCCGCGGAGTACGCTGATGAGGTGGCTGCTGGCCTGGAAGAGGACCGCAGCTTGCCCTGGTTCCCTCTGCTGCTGACCGGTGCGGCTGTGGCTGGAGCCGCGTGGCTGGTACGCCACCGCAAAGAAGAACTCAGGAATCTGGCCGTACGCCGCCTGATCGAACAGCCCGCCGAGGGCCAGAGCTTCCTGAGTCTGGAAGAAAGCTTGCAGCGCAGCGGAGAGCGGGTCGCAACGCGGGCGGCCAATATCAGCGACACTGAGCGCAACCGTGAATTGCTGCGGCATATCATCGGCATTGAGCGCTGGGGCCGCGCACGCGTACAGAGCGCCGTGCTGCACCGCCCCTGGGTAATGGACAGCCACCAGGACTACAAGCCCCCCAAGGACAAGTCCATGCCCGAGCTGGCCGAGATTCTGGCCGAGCAGCGCCGCCGCACGGCGACGTTGGCCCACAGCCTGCATGAGTCTCCGCCGCGCCTCAACGACAAGGTGGTCCACAACGAATTTGGCCCGCTCAGCGTCCGGGGCTGGCTGCGTTACCTCCAGCTCCACGCCGAAATGGAAAGCCGCAAGATGCTCTAAGCGTTGGGCAACGTTGAATAGCTTGCCAACGAAGCAAGTGCACAACGCCTCACGGGACGACAGATGGCGTGAAGCAGGGAGAATACCTTGCCTCACGCCATTGTGCAAAGCGGCGCCGCAGAGTCATTGGCCCGGTTCAGACCAGTGGAGCCAGTAGACCCATCAAAGGTCTGAGTCAGGCTCGGTGTGGACAGCCCGGTAATCACTGAGCGCGGCCCGGAAAATCTCGGCGGGAGTGCGGTTCAGTGGAGCCTCAAAAGCGGCGCGGGCCGCGTCCTGCGCCGCAGTGCCAGAGACCTTTGTTGCGGGAAGCGGGCCGTGCAGAAATTCTGGCGTCCCATCATTTTCTGTCTGAAAGCGTCCGTGCATCCGCGCCCGAAAAAGGCCCGGATGTTCCTGAGTCACGGCGGGCGTCCCGGGCGGAAGCGCAGCAAAATGGCGGCTGAACTCCAGTTCATCGAGCGCCTGCACTTGCAGCGTGGCCGACCCCAACTCGCTGAGCAGCCGGTCAATGATCCCAAAGACCTGCGCGGCATAGTCTTCGACCTCATCACGGCGTGGCAAAGCCCCCCGGTGAATCACGGCGTTGCGGAACTCGCTGCCCAGCGCCTGCGGCCTCAGGAACTCCGGCGGACGGCCCTCACGCAGCAGATAAGCCAGCGCCAGCATGCCGGTCTGCCGCTCACTCTGACGGTCCACCAGCCGCCAGGTTGCGTCCAGATGGGCCTGGGCTTCTTCCAGGCTCAGGCCCTGGCCAGCGGCCTGCTCCAGCGCGTAGGCCCGCACATAGAACTCGAAGCAGCGCTCCAACGCCGCCGCAAAACTGGACACCGCTTCACGGGCGTATCCAGCCAGCAGCGCTTCGGTGCCCAGCTCGAACAGCACCTCGAACTTTTGCCGGCGTACAAACAGGCAAAAGGGCTGCATGCAGTGCGGACAAATCAGGTCGTAAATCAGGCGGTCAGCGTACTCCACCGGCAAGCTCTGGGCACAGTGCGGGCAGGCCACGCTCAAATTGCTCATGTGCCCCAGCCCCCACGCATCACTGGCACTCCAGAGCTCAGCGGGTCACCGCACTGATGTCCAGCACGGCACCAGGGTCCAGCACCTGCACATCTATGCCCTTCTCACGGCCCAGGCGGGCAAATTCCTGCGGGTCGCCGGTCAGCGGCGGGAAGGTGCCGTAGTGCATCGGCACAGCCACCCGTGGCCTGAGCCAATCCAGGCAGCGGGCCGCCTCCGCCGGTCCCATGGTGAAGTGCCCGCCCACCGGCAACAGCGCTGCGTCCAGGCCGCGCTCGCCAATCAGCGCCATATCCGAAAAGGCGCAGGTGTCACCCGCGTGATACACGGTCACGCCCTCCATCTCTACGACCAAGCCGCAGGGCATGCCGCCATAAGTGCCGTCCGGAAAAGAGCTGGAGTGAAAAGCCGGGGTAAAAGTCACGCTGCCCCATTCACCGTGCACCGTACCGCCAATATTGGCCCCAATGCCCTGCTTGGCACCGTGGGCCTGCGCGTAGTCGCCCACTTCCGCAGTTCCTATCACTGGCACGCCCTGGCGTCCAAACTCCAGTGCATTTCCCCAGTGGTCGCCATGTGCGTGGCTGATCAGCACAGCGTCCAGTGGCCACTCCAGGGCTTCTGCCAGGGACACAGGGCAAGTCGGCCCTTCCAAGAACGGGTCTATCAGGACGCGGTGCCGCTGTGTGGCAAGAAGGAAGGTACTGTGGCCGAGGAATGTGATGTGCATGGAGGACCTCCAGGGTGGGGATGTGGCCTCAGTCTAACGGGTCTGCCCAGCGGCACGTCCCCTGCCCCCTGGCTCAACTGCGGGCCAGACGCCCGCGCGCCAAGAGCAGCAGCACGAACATCACCGTGTTGACCAGCACCACCGTCGCCCCGGCAGCGGTGCCCAGGTAATAGCTGGCGTACAGCCCCACTGCGCCGCCCAGGACACCAAATAGCGCCGCAAACAGCATCATCTGCCCCAGGCTGCGGGCATAGAGCCGCGCCGCCGCCGCCCCTGTAATCAGCAGACTGACACTCAGGGTGGTCCCCACCAAGGCGGTGACCAGCACCACCACCAGCCCGATCAGCACCAGCAGGAGCTGCTCCAACCGCCGCACTGGCAGCCCAATGGCCCGCGCTTCGGTGGGGTCAAAGGACGCCAGCAGCAGTTCTTTTTGCAGGCCCAACAGCAACCCGCCTACCCCCAGCACAGCCCCTGCCGTGACCCACAGGTCGGTGGACGTGACCCCCAGCGGATTGCCGATCAGGAAGTGGCTGAGGTCACTGGTAAAAGTGGGGGTGCGCGAAAGCAGCACGATACCCAGCGCGAACATGCCCACAAAGACGATGTAGGTGGCGCTGTCCTGCTTGAGGCCAGAGCGCGCCTGCAACACATTCATCCCCAGCGCCGACAGCACCGCCGCAAGCGCCGCTCCCAGCAGAACATTGCCCCCCGCCAGGAACGCCGCCACGATGCCGGGCAGGACTGCGTGGCTCATGGCGTCGCCCACATAGCTCAGGCCCCGCAGGACCACCCAGCTGCCCACCACCGCGCACAGCACACTGACCAGGGTCAGCGCAGCCAGAGCACGCACGAAAAACCCGAAAGCGAGCGGGTCCGTTAGCCACTCGGTCATGGCTCAGGCCTTCCCGTGGGCACTGCCCAGGTGACTCACGCTAAAGGTCGCTTCGATATTGGCGGGCGTGTAGACCTGCTCCGGCGTGCCAGAGGCCACCACTTGCCGGTTGACCAACACCAGCTGATCACACCAGTGAGCGGCTTGTTCCAGGTCGTGGGTGACCATCACCACAGCGCGGCCCGCGTCAGCCTGGGCCCGCAGCAGCGCCAGCACACTCTGTGAGGTGGTGGTGTCTACCCCCGTCAGCGGCTCGTCGAGCAGCAGCACGGCAGCGTCACGCACCAGCATTCGGGCCAGCAGCGCACGTTGGCGCTGGCCTCCGCTCAGCTCGGCAATGTGGCGTCCGCGCAGCTCCCACAGTTCAGTCTGCCGCAGGGCCTGCTCGGCGCGGGCGCGGTCAGCGGGGCCTGGGCGGTGCCACCACCCCAGCCGCCCGGTGCGGCCCATCATGGCCACATCCCAGACAGTGACCGGAAAAGCCCAGTCCAGCGTCTGACCCTGCGGCACATAAGCAGCGTGGGGTTGCAAGTCCGCGCTGCCGCCATAGTCCACCTCTCCACCGCTCAGCGGCACCAGCCCGAGCATCGCTTTGAGCAGGGTACTTTTGCCCGCTCCATTCGGCCCAATCACCGCACTGAACTCCCCCAGGCGAAATGAAGCGCTGGCCCCATGCAGCGCCGTGTGGTGCTCATAGCGCACGCTGAGGTCCCGGGCATGCAGGGCTTCAGGCTGGTAGCAGTGCGGTTCGCAGGAAAGGTGGGTCATGACTGTTCTTACTCCACTCCGCGCAGGGCGGCGGCGACGGTGTCTATGTTATGCCGGAAGGCTCCCAGATACGTCGCGCCCGGACTGCCCGCGGGGCCGAGGGCGTCAGTGTAAACGGGCGGAGCCACCACTGCGCCGGTTTCTGTGGCCAGTGCCTGGGCCAGGCGGTCACTGACCACGTTTTCAGTCAGAATGACCCGCACATTCTGCTCACGCATCTGCGCCGCCAGCGCTGCCAGCTCCTGTGCGCTGGGTTCACGCTCGGTGCTCAGACCCGGAATCACCGCCCCTACCGCTTCTATGCCGTAGCGCTCAGCAAAATAATTCAGGCTGTCGTGTGACGTGACCACCCGGCGCTGCCCTGTGGGAATGGCCGCGAACTGCGCCTGGCCGTAAGCGTCCACTTCGCGCACCTGGGCCGCATAAGCCTGGGCATTCTGGCGGTAGACTGCCGCGCCCGCCGGGTCCAGCTCGCTTAGGGCCGCCGCAATGCCGTCCAGATAGCCGCTGACCAGGTCAGCGTCCCACCAGGCGTGGGGGTCCAGGTCGCCGTGTTCATGGGCAGCATGGTCGTGGTCCGCATGTTCATCGGCGGGGGCTGCCGCACTGGGGCCAGAGGCCTGGGTCTGTTCGGCTCCATGCTCCTCATGGTGGTGGCCGTCTTCGCCCGCAGAGTGCAGAGGGAGCGCGTCAGCCAGGCGAACCACCCGCACCTCGGGCGCGGCGGCAGTGGCCTGCTCCAGCCAGCCTTCCAGCCCGGCCCCGTTGGCGAACAGGACGGCGCTGCGTGCCAGGGTGCGAATACTTTCCGGACTGGGCGCAAACGTGTGTGCGTCACCGCCTGCGGGCACCAGCTCCTGCACCGTGACGCGCTCACCGCCCACTGCCCGCACGAATTCCCCCATCACTGAGGTCGTCGCCACCACCGACAGCTTGCCCTCAGCTGTAACTGGGCTGGAGGTTGGAGGAACAGCCGAAGCTTGAGAAGCAGTGGTGGCCGGAGCCTCAGGCGCGCAGGCCACCAGGCCAACACCCAACAGGACCAGCATAGACAGAGTAAAAGGTCGCATCATAGTAATTGATTATCGCATATCAAATAGGGAGTAAGGTTGAGGCCGTTTCAGGAGGGTTCTCCCGTCACGGCCTAGGATTCAGCAGGGCTGCGGGGCAGGCCACACAGGCCCACCTCAGACGAGTTCGATACCGTTCACAGGGCCACGGTTCAGCATGCGGATGGCCTTGGCGCTCAGCCACACCTGACGGGTTTCGCCGCCTTCGAGAATGGTTTTCTTTTGCAGGTTGGGCTTCTGCACACGCTTGGTGATGCCGGTGGTCTTACGACCTACACCGCCAGCTGCACGGGCCTTACCACGGCGAACCACCGAGTTCACCACCATATTTTTCTTACCGGTCAAATAGCACACTCTAGACATAGCCTTCTATCCTTATCACGAGAATCCAAAAAAAACTGTGGCTCAGCCCCTAAGTCGGGGACTGCTCCGCCAACGCGCTGTCCAGCATCTGCTCCAGCGCCGCGCGGTCAATCTGCTGACCGATAAACACCAGCTCTGTGCTTGCCAACTCCGGCTCAAGCCAGGGGCCAAGCTGCTCCAGGGCCATGGTCCGGCCCGTATGGTTCCAGAGGGTCGCTTCGCCGCCCCCGAAATCGGCCCAACCTTTGGACCGAAGAATCGAGCGGGGCAAGCCGCGCTCCAGCAAGTTTATCAGACGCTGCCGGTCAAAGGGGCGGGAGCGCCGGTACACCAAAGTCTCCAGGCCGAACTCCTCACTTTCGGGCACATGCTCCTTTTCGAGCTCCTCGGCCCAGTTCGCCAGGTTCATGCTGGCTTCCAGGTCAAATAAACCCGTGTCCAGCACCTCGCTGAGTGGCACCTGTCCACGCACTGCTGTCAGCACCCGTGCCCGTGGATTGGTGACGGCCAGCAGCTCACGCAGGCGCTCAACGTCCGCCTCGGCGGCCAGGTCCACTTTGTTCAGGACTGCAATGTCCGCAAACTCAAGCTGTTCGGCCAGCAGCTCACTCAAGCTACGCCCCACTTCATCTGCGCTCTCCCCATCGCCCTCTATCTCAGCCTCGCTGTTCCAGAGGTCAAAAAACTGCGCGCAGTCCACCACGGTTATCATGGCGTCCACGTGCACCCGGCCAGTCAGGTCAGGAACCCCCGGCTCCAGTGCCAGGTCGTCAGGCGTCAGGCAAAAGCCCTGCGCGATAGGCAGCGGCTCACCGATGCCAGTGGACTCAATCAGGATATGGTCCAGTTCGCGCTCACGCAGCAGACTGTCCACCGCTTCCAGCAGGTCGCCGCGCAGGGTACAGCAGATGCAGCCGTTGCTCAGCTCAATGGTTTTTTCGTCGGTCTTGACGACCAGCGAAGCGTCTATGTTGACCGCGCCAAATTCATTAACAATCACGGCCACTTTGCGGCCCCCGGACTGCGTGAGCAGGTGATTGAGCAGGGTGGTTTTGCCCGCTCCCAGAAAGCCGCACAGCACTGTTACTGGAACCGAAGTAGAGGAAGCTATCTTCATAGTGATAGAAGATAATCAATTATCAGATCTGTGTCGAGTAATCAGTCTGGCTGAGAAGCAAGGCAGCCCAGGGCTGGTGGCAGTGCGACTGCCGAGCGCAGACCGCTAAGCCGCCTGCTCGACAGCCAAACGGCGCTGCAAGTCGTCCAGGCTTTCTTCATAGAGCTGCTGGGGCACCTGCGGCAAGAACGCGAGAAGCTGCGTGGCTTCCTGCAAGCTGCCATGCTGGCTGCAATGCTGCCACCCAGGCCCCTCGGCCACCAGCTGCACACAGCGGTCAGCCAGTAGGAATCTCACGCGGCCCACCTCCGTCCGCGTATCGCTGAAATGGCGCATCTCGTTCATGTTCACAGCATAATAGCGGGCCATGAGTTGGGTCATAGGCTGCATGATCCGCTCTTCATTCTCTGGGGGTAGTGTGCCGCTTGGCCGGGCGAGGCCAATATCAACCCCCTGTAAATCCCACTTCACCGGCCAGCGGGCCACAACCGGCACAATGGCAGGCCATGAACACCCGCATCGCCGGCAAGAAAGTTCTGACCATCATCCTGGCCGGCGGCAAAGGCAGCCGCTTGGCCCCCTTGACCGATCAGGTCGCCAAGCCAGCTGTCCCCTTTTTGGGCACCTACCGGCTGATTGACTTTTCGCTGTCCAACGTGGTTCATAGCGGGCTGCAGGACGTGTGGATTATCGAGCAGTACCTGCCGCACAGCCTCAATACCCACCTGGCTGGGGGCCGTCCCTGGGACCTGGACCGCACACGCGGCGGCCTGGAAGTGATGCCGCCCTTTTCTGGCCCGCAGGACGGTGACGGCGGCTTCGCAGAAGGCAATGCCCACGCCCTGGCGCTGCATACTGAGCTGATCCGCGACTCGGGGGCCGAGGTGGTGCTGGTGCTGAGCGCCGACCACATTTACAAGCTGGACTACGCACCCGTGATCGAGCAGCACCTGAAGACCGGAGCCAGCGTCACCATGGTGACCACAGAGATCCGCGACGAGAGCGAGGCCACCCGCTTTAGCAATGTCCGGGCCGATGGGCAAGGCAAGGTCACTGAGTTTGCCTACAAACCGGAGGAGCCGCTGGGCCGCACCGTGGCCTGCGAAGTCTTCGTGTACGGCACCGAACTGCTGCTGTCTACCCTCAGTCAGCTGGAACAGGAAGGCCAGCTGGGCGACTACGGTGAGCACCTGCTCCCCCGGCTGGTGGAGCGCGGCGACGCCTACACCTATCCGCTGGAAGGCTACTGGCTGGACGTGGGCACCCTGAGCGCCTATCACCAAGCACACCGTGATTTTCTGGATGGCATCGGTCTGGCCCTAGACGACCCCAAATGGCCCTTCATCACGTCGTCCATCACCCGGCCACCCACCCGCATTCGCCCCGAAGGCACCATCAACGAATCGTTCGTCTGCGGCGGAGCGGAGATTGCAGGCACGGTGGTGCGCAGCCTTATCGGTCCCGGCGCAGTGGTGGAACAGGGAGCCGAAGTCCGCGACTCTATCGTGCTGGCGGGGGCCGTGATCCAGGCTGGGGCGCAGGTAGGCCGGGCCATCGTGGACCGCGACGCCATCATTGGTGCAAAAGCAGTGGTGGGCGGACGGTCAGCCAACGCCCGGCTTTGCGTCGTGGGGGCCGCCGCCAGGGTGGAGGCTGAAGCCACGCTCCGTCCCAACCTGCAAGTGCCTCCCGGTGCTCACTTGCGCGCAGGAAACGAGGAGAAGGTGGCCGAAGAGCTCAGCGGCGAACACTGAATATTTTGCCTTGACACCTCTCCTGACGGGAGCTATCTTACTTGGGCTAACGGGTCGTTAGCTCAATTGGCAGAGCAGCTGACTCTTAATCAGCGGGTTGTAGGTTCGATTCCTACACGACCCACCAAGCCAGCCCCCACCTTCACAAGTGGGGCTTTTTTTATGCTGTCTGCTTTAGCTCTGGCTGGGGTCCTCGTGACCCTCGGCCCGGTCCAGCGCCTGGTTGGCCTCGGCGCTGGCTTCACCGCCGGTCATGGCGGCCACTTCGGCACTGCTCAGGGCTTCGCCGTCAGGCGTGGACCACGCCGAATCCTGCATGACCACCGGAGCTGGCCCCTGCTCGGCCTGCGGCATAGCAGGGTCGCCCGCTTGAGACTGATGAGGCAGCTCGTTGCCAGCGGGACTGATTTCCGGCACCACCGAGATGGAATCGTCATTCTGGGTCATACCCCCGAGCATGCGCTGGGGATGTCAGCGGCAGGTAATCTGGGTACAGCGCAGGGCTTTACTCTCCGCCCTGCTGACCCGTGTCCTCACCCAAAAGAGAGCTGTGCGGCTTCCGCATAGGCGCAACAGGCTTGGCCGCTCCCTGAACTCCTGATGAACTCGTTATGGTCCACTGACGCTATGCCTGCTTTTGCCGCCTTCGTTGTCGCCCTATGTACCATATGGAGTTGGAGCACCGCGCTGGCTGGACCGCAAGATACGCTGCGGCTGGCGCTGCTCAGCGATATCAATGGTCCTTATGGCACTGCGGGCTACTCGCCTGAGGTTCACCGCGCCCTGGCGCAGATTCTTGCCTGGCAGCCGGACGCCGTGCTGTCCGCAGGTGACCTGATAGCGGGGCAAAAAGCCAGCCTGAGTGACGCGCAAGTTCGGGCGATGTGGGCTGCGTTCGGGCGCGAGGTGCAAACACCGTTGGCGCAGGCAGGTCTGCCCTTCGGCTTCGCCCTCGGCAACCATGACGCTGCTCAGGCCCGTGACCGGCACGAGGCGGCCAGCTACTGGCGCAGTCAGCGCCCACTCCTCAATGGGGCAGATACGGCTCAGCAGCCTTTCAACCACAGCTTTACCCTGCACTCGGCGTCGGGCAAAACATTGTTTGTGGCGGCGATTGACGCACCGCAGGCCGACCTGAGCGACTCAACCCTGAGCTGGCTAGAGTCCCAATTGGCTTCGGCAGCGGCACAGGCAGCAGGGGCACGGCTGGTCCTGGGTCACTTGCCCCTGGCAGCCGTGAGCAGCGGCAAGAACAAAGTGGGTGAAGTGCTTCAGCCAGCGGACGCCCAGGCCCTGGCCCGCATTATCGAAAGTACTAGGACGCTGGCTTATGTCAGTGGGCACCACGCCGCCGCCTACCCAGCCCGCTGGAACGGTACCGGCGCACTGGCAACGGGCGGCATCGGTGGGCGCGACTACATCGGGCAGCCAGGCAGTGCCCGCAGCACCTGGATGCGCCTGTGGGTGGACCTGCAAAGTGGCCACGCCCGCGCCGAAATCGTGGACGTGAGCACAGGTCAGCCGGTGCCGCCAGCCACCCTGCCCGCCCACATTGAGGGCCTGGGCGGGCCGCTGGTCCGAAGCCTGATATGGCCCTGAGTAGCCCTCAGACTTCAGGGCCTGCGGGTGGCCGCAGGCCCAGCGCAGCCCACCGCTCGATGTAACCACGCACTTCGGCCTCGTCGGCAAACAGGCTGAAGCGGTACAGAAACCGGGCAGCACTTTCCCACCACTCTGGGGCAGCGGGATAGCGGCGCAGGTAGCCCACCCGCTGCGCCTCGTCCCAGTCCAGTGAATCTGCCTAGGTGCTCCAGGCCGCGCTGTACACTTCGCCGTCGCCCATGCGCCAGCCCATGCTGTGAGGGCCAAAGTCCGGAAAGGCCGCCCAGAGGGGAGGCATTTCGCCGTGTTCAGCCACTTCAGCCGCTATACGTTCACGGATGGCCGCGCCGTAGTCAAAGGTCATGGCCCTACCCTAGCCCCGAAGCGGCCCGAGCGCTGCGTACCATGCGCGGAACCGCACGGCCCTTTCAGCTCCGGGCGACACGAAAAAGGGTGAGAGCCGCTCTGTCAGCCAGGCACGAATTTCGGCCTCCGGCTCGCCGCGTGCGGTGGCAGCCAGGGTATTGGAATGGGTCAGCAGATAAGCCACCAGTCCCGGCAGCGAGAAGGGCAAGTCCAGCAGGAAGTGGTTTTCCTCGAAGCTGAACCCTGCCTGGGCTGCCTCGCGGCTCCCGAACGGCTCCCGGTGGCGTGGGGGCGCAGGATACCGCCCGAAATAAGCCTCCGCAAATCTGCCAAAGTCCGGCTCCTGCGGCATTTCTCCCACGAAATAGCAGTCGTAGAGAAACAGCACCCCTGTAGGCTTCAGGGTGCGCTGGACTTCGGCCAGAAAAGCGGCGCGGTCAAACCAGTGAAACGCCTGCGAGACGGTCAGCACATCCAGGCAATGGTCCGGGAGTGGCAACGATTCCGCCGGTGCCTGAGCAAAAGCAATGCGCGTATGCGCCGGAGCCTGTGTCAGCATCGCTTCCGAACTGTCGAAGGCCCGCACTTCATTCACCAGCTCTGCCAGCGCCAGGCTGGAGAGTCCCGTGCCACAGGCCACGTCTGCGCCCAGGGTGTGGCCGTTCAGCAAAGGCCGCAACCGTTCCAGCACGGCCGGATGAAAATAGGGGCGGCCTGCCGCGTACCGCTGAGCTTCGGCCCTGCCATCAAATGGATTGTGCACGGTCATGACCGCACTATAAGCAGTCTCTCAGCCACGCAGCAGCTTGACCGCCCGCACCACATCTGCCGGAGTCACAGCCTCGCCGGGGCGGGCGCGGCAGCCGCTGGCGTACTGTTCGAGTACCACGTCGCCGGCGGCGTCCAGAGCGCTGCGGACCCCCGAAAGCTGGGTCAGGACATCATGGCAGTCGCGGCCTTCTTCAATCATGCGCTGTAGCCCGCGCACCTGTCCCTCAATGCGCCGCAGGCGGGCCAGAATCTTGCGGTCGGTATCGGACAGCGGAATGGTCGGCGCGGCAGCTTCGGCCTCTGCGCCAGCTTGAGAGCCCCGAACGGATTTGGTCATACCCCTGCCCCCTTCACCGGCTTACCGGATAGCCGGCGCTCTGCCAGGCGTTCATGCCGCCCGACACGTTGATGATGCGTCCGTGCCCGGCCCCAGCCAGCAAGCTGCTGGCCTGAGCGCTGCGGCTTCCACTGCGGCAGATGACATACACGTCGCGGTCCCGCGGCACTTCATTCACGCGTCCGCTCAGTTCCGCCAGTGGAATCAGCACGGCACCGTCAATGTGCCCGCCCGCGTATTCGGCAGGTGTCCGCACGTCCAGCACGTACGCCCCCTGAGCATGGGCGCTGCGCAGCGCCGCAATATCCACAGTCTGGTAGTCGGCAGCCGCCGGAGCCGGGGCACAGGCCCCCAGGCCCAGCACGCCGAGCAGGGCCGCCTTGATGGTTGGGGTGAGATTCACAGTGAAATTCATAGACAGATTCCTTTCGGACAGAGAAGACACGGGGGCGCGAGCAGATATGCCCAAAACCAATAGCATTTATACCCCCATAGGGTACTTGACGCTATACCCCCAGGGGGTTTACTTTGACAAGCAGGCAAGAGCCCCCAATCCCACACACCTCAGTCCCAAAGGAGATTCCATGTTCTTTAAACGCTTTTATGACGAAGACCTCGCCCAAGCCAGCTATATGGTGGGCTGCCAGAAAACCGGTGAATGCCTGGTGATTGACCCTGTCCGCGACATCGCCATCTATCAGGGCGAAGCCCAGGCCCAGGGCCTGCGCCTGACCCACATCACCGAAACCCACATTCACGCCGACTACCTCAGCGGCGGGCGCGAACTGGCCCTGGCCGCACCGGACGCCCAGTTCCTGGTGTCGGACGAGGGCGGCGAAGGCTGGCAGTACACCTACAGCACCCCCAATATGAAAAAGCTGCGTCACGGCGATAGCTTCATGGTGGGCAACGTGCGGGTGGACGTGCGCCACACGCCCGGCCATACCCCCGAAAGTCTTAGCTTTGTGGTGACCGACACCCCCCGGGGCAATGAGCCTGTGATGGTCTTTACCGGCGACTTTGTCTTTGTGGGCGATATTGGCCGCCCCGACCTGCTTGATGAGGCGGCTGGCGGCCAGGACACCCGCTTTCAGGGGGCCAAGGACATGTTCCGCAGCCTGAAAGAGCAATTCCTGACCCTGCCGGGGTATGTGCAGGTATGGCCCGCGCACGGTTCGGGCAGCGCCTGCGGCAAATCGCTGGGGGCCGTGCCCAGCACCACGGTGGGCTACGAATCCGACCTGTCATGGTGGGCCAGGTATGTGAAGCAGGACAACGAACAAGGCTTTATGGACGAGCTGCTCAGCGGCCAGCCCGACGCCCCGCTCTACTACGGGCGTATGAAAGCCCAGAACCGTGGCGGCATGGCCGTGCTGGGTCAAGTGGCACCGCTTCCCGAGCTGAGCGCTCCCGAAGCCAACGCCAAGATGGACGGAGGCGTCATGCTGATTGACCCCCGCGCCAAAGAGGAGTATCACCGGGCAGCGCCGCAGTGCTCGGTCAACCTGCCCAGCCCCAAGAAGTTCGAAACCTGGGCCGGCTGGCTGCTGCGCCCCGAAGACCGCGACTATATGCTGCTCGCCCGTGACGCCGCACACGCCGAGGAACTGCGCCGGGGCCTGTGGATGGTGGGTCTGGACAACGTGGTCGGCTACGTGACCAGCGTCGAAGGCCTGGATACCAAAGCCGTACCGCCCATCTCGCCCGATGAAGCCGCCCAGCAAGAAGGAGCGCCCATTCTGGACGTGCGCAACAAGACCGAGTACGCCGGGGGCCACATCCCCGGTGCGCGGCAACTGCACGCAGGCCGCCTGGCCTGGAAGTTGGACGAACTCCCCAAAGACGCGACCCTGGTGGTGCACTGCCAGTCGGGTGCCCGCAGCGCCGCCGCCGCCAGCTTCCTGGGCAGCCTGGGCTACGACGTTCTGGAAATTGAAGGCGGTTTCGAGCACTGGGAAAAAGCCAAGCCTCAGCAGATCGCCCGGGAACAACAGGAATGAACGGCATTCAAATGCAGCCCCCTCTCCCCACAGCGCCTTCTGAGCGGCAGGTGCACTGGCAGGGGGTCTATACCACCAAAGACCCCACTGCCGTCAGTTGGTTTCAGGCTGCGCCGACGCCCTCGCTGGAACTGATTCAGGGGCTAGACCTCAGCGCCCACGCCCAAATGGTGGACATCGGCGGCGGCACCAGTGCGCTGGCCGGAGCACTGCTGGTACAGGGACTGGACATTACGGTGCTGGACATCGCGCCTGCAGCCCTGGCCTATGCTCAGGCCCGCCTGGGTGAAGCGGCGCAGCAGGTGCAGTGGGTGGCTGCCGACATTCTTGACGCCGAGCAGCTGGCAGAACACCTCGCGCCGGGCAGTGTAGAAATTTGGCATGACCGCGCTGTGTTTCACTTTTTGCACGGCGACGAGCGCCTTCAGTACGTGGAAGCAGCGGCCCGCGCCGTGGCCCCCGGCGGCTACGCCATCATCGGCACCTTTGCGCCGGACGGCCCGGAGCGGTGCAGCGGCCTGAGCGTCAGGCGCTACAGCGCCGAAGCCCTGGCCGAAATGTTTGCGCCCGCTTTTCAGCTGGTCAGTGCCCAGCGCCATGAGCACATCACGCCGGGCGGCAGCGTGCAGGCGTTTACCTTTGTCACCTTGCAGCGCACCGCAGGTCCCGCATGAACCTCCTCGCGTGGATGGGCGCCCTGCTGATCGGCCTGAGCCTGGGCCTGCTCGGCTCGGGCGGCTCGATTCTGACCGTGCCGGTGCTGGTGTATCTGGCCGGTGTCGAAGAGAAGCTGGCGATTGCCCAGAGCCTCGCCATCGTGGGCGGCATCAGCCTCTTTGGAGCCATTCCGTATATCCGCTCCCGGCAGGTGGACTGGCGCAGCGTGGTGCTGTTCGGCATTCCCGGGGTGATAGGCACCTACGCCGGAGCCGCCCTGAGCAGCTCCCTGAGCGGCGCAGTGCAATTGATGCTGTTCGCCGCCGTGATGATTCTGGCTGCCGTGATGATGTTCCGGCCCAAGCCCGAAGCAGAGAGCGCCGAAACGCACCACCGCTCCCCGCTGAAGATCGGAGCCGAGGGTCTGGGTGTGGGCCTCTTGACCGGCCTGGTGGGCGTGGGCGGCGGCTTTCTGATTATTCCCGCGCTGGTGCTGCTGGGCGGCCTGCCCATGAGCCTGGCAGTGGGCACCAGCCTGCTGATTATTGCGGCCAAGAGTTTTGCGGGCTTTTACAAATACGCCCATCTGCTGGGCCTGGAGAACATGGACTGGTCGCTGATTGCCCTGTTCACTGCCATCGGCGTGGCGGGCAGTTTCCTGGGCAGCATCATCGGCAAGAACGTCTCAAATGGGGCGCTGCGCCGGGGCTTTGCTGGTTTCCTGGTCCTGATGGGCCTCTACGTGCTGGGCACCAACTTGCCCAAAGTGCTCTAGAGCTGGGCGCTGCTGCGCTGGCTTGCCCGTCGGAATGACGATGGTGACGCCGCCTGCAAAAAGGCCATTCACGTCTCCCGAGCGGCCCTGGTCCGCAGCTCCGCACCTGCCTCCATCTCACGCCTTCATCTCTGCGCTTCTGGCAGAGAGTGGCAAGCTGCGCCCCTGTACTCTCAGCGGCGACGCTCTGGCTCCCCACCCTCCACTTGGCCGCTGTGCGGCTTGCTCCACTGTTTCCGAAAGGACACCGTTATGAATGATCTGCTTCACCTGCTTCAATCGCCCTGGCCCTGGTGGGTCGGCGGACCACTGATCGGCCTGACCGTGCCGCTCCTGCTGTGGCTGGGCAACAAATCCTTTGGCATTTCCTCCAACCTGCGCCACGGCTGCGCCATCTTGCTGCCCGAACAGGCCAAGCCCAGCTTCTTTCGGTACGACTGGCGTAAGGAAAAGTGGAACCTGATGTTCGCCGCTGGCCTGGTGCTGGGCGGGCTGCTGGCGGGCGGCGTCTTTGCCAACCCGGAGCCGAGCGCGCTCAGCGAAGGCGGCCTGAGGGCGGTGCAGAGCCTGGGCGTAGAGCTGCGCCCCGGCCTGGTGCCCGCAGAGTTGCAAGACCTGAGCCGACCCGGCGTGTGGCTGATTCTGGCTCTGAGTGGCCTGCTGGTCGGCTTTGGCACCCGCTACGGCGGCGGCTGCACCTCCGGGCACGCGATTACCGGCCTGAGCACCCTGCAAAAGCCCAGCCTGATCGCCACCGCAGCCTTCTTCGCAGGTGGGATTCTGAGCGCCAACCTGCTGCTGCCCCTGCTGATGAGGTTCGTATGACGGCTGCGGCTTCATCCCGTCCTGCCCAGGCCAGTGCAGCGCGGCAAGCTACTGGACTGCTCACCTACCTGCTGGTGGGCCTGTACTTCGGCACGGTGCTGGTCAAGTCCGAAGCGGCCAGCTGGTACCGCATTCAGGAGATGTTCCGCTTTCAGGACATTCATATGTTCGGCCTCATCGGCTCGGCGGTCCTGACCGGCCTGGTCACCACCACACTGCTGCGGCGCTTTGGCCGCACGCGGGATGGCGAAGCGGTGCATGTGACCGACAAGGAACCCGGTTGGAAGCGCTACGTGCTGGGCGGCGGCACCTTTGGCGTGGGCTGGGGCCTGGCGGGCGTATGCCCGGGGCCGGTGTTCGCACTGCTGGGTAGCGGGGTGTGGGGCATGCTGGTGGTGCTGGCGTTCGCGCTGCTGGGCACTTACCTGTACGGAGTGCTGCGGGACAAGCTGCCGCACTGAGTGGGGCGGCTGAAACGGGCAACCTGACTGGAAGGCCACCAGGGGCACAGCCCGCATTCCGGGAAGGAGTAGCGGGCTAACATGGGAAATTCAGCCCTCCCCACCGGGGAGCGTTCTTTGGTCATTCCGTTTGCCCAGCCTGTTTTCCCAAGGAGTTCCTGCCCATGCTTGATATCTGCCCGGCCTACCTCTTGCCTGGAGTCCGCCCGTGAGCGGCTTGATCGCCCTGCTGGATGACGTGGCGGCCATTGCCAAAGCGGCCGCCGCCACGCTGGACGACGTGGGCGTGGCCGCCTCGCGGGCCAGTGCCAAAGCGGTAGGCGTAGTGGTAGACGACACCGCCGTGACCCCGCGCTACGTGACTGGCTTTACCCCAGACCGCGAGCTGCCGGTGATCTGGAAAATTGCCAAAGGGTCGCTGCGCAACAAGATTGTGTTTATCTTGCCAGCGGTGCTGCTGCTCAGCCAGGTCTTGCCGCAGGCGCTCTCACCGCTGCTGATGCTGGGCGGAGCTTATCTGTCGTTCGAGGGAGCCGAGAAAGTCCTTGGGGCGCTGCGGGGCGGCGCAGATGATGTACAGGGAGACCCGAACTTGTCCGGTGCCGAGCAAGAAGCGCAGATGGTGGCCGGGGCCATTCGCACCGACTTTATTCTCTCTGCCGAAATCATGGTGATCTCGCTGGCCGAGGTGGCGTCGCAGCCACTGCTGACCCGCGCCCTGTCACTGATCGTGGTGGCGCTGGTCATCACAGCTCTGGTGTACGGGGTGGTGGCCCTCATCGTCAAAATGGACGACATCGGCCTGAGGCTCTCGCACCGCCACCTGGGCACCACCCGCGCCCTGGGCCGAACGTTGGTGCGCGCCATGCCTGCCGTGATGTCAGTGCTGTCGGTGGTCGGCACGGCGGCCATGCTCTGGGTGGGTGGACACATCATCCTGACCCGGCTGGCAGAGTACGGCGTCACCGCGCCCGAACACCTGGCCGAGCAAGCCGCGCACTGGGCCGCCGCCGCCGCGCCCTTTGCAGCCGGGGCCGCTGGCTGGCTGGCCGAAACTGTGGTTGCCGCGCTGATCGGCCTCTTGATTGGCCTCCTGATCGCAGGGCTGCTACATCTGCTGCCGCGCCGCAGCCCTGCACCCGCCTGAAACGGCGCAGCATCCACCTGAAGTGGGCCCCCCACTTCCCGCACCTTTGTTGCCCCGTCCTCCGCGCTACCCTGACCTGATGCCCGTGTCCGCCCCTTCCTGGCTCGTCGCTGTGCCGCGCCCCATTCCTGCCTACGACTTTGCTCCGCCGCACGGCTACACTGGGCCGCTGCCACTGGGCTGCCGGGTTCTGGTGCCGTGGCGCGGCGAGCCGCTGGTGGGCGTGGTGGTGGGCACGGGAAACGAACGCCAGAGCCACCGCCTGCGCGAAGCGTTGCAGTTGTTGGACGACCCAGACATGCCCTGGGTAGCGCCCGCCACCGTGCAGGCGCTGGGCGAGTGGGCCGCCTCGGCAGCGCTGCCGCTGGGCCTGGTGTGGGACGACCTGCTGGGCGTCGGCTGGACGCCAGCGCTCTCGCACCGGGTCAGGGCAGTGGCCGGCGCGGACCTGAGAGCCTTTGCCGCCAACGCGGCCCCGGCTGCCGTGCCGGGGCCGGAGTGGTCGGACGGAAGCAGCTACCTGCCCGCCCTGCTGGACGCCGTGCGCGAACAGGGCCTGCTGGATGAAGACTTTACGCCCGTGCAGCCCACCGTGTCACGCGTCTTTGCTTCTGAGCTGGGCCAGGGACAGCTCACGCCCAAGCAGCGCGAGGCTGCCGAGTGGCTGACCGAGTATCCGGGGCAAGCGTCGCTGAGCAGCTGGGCACGCGGCGCGGGCGTCAGCGGCAGCGTGGTGGCGGCGGTGCTGGGCAAGGGCCACGCCGAGCTGCGCGAAGAACCGGCCCCCCCACCCGCGCTCACGCCGGGGGCGGCCTCCTGGACCTCTGAAGCCCCGGACGCCTTGCCAGCTGAGGGGCTGCGCTGGCGGCTCAATGGCGGCAAGTTCTCAGCGCGGGCGCGGGCATTGGCCCCCCGCATTCAGTCCCACTTGCGGGCCGGGCGCAGCGTGCTCGTCCTGGCACCTGAGCACGCCACCCTGGACCGGGCCTGGGCCGAACTCAGCGGCCTGGCGGCCCCGTGCGGCACAGAAGCTATTCTCCTGAGCGGCCTGCTGTCACCTGAAGCGCGCGCCCACAGCTGGGGCCAGCTCCGCAGCGGCGCGGCGCGGCTGGTGGTGGGGTCATACCTGGCGCTCACGGCTCCACTGCGGGACCTGGCACTACTGCTGGTGCTGGACGAAGGCAGCGACGCCTACAAGCTTCCAAGTGGGTCGCGGGCCTGGGTGCCGGACGTGGCGCAGGCCATCGCCGCCGCACACCGCGCCGAACTCGGCACCGCTGGCGTGGTGCCCGCTGTAGAAATAGTGCAGTGGCCAGCCTTGGAGCTGTCCATGCCCCGCGTGCGGCTGCATACAGTGGACTACGGCGCGCCGCCGCAGCAGCCCGAGCTGGGGCCGCTCTCTATGCCAGGCCAGGCCCAGAGCAGCTTGGGCTATCCGCTCAGCCATGACCTGCGGGCCGTGCTCCGGCAGGTGCAGGAGCGCGGGCGGCAAGCGGCGCTGCTGGCTCCCCGGCGCGGCTACTCGGCGCTGCTGCGCTGCCCGCAGTGCGACTACGCCCCGCAGTGCCCCAACTGCGATGTGCCCCTGCGCTTTCATAGAAGCACCCACCAGCTGACCTGCCACCAGTGCGGCCACCACCAGCCGGTGCCGCGCTCATGCGACAACTGCGGCGAGGCGATGTGGCAGACCAAAGGCCCCGGCACCGAGTGGCTGGCACAGGAGGTCTCTCAGCTGCTGCCCGGCACCCCCGTGTACCGCGTGGACAAGGACCATCAGGACGACCTCACCGCCCTGCATGCAGGCGAAAGCGGCGTGGTGGTGGGCACCGGGCTGATGTTGGCGCAGCCCGCCCCGCCCGAGCTGGCACTGGTGGCGGTCACCCTGGCCGACACCTGGCTGAACGTGCCCGATTTCCGCGCCTCGGAGCGCTATCACGCGCTGCTGTGGGAGCTGGCCGAGTGGCATCCGGCCCGAGCTCCGCTGCTGCTGGTGCAGACGTTTCAGGGCAGCCACCCCGCGCTGGAAGCCCTACGCTCGGGGGAGAGCGTGAGCGCCTACCCGCGCCAGGAGTGGGAACTGCGCCGCGCCCTGGGCTACCCGCCACACGCCTGCTTGGCCCAGGTGGAAGTGGCCGCCCGTGACCGGGAACGTGCCCACAGCGCCGCTGACGCAGTGGCTGCGGCACTCTATAGCGCCGGGGCCACCGCGCAGGAAGTGCTGGGGCCAGCGCCTGCACCCATCGCCCGTGTGCGGGGGGTGTACCCGTATCACCTGCTGCTGCGGGCCCGCTCGCCCGAGCGACTGCGCGAGCTGCTGGACGCGGTGAGCAGCGTGCGGGCTGGGGGCCGCGTCCGGGTGGATGTCAGCCCACGTCACCTCACCTGAGCGGGGGCGCCCTCCAACGTGCCCGTCACGCACGGTGCCTACAACGTACTGCCCCCGCCACAGGAACAGCCGCCGAGGCAAAGCGGGCGCTAAGATGAGGCGCAACACCCTTATTTTTCTGGAGGTACACATGAAAGAACCCGTACGTGTAGCAGTGACCGGCGCCGCCGGCCAGATTGGTTATAGCCTGCTGTTCCGCATCGCCGCTGGCGACATGCTGGGCAAGGATCAGCCCGTGATTCTGCAACTGCTGGAAATCACCCCGGCACTGAAGGCCCTCGAAGGCGTGGTCATGGAGCTGCGTGACGGTGCTTTCCCCCTGCTGGCGGATGTCATCACCAGCGACGACCCCGAAGTGGCCTTCAAGGACGCTGACTACGCACTGCTGGTGGGGGCCATGCCGCGCAAACAGGGCATGGAGCGCGGCGACCTGCTGAGCGCCAACGGCGGCATCTTCAAGCCGCAGGGCGAAGCGCTGAACAAGGTCGCCAGCCGCAACGTCAAGGTGCTCGTGGTGGGCAACCCCGCCAACACCAACGCCCTGATCGCCCAGCAAAACGCCCCGGATCTGGACCCCAAGTGCTTTACCGCGATGGTGCGCCTGGACCACAACCGCGCCCTCAGCCAGCTGGCCGAAAAAACCGGCAAGCCAGTGACTGACATCAAAAACGTCACCATCTGGGGCAACCACTCCTCCACCCAGTACCCTGACCTGTCGCAGACCACGGTAGGCGGCGAAAAAGCCCTGGACCTGGTGGACCAGAGCTGGTACGAAAATGACTACATTCCCACCGTTGCCAAGCGTGGTGCAGCCATCATTGAAGCGCGGGGGCTGTCCTCAGCGGCTTCGGCGGCCAGCGCGGCCATTGACCACATGCGCGACTGGGCCCTGGGCACCCCTGAGGGCGAATGGGTCAGCATGGGCATTCCCTCTGACGGCTCCTACGGCATCCCCGAAGGCCTGATCTACGGCTTCCCCGTAAAGGTCAAGGACGGCAAATACGAAATCGTGCAGGGCCTGGACGTGAGCGACTTCAGCCGGGGCAAGATGGACGCCACCGCAAAAGAGCTCGAAGAAGAGCGGGACGAAGTGCGTAAGCTTGGCCTGGTGAAGTAATCCAGGCCACTCATCCGGTCAAGTGACCCACCAGCCCGCCCCTGAAGGAAGCTTCCGGGCGGGCTGGTTTCTCTTGTCTGCTTTCTGTGGGCTGGGGCCTAGCACAGAGCACCGGACAACAGAAGGCACGTCTTCCGCGCAAGCAAAGCGAGTGCAGCACGCCACGTATCCCTCCATTGGGACTGGCCAAGCTGCGCCGTAGAGGGCTGCTCTATGCTGCCAGCATGAACGCCGAAGCGACTGCCACACCCAGCCTCTGGGACCACACCATGCAGCAGGTCTTGGACGCTGCCGGTGCCCGCCGCAGCGTGCCGACGGGTGGCTCGGTTATTGCAGTCAGCGGGGCGTTTGGGGTCTCGCTACTGGTGCTGGCCGTCAACCTGACCCTGACCAAAAAAGACCCGCCCGCCGAGTTGACCACTTTGCACGACACCCTGCGCTTGTTGCAGCGCCGCATCCAGGCCCTGGGCGACGAAGATGCCGAGCTGTTCGCCGCCTTTATGAAGGAGGCTCGCCAGCAAGACGTGGCCGCAGAGCAGACGGAGGCCCTGCGCCAGCAAACCCGCGAAGTGCCGCTGCAACTGGCCCGCGAACTTCAAGAAGGGCTCAGACTGGCCCAGCAACTGCGCCCGCTGGTTCACACGTCCGTGGTGAGCGATGTGCAGGCGGGGGCCGCCATCTTGCATGGAGCCGGGCAGGCCAGCCTGTTTACCTTGGCGCACAACTTTTCCAGTCTGGAAGAAGGCCAGGGCGAGGAGTTCCGCCAGCAGTGGGAGCAGCTCTGTCAGGAACAGCGCCTGGCCCAGGAGTGGCTGACTGCCGAAGCCGAACTGAGGTAGGGTCAACGACAGCCATAGAGCATCTTCATGGGCAGGGTCGGCGTTCAAACTTATGCACCCAGGGGGGCCCGGCACACTGCCCCACCGGGCAGGCACACCACCTAAAAAACGGAGTCTCAGACCAACTTCCACCAAAATCCAGCCCGCAAAAAACAAAACTTACCAGTGGATTTTTAAAGAATCCGGCCTATTTAAAAAGATTGATGGCAGAATTGGAGAGAACTGCTGACGATTATATGACACTGAGGGGACGTTTGCCTTATTTTCGTGGGGCATACTAAAATCATGAAAGCGTTCAGACTCCCCATGATCCGTACGGTGGCTGGTGCCTGGCGCCGTCTGGCCACCGCCCGCCACATCCAGAACTACCGCTCCCACAATGACCGGCTATCGCACGATGCCCACCTGGTCACCGAGCGCGAACTGCGGCTGCACCGCCTACGTGCCGGACAGCCCGACTATCAGCGCTTCGCCGATTAAGCTCTCCCGCTGACCTGGGAACTTCTGCGCGGCTCACCCCGTAACCTCTGTGTTATGGGTGAGCCGCTTCTCTTGAGCCAGGATGTGCTGAATCTGCTGCACCGCGCAGCGGACGCTCAGTCCGGCCAGGACAGCGAAGCGCTGACTCCCGCCGAACTGGCCCAGCTGTCAGCCGTGCCCACAGAGGTCCAGCAGGCTTATTTGGCAGCCTGGGGCAACGTGGAGGCGCTGCGTACTTGCTCAGCTCCAGCGCTCCCGCATTCGCTGGCGGCTGCTGTAGCCGCTGAGGTGGCCCTGTCAGCCCAGTTACAGCATGCGCCTGCGGCCCCGCCGGTTCCCTCACAGGCCAGCCACCTGGCCGCCGATATTGCCCTGAGCGCTCAGCTGAAGCGTGGCCGCCCGCTCCCCCATACCCAGGCTGCCGCGCTGGCCGGTGAGATTGCCTTGGCTGCTCAGCTTCAGGCTGCCCCACCGCCGCTGCCCAGCTCCAGCGCAGCTTTTTTGGCTGCACGTATTGCCCACAGTGCCGGTCAGAGGCCCCAGGCCAGAGCCGTGCCCGCTGCTGGACGCTACAGCCCACATCCAGCGGCGCGCCGGGACAGCCGGTCCGCCCCGCTGGCCCTGGTCGGCAGCCTGATCACTGGACTACTCCTCCTGACCGTTACCTCCAGTTGGGACGGCCTCAGTGCCGGTGCTGGTGTGCTGCGCGGCCTGCTGGGCAGTTTGCCCCCTACTTTCGGCGTGGGCCTTGTCCTGCTGCTGGGCACCAGCCTGTTGGTGGCCCGCCAACCCGAGTTCCCCACCCAGGCGCGGCCTGTCCTCACCGGTAAGCCACTGTGGAGCGGAGCAGCTTTTGCCGTCGCCGCACTGCTGACCTTCCCTACCTTATATGGCGCGCTGGACAGTCAGGGCATCAGTGTAGGAAAGGACCTGGTGATCGAAGGCCAGCACCGTGGCCCCGTCATCGCTCTGGGCGGTGACATCCATCTGCGGAGTGGCAGCGTGGTCACTGGAGAAGTCTTCACTTTGCTGGGTGATATCTATCAGGACTCTGGAGCCCAGGTCGGAGGCCAGGTCACGGCGCTGCTAGGCCAGGACCCGGAGGGGCACCGCCCGAATGCCCCCGACCAGTCCTCCGGGCCACTCAGCGACTTGCAACTTGCCAGCGCCACGGCCATCCGGCCACTGCTGGGCTGGCTGGGCGGCGCGGCCTGGGGAGCCCTGTTCTGGGTGCTGACCAGCACGCTGACCCTCACCTTATTTGTGAGTGGGACCGCGTCACGGCTGGCCCGCCGCCAGCGTCAAGCACCGCTGCGCACCCTGGCTCTGGGCGTGCTGGCCCTGGCCGCCTTGCTTGTTCCCGCCACCGTGCTGACCTTTGCTGGCTGGCTGGTTCCGGCGCTGGGCCTCTGCTTGCTGCTAACCTTACTGCTGGGCCTGGGCCTGGGCGTGAGCGCCTTTGATATAGGCCGGCAACTGGCGGACCGGCTGCATGCCAGGGTGCCCGACACGCTCGGCGTCGTGATCGCGCTCGCCCTGCTGAGCGCGTGCCTGGCCTGGCCCCCTGCGGCCCTGGCCGTCATCCTGATTGGTGGAGCCTGGGGCAGTGGCAGCCTGCTGCTGATTCGCCGGAGCCGGCGCACCGCGAAACCCCAGGAAGAGCTGACCTGAAACCAGACCTGACTGTTCATCTGCTGGCTGGGAGGGACCACAAGTCGGGCATCATAGCGCCAATAGAAAAGGCCCGCCTAGCATAGACTGGCGGGCTTGTTCTGCACTGAAAGAGGCACTCAGTCCAGAATACGCTTGAGGTGCAGGTAGATTTCGTACCAATCCTGCTTGCCTTCGGGGCGCTTACCGCGCAGCTCAATGCGCGACAAGGTCCGCACCCAGTCGGGCGTCAGCTGTGCTCCCAAGACAGGATCAGCCATCAGATCGGCCAGGCCCTTGGGCAGGGCCCCTTCTCCCGACTCACCGTAGAATTCGACCCCTTCCAGCAGATCGTGGACCGAAATGCCGTAGGCAGCGGCCAGGGTCTGGAGGGTATCCAGGCTGGGATTGGTACGGCCACGTTCCAGATCACTCAAATAAGGAACGCTGATTTCAGCGACCTCTGAGACATCCTTCAGACGGAGTTTGCGTTCACTACGCAGTTCGCGCAGACGTTCGTGCAGTTTCATCTCTCACCTCCTTCAGGCAAAAAAAGCGTGCTTGGCATGGGACCATTTTTCCGGCTGGGCTGGATGACAAAAGCCATTCAGCTGAGAGCGAAAAAACATTCCCTCAATCGGATTGTAACAGCGCCATCCTGTACGGTCAATACAGAATGCCCACCCCATCTTCTTGCCAGACCCGATGCAGTCTGTTAGAATCAGAAGCAAGAAGGCCGAGATTGTTCATGACGTATAAATCCTCGGTCCAGACGTTCCCCAGTAGCAATCAGACAGCACTTCAGCGTTTGCCGTTTACATCACCATGCAGGGCGCCCGGCGACATCTGCTGGGGCTCAGACCGCCCCCTTCAAGGAGACCGCACATGAAAGCACTGACCATCATGGCCGACAGCCTGCGCGCTGGCTACATCCACCCCACCCGCGTCCTGAACACCCTGATTGAGCTGGAGAATGCTGGCGGCATCCCTGCCCTGCGCGAGTTTGAGAGCCAATTGCGCGGTGCCCAGCAGACCCTGACTGAGGGGGGCCATCCCCACGCGCGGCTGGCCGAAGCCTGGCTGCAAGCCACCCGCTTCTACCTTCAGGAGTACCAGCAGGGCGCAGCCTAGAGCGTTCGACAAAATGACTGTGCAGCGAGCAATGCGAGTAGCATGTTCTGCAGGACGCAAAATGGAGTGCGCTGAGGATAAACACCTCATCGCACTCCATTTGAACTTGCCAAGTACCGTAGCAGAGCGCTGCTCTAAACACCCTGGCTCACTGCCAGCGCTCACGTTTTTCGGCAGTTTGTTCTAGCAGTAAGCCGCGCACCTCTCCCACCAGATACAAGCTGCCGCAGACCACGGTAGGAGCGGCAGCTGGCGCTGTGGACCAGCTGGGCGGCGCAGCAAGTGCCAGCGCCTGTACTGGCAAGGCCGCTTCGCGCACCGGAATCCCTTGGGCTTCCCAAAGTGGCCGCAGGAAACTGGGCTCGGCGGCGCGGGGACTCCACTGCGCCTGCGTGAGTATCACGTCACTCACCCGTGGAGCCAACACCTGCACCATTTCTTCCACCGCCTTATCGGCGGACGTCCCAAAGATCAGGCGCACTGGTGGCAATTCCAGCAGGTCCAAGGTATCGGCCAGCGCCTGGGCTCCGTCTGGGTTGTGGGCACCGTCCAGCAGCCAGCTGTGGCCCTGGACCGTCAGGAATTCCAAACGGCCCGGCCAGTGGGTCTGGGTCAGCCCCCGGCTCACCGCCTGCGCCTCTACCCCCAGCCGCAGCGCAGCTACAGCAGCCAAAGCAGCGTTGGCTGCACCGTGGGTTCCCAGCAGCGGCGTCCGGAGTAGGAGGGGCTCAGTGGCTCCAGGCCAGCACAGTTCCAGTGCCGCGCCCTGCAAGCCCAGCTCCTTTACCCTGAACGAGAACTCACGCCCCAGCGTCCAGAGGTCAGCCTCTGACTGCTCCAGCAGCGGCCACAGCGCGGGGGTGGAGGCAGTCACCGCAGGACGACCCGCACGCAGGATACCTGCCTTCTCAGCGGCGATGGCCTCGACACTGTCCCCCAGGACGTCGGTATGGTCCAGGCCGACATTCGTGATCACACTCAGCTCAGCGCTCAGGGCATTGGTGGCGTCCAGCCGCCCGCCCAGGCCAACTTCCATCACGGCCCACTCTACCTCTGCGCGCGCAAACAGCCAGCACCCCAGCGCCGTCACGACCTCAAAGAAGGTCGCCCCGACTGCTTCAGCGTGTGGACGCACAGCCTCCAGGGCCGCCAGCAACTCCTTTCCTTCTGCTTGTTCGCCATCTACGCGGAAGCGCTCAGCGAAATGGGTCAGATGCGGGCTGGTAAAGAGGCCTGTCCGGTGCCCGGCCTCCTGCAAGGCCGCCGCCAGAGAAGCCGCCACCGATCCTTTGCCGTTGGTGCCTCCGATCAGGACACTGCGGAAGCGGCGCTCAGGACGGCCCAGCCGGGCCAGCAAGGCCTCTATCCGCTCCAGCCCTGGCTGCATGCCAAAGCGCTGGATGCTGTACAGCCAGTCCAGATGCTGGGCCAGCGAGGGGTCTCCTCCAGCAGGGGTCTTCAGGTCAGCTTTGGCGGGCAAAGTATTCTTCCAGAGCTGGAATCAACTGCTTTTTGCGGCTGATGCAGCTGCCCAGATTGGCCCGGTCATCCACGACCTGCACCCCGAAGGCTCCCTGGAGTACAGCTGCTTCACTTGCCGAAGGAACCAGCGTCTCGTTGTGCTCCTGCAAAATGTCGACCACCGACAGCAGCACGCCGTGCAGCTCGTCTTGCTCCTTGAGGGCACGCATGGCGGCCAACAGCTCGCTTTGGCGGCCCAGCACGTAGCCGGGGTTGGTGGTTTCGGTCACGCCCACACCCCAGCGCTGCGCCGTTTCCCCTTCACCAAAGACAAATTCCTTGTAATCAATCTTCAGCAGCTGCTCCGCTGGGGTATCGCCCAGATCACTCTTGGCGGCAAACATTTGCATCGCGTAGGCCGTGACGTCCCCAATTCCGGCAATCGGTGCCAGAAACTCTACGGCCTCCCGGTCTGCGTCGGTGGTGGTGGGGCTACGGAAATGCAGCGTGTCACTCAAAATGGCACTCAGCATCAGCCGGGCTTCCAGGGGCTGCACATCCAAGTTCGCTTCACGGTGCAGCCGCAGCAAAATGGTGCCGCAAGACCCCACCGGCTCGAAGCGCAGCATGGCGGGCGAATTGGTTTGGAGGTCGCCCAGCTTGTGGTGGTCCACCACGTGGGTCACGGTCAGTTCAGCCAAGTTGGGGGCCGACTGTACCGTCTCATTGTGGTCTACCAGCGCCACCGCCGTACCCGGAGCCAGCTCAGGCAGCAGCGCCGGGGCCTCAATCCCAGCTTCGCGCAGCACAAAGGGGGTCTCAAAGTTCAGGTCGCCCAGGCGGTAAGCCACTGCGGGCGTCCCCGTGCGGGTCAGGAAGGAAGCATAGACCAGCGCCGCCGTAATGGCGTCGGTGTCGGGGTTCTGGTGTCCGAATACGGGAAGCATGACTTTACTATAGCCGCGCTCCTGGGAACAAAAAAAGAGAGACCCACGTGGGGCCTCTCCTTTTGCAGTGAGATAAAGTCTTAGGTTTAGAACTTCACGCCGTAGCTGACTTTGAAGCCGTGAGCCACGTTGATCGGATCGTTGGCATTGCGGGTGTCTTCGTCGAAGCGGAACACGCCGTAGTTGAACTTCAGTGCATCGTTCCAGGCCAGCTGGGTGTAGATACCCTGGGTCTGGGTGAAGTTGCCGTTTTCAACAGCGCGGGGTTCTGCTACCTTGCCACCGAAGCGGAAGTCAGCCACAGAGGGCGAAACAGTGCTCAGGCCAGCATTGGGCAGACCTGCCTGGGAACCCAGGTTGTCGCGCAGGTTGTTGGCCTGGTGGAAGCCATAGCCCAGGCTCAGCTTGGTCAGAGGGGAGAAGAACTCGTTCAGGGTCACTTCTGCCTTAGCACCCAGCTCGCTACCGGCTACCGTGCCGTTGTTGGCCAGGCCAGTGGTGTACTGGGCACCAGCCAAGCTGGCACGGAACTGAGGACGGAAAGCCATAGCCAGGCTCTCGGTGCTCACATTCACACCACCCTTGATCTGGGTGTTGTCAGCAGCGTTCCCACGGTTTGCAGCGTCCTGGTTGTAGACAGAGCCACCGATGAAGGGAGACAGCGTCAGCTGAGGGGTGGCCTTGAGGTTGTAGGCAGCAAAACCAGCGCCGTAGGTGTCACCAGTGGTGGTGTAGGCAGCGCCCATGGCGGCCAGGTCCAGGTTGGGGACCAGAGCGTTGGTTGCGGTGCCGTCGTGGGTCACGAGCACACCAGCAGCAGAGCTGTAACGGTACAGGTCGGTCACCTTGGCAGGAGCGAAGATGGTGCGGCTGCGGTCCTTATCAGTGCTGCGAACACTGGTCACTTTGTCAGCGTCATAACGAACAGCGTCGCTGTCGGTGGCCAGGAAGCCGGAGCTGGCGTTCAGATCCTTGTTGTCGCGGGCGTCCGTGGTGTAGCCAGCAAAGCCAGCCACGCGGAAAGCACCCAGGTTGCTGCCGATATGTCCGCCCACGGTAGAGCGGCGGTTGTTCCAGGGCTGGTCGTACCAGTTGGTGTAGGTATCAGCAGCCAGGCCCAGTTCAGCAGCGCCCAGACGGGTGGAGATAGATGCGCCGTAGCCGACTTCGTCAGCGTAGCCTTCTTCCAGGCTATCGGTACGGGTCACGTCCATGTTGGCCTTGCCGCCTTCGAAGCCAGGGGACACAGCGCGGAAGTCAGCGCGGGCACCCAGGTTGAAGAAGTTGGCTTCAGCTTCCAACACGGAAGCCTGGTCACGCATGTTGAACAGCTGGGCGAAGTTGCCGTTGGGGTTGGCCTGACGGGCAGCGAACGCGTCGGGCATGCTGGCGACGTACACACCCTTGACGCCATACAGCACTTCGTCGTTGTCAGCAGACTTGGGCACCGAGTAGCTGGCATCCACACCGAAAGCAGTACGTCCAGTGGGGTTGTTGTTGGTCACACCAGCAGGAACCGCAGTCGCATTGTTCTGCACAAAGCTCACGCCGATAGCGCCACGGTCACCCAGTTTGGCTTCCGTGCGGGCAGCCACATACAGGCCGCGCAGGTTGTTGCTGTTGCCGTAGCCGGTGCTCAGGTACAGGGTGGGCTTGAAAGGAACGTCAGTCAGAGAAACGCCAGCCGACACACCATTGCTCACACCACTGGGCAGCAGGTAGTCGTTGTAGCCAGGCTGATCCTTCAGCTGGGTCACAGGGTTTACCACGTCAGGACGCGCCGGAACAACGCCAGCCTTAGCAACTGCGCGGAAGCGAGCATCATCACCAAAGCGGCCGGTGACGCTGGCCGAATCCAGATATGCTACGTAACGGTTGCTGCTGCCAGGCTCTTCACCCAGAGCAACCGAGTTGGTCAGCAGGCTGGGATCAAAGCCGAAGTTCACACCAGCTTCTTCCACGGTTACGCCATTACCAGCAGCAATGTTGGTAGCCTTCAGACCAACGGTAATGCCGCCGTTCAGACCATCCTCAAAGCTGGCGGTGTCTTCACCGCGCACGCGATCAGTCGCGTCATCGTCGGCGTCCAGCTGACCTTCGCCGGTGTACTGCTTCTCAGCGAAGCTGCCTTCAGTCACGCGGTCTACATCAAAGTCGGTATCGCCAGCAATACGGTCCAGACGGCCATAACCACCCGAGATACCCAGGGTCAGGCGCACACGGCCATTTTCCAGGTCAGCGATACGGATACCTTGAGCGTCGATATCAGTGGTGTTCTCAGCCACTTGATCTTCGACCACGCCCAGGCGCTCGTCGAAGGAAGCCAGTTCACTGTCAACAGCAGTCACGCGGTCTTGCAGTTCCAGCACATCCTGGTTCAGCAGCGTGGCCATCTCGTTGACTGCGGCCAGGTCTTCGGCGACCTTACCAGCGTCGCTCTTGGCAATGGCATCTACACGGCCTTCCAGGCGAGCAAAGTCTTCACGGCTCACGGCACTGTCTTCCAGATCGCTCACGCGCACGTCCAGAGCGGCCAGTTCGGCGCTCAGTTCGTTGATGGCATTGCGAATAGAAGCCATGGTGGTGTCGTCAACCTTGCCCAGGTCCACTTCGCCACTGCCCACCTGATCCAGCAGACGGGAGATGATCATCGCCGCTTCGTAGCGGGTCAGGTTCTGGGTGCCGCGGTAGGTGCCGTCGGGGTAGCCCAGGATGATGCCCTGGCTGACCAGACGCTCAACTGCGTCCTTGGCCCAGTGACCGGCGGGGACGTCGGTCAGGGCGGGTGCCTGAGCTGCAGTGGTGGTCACGGCAGTCTGAGCCCCCGCAACACCAAACGACAGCGCAGCCGTCAGAAACAAAACACTTTTCTTCATAAAACCCCCATAGGTTTCTTTCAGGCCGGGCTTCAGCAGTTGCTAAAAAAGTTGACGGGGCGAGTTTCCGGGTTTCCTCTCCCAGAGGCAGTTCACCGCCATAAGCCTTTTACCTGACCCCATCCTCTGCAAGACATCCAAGGTCTCATCAGCGACAGGTCATCAGAATCATAACCTTCAGATGAGATAGAGGTCAAGCAAAGGTGGTCAGCTCAACGTTTAAGAGGACGCGAAATACGGGCAAACCCCTGAGCTTGCTGAGTCAGGCTTGCCAGATTAAATCAAACGCCCTCAGACCTGCCGTGCTTCTTCCAAAGCCTGTGCGTACCACCCCGGCAAACTCCCCTTGAAATACTGCTCTCCCCATGAACGGGCCCAACTGTCCAACTCGCCGCCAGCAATCGCTCTCCGAATGCGCTCGACCAAGCGGTGCAAGTAGCGAATATTGTGCAGGGAGAGCAGGCGTGGCCCTAGCATTTCCTCAGCACGCAGCAAGTGGGCAATATATGCCTGCGTAAAGTTCCGGCAAGCATAGCAGTCACAGTCTGCATCCACTGGTTCCATCCGCGTTCGGGCTGCACTGGCCTTCAGGTTGAGACGGCCTTGGTCGGTCAGAGCGTAGCCAAACCGGCCCGTCCGCGTAGGATACACACAGTCAAACATATCTACGCCTAGAGCAATGCCGACCACCAAATCTTCTGGATGACCTACGCCCATCAGATAGCGCGGCTTATTCGCAGGAAGACGGGCCGCTGTATAAGCGACCGCAGGGTACAGCTCTTCCTTAGGTTCGCCTACGGCCAGCCCACCAATAGCAAATCCCGGAGTGTCAAAGGGCAAAGTAAGGGCCAGGCTCTCGTCCCGTAGCTCCGGATAAATTCCGCCCTGTACGATGGCAAAAAGGGCCTGATCGGGTCTGGTTTTGGCCTCTAAGCAGCGTTCTAGCCAGCGGGCCGTCCGCTGCAAGCTGCGCTGAATATAATCGCGCTCAGCAGGATAAGGCGGACACTCATCAAACGCCATGATGATGTCAGCCCCCAGAGCTTGCTGGACCTGCACACTTCTTTCAGGGGTCAACTCAATCTCACGGCCATCCAGGTGACTCTTAAACATCACGCCCTCTTCGCGGATTTTCCGCAGGTGGCCCAAACTCATTACTTGGAAACCGCCCGAATCGGTCAGAAAGGGCCCCTGATAACCGCTAAAGCCCTGCAGTCCACCATGAGCAGCCACCAAGTGCTCACCGGGTCTGAGCATCAAGTGGTAGGTATTGGCCAGAATAATCTGTGAGCCAACTTCAGCAACTTCATGTGGAGAAAGCCCTTTTACAGTTCCCTGGGTACCCACAGGCATAAAAAGCGGTGTCTGGACTTCACCATGTGGTGTTTGCAAGGTGCCAAGGCGGGCACGGCCATCTTGGTGAGTCACCTGAAATTCAAAGTGGGCCTTCGATGACATAGTGCTCCATTCTAGGAAAAGTGGACGAGAGAAATAAAGCGCAAACGCCCCTCCATGTCTAAGGGAGGGGCGTTGATGTTTGGAGCGGGAGACGAGATTCGAACTCGCG
>NZ_BNAL01000020.1 GCF_014653275.1 Deinococcus piscis
TGGACCTCTTGAGGACTCCATTTCCTGCGCCAGGAGGGGCCGAAAGGCAACCTGTCAGGTACTGAGGGCCAGGGCGTGAGAAAAGTGCGCTGACCCGGCTGACTGACACCGCCCGCAGTGATTTCGGCAAGTTGGGCCAACTCAACTTCAGTTGGGAAGCGCAGTTCAAGGCGTGGCGTACGCAGAATCAGTTCATACGGTGGCCAAAACGGGTTGATCATGTGCTGAGAATAGTTGCGGACGCTCCGGCGGCGCATCAGCCATACAGCGTATCCTCTCTCAGTGACTGCCCAGACCGACGCGCCCAACCTCGCCCGCCTGCTGCCCAAAGCGCCCCCCGGAAACCTGCTGCTGCTGCCGCAGGTGGCCCGCGCGGCGCTGTTTGCCGCGCACGCAGGCCCAGCGGTGCTGCTGACCACGCCCGAGCGGGCGGCTCTGTACGCCTCGGCGGGAGCGCTCGGTGCGCCAGTCAGTGTGAATCCGGGCCTGGCCGACTGGGACACCCGCTGCGAACACGTGGTGCTGGACGTGAACACGGCCATGGACCTGTTTCCTGCCGACCCCGCCGCGCACTCGCTGACGCTGGCGGTGGGCCGCGAGTATGCCCGCGAGGACCTGCTGTCCCGCCTGGAAGTCCTGGGCTACGAGCGCGGCGAAGAACCGGGCTACGAGCTGCACGGCGACACATTGGAGCTGCGCCTCGGCCCCGGCATGGGCCTCCCCAAAGACGCGGACGAGCTGTGGATTCGCGCCGAGTTCTTCGGAGATGAGCTGGACACCCTGCGCCGCCTGGAGCCGGGCGGCCTGAGCGGTGAGAAAATCGAGCGCTGGACGCTGGAGCCCTCGGACGAGTACCTGAGCGATGTGAAGTGGGACTCTGCCCGCTTGGAGCAGCTGCCGGGCCGCATTTTTCTGGATGCGCCGGAGTTTTATGCGTCCAGCCTGGGCGTGCTGACCGATACGCTCTGGGCCGCGCTGCGCCGCTTCCAGGAGGGGGGGCGCGACATCACTTCCTTTGGCCGTGCGCCGCTGGACCTGTCCGACCTGGACAGTGGGCTAAAAGCTTTGCCGTTTTACCGCGCTCGCCTCAGCGACCTGGAGCGCGACGTGGCCGAGTGGCGCGGAGCGGGCTACCGCATCTTCTTGCTGGTGCGCCATGACCGCACCGCCGAATATCTGGCCGGGCGGCTGCTGGGCGCGGGGCCGGACGACAGCAGCGTAGAAGTGCCCTGGCTGAACTTGCCGCGTGTGCGGGAGGGTGAGCTGGGCTTCCTGCGGGCGCTGGGCGAGGGCGGCTTCGTCATCCCGGAATACAACACGGTGGTGCTCACCGAAGACCTGATCTACGGGTTTCAGGGTGGCTCGGCCCTGCGCGGCAAGCGGATGGCGGGCAAGCCGGTCACCGACGCGCTGGGCCTGCACGTGGGCGACTACCTGATTCACCCGGAGCACGGCATCGGGCAGTTTCTGGGGCTGGAAACCCGCACCGTGCTGGGCGTGACCCGCGACTACCTGAACCTGGAATACCGGGGCGGCTCGCGCCTGAGCGTGCCCATCGAGCAACTTTCGCTGCTGCGCCGTCACCCCGGCACCACCGACGACCCGCCGCGTCTGAGCAGCTTTGACAAGAAAGACTGGAGCAAAGCCAAGGAGCGGGCCCGCAAGAACGCCGAGGAGGTGGCCGCACGCTTGCTGGTGCAGTACGCGGCCCGCCAGGTGATGCCCGGCACGGCCTTTGCGCCGATTCCCGAGTGGGACGAGCAGGTGGAGCACAACTTCGAGTTCGAGCTGACGGACGACCAGCGCACGGCCCTGCGCGAAACCCTCAGCGACCTTGAACGCGCCCACCCTGCTGACCGCCTGATTTCGGGTGATGTGGGCTTTGGCAAGACCGAGGTGGCGCTGCGGGCCGCGCACCGGGTGGTGGGCCACGGCTACCAGGTGGCGATGCTGGTGCCCACCACGCTGCTGGCTGATCAGCACCTAGCCACCTTCCGGGAGCGCTTCCAGGGCCTGCCGGTGCGCGTCGAGGGCCTCAGCCGCTTTACTTCCGACAAGGAAGCCCGCGAGATTCTGGCTGGGCTGGCCAATGGCCGGGTGGACATCGTGATCGGCACGCACCGGCTGCTGAGCGGCAACATCGAATTTGGGAACCTGGGCCTGATCATCGTGGACGAAGAGCACCGCTTCGGCGTGGGCCAAAAAGAAAAGCTGCGGGCCATGCGCGGTATTCCCGACGCGCCCCGCAGCGGCAAACTGGAACTGCCCGAAGGCGTCAAGGCCGTAGACACGCTGTCGCTGTCGGCCACACCGATTCCGCGCACCCTGTACATGAGCATGGTGGGCCTGCGCGACATGTCCAGCATCCAGACCCCGCCCAAGGGCCGCAAGCCCATCCAGACGGTGCTCACACCGTTTGACCCGGTCACGGTGCGCGACGCCATCGTCAGCGAAATCGAGCGCGGCGGCAAGGTCTTTTATATCCATGACCGCATCGCCAGCATCGGCGCACGCAGCCTGTATCTGCGCTCGCTGGTGCCCGAAGCCCGCATCGGGGTGGCGCACGGACGCATGAACGAAGAAGAGCTCGAAGAGATCATGAAAGGCTTTGAGGACGGGGCCTTTGATGTGCTGCTGTCTACCACCATCGTGGAGACAGGCCTGGACATCCCCGAAGCCAACACCATCCTGATTGAGCGGGCAGACCGCCTGGGCCTGGCGCAGCTCTACCAACTCCGGGGCCGGGTGGGGCGGCGGGCGCAGACAGCTTACGCTTATCTGTTCTATCCGCCGCGCATGACCGAGAACGCGCAGCGCCGACTGTGGGCCATCGCTGACCTGCAAGACCTGGGCAGCGGGCACCTGCTGGCCGAAAAGGACATGGAGATTCGCGGGGTGGGCAACATTCTGGGCGAGGAGCAGCACGGGCAGGTGCAGGCCGTCAGTATTGACGTGTACACCGAACTGCTGGCCGAGGCCGTCGCCAAGCTCAAGGGCGAGAAGCTGGAGCCGGTGCCTACGGTGACCATTGACCTGCCGGTGAGTGCGCGGCTGGACCCCGAATACTTCGCCCTGGACGAAGAAGCCCGCATTGCCACCTACGGCAAGCTGTCCGAGGCCCGTACCCTCCAGGCCGTCAGCCGCATTGAGCGCGACCTGCGCAAGCGCTTTGGGCCGCCCACCCCGGAAGTTCAGAACTTTATCGACCTGGCTCGGCTGCGGATGCTGGGCCTACGCAAGCGCGTGAGCGAGGTGCGCGACGCCATGACCCACCTGCAAATCACCTTTGCCTACAAGTCGCTCGACTACGACGCGGCGGGCCTGCGCAGCTTCCCGCACAAGACTACGGTGACCACCTTCCCGCCCGCCGTGCAGATTGACAAGCGCGGGCTGAAGCCGGACGACTACCTCAAGGTGCTGCTGGACGTGCTGGGGTATTTCGGGTGAGGTCAGGGCTGCGAGTACCAGCCAGCAAAAGGTACGGTTGGCAGCCCTGACTCGCCTTTGAAAACATGGAATCAGGCCCAATGAGGTCTGACCAGAGTGCCGTCTGCTTGGGGAAGCCTTGCCCCAACCATGTCTGTGAGTGGCCCTGCTTACAAGGAACCCAGCTGGCAGGGGCTTTGTTTGACAGCCTTAGGGGAATCCGTTTTCAAAAATTCCCGTCGCACGTCCCGTAACTTTGATTGTGTCCATGCGGGAGCGGGAACCCTGGGGATTTGCAGCCTCGGGCCAGGTGTCAGAACCCAGCCCAAGGCTGCAAATTTCGTTTCAGCTGTCACATTTAGGGACAAATCACCTTGCATCCGCTGGTGTGCTAACCTCCGTGCATCTTTAGTCAAGCTATATGTTCACTCATTTGTAAGGTCTGGCGCGTGTCTGGGTACTTACGTGTGCGGCGCATAGCCTGGTGAGAGAGAAGGTCAAATCCCCCCCCTGGAGCTGAAAGCATGTTTGAAACCCTCGTGAATACCCTCAACGGTTGGGTCTGGAGCCCGGCCCTGATTTATCTCTGCCTGGGCGTCGGGCTGTACTTTTCTATCCGCACGGGCTTTTTGCAGGTGCGGCACTTTGGCGAAATGATCCGGCTGCTGCGCGATGGCCGCAGCTCCAACGAAGGTGTGTCGTCGTTCCAGGCGCTGGCGATGGCGCTGGCGGGGCGCGTCGGCACCGGCAACATTGCAGGTGTAGCGACGGCCATCACCTTTGGCGGTCCCGGCGCACTGTTCTGGATGTGGATGGTGGCGTTCCTGGGGGCCAGCACGGCGTTCGTGGAATCGGTGCTGGGCCAAATCTACAAAGAAAAAGACAGTGGTGGGCACTATGTGGGCGGCCCAGCCTACTACTTTGAAAAGGGCCTGGGGCAGAAGTGGTACGGCGTGCTGTTTGCGATCAGTGCCGCTGTCGCCTGCGGCCTGCTGCTGCCGGGCGTGCAGGCCAACTCCATCGCTACGGCCATGACCACCGCGCTGAATGTGCCTCCCATCTTCACGGCGGGCGTGCTGGCCGTCATTCTGGCCTTTATCATCTTTGGGGGCGTCAAGCGCATCGCGTCCGCCGCCGAAGTGATTGTGCCGTTCATGGCGGGGGCTTATATCTTGGTCGCCATCGCCGTGGTGCTGATGAATATTGGTCAGCTGCCTGAAACCCTGGCGCTGATTTTCCGCTCGGCCTTTGGCATGGACGCCGCGTTTGGGGCCATCATCGGTCAGGCGGTGGCTTGGGGCGTCAAGCGCGGCGTGTATTCCAACGAAGCCGGCCAGGGCACTGGCCCGCATCCTGCCGCCGCCGCCAACGTGTCTCACCCTGCCAAGCAGGGGCTGGTCCAGGCGTTCTCGGTGTATGTGGATACCCTGCTGGTGTGCTCGGCCACCGGGTTCATGCTGCTGACCACCGGCATGTACAACGTGCAGGACCCCAACAATGCCGAAGGCTTCTTGCATCAGGGTGTGGCGGGCGTGGCGGCTGGTCCCGGCTACGTTCAGACGGCAATGGAGAACATCATGCCCGGCATCGGTTCCATCTTCGTGGCAGTGGCGCTGTTCCTGTTCGCCTTTACTACCATTCTCGCCTACTACTACATCGCGGAAACCAACATCCGCTATCTCAGCCGCAGCGTGAATCTGGACTGGGCACTGCCCATCCTCAAGCTGGTGCTGATTGGCATGGTGGTGTACGGTTGCCTGCGGACCGCCGACCTGGCCTGGGCAATGGGTGACCTCGGTGTAGGTGTGATGGCGTGGCTGAACATCATCGGGATTCTGTTCTTGCAAAAGCCTGCACTGGCCGCACTGCGCGACTACGAAGCCCAGAAAAAGGCAGGCCGCGACCCTGTGTATGACGCCGAGGCCAACGGTGTCCACAACGCGCCGATGTGGGCCGACATTCGCCGTGATTTTGAAAGCCGCCGTGGCTAAGGCGCACGCCTGAAGCGACATTTCAAGCACCACAAGGAAAGGACCAGAGCCATATTCGCTCTGGTCCTTTCCTTGTGTGTTGTCGTTGGTCGGCTTCCAGTGGCCCCGGCCTCCAGCACTTCTGAGCAGCGCTGGAGGCCCGCACTCTGTATCAGGCCCCCGGCTGCGGACGCTTGGCTTTCGGTGCGGCCACCGGGTCAGCGGCCAGGTTTTCTTCTTGCTGCACTGGGAGCAGCAGCAGGTCCAGCACTTCGCTGACATTCTCCAGGGCGTGAATTTTCAGCTCGCCCCGGATGCTCTCGGGCACTTCTTGCAGGTGGGGTTCGTTGTCGGCAGGAATAATCACCTCGCGGATACCGCCCTGGTGCGCCGCCAGCAGCTTTTCCTTGACCCCGCCGATGGGCAGCACCCGTCCGCGCAGGCTGATTTCGCCGGTCATGGCCACGTCCAGCCGGACTGGGCGGCCAGTAATGGCGCTGATGACCGCCGTGGTGATGGTGATGCCCGCGCTGGGGCCGTCTTTCGGGGTGGCCCCGTCAGGGAAGTGGACATGCAGATCAATGTTCTTGTGGAACTCGGGATCAGCGCCGTATTCGGCGGCGTGCGCACGCAGGTAGGCGATAGCCGCTCCCACGCTTTCTTTCATCACGTCGCCCAGGCTGCCCGTCATGTTGATTTTGCCGCTGCCGGGGGTGGCCAGCGCCTCGACGAGAAGCATGGTGCCGCCCACGCTGGTCCAGGCCAGGCCCTGTGCCACGCCCACCTGAGGCTCTTTTTCCATCTTTTCGGGGCGGTGCAGGGGCACGCCCAGGTAGTCGGGAATCTGCGGAGCGTCAATCACGCGCACGCCTTCCCAGGGCTGCTCCAGCAGTTCACGGGCCGCCTTACGGGCCAGTTTGCTGATCTGGCGGTCCAGGTTCCGCACGCCGCTCTCGGCGGTGTATTCCTCGACCAGCCGGTTCAGCGCGGCATCGGTGATCTCCAGGCGGCCTTCCAGCCCGTGTGCTTTGATCTGGCGCGGCACGCGGTAGCGCTTGGCAATTTCTACCTTCTCGGCCTGGGTGTAGCCGGGAATCTGAATCACTTCCATGCGGTCCAGCAGCGGACGGGGGATGGTCTGGAGGCTGTTGGCTGTCGTGATGAACATGACCTGTGAGAGGTCATAGGGCACTTCGAGATAGTGGTCCTGAAAGGTGTGGTTCTGCTCGGGGTCCAGCACTTCCAGCATGGCGCTCGAAGGATCGCCGCGCCAATCGCTGGACATCTTGTCAATTTCGTCCAGCAGGATGATCGGGTTGACCACACCAGCCTGCTTCATGCCCTGGATGATGCGGCCCGGCATGGAGCCGATGTAGGTACGGCGGTGGCCGCGCACTTCGGCTTCGTCGCGCATGCCGCCCAGCGCCATCCGCACGAACTTGCGGTTGAGGCTGCGGGCAATGCTCTTGCCCAGGCTGGTCTTGCCCACACCGGGAGGGCCGACCAAGCACAGGATAGGTGCGCGCAGTTCGGCGTCATCGGTCCTTTCTTCGGCAGTGCGCTCAGCCTTGCGGCCTTCAGCTTCAGCGTCTTCGCCTTCGGCGTCCTGACCTTCTGCGCTCTGCGGCTCATCCTTGGCCTGGTCCGCAGTCAGCTGACGCACCGCCAGGAACTCCAGGATGCGGTCTTTCACGTCGCCCAGAGCGTAGTGGTCGGCGTCCAGAATGTCAGCCGTGCGGCTGATGTCCAGAATTTCCTCGTCGCGGCTGCTCCAGGGCAGGTCCAGCAACCATTCCACATAGTTGCGGACCACGGTGCTTTCGGGGCTGCCGCCAGGGGTACGCTCCAGCCGCTGAATTTCCTTGAGCGCCTTGTCCTTGACGCTCTGGGGCATGCCAGCGGCTTCCACGCGCTCCTTGAGGGCTTCGGCCTCGGCGGGGCCGTCTTCGCCGCCGCCCAGCTCCTGCCCGATGGCTTTCATCTGCTCACGCAGATAGTACTCGCGCTGGTTGCTGTCCATCTGCTCCTTGACCCGGCCCGCAATCTTCTTGTCCAGGTTGAAGCGTTCCAGGTCACGGGTCAGCAGGCTCAACACCTGTTCCAGGCGGGGGCGCAACTCCGCTTCGGCGAGCACGGCCTGCTTGTCTTCCACGTCCCAGGTGGCGTGGTGGGTGACGGTGTCGGCCAGCAGCGCAGCGTCGCTGAGGGCCTTGAGGTTTTCCAGCTGGTAGTTGTCCAGCCGCAGGCCCTTGTTCTGGCGCTGGTACTCCTCGAAGCTAGATTTGATTTCGCCCACCAGCACGTCCAGCACCCGCGCTTCTTCGGCGTCTGGGGTGGGGGCCTGGAAGGTTTCGGCACGGACGCGCATGTACGAGCTGGGCACTTCTTCCAGCACGCGGGCACGCTCCTGAGCCTCGACCAGCACCTGATAGGTGTTGTCGGGCATCCGCACCACTTGCTTGATGACGCCCAGTACGCCTGTGCTGTGCAGTTCGGCGGCGGTGGGGTCGTCGGTGCGGGCTTCGCGCTGGGTCAGCAGCAACACGCGGCGGTCCGCGGCCTGCGCTTCGTCAATGGCGCGCTTGGACTTGGGCCGGCCCACGTCCACGTTCATGGTCATGCCCGGCATCAGGACGATATTTCTCAGTGCAACTACGGGAAGTTCCCAGATCATTAGGTGCTCCTTTGGCGGAGAGGATGGCAAAAGTTGGCGGGGAGGGGCGGTGTAAGAACGCTGCACCCCGCTCCAAAGTAGAAAGGCAGTCTAGGAGCTGAGGTACAGCGGCGCTGTAATGCGAGTTGCGATTTTACTGAAGATTAAGCAGACTTCTTGAGTCCCTTAGACTCAAGCAAGCGCATCGGATGGTCAATGTGCTCCGCTTCAAACTTCAGGTCCTTGAGCCCTTCCAGCGGCAGCTCAAACAGCAAATCCGTCATGGCTTTTTCCAGTACGGCGCGCAGGCCACGGGCACCCGTCTTGCGTTCGCGGGCGCGCTTGGCAACCTCTTGCAGGGCCTCTTCGCTGAAGGTGAGGTCCACGTCCTGAAAACCGAACAGGGCCTGATACTGCCGGATGATGGCGCCCTGCGGCTCGGTCAGGATGCGGACCAGGGCTTCTTCATCCAGGTCTTGCAGCTGCACCACCAGCGGCAGGCGGCCCACAAACTCCGGAATCAGGCCGAACTTGACCAGGTCCTCGGGCATAAAGCGCACTTCTTCGTGCTCCTCGCCCTTGGCCTCAGCGCCAAAGCCCACGCTGCGCACGTTGGTGCGGCTGCGGGCGATGTCCTCCATGCCGTCAAAAGCTCCGCCCACGATAAACAGGATGTTGCGGGTGTCCACCTGTACCAACTCCTGCTGGGGGTGTTTGCGTCCGCCCTGCGGGGGCACCTGCGCGGTGGTGCCTTCAATGATTTTCAGCAGCGCCTGCTGCACGCCCTCGCCCGACACGTCGCGGGTAATGGAGGTGCCTTCCGACTTGCGGGCAATCTTGTCAATCTCATCCACGTAGATGATGCCGCGCTCGGCAGCCTGCGGGTCGTAGTCGGCGGACTGGAGCAGGCGAACGATGACGTTTTCCACGTCGTCGCCGACATACCCGGCTTCGGTCAGGGTGGTGGCGTCGGCAATGGCAAACGGCACCTCCAGCATCTCCGCCAGCGACTGTGCCAGCAGCGTCTTGCCGGTGCCCGTCGGGCCAATCAAGAGAATGTTGCTCTTTTGCAGGCCCGCGTCGGGGTGGCTGAGACGCTGATAGTGGCTGACCACCGCCACCGCCAGAGCCTTCTTGGCCTCGTCCTGACCGATCACGAACTCGTCCAGATAAGCCTTGATCTCCTTGGGGCTGGGCAGTTCGGACAGGTCGAATTCTTCGCCACTCGTCTTCAGGTTCTGGCGAACCAGCTCGGAGGCACGCTCGGCGCACTCGTTGCAGATAAAAGCGGTGCGGCCCGGCGCTTCGATCAGCTGGGCAATCTGGGGATGCTGCCTTCCGCAGAATGAGCAGCGGTCCCCGGTCACAGGTTTGGTCATGCGTTCTCCTCGCGGTTGCGTTCAATGACCTGATCAATCAGGCCATACTTCTGGGCTTCTTCGGGTGACATAAAGTAGTCGCGCTCCATGTCGCGCAGCAGCTTGTCGTGGGGCAAGTCGGTGTGCTTGTGGTAAATCTCGACCAGCTTGTCGCGCAGCGAGAGCACTTCCTTGGCCTGCACTTCCAGGTCCGGAGTGTTGCCCCGGAAGCCTGCACTGCCCTGGTGAATCATGATGCGGCTGTTGGGCAGGGCCATGCGCTTGCCCTTGTCACCGGCCATCAGCAGCACGCTGCCCATGCTCATCGCCATGCCCACGCAAATGGTGCTGATGGGCGCACGCACGTACTGCATGGTGTCGTAAATGGCGAGGCCCGCGTACACTTCACCGCCAGGGCAGTTGATGTACATCTGGATTTCCTGCTCAGGGTTCTGGCTGTCAAGCAGCAGCAGCTGAGCCACGATGGAGTTGGCCATCTGTGATTCCACCGGAGTGCCAACAAAGATAATGCGGTCTTTGAGCAGGCGCGAGTAGATGTCGTACGTTCGCTCGCCGCGCCCGGTCTGTTCAATCACGTAGGGGATGACACTCATACCCTCCAGTATCGCACGCTCGCTGCGGGCAAAGGTAGGCAGAAAGGAGGTTGCGGGCTGGGGCCTGACAGACCGATGAACTTACTTTTTGGCGGTGTGGGTTCCAGGTATAGGGTTGCCCGTGCACTTCAGGTGACAGGCCATGCGGCAAAGTGGGAGCGGGAGGAATTCTATGATCAAGACAGTGACGGTATGTGGCAGCGGCGTGCTGGGCGGACAAATCGCCTACCAGTGCGCGTTTCACGGCTTCAAGGTGCAGGTCTATGACATCAGCGAGGAGGCCCTGACCCGGGGCCGGACACAACTGGAAGGGTTGCCCGCGCATTTTCAGCGGGACTTGGGAGCAGCGCCCGAGCAGACCGCTGCTGGCCTGGCCCGCCTGAGCTACCACACCGACCTGGCGCAGGCGGTGCAGGGCGCGGACCTGGTGATTGAGGCTGTGCCGGAAAACCTAGACATCAAGCGCGAGTTCTACCGCCAGCTGGCCGCAGTCGCCGCGCCCCACACCATTTTCGCCACCAATTCGTCCACGCTGCTGCCCAGCGATATCGCGCAGGCCACAGGCCGCCCGGACCGCTTCCTCGCGCTGCACTTTGCCAACCGCATCTGGCGCAACAACACTGCCGAGGTGATGGGGTCGCCCGCCACTTCCCCGGAAGTCTTTGGGCAGATTGTGGAGTTTGCCGCTCAGATTGGCATGGTGCCCCTGCCGCTGTACAAGGAGCAGCCTGGCTACATCCTCAACAGTCTGCTGGTGCCCTGGCTGAGCGCCGCGCTGGACCTGGTGGTGCGCGATGTGGCCGACCCACACACGGTAGACCGCACCTGGATGATCGCCACGGGAGCGCCGCTGGGGCCGTTCGCCACCTACGACGTGATCGGCCTGACCACCGCCTACAACGTTAACCAGGCCAAAGCGGCGGCAGGTGATCCCCGCGGTGCAGCGGGAGCGGCGTATCTCAAAGACCGGATAGACAGGGGCCTGCTGGGCATGGCAACCGGCGAGGGCTTCTACACCTATCCGAACCCGGAGTACACGCAGCCGGATTTCCTCAGCCCGGCGCAGGTGTCTGCTTCGGCGCAACAGGAAGTGAGCGAGAAAGCGGACAACGAGTCCGGGGACCAGCACTGAACTGAGCCAGCCCGACCGCCCCAAGAGGGTGTGGTCGGGCTGGCGTCACCTTGTTTGATTCAGAGCGTTCAATCAGTGCTCAATCGGGCTTGGCTGCTCAGTCCACGATCAGGGGAATCAGCACCGGGTTGCGGCCAGTGGCCTTGCGCACGAAGCGGCGCACCTGGCCGTACATATCGTTACGGACATCTTCCAACCTGCGCTTGCCGCGCATGCCCTCGGTGACAGCTTCCAGGGCCACGCGGCGGATTTCTGCGTCCAGATCGGCGTTGGAGCGGGCAAAGCCACGTGAAACGATTTCCACATGCGGCGTGGGGTGCAGCACTGCCGTCAGCACGATGATGCCGTCCTGGCTCATGGCGCTGCGGTCCAGCAGCACTTCGTCGCCTATATCGCCCACGCCCAGGCCGTCCACGTACACTGCGCCCGCAGGCACCGTGCCCGTCACCTTGAACTCGTTTTCTTCCAGGTGCACGATATCGCCGTTGCGGGCGATCAGGGTGCGCTGGGGAGGCTGGGGCAGCGTCTGAGCCAAGCGGGCGTGGTTGATCTGGTGGCGCGGTTCGCCGTGCCAGGGCAAGAAGAACTTGGGCCGCACCAGGTTCAGCACCTCGGCCAGCTCGTCGCGGCTGCCGTGACCCGAAGCGTGCACCCGGTAGGTGGGCGGATAGTACACGTCGGTGCCAATTTCGTAGAGGTGGTTGATGACCAGATTGACCGCTTCCTCGTTGCCGGGAATCGGGTTGCTCGACAGAATCACCGAGTCGCCGCGCTTGAGCGCAATCTTGGCGTGGTTGCCAAAGGCCAGGCGGCTCAGCACGCTCATCGGCTGGCCCTGCGACCCGGTGCAGAGAAACAGCACCTGCGAGTCCTGGAGGCCCGCCACCTGATCAGAAGTCAGGAACGGCTCGGGCGCTTCCATAAAGCCTAATTCCTGCGCCACCTGGGTGTATTTCAGCATGGAGCGGCCTTCAATCACCACGCGGCGGCCCAGCTTGTGGGCGATGGTGAGGATGTTTTGCAGCCGCAGCACCTGCGAAGCGAAGGTGGTCAGGAACACGCGGCCCCGGCATCCGGCAATCACTTCTTCGAGGTTGCGGGCAATCTCGGCTTCGCTGGGGGTGCGCCCTAGGCGCTCGGCGTTGGTGGAGTCGCTCAGCAGCAGCAGCACGCCTTCGTCACCGGCCTGCTTCAGCCGGGCGAGGTCGCTCAGCTTGCCGTCGCCGGGCTCTTCGTCCAGCTTGAAGTCGCCGGTATGCACCACCTGACCCACCGGAGTTTTCAGCACGTAGCCGGTGTTGTCAGGAATGGAGTGGGTCATGCGGAACACGTCCAGCTGAAAGTGCTGGCCGATCTTGAGCTGGTCGCCAGCTTCCACTTCACGGAAGTCCACATCACTGTCCTTGATGCCGAACTCTTTGAATTTCTCGCGGACCAGCCCCAGGGTGAGGGGGCCGCCATACATGGGAATCTTGGGCAGGCGGGCGACCAGATAGGGCAGGCCGCCGATGTGGTCCTCGTGGCCGTGCGTCAGATACCAGCCTTTGATCAGGCCAGCATTTTGCAGCAGGTAATCCATGCGGGGAATAATCAGGTCAATGCCCGGCTGGCTGGCGTCAGGAAAGGCCAGGCCGCCGTCGACAAGCAGGATTTCGTCGCCGTAACGGTAGGCAGTGATGTTCTTGCCGATCTCGCCCATGCCGCCCAGCGGGATGACTTGCAGGTGCGGTTTGGGCTGGGCTTCGCCGGAAGGCTGGGAAGCAGGTTGGTTGGGGGTGGTCATGATGCTCCTTAGGGTGAGTGGAGTGGCTTTGGTCTGTGGGGAGACACATAGGGTGTCTTTGAGATAGCCCTGGTTGGGCTCGGTGCTTTGGTCAGGTAGGCCCGCTCGCAAAGTCGCCGCAAGCGCTTTGATGGCCAGGGCCGAAAGAGGGCGAAAGGATATGCTGAAGGCGGAGGCCAAAAGCCGTGCAGCACAGAGATGTTGCTGTGGGCCAGGCGCTACCGCAGTGCTCTTACGCTACCACAGGCAGCTGTGCTTGGCAGAGAGATGCACAGGGCCCGCCGCCGAACAGGATGTGGACCGAACAGGATGCAAAGAGGATCAGGCGCTGCCACTGCCCCTGTGCTGAAGGGAGCTTGGGGCAAGGGAGGAACCGCTTTCTTTAAGGAAGCGTTATGATGCGGAGCAATGAGCGAACATCACATCTTGATCATCGAGGACGACCTGGACATTGCCAACGTCCTGAAACTGGACCTGACGGATGCCGGGTATGAGGTGGACCACGCTGACGTGGCGATGACGGGCCTGATCAAAGCCCGCGAAGACAATCCGGACCTGATTATTCTGGACCTGGGCCTCCCTGACTTCGACGGCGGTGACGTGGTGCAGCGTCTGCGTAAGAACAGCGCCGTGCCCATCATCGTGCTGACAGCCCGCGACACGGTAGACGAAAAAGTCCGCCTGCTGGGTCTGGGCGCAGACGACTACATCATCAAGCCGTTTCATCCTGACGAGCTGCTGGCCCGCGTCAAGGTGCAGCTGCGTCAGCGCGTGACCGAGAGCCTCAGCATGGGCGATCTGACCCTGGACCCCCAGAAGCGCCTGGCAACCTACAAGGGCGAAGAGCTGCGCCTGAGCCCCAAGGAATTCGACATTCTCAGCCTGCTGATTCGCCAGCCGGGCCGGGTGTACTCCCGCGCCGAGATCGGCCAGGAAATCTGGCAGGGCCGCTTGCCCGAAGGCAGCAACGTGGTAGATGTCCACATGGCCAACCTGCGGGCCAAGCTGCGCGATCTGGACGGCTACGGCCTGCTGCGGACCGTGCGCGGCGTGGGTTACGCGCTGCGGGGCTAAGCCTTCTTACACCCTGACTGCTGAGCCTGCCTAACCCAAGCCCTGGCTGCCAGTCAGGGCTTTTGCCTTTGTTGAGAGGTTTGAGAGGTTACAGGGCTTTTCATGGGGCTCAAGGGGCAAGGGGGTATAGAGCTGCATTTGAGCGCTGCCAAGTCGTCAGGAGAGCGAAGGTTGCCCGCGAATCGCTAGACTGATGTTGCATGCCCAGCTCACAGATGGACCCCCGCATCATCTCTGCCTTACGGGACTATTTTTCTGCTTTTTTGATGTCCTGCCGTGAAAAGGAATTGGACCAGAAGGCCGAAGAGCGGCGGCACTTGCCAGAATTTTTTCTGACCTTCTCTCCGGATGCTTCGGGGGGGAGCACCAAGGCAGCGCTGTCGGTCTATCTGTCACAGGACCACCCACGCTATGAAACGCTGGATGAGGTGGTGGGTGAACATAAGGTATTTCTCGAAAGCTGTGAGGTCCCCCTCAGGTGCTATGGTCCGCAGGAGCGCACCGCTATGTACCGCGATTTCGCTCGCAGCGGCGTGACCTACTACCTGCACCCAGGAGCGCTGGAAGCCATAGCAGCCTTTCCTGTCAGCCGCGATGCCTATGGGCGGCTGTCGCTGATCCTGAACTGGATATATGGCCTGCTGCTGCTCGGAACAGGGGTGTTGATGCTGGCCGACGGCAACGACTGGGGCTTCTGGTTGGCCCTCGCGGCAGCGCTGACAGCGGTGTATGGCCTCTTGGCCTGGCTGCTCAACCGCCCGGCCCTGCGGCAGCCGCTCTCTGCCCTCCGCCAGCAGCGCTTCGGGGAGATTTTGTCCGACTGCCAGAAAGTGAGCGAGCGCCAGTTGCCACCCGCGCTGGCTCCCGAAGTGCCTGCCAGCGTGCTGAGCCTGCTGACACAGTTGCCTACAACCCGTCCCCAGAGCGCGGGAACGCTCAGCGAGGCCGAATGGCGGCTGGGCGAACTGTGGGACCTGGCGCACCGAGCTTCAGCAGAGCTGGCCAAGATTCCAGAAAGTAGCCCGGTCTATGCCAAGCGGGTCAGGGAAGTGGAGATGCTGCTGCGGCAGCTTCTTCCTGCCTTTCAAGGGGACGAGCGGGCGCAGGATGTCAGTCGCTTGAATGTCCTGTACGAGCAGGCTCAGCACCATGCTCAGGCGCTGGGGCTTGAGCTTCAGCCCATTCGCGCCGCCGATGCGCCTGAACAGCCTGAGCACGCCGCCCAGCGCCTGAGCTGATACAGACGGGGAGAGACGCGGGGACGGTGCGTCACCCGTCAGGCCCCTAAGCCCTACGCCTCACGGCAGTGGTTCAAATCTCCTGCACGGCCCAGTCAAACCCGCTGTCCTGTGTGGGGGCCTTGCCGGTCACGGTGGCATAGGCCGCCCGCTCTGGCGTGAGGTAGGTTGCGGCCACCCGGTTCACATCGTCCAGGGTCACGGTGAGCAGACGGGCCAGGTACGCTTCCTTGACCTCCACGGTGAAGCCCGCGTGGTCGCCAAAAAAGCGCATGCGGCCTACGGTATCGGGGCTGGTGAGAGGGTCCAGGGTTTTGCTGGCCCCCAGGACGGCTTCGGTCAGGTGGCTGGATTTGATGCGGCCACTACTCAGGAACGCAGGCACGCCCGCAAACACCTCGAAGGTGCGGTCCAGCTGCGGGTCGCGGTAGCTGCTCATGGTCAGTACGCCAGCGCGGCTGTCCAGGCTGGCTCCGGCTCCGTACGCGCCGCCTTTTTCGCGGATTTCGCCCAGCAGGTACTCGCTGCGGAGCAAGCGGGTCAGCACCAATAGGGCCGGGCTGTCGGGGTGGGAGAACGGCACCGTTTCCCAGGCCACAGCGTTGAATGATACCGGCGAGTCGGTCACTCTGGCCTGCGGCTGGCGGTCCAGCAGGGCTGCGCCGGGTTGAGCAGTGTGGCCGCCAGCCGCGAACACCTGCCCCAGACCGGACACATCCAGGTCCACACCGTGTGGGGTGGCGGTCAGTGCCAGCAGGGCCTCGCCGTGCGGGAGCGCCTGGGTGATTTGGGCGAAGGTGCCCAGCAAGCCGCTCAGGTCGCTGCCCTTGCCTGTCAGGCCCTTGAGGCGCTCCAGGCTGGTCAGGCCGCTCATGGTTTCTTGCAGGGCTCCGGCGCGGCTCACCTGCGCGGCGGCCAGGCGTTCGGCGTAGGCATTGCCCGCGCTGACCACACTGTTCTTGAGGGCGGCGTAGCGCTGGTCCAGCAGTTGCCGCAGCCGGGCTTCGGTAAAGCGGGGCTCGGCCAGCAGGTCGCGCATCAGCTCGGTGAGGGCGGCACCGTTGCGCTCTAGCGCCTTGCCACTCAGGGTCAGCGACAGGCGCACATGTTCCAGGCTGTCTGGGGCGTGGCCCACGCCGATACTTGCGCCGATACCACCCGTGACCGCCTCGGTGCGGCGGGCCAGTGCCAGATAGTCGCGCTCGCCCGCGCCCGATTGCGTGAGTGCTCCAGCGTATAGCCCCAGGGCTTCGACCTGAGCCGCACTCAGCTCTGGCAGCCGCGTTTGCACATCCAGGTAGGTCAGGCCGCCGGTGGGCTGCGGAATTCGGCCCAGCAGCGCCGCGCCGGTGCGTTCCTCCGCGTAGTCCGGGCGCGGCAGCTGCCGGGTCACGTCGTCCAGCCCCAGCGAGGGCAGCACCGTGCTGTCGGGCTCCTGCGCCTGCCACTGCGCCAGCGCGGCGCTGTCGGCCAGGATGCGCTCACGGCCAGCGTCGTCCAGTGCGGCCCCCATCTGCGCCACCTGCTCGGCTTCGTCGGCTTCAGTTTTGGCAGCCAACTCTGGGTCGGGGGTCAGGGTGAGTGTCACACGGTGGGGGCTGTCCAGCAGCTCACGCAGCATCGGCTCGAACACCGGCCCGGCTTTCAGGTCGGCGCGCAGCCGCTCCAGCTCGGGCTCCAGCCTGAGGGCGTTGGCGGGATGACCGCCATTCATCCAGGGCCCCACCAGGCCGAACATCACCCCCAGGCCATAAGGAAAGCCAGCGTTGCTCACCTCCCGGCTCCCCAGCTCGAACCCGTGCAGGCTGCTTTCAATCAGCTCCTGGTCCAGGCCCTCCTCGGCAATCTGGCGCAGGGTGTCCAGCACCAGAGCTTCTACAGCGTCCGTCTGCTCCAGCGGCAGTCCCTTGAGGCCAGCGGCGAAGGCGCCCTCGCGGTACGAATCGCGGTAGCCGCCCACGTCGGCCAGCGCAGTGCCCAGGCCCGAATCAATCAGGGGCTGGGTGAGCGGCGCGGCGGAGTTGCCCAGCAGGACATCGCTCAGCACGCTCCAGCGCAGGTTCTCGCGGGGGTCGGCGCTGTAGCCCAGCTTCCAGCCCACCACCACCTGCGAGCCGCGTTCCAGGTCGCTGCCCGCGTAGGCCACTTCCTCGCGGCGCGGGGCGCTGAAGGCAGGCTGGTCGGGCACGCTCACGTCCAGCTCCTGCGCGCTGAACCGCGACATCACTTCACGTTCAATCACGTCCAGCACTTCTTCCAGCGCCACATTCCCGTAGGAATAAAAGTAGGCGTTGGAGGGGTGATAGTGCGCCGCGTGAAAAGCCTTCATGCCTTCGTAGCTGAGGCTGGGAATGTCGGCGGGTGTGCCGCCGGAGTTGTTGGCGTAGGTCAGGTCTGGATACAGCGCTTTCCCGAACGCCCGGTACAGCACGCTGCCGGGGGTGGCCATCGCGCCTTTCATTTCGTTGTAGACCACGCCGCCCAGTTTCAGCGGGCTGGTGGGGTCGTCCGGGGTTTCAAATTCCAGCCGCCAGCCGTCTTGGAGAAAGCTCTCGCGGCGCAGCAGCGGGAAAAAGGTGGCGTCCAGATACACCGACAGCAGGTTGAAAAAATCGGCGCGGTTGCGAGTGGAAAAGGGATAGGTGGTCCAATCGGCGGCGGTCATGGCGTTCATGAAGGTGCTCAGGGACCGGGGAATCATGGTGAAAAAGGGGTCGGCCACCGGGTATTTCTGCGACCCCATCAGCACGTTGTGTTCCAGGATGTGGGCCACGCCGCTGCTGTCCTGCGGCACGGTGGGAAAAGTCACGCCAAAGGCGAGGTTGTCGTCTTCGCGCTGAACGTGGGCGTGTCGTGCGCCGTTCTCGTGGCGCAGCAGCACCAGCGTGCCCTGCATTTCGGGCAGGTCATGGACTTCTTCAACGTGGTAGCGCCCCACCTGTGAGCCTGCGGCGGGCAGTGGAGGAAGGACCGGGGCCTGAAGGTCAGCCGTCTTGTGCGGAGCTGTTGTGTGAGAGGTGGTCATATCCCGGCATGATAGGGGAGGGGTGAGCGGGTAAAAGTGGGAGATGTGGCGGCTGAAGCGGCGTGGCTAGTGCCTGACCTCTACTTCTATCTCTGGTGCGGCAAACTCTGGGGGCAGGTCCAGAGCCAAGCTGTAGACGCCCGTAGGCACGCCGCGCACGCTGTACCAGAAGCGGTGCTGGACGGTTTGCCCAGGCTCCAGCTGAAGCACCAGCGCATCCGTTTGACAGCCACCCGACCTCGGCTCTGGCATGGGCCTAACCTGTTCGCCAGTCTGGACGTTTTGTAGCGGCGCGGTGTTCAGGCCGCACTCTCTGTCCTCTGTTGGCATGGGATGCGTGACTGTCGGCCCGCCCGCGTTGGTCAGGGTCACGTCTACAGAAAGGTGTGGCCCGCTCACCCAGCGCGGATGTGAAACCTGCACCGTATATGGGCCTTGCGTGTGCCTATAGCCTGTGCGCTCAAGTGAGGCGGTGCAGCTCGTCAGCAACGAGGCGGCGGCCAGGGCAACGGCCAAGGCGGGGCGGGTCAGGGGCATGCCCGCAGGCTAGTGGGCGAGGGTTAAAGCCGTCTGACAGCGCAGGGCTTTACACTTGTCCCCGATGACTCTGCCTTTTGCCCAAGCTGTCACCGAACGCACCCGCACGCTGAATACCCGCCTGTGCGTGGGACTCGACCCGCGCCTGGGCGAGTACCGCGACCCTGCACACCTGCGGCAGCACACGCTGGAGGTGCTGGAAGCCACCGCACCTTACGCCGCCGCCGTCAAGCCGCAGCTGGCCTTTTACGAGGCGCTGGGCCTGACCGGCATGCAGATTCTGGAAGAGGTCTGCGCAGCGGCCCGCACCCTGGGCCTGCCGGTGATTCTGGACGCCAAGCGGGGCGACATCGGTTCTACTGCTGAAGCCTACGCGCAGGGCTGGCTCACGGGGCGGCACGCGGGCGCAGCGCTGACGGTCAATCCGTTTTTGGGCTTCCAGACGCTGCAACCCTTCGTGCAAGCAGCGCGGGAGAATGGCGGCGGCGTATTCGTGCTGGTCAAGACCTCTAACCCTGACCAGGCTGATTTGCAGGGTGAGGGACGGAGTGGCGCGAGCGTCAGCGAACGGGTGGCTGCCGAAGTGGCCCGCCTCGGTGCTGAGGAAGAAGGCGAATACGCCAGCGTGGGCGCAGTGGTGGGGGCGACCCACCCGGACGATCTGCCGCACTTCCGTGCCCTGATGCCGCGTGCGCTACTGCTGCTGCCGGGGCTAGGCGCACAGGGGGCCAAAGCCAGTGACCTGGCGGGCGCATTCCATGCAGGCGGCACGGGTGCCCTGGTCAGCGCCAGCCGGGGCGTACAGTACGCGGCAGGTCTGGATGTGGCGGCGGCGCGGGCAGCGGCCCAGACGTTCCGGGACGAGCTGAACAGCGTCATGCCTTGAGGGGAAGAGAGCGCAGAGCGTAAGGCAAAAAGAAGAAGGCAGAAGGTGTGCAGAGATGTGCTTCTGCGGGCCTTCTGCCTTCCGCTGCTCTAGGGTTCTACTGCTCTATGCCTGAGCGGGGTTTTCGCCCAACTCCAGTTCCAGTCCAGCAATCTCTTCGGGCTGAAAGAAGTATTTCTCGTTGCACCAGTGGCAGACCACTTCTTGTCCGCCTTCGTCCTGCATGTCGCGGCGCTCGGCTTCGTCGAAGAACATCAGACTGCTGGCGGCCCGCTCACGCGAGCAGCGGCACCGGAATTCCCACGGCTCGGCGTCTTCGCTGATCTGTGGCTCCAGGCCTTCCAGAGCGCGCTGCACGGTGCCCAGCAAGCCCACTTCCCGCATGGAAGTGGTCAGCAGGCCGATGCTGGCGATGTTCTTTTCCAGCTGTGACAGTGTCTCGTCGCTCACACCTGGCATGGCCTGAATCAGCAGGCCGCCGCTGATGGCTACGCGCCCGCCTTCTTCGTACACGCCCAGCAGGAGGGCATTGGGAATCTGTTCGCTGCGGCCCAGGTAGGTGCTGATGTCCTCGGCAATTTCACCGCTGACCAGCTCCACACTGCCGGTCCAGGGTTCGGCATTTTCCAGCAGGCGGGTCACCGCCAGCTCACCGTCTTTGCCGACCACGCCGCTCACGTCTAGCTTGCCGTCGCTTTCGCGGGGGGGCAGGTCCGCGCCGGGGTCATGGACATACCCGCGTACGGTGCCGGGATGGTACGTACCGCCCACCTCGCCGCCAGCGGTGCCCTCAGCCACCACCCAGCCGATAGGGCCGCCGCCCTGAATACGCAGGGCCACGCGGCTGCCCGTGTTCTTGCCCAGCACCACGGCCAGCAGCCCAGCTCCTATCAGGCTGCGGCCCAGTGCGGCGGTGGCCGTTTTGCTGAGGTTATGGCGTAACCGGGCTTCTTCCACGATTTGCGTGCCGTCCATGGCGACCACGCGCAGGGTGCCCTGGGCGGCGATACCGCGCAGGAGATAAGACTGTGTATAGGCAAAATCGGTCATTGTCCCAGCTTAGGCCAAGTGGCCTAAAAGTAATGGTGCAGCTACAGGCAGTTGCGCCGGGAGACTGTCCACAGGCACACGTGCCTCGGTGCTCAGGGGTGGCTGACTTTGCAGCATAAAAAAGCGCTCATGCCTCACTCGGTGTCCGGCGCTTCTTCACGGTATCGAAAAAAAAGTCACCTAAATCTAAACATTTGAACATGTAATAGCCCTAAGATATTTCAAAAGTTTAATATAACCACTTGAAAAGCAGTTTTCAGCGGACGGGTTCAATCTGGAAATTATTCACCTTGTTTCTACTTTATGCAAAAGTCGCTGCGGCTCTCTATACAAAGTGAGCAAATCATGTAGAATTTGCTTCCGGTTAGATCTATCAACCCTGCGCCTGCTGCCACTCGGCGGGCAGGCGTGCTGCGTGCTGCTGCGAGAAGTTCTGGCAAGCCGCCCAAGGAGACATGCATGAAGAGAATTTTTGCCCTGACCACCCTGGCTCTGGCCCTGGCCGCCTGTGACACCAAGACCACCACCACCGAGACCACCTCGGGCGTGACGACCACCTCTGAAACCACCGCTTCCGGCGCGGCGGCTCCTGCTTCCGGCGCAGCCACCGTGTCGGCAGCTGGCAAGAGCGACACCCTGGTGATTCAGCGCTCCAGCGACATTCCCACCACCGACCCCGGCACCTCCTACGACACCGCCAGCGGCGAAGTGCTGGAGAACGTGTACGAGACCCTGGTGACCTACAAGGGCAACTCCACCACTGAACTCGAAGGCGTGCTGGCAACGGAGTGGAAAGCCAACGACGCGGGCACCCAGTACAGCTTCACGCTGCGCCCCGACGTGAAGTTCCACAGTGGCAACCCCATGACCTGCGCTGACGCTGAGTACACCTTCCAGCGCAACCTGGTCACCAACACTGCCGACTCCGGCAACTGGTTCATGGCTGAGTCGCTCCTAGGCACCGGCGCCAACGCCAACGACGACAAGAACGTCACCTGGGACAAGATTGACGCTGCGGTGCAGTGCGACGGCGAAACCCTCGTGTTCAATCTGCCCAAGGCTGACCCTGCGTTCCTCGCCAAGCTGGCTTACACGGGTCAGGCCATCGTGGACTCCAAGCACGCCAAGGAAATCGGTGAGTGGGACGGCACGGGTGACACTATGATGAAGCACGTGGGCGTGGACCTGACTGGTAGCCCCCTCGCCAAAGATCCCAGCGGCACCGGCCCCTACCAGATTGTCAGCAACGACTCGACGGGCGTGACCCTCAAAGCCTTTGACGGCTACTGGGGCGGCGCTCCTGCCATCAAGAACGTGGTGCTGAGCATCGTGCCTGAGCAGTCCAGCCGTATTCAGGCCTTCTTGAACGGTGACGCTGACCTGATCGAATCGGGTGGCCGCGAAGTGGTCGAAACCCAGCTGGCTGGTCAGCCTGGCGTGCTCACCGTTGATAACCTCGAAAACCTGGGCACCTTTGGCTTCACCATGAACCAGGACCTGGAAGGCAGCCCCAACCTGGGCAGCGGCAAATGGGGAGACGGGATTCCTGCCAACTTCTTCCAGGACGCCAACATGCGCAAGTGCTTCGCTGCGGCCTTTGACTATCAGTCCTACATCGACCAGGTCCAGATGGGCAAGGGCGAGCAGCTGAACACCATGCTGCCCAAGTCCTTCCTGGGCTATGACGCCAGCCTGCCGCTGGCCCAGTACGACATGGCCGCTGCCGAAGAAGCCTGTAAAGCAGCCCACGGCGGACAAGCCTGGGAAAACGGCTTCACCCTGAACGCCGCTTACCGCGAAGGCAGCAAGACCATGCAGACGGCCCTGGAAATCCTCAAGATGAACATGGAGGGCATGAACCCTAAGTTCAAAATGAACATCCAGCCGCTGCAGTGGAGCGAAGTGATCAGCAAAGCTGACGAGCAGCCGATGATCTACGTGGGCTGGTCGCCCGACTACGGTGACCCCGACAACTTTATTCACACCTTCTACCACTCCGACGGCTACTACAACAGCCGCGCTGGCTTCAAAGAGCCGGAGCTGGACAAGCTGATTGATCAGGCCCGCACCAGCACCGACGAGGCGCAGCGTAAGGCTCTGTACAGCCAGATTGCGAAGATGGCCGCTGAGAAGAACCTGTACCTCCAGCTGCCTACCGGCATTGACGTGGCTGCTGTACACGACAACCTCAAGGGCGCTACCGCTGAAGGCTACAACGCTATGAATAGCGGCCTGTGGCTGTGGAAGAACCTGAGCAAGACCCAATAAACCTGAGAAGAACCTAAGCTGCATGGCTGCTCTACTGAGCCCGCCGTATGAGCCGCACCCAAGCCCCTGGCCCCGCGCTGGGGGCTTTTGCGTGCGTCCGGGAGTGTGATCCATCAGGCGCACGGGTCGCCTCTTGCTGGTGTACGGCTGACTGAATAGTGGTCTGCATAAATTACAGCACGGGGTCTATCCCTCTATCGGCGAGACAGAAAGGGCACTCCTTTTCCGTATGACAACTCGGGGCGAGCCCGCTTGCTGATCATGCACGCCTAGGGAGCAAAACGAGTTACAGGACACTGGCAAACTTCGTCATGATTGTGTATTGTTACTCATCAGCTACTTCATCTCATCTAGGCAGTGATCTGGAGTATGGGAATTTGTCCCGCCCAGACGAATTTTTGAACCTTTGGTTCAGAGACTGCTCAATGAGAAGCTGGCTCATTCTTGGAAGGCCCGGAGTGCCCAAAACTGCTACCAGCCTTCCTAATTCCCCCCACAGGAGTACAAGTACACATGAAGAAATCTGCCATCCTGCTGACCACCCTGACCCTGATGCTGGCCGCCTGTGACACCAAAACCACCACCACCCAGAGCACTTCGGGCACCACCAGCACCGAGACGGCTTCTGCTGCGAGCACCAGCGGCACTGACGCTTCGGCCACCACGACCACCGCTTCGGGTACGACGGGCTCCGCTGTGGGTGGGGCCAGCAAGACCGGCAAGGACACCATGGTGATCCAGACTTCTTCGGATGTGCCTGCTATGGACCCCGGTACTTCCTATGACACCTCTAGTGGTGAGCTGCTGGAGAACATGTACGAGACGCTGGTGACCTACAAGGGAACCTCTATTGATGAGTTTGAGGGCTTGCTGGCCACCGAGTGGGAAGAAGTGGACGGCGGCAAGAGCTACCGCTTCACGCTGCGTCCTGATGTGAAGTTCCATAGTGGCAACCCCTTTACCTGCGCCGACGCCGAGTACACCTTCCAGCGCAACCTGGTGACCAACGGAGCTGAGTCGGGCAACTGGTTCCTGGCCGAGTCGCTGCTGGGCACCGGTGCCAATGCCAACGACGACAAAAACATCACCTGGGCACAGATTGACGGTGCTGTGCAGTGCGACGGCGAAACCCTGGTATTCAACCTGCCCAAGGTGGACCCGGCCTTCGTGTCCAAGCTGGCCTACACCGGTCAGGCTATCGTGGACTCCAAGCACGCCAAGGAAATCGGTGAGTGGGACGGCACCGAAGCCACTTGGAAGGATGCTGTGGGCGCTGACCTGGCCCAGAGCGCCCTGGCCAAGGACCCCAGCGGCACTGGCCCTTACGAGATGGTGAGTGCTGACGCCAGCACCATGACCTTCAAGGCCTTTGAAGGCTACTGGGGCGGCGCTGCGCCTATCAAGAATGTGGTTCGCCAGCTGGTCCCCGAAGAGGCCAGCCGCGTGCAGGCTTTCCTGAATGGTGACGCTGACCGCGTGGAGTTTCCCAGCCGTGAAGTGATTGATACCCAGGTGAAGGGCAAGCCTGGTGTGGTGGTTGAAGAGGGGCTGTCTAACCTGGGTGCCTATGCCTTCCTGATGAATATGAATCTGGAAGGTAGTACCAACCTGGGCAGCGGCAAGTGGGGCGATGGTGTGCCGGTCAATTTCTTCCAAGATGCCAACATGCGCAAATGCTTCGTGAATGCCTTCAACTACGACCAGTACATTGAGCAAGTGCAGCTGGGCTACGGCAAGAAGCGCAACTTTATGCTGCCCCCTGAGTTCATGGGCTATGACGAGAGCATCGCTCCCGCCAACTACGATATGGCTGCTGCTGAAGAAGCCTGCAAAGCAGCTCACGGTGGTGCGGCCTGGGAGAACGGCTTCACGGTGAACGCCGCTTACCGTGAAGGCAGCAAGTCCATGCAGACGGCCATGGAAATCCTGAAGCAAAACATTGAGCAGCTGAACCCCAAGTTCAAGATGAATCTGGTGCCTAAGCAGTGGAGCGAAATCATTGACCAGAAGAACAAAGAAGTGATGGTGTACGGCGGCTGGGCACCCGACTACGCCGACCCGGACAACTTCATCCACACCATGTACCACTCTGAGGGCTACTACGCTCCCCGCAGCGGAATCAATGATCCTGAAATTGATAAGTGGATTGACGAAGCCCGCAGCACCACCGACGTGGAGAAGCGTAAGGCTATCTACAAGCAGATTGCCCAGAAGGGGATGGACCAGTCCTACTTCATCATCCTGCCAGTGGCAGAAAATCAGAACGTGTACCGCGAGAACCTGCAGGGCAAGACCAAAGCCACCGAGAATGCCATGCTCGCTGGCGGCTGGCTCTGGAAGGACCTCAGCAAGACTCAGTAAGCCTCAGGCCTCTGATGCTCAGAAAGTCGCCCCAGGTGGGCGGCTTTTTTTGGTTGTGTGAAGCAGAAAAAGGGAGCTGGCATCAGGGCCGCTCCCTTTTGCATTGCGCTTTCTCTCCTGTGCTCTGCCCTTAGGCCAGGTCATTCAAAATGTCGGCCACGTCCTTGCGGATGCAGGTGAACATGGGCGTGTCCTGCAGGGTGTAGTTGCTGGCCTCGGTGTAGCGCAGGCGGTGAACCAGGTCCACAAACTCCTGCGGGTAGTCCGAGTCAAAGGCCACCACGAACTCCTGGTCGTCAATGCCGTAGCTGTAGCTGGTGTTGATGCGCACACCCTTGAACGGCTCGGAGGCGTAGATGTGCTCATCCATCATGCCCTGGCGGGAATAGGGAGTCAGGTCGTACCAGGCGCGGGTCTTGATGAAGGGATAGATAAACAGGTATTTGCCCTTGCCCGGCAGCATTTCCAGGCCGTGCCCGCTGCCCTCAATACGGACCACGTACTGGCTGCGCTTTTGCATGCTGAGGTAGTTGTAGGGCTGCGTCAGGTAGCCCATCAGTCGGGTACGGTTGAGGCGGGCCTGGGCACCCTGAAACTCTGCCGGGTCAAAGGCGATGCGCCACAGCATAAAGTCCACGTCGCCGCGCACGCCCACCAGCGAGTAGGTGCGCTGAATCAGGCCCTTTTCCGCTGGGGCACCCTCTGTCCAGCCCTGCACGGCGGCCTGAAACTCGGCCTTGATCTCCTCGCGCTCGGCCTGGGGCAAGCGGCGGAAGGCTGGGTCCAGTTTGTAAAAGGCGTAGTTGAGGTACTGGCGGTTGGCGCGGTCAGGTTCCTTCTGGCCGACCTGTCCACTGGGGTCAAGGTCCACCATGCGGCCACGGCCTTTGCGGGCGGCTACGGCGGGGCCGCTGGGCTGCATCGGCTGGCCGCCTGCGCTGCCCTGCGGGGCCGGAGTCGCCTGAGAAGCGGAATGCTGTTCTTCGGGATTGCTCATGGCCCTATTGTGGCATGCCTGGCACCGCTGCTCGGAGGACGATATTCCCGTCTCAGACTGTATTTTGGCTGACTGAAAGGTCGGTCAGGCTGACGGGCCCGGCAGCTGCTTTACCCTGAAGTATGGCCTTTAAGCATGTTTCGTTTTTGACCCGTGACTTGGACCGGACGCTGGCGTTCTATGCCCTGCTGGGTGCTGGGCTGCTCAAGCGCCTGCGGACGCCCGAAGGGTATGACCGCGCCGTGCTGGACCTGGGTGGGGCGCGGGTACAGTTCTTTCAGATTGCGGGCGAGCAGCCCGCGCCGCACCCTCACTGGGCCGAGCATCTGGCGCTGGAGGTGCCCGACCTGGGGCTGACTGTAGAGCAGCTGCGCGGCGCAGGGTATCGTCTCAGCCGCGAGGTGCAGCCCAGTCCCGGTGGCCGCCCGATGGCCTTTGTGCTTGACCCGGATGGGCGCTCGGTGGAACTGCTGCAGCAAGACTAAGGCTATGTGCCCATGCTCCGGGTGCGTGGCCAAGTGAGCTGGTCAAGTCTCTGCAAAAGAAAGCCGTCCGCGCTGGGGACACGCGAACGGCTCATGGGCAGAGCAGGCTAGGGGCCTTCGGTATAGACCTTGGAGGAGTAGTAATACTTCTCCACTGCCAGCTTGCCCAGGGCCACCAGCGGCACAGCGATCAGGGCACCGGCAAAGCCCAGCACACTGGCCCCGATCAGGATGCTCAGCAGCACGGTGATGGGGTGGAGGTCGGTGGTCTTGGACAGCACGATGGGGCTGAGGAAGCTGCCTTCTACCTGGTTGGCGATCAGGAAGACCGCAATGGCGAGCAGCACCTTGGTCACGCCCATCGGGGCAGCCAGCAAAATGGCTGGAATGGCCCCGATAATCGGCCCCAGGTAAGGGATGATGTTGAACGCACCCGCCAGAAAGCCGATGGCAAGTGCACTGGGAATGCCCAGCAGACTGAGTCCCAGGGCAACGACGCTGCCGACGAACAGGGCAATCAGCAGCTGGCCGCGCACGTAGCCGCCGATGGCCGTGCCCGCCAGATCAGCGAATTCCAGCACGCGGGGCTGCCAGGGACGGGGAAACATCTTGAGCATGGCGCGGTTGACCCGGCTGTAATCCAGCATCAGGTACACACTCATCAGGATGACGATCAGCAGCCGCCCCAGGACACTGCCGATGGTGGCGATAGAAGTGAGCAGTGCGCCCTGAGGGTCCAGCCAGCGCTGCAACATGGGCACCAGATTGTCGCCCAGGTTGCGGATGTAGGTCTGGACTGTGTCGACGATGCCGGCGCGGGCGTCTTCCAGGCCGGTGACGCCGCGTGCGCTGAGCCACTGAATCCAGCTGTCGGCCCAGCCTTCGATGTTCTGAACCAGCGTGGGCAACTGCCGCAGCAGGTCGATCAGCTGGCTGGCAATGGTGCCCAGCAGGACCCCTGCGACAGTCAGCAAGCCGCCGAACAGGAGGAGCACGAACAGCACGCCCAGGCCGCGTGGCACCCGGCCACGTTCTAGCCAGTTCAGCATGGGATTGGCGATATAAGCGATCAGGTAAGCAATGGCAAAGTTCACCAGGATGCTGCTGATCATGCCGGTGAAGTAATAGGCCACAATGCCCAGCAGTGCAAAGACAACCAGACGGAACCAGGGGCTGCGCCAGGCGTATGCAAACGCGTTGGGAGGTTTCGGGGTAGAGATCACGCCACGCAGTATAGGTAAGGTTCCCTCAGTGAAGGGAGGCTCTGTCCTTAGTGAAACTTGGGCTCTGGAGACGGGACAGAGAATGAAGCGGGGGTGCCCAGGGCAGTGGGCGGGCAGCCACAGCAGGGGGCAAATACTCTACACTCGGAGCCATGTCGACTGAAAGAACTTTTGCCATGATCAAACCTGACGGCGTCAAGCGCGGCCTGACCGCCGAAATCCTGCGCCGCATTGAACTCAAGGGCTACCGCGTGGTGGGCCTGAAGCTGTACCAGATTCCCCGCGAAACAGCTGAAAGCCACTACGGTGAGCACAGCGAGAAGCCCTTTTTTGGTGAGCTGGTGGACTTCATCACCTCCGGCCCCGTGGTCGCCATCGCCCTGGAAGGCGAGAACGCCATCGCTGGCTGGCGCGGCATGATGGGCGCAACCAACCCCGCCAACGCCGCTCCTGGCACCATTCGCGGTGACTTTGCCACCAACATGGGCGAGAATGTGACCCACGGCAGTGACAGCCCCGAGAGCGCCCAGCGCGAACTGGCACTGTTCTTCAGCGAAGGCGAACTGCTGAACTAAGCCTGCGCAGCTTGGTGTATGGCTCCCGCGTGGCGGGGGCTATTTTTTTGTCCCGGCCCAGCTGGCCTATGCTGGCAGGCGTGTTGCACCACCTCACCCTGCTGCTGAGCGCCGCGCTGCTCCTCGTCCTGCTGACCCTGGGCCTGGGATTACAGCTGCGGCGCTTTGCTGTGGCGCGGGCCTGGCACCACCGGCTGTACTTTGCAGTGGTGGCCGGCGTGGTCCTGAGCAGCCTGCTGGCTTGGCGGGCAGGAGCGCCTTGGCTCTGGCTGCTGCCCGCGCTGGTCCTGCTGCTGCTGATGCCGCTGACCCGCCCAGGCCGCGCCGGGCACTGGAGGCTGGCGCTGGCCTGTGCGCTGGCTTTTGGGCTGGGGCTGTGGGGGGCGTGGTGAACTACAGTGCGACTTCGGTGCCCAGGCCCCGCTGCCGGGCTTCCTGGTAAGCTCCCAGCGCCACCGCCAGGTCGAAATAGGCGGCCCCCACGCACTTGAAGAAGATAATTTCCTCCTCGGTCTGGCGGCCTGCTTTGGCTCCAGCCACCACGCCCGCCAGGTCTGAATGCGCCTGCTCAAAGCTCCAAAAGCCCTGCTGCTCGGCATGAATCAGCTCACCCGCTTCGTGGCGGGTGCCTTCCAGGGTGTCCAGCACGACTTTGCTGGCGCGGCGGATGGTGGTTTCATCCACTTCACGCATAGAAGGCAGATAAGAACCGATGCCACTGATGAAGGTGCCGGGTTGCAGCGCCTTACCGTCAAAGACGGGTGTGCTGGACTGAGTGGACGCCACCAGCATGTCCGAGGCTTCGACCAGGGCTTCGGCGGTAGGGGAGACGGAGATGCTGACGCCCGGCAGCTCGGTGCGCAGGTCTTCGGCCAGTGTGTGTGCTTTGTCGGGCGTGCGGTTGAACAGGCGCAGTTCGCTCAGCGGGCGCACCTCCTGCACTGCCTGAATCTGCTCCAATGCCATACCGCCCGTGCCGATCACGCCCAGTCGCGATGCTTGCGGGCGCGCCAGGTGCTGCGCGGCCAGGCCGGTCAGTGCCCCAGTCCGCAGGCGGGTCAGATATGAAGCGCTGAGCAGGGCGACATGCTGTCCGGTGTCGGCCTCGGTGAGGAGGGTCACGCCCTGAATGGTGGGCAGGCCACGCGGCGGATTGTGCGGAAACACCGTCACCACTTTGCTGCCCACCGCGCCCAATCCGCCGATGGCGCTCGGCATGTACAGCGCGGAGGCTTCACGTTCTGGCACGTCCAGCACCAGCCGGGGCGGGTTCTGCACCTGCCCGGCGTGCTCGGCCTGAAGCGCTGGGGCCAGGTCACGCAGGGCTTCACGCATCCCATAAAAGGAACGAATCTGCTCTTCACTGAGGATCAGCATGGCTCTTAGCCTACCCGTTCGCTGTGCAGCGGATCGAGCTGTTCGCCTTGCCGCTCAGGGACGGAGGCGACGGCCACCAGCGAGATCACTGCCGCCAGCATGATGTATAGGGCGACGGGCACATAAGAGTTGTCGTAGGCGTTCAGCAGCGCGGTGGCGACCAACGGCGCGGTGCCGCCCGCCAGCGCCGCCCCGATCTGGTAACCCAGCGTAATGCCGGTGTAGCGCACGTTGGAGCGGAAGATTTCTGAGAACATGGTGCCGAGCACGGCGGTAATCGGTGCCCAGATAATTCCCAGGCCAATCACGGTGGCCAAAACCAGGAGCGGCACGGACCCTTGGTGCAGCAGCCAGAAGTAGGGAAAGGCAAACAGCGCCATAGCGATGGCCCCGGCGATATACAGCGGTTTGCGGCCAATCCGGTCCGACAGAGCGCCCATCACCGGAATCAGCAGCGTGGTCACGACGGTGCCAATCGTGACGGCCATCAGCGTGCTGGTGCGGTCAAAGCCGAGCTGCGTGGTGGCGTAGGACACCACGAAGGTGCTGAAGATATAAAAAGGTGCTGTCTCCACCACTTTGGCCCCAATCGCAATCAGCACCTCGCGCCAGTGGGTGCGTAGGGTTTCGACCAGGGGCACTTCGGCCAGCTCGCCGCTCTTTTGGGCGGCCTTGAAGGACGGCGTTTCATCTATGCCTTTGCGAATCCACAGGCCAAAGGCAATCAGTACGGCGCTGAACAGGAATGGCATCCGCCAGCCCCAGCTCATGAACTGTTCTTCGGGCAGCAAGGTCATCAGCGAGAGGGCCACAGTGCCCAGCAACATCCCCAGCGCCACGCCCATCTGCGGCACACTGCCAAACAGACCGCGCTGCTCTTTAGGGGCGTACTCTACCGCCAGCAGCAGTGCCCCGCCCCATTCACCGCCGATGCCCAGGCCCTGAATCAGCCGCAGCGTAATCAGCAGGATTGGAGCCCAGATGCCAATCATCTCGTAGGTGGGCAGCAGGCCCATGCCCACGGTGGCCAGGCCCATGAGTGTGAGGGTCAGCACCAGCGTTTGCTTGCGCCCGATGCGGTCCCCGATATGGCTGAACAGCACCCCGCCAAATGGCCGAATAAAAAAGGCCAGGGCGAAAGACGCGTACGAGAGCAGCAAACCCACCGCCGGGTCTTCGGTGGGAAAAAAGAGCTTGTTGAACACCAGTCCGGCGACTGTGCCATACAGGAAATAGTCGAACCACTCAATGGTGCTGCCGACCAAGCTGGCCAGCAGTACCCGGCGGGAAGTCGGGTCAGAAATGGAGGGAACAGGGGCAGGCTGAGTCATCTTGGCTCCTTGAAGTTGAACTTTGGGGTGTGAGCCCTGACTATAGCGGTTGCTTGGCATTTGGGACAGTTGTCCCTAGCTGGCCTGGGCTACAGCCACCTACAAGACCACTTGTGAGGCAGTGAGAGCAGACGCTGCGGCGCACCCAGATGGTCTAGGCTGCGGAGATGGAACTTCTTGATGGGTTGATGGCCCGCCGCACCACCAACGGTCCTTTTCGCCCGGACCCCGTCTCCAAGGAGCACCAGCACCTGCTGATGCGGGTGGCGCAGGCTGCGCCCAGCCACTTCAACTCGCAGCCCTGGCGCTTCGTGCTGATTGAAGACCCGCAGACCATTGGCCGCGTTGCTGAGATTGCTGGGCAGAGCATGACCGAGCTGATTGACGCCGGGGTCTTTTTTGAGCGCTACCGCCGGTACTTCCGCTTCTCGCAGGCTGAGATGGAAGAGCGGCGTGACGGCATTCACATTGACCATCTGCCCGCCCCACTGAGGCCTTTTACCCGGCAGATTTTCAGCGATTCGGGCCTGAGCCTGATGCGCCGCTTAGGGGTGCCGAAGAAACTGGGCGAGGAAAACCGCCGTCTGGTGGCAGGCAGCCCCCTGCTGCTGGCCGTGCTGCTGGACAAAGAGGAGTACCGCCCCGGCGAGCTGAGCGGCTTTTATTCGGTGTTTGGGATGGGCGCGGCAGTAGAGAACATCTGGAATGCCGTAGGCGAGCTGGGCATGGGCATTCAGTTTGTCTCTACACCGATGGAGCTGCCGCACCGCTGGCAGGCCATCTGCGAGTTGCTGGACGTTCCACCCGAGTTGGAGCTGATGGCGGTCTACCGCCTGGGCTACCTGCCTGAAGACCAGGGCCGCCCCAGCATTGACTGGAGCAGCCGTCACCGCAAGCGGCTATCGCAGTATGTGTACCGCGAAAAAGTCGGCCAACCCGAACAGGACGGCTAAATAGCCGCCGGGGAAGTCGCCTGGACCCAGGGTGCAACCAGCACAAGGGGGGGGCGCCACTATTGGGCACGGGCTCACCTTCCACAATAAGACCGACTGGGAGTTGCTGACGCTGGAAGTCGGCAGCGTCCCGAGGGAGCTCTATGAACCATTCACATGAACAGCCCCCCCTGAGTGCGGGGGGCGACCCTGTTGACTCTTCAGCCGCTGAGCTGCCCAGTGCGGCGGCGGCGGGCACGTTTGCGCTGGGCGGAGAGTTGCCAGTAGCCCGACTGGGCTTCGGTGCGCTACACACGGTGGGACGCGGTGGCTGGGGCGAGCCCGCTGACGAACCCCTGATTCGCGAATTGCTGGCGCTGGTTCCACAACTGGGCGTCAATCTGATTGATACCGCTGACGCCTACGGCCCGCACCTGAGCGAAGACCTGATTCGTCAGGCGCTGCACCCCTATGACACGGTGGTCGTGGCGACCAAAGGTGGTCAGGTGCGGCCCACTCCCGCCGAGTGGCGACCACTGGGCCGGCCCGAATATCTCAAGCAGGCCGCGCAGCTCTCGCGCCGGCGTCTGGGCGTGGAAAGCATTGACCTGTGGCAGCTGCACCGCATTGACCGCCGGGTGCCGCGCGACGAGCAGTTCTGCGCCATCCGCGAGCTGCGCGACGAGGGCGTGATTCGCCATGTGGGCCTGAGCGAGTGCCAGGTGGAGGATATTGAGGTCGCGCAGCGCTATTTCCCGGTGGCGACGGTCCAAAATCAGTACAACCTGGTTTACCGTCGCAGCGAGAATGTGCTGAATTACTGCGCCGAGCGCGGGATTGGCTTTATGCCCTGGAATCCACTGGGCATGGGGCAACTGGCCACGGGCGGCACCCTGACTGGGGTGGCCGCTGAGCTGGGGGCGACCCCGGCCCAGGTCGCGCTGGCCTGGCTGCTGCGCCGCAGCCCGGTGATGCTGCCGATCCCAGGGACGGCCCGGCCCGCACACCTGCGTGAGAACGTGGCCGCGGCTTCGCTAGTCCTCAGTGATGAGCAGTTTGACCGGCTGGACCGTGCAGGCCGCAGCGAGTGGCAGCTGGAACTGAGCGATGAGGAAGACCTGCTCTGAGCGGCTGCTCCCGATTCCTGTTCTGGACTCCTGCGGTGTGCGCTGCACCCGGCTGCCCCTGGTAAATGAATGAGCATGAGGATACATTAAGTGCAGGTTTCCGTCCTGACAGCTCTGAATCTAGCCCTGGCGCGGCTTTTGGCGTACCGGCGGCGAGCGGACGCGCAACCTGTGGAGGAATCATGAAACAGACCTGGATGCACGCTGCCCTGGCGCTCGGCGCCGTTCTCTGCATGCCGCAGGCCCTGGCCGCTGCCGACGCCGTGCCCATGTACGACGATGTGGTAGAAGAAGTGGTGGCCGATGACTACCGCGCTGTCGGCACTCCTATGATGGGCCGCCTGCTGACCGAAGAGCAGCGCCTGATTCCGCTCAAGGTGCCCGCGAAGGGCAACTATCTGGTGCTGGCCGCCTGCGACGACGACTGCTATGACATTGACCTGTCGCTGTTCGGCGCAGACGGCACCCTGCTGTACCGGGACGACTACGATGACGACTACCCTGTGGTCTACGGTGATGAGCTCAAAGCTGGGCAGACCATCTACGCCATGATCAGCATGTACGACTGCATGAACGAAGACGACGGCTGTCAGTACCGCCTGGGCTTGTTCGCAGAGAAATAACAGACAAGTAACAGAGAAATAACGAGTCAGCATATGCGGGCACAACGGGCCACTCCTGCAAAAAGGGGGTGGCCCCGTTGCTGTGAGTTGGGTTCTCCGTCACAGGTTACGGCCTGGATGGGAGTCGCAGGCGCACAATAGGCCCTATGACTCTCCCTTTGCTGCGTTCACTGGTCACCGGCACTCCTCCCTACCGGGCGGCCCAGGCTCAGATTCAGGAGGCTGCCGAGCAGTTTTTCCCCCGGCTGGCTGCCCGCTCCAGCTTGAGAGGCGTCTTTGCCAATGCCCAGATCGAAGAGCGTGCCCTGGCGCAGCCGCTGGACTGGTTTGCTCAGCCGCACTCGTTTGCCGAGAAGAACGCCGTATTTGTGCGCGAAGCTCGTGCTCTCACGGGCCGACTGGCTGCACAGGCGATCCAGCAAGCGGGTCTGACACCGGCCCAAATTGACGCGGTGGTCGTGGTGAATACCACTGGCATCAGCACGCCGAGTCTGGACGCCTGGTTGATCGGTGAGCTGGGTATTGATCCACACGCGGCCCGGATGCCGCTGTGGGGGCTGGGCTGCGCGGGCGGTGCGGCAGGGCTGGCCCGCGCCGCCGACCTGGTCCGCGCCGGTCACCGTGCGGTGCTGTACGTGGCGGTGGAGCTGTGTAGCCTCACCTTTTTGCCGGAAGATGAAAGCCCGTCTAACTGGGTTGGGCTGGCCCTGTTTGCCGATGGCGCTGCCGCTGCCGTCATCACGGCTCCGGAGCTGGACGCCGCTCCGCCCCGGCTGGCCCTGCATGGCGCACGCTCTACCCTGATCCCAGACAGCGAAGATGTCATGGGCTGGGACGTGGTGGAAGCGGGCCTCAAAGTACGCTTTAGCCGCAGCATTCCGGCGCTGGTGCAGGAGCTGATGGCTACGAACGTGGCCGACACCCTGGCAGAAGCCGGTTGGGCGCGGGATGACCTGCGGCTGTGGGCCGTGCATCCCGGCGGAACCAAGGTGCTGGAAGCCTACGCTGAGGTTCTGAATCTGACGCCACAGGACTTGTGGGCCAGCTGGGAGGTGCTGCGCGGTCATGGCAACATGAGTAGTGTCACGGTGCTGTTCGTGCTGGAGCGGTTGCTGGCTGCTGGGGTGCAGGGACGCGGGCTCCTCAGTGCGATGGGGCCAGGCTTCAGCGCCGAGCAGGTGCTGATAGAAGCGCTCTGAAGGGGGAGTGGCGACTCCTTTCTCTCTGGCCCCTCTGCTACCCTGGCCCCTATGGCGAATCCTGATTTTGTAGGGCTGGTGACCTCGGTGCAGGCCACGGCGGAAGCGGCGCTGGGTCAGCTGAATGCGGCGACCAGCAGCGCGGCCCGTGACGGCCTGCTGGACGAATCGCGCTCAGCGCAGGTGGCGGAGCGCTCCCTGCGGCTCCTGCTGATGCTGGCCGAGAAAACACGCGGCAACCTCGACTTTGAAGAAGCCGAGATTCTCAGTGATGCGGTGGCGTCGGTGCGTGAGTTGCAGGCGGCCCGCGCTGCTCAGGCAGAGGCGGCCCAGGCAGCGGAACCCAACTGATGCGCGCCGTGCTTCAGCGAGCGGCGCATGGCCGCTGCACCGTGGATGGCCGCGTGACTGGGCAGATTGAGCGCGGGCTGGTCATCTTGCTGGGGGTCGGCCCACAGGACACGCCCGCCGAGGCCGAACGGCTGGCGCAGAAAATCGCCCGGCTGCGTATCTTCAGCGACGCGGCAGGCAAGATGAACCTGAGTGTGCAGGACGCAGGCGGCGCAGTGCTGAGCATCAGCCAGTTCACCCTGTACGCCGACACCCGGCGTGGCAATCGGCCTGGCTTTTCGGGTGCGGCGGCTCCCGCACTGGCCCAGGAGCTGTACGGGGCATTCAATACCGCGCTGCGGGCCGAGGGGCTGCGGGTAGAGGAGGGCATCTTCGGCGCAGACATGAGCATCGAACTGCTGAATGATGGCCCCGTCACTCTGATTCTGGACACCGACGACTGGCAATAAAGCTTGAGCGGGCTGGCGGTGTGTTCTGTGCCGCCAGCCCGCCCTGATCTGTTGCCCTTATTTCAGCTTCGCCAGCAACTGCTGCGCAGCCTGTTTGTCGCGCTTGTCCCAGAAGGTGTTGGCGGGCAGCGATACGGCCTTGTTCAGCTGGGCCACGGCCTGCGCTTTGTTGGCGCTCCCCAGCAGCATCAGGGCGCGGGCGTATTCCAGGCGGTGAATGATGCGGTTCGGCTCCAGGCTTACGGCCTTGTTGAAGTTGGGGCCGACCTGGTCCGCTTTGGCCCCGGTAGCGGCGCGGGCGGCAGTGCCTTTGGCATACAGCTCAGCGTGCCACAGGCCCAGGGCCACGTAGGCACCGGCCAGGTTGGGCTTGAGGCTGATGGCTTTTTGGAGGTTGGTTTTCATGCTGCCAGCCAGGCTGAGGCTCTGCATGATCCCGGCACTCTGGGCCAGGCGGCCCTGGGCACGGGCCAGCTCGAAGTAGGCTTCAGCATTATTTTTGTTCAGACTGATGGCTTTTTGGGCGTAGGTTTGCGCCTGCTGGTACTGGGCCTTGCTGCCGCCGCTCAGCCCCGCGCCCAGGGTGGTGGCTTCGGCAGCCAAGGCGTAGCCGTCGCTGGTGTTGAGGGCCGCAGCAGCTTTGGCTGCGCCCTGCCAGTCACCGGCGTTCAGTTTGTTCTGCGCGGCACTCAGGCTCTGCGCGCCAGCGGTGCTGAGGGTCAGGGCTGCGCCCAGGGCGAGAGAAGAAATCAGAATGTTGTGCATACAGACCTCCGCGGCGGGCCGCTTGACAGACCCCAGCCGCTTTTAGGGCGTGAGAACGGCTGCCTGTGTCTGGCCGCGCCCCCACGCCCGATTCCTGGATATGGTTGAATCAAGTCCAAGATTAGCCTGAGTCAAATGCTCTGAACATGGGGCAGAATACAAGTCGGATGACCGGCAGACAGCGCGTAGAGCTGCTGTTTGACAGAATTGCTGATGGGCGGGGGGATCCTGTGGCAAACAGCAGCGGCCACGCCCTTTGGGGCAATGGCCGCTCGCCTGGCTGTGGAATAGGGTTACTGCCCCAGGCGCTCCAGGCCTTCGCCCGCTTCGGGATAGTTGGCACGCAGTTCCAGGGCGCGGCGGTAGGCTTCGGCGGCGCGTACGGGCTCGGCAGCCACGCCAGCGCCGCTGCGTTCCAGGCTCAGGCCCAGGAAATAAAAGGCTTCGGGGTTCTGGCCGGTGGTTGCTGCATCTGCAAAGTTGGCGCGGGCGCGGGCCAGGTCGCCAGCGTCCAGATTCAGCCGTCCCAGGTAGTACGAAAAGTCCGGATAGCTACCCCCGGCCAGCCGTACCGCCCGCTCCAGCTCCTCGCGGGCAGTCCGGGGTTCACGGGCCAAATAACTGACCACGCCACGCTGTCCAGCGGCATAGGCACTGTTCGGTGCCAGTTGCACGGCCAGCTGTGCCTGCGGGCGGGCCACAGCAAAGTTGCCACCCTCGGCCAGCAGGCGGGCAAAGTAAGCGCGGTTGATTCCGTCACGCGGCTCGGCCAGGACGGCGCGCTGCAAAGTGGCCGTGGCGGCCCGCAGGTCACCGCCTGCATACTGCGTCTCTGCCAGGTTGAACAGAATCACGCTCTCCTGCGGATTCAGGCGGCTGGCCTCCTCAAAGGCACGCACAGCGGCAGGCAGATTGCCCTGAAAGCGCAGGATATAGCCGCGTTCGTTCCAGATTTTGCTGGCTTCGGTCCCCCGGCGGCTGGCGGGGATGCTCGGCAGCACCTTCTCGGCGGCGTCCAGGGTGCGGAGTGCCGCTGCCAGATTGCCTTCACCGCCAGCGACGGGCCCCAGTTGGATGTCGCCCGCACCAGGCAGCCGGGCCTGGCGGAAAGCCAGTGAGTGTGCTTGTGACAGAGCGATGTGCGCGCTGATGTTGGCCGGGTCCAGCTCGGTCAGGCGGGTCAGCGTGGTGATGGCTTCGGCGCTCTGGCCCAGCCGGGTCTGGGTGCGGGCCAGGCCCAGCAGGGCGTCGGGGTTGGTGGGATTGGCCCGCACCGCCGCGCCGTAGGCCACGGCAGCCCGCTGAAAATTGCCCTGGCCGTAGTAGAACTGGCCCACCGTCACGTAGCTGCTGGCCGAAATGGGCGCAGCCTGCACGCTAGGGGTCTGCGGCGTGCCCGCTGTTTGGGCCTGGGCGGAGGCCAGCAGTGCCAGCGCAAAAAAGCTGACCCCTGGCCGTGTCCACTTGGAAATCAAGGTGCTCACAGTGCCTCCACTATAGGGCGGTGCCTGGAGTGACCCGGCAAAACATAAAAAAACGCCCCGGCATGTTCCGGAGCGCCCTTCTGAAGTGGGCTGGTCAGCGGCGGGGCAACTGCTGAGGATGCTGGCCCTGGTCGGTATCTTTGACGCTCTGCGGCGTCTGGTCAACCTGCCGACCCTTTTCCAGCATGCCTTCCTTCTGCACGTCCTTGATGTTGTGCAGGGTGCTGGTGTCTTTGTCGCCACCTTCGGGGCTGGGCTGGCTCTGCGTTGGCTGGTCCTGGGCAGAATGTTTCTGATCGGTCATAACTCGCACCTCCTCAGATGAGATGGCTCCAGCTTACGGTGAGGGCTGAGGCCACAAGCAACAATGGCCTTATCAGAAGGTTGAGACCTGAACGGGCTTCAGTCCCCATCACTGCCGCCAGTGCCAGTCTCGCTGCCACCCTCTTGGCCGAAAGTGCGCTGCAAACCGCTGACCAGGGCCTGGGTTTCTTCCGGGGTCAGCCGGGCTTCCGGGTGCAGGGGCAGGTAAGTCTTTTCAGGCATTTCGCCCTCCCGTACAGCTTCAGCGGCCTCACCGGCTTCTGGGCCGAAGCCGGGCACATTCACGTTGAACTTGGAGCGGCCTTCGTCCACATGCTTCTGAACCAGCCAGGAGACTGGGGCCACGTTGGAGTACCAGGGCCACCGGGTCTGGTTGCTGTGGCAGTCGGCGCAGGCGCGGGCAAACAGCTGCTCGGTCTGTGGGCTGTCCCAGGTGGTCTGGGTCTGCACGGGCGGATTGGTGTGGGCGCGGCCATAGGGAATGAGCTGAAGGAGTAAGAAAGCAGCCGCAGCTGTACCCAACCATTTGGCCCAGAGGTCGGAGCGGGGACGGGCAGCTTGCAAATGACGTTCGGGTGGGGTCATGGTCAGTCGCTCCTTTGCGGCAAGGTTAAGCCGGGAACATTAGGGTGGAAGAAGGAAAGAATGATACGGACGGGGCGGGGCGCACCCTACAGCTGCCGGCGCAGCAACCGCAGGCCCATAAACACCACGAACACCGTGCCGCCCTCGTGGGCCACCACGCCCAGCGGCAGCGGCACCTGCCCGGCAATCGCCAGCGGGGACACCAGCAGAATGATGCCGAAGGCGAACAGCAGATTGAACCGCACGGTGTGCCGCGCTTCACGGGCCAGCCGCACGGCACCGGCCAGACGGCCCAGGTCACTTTGCATCAGCACCACGTCCGCCGATTCAATCGCCACGTCCGTGCCTGAGCCGACGGCCACGCCCAGGTCAGCGCGGGCCAGGGCAGGCGCGTCGTTCACGCCGTCACCCACCATCGCCACCGGGCCGGGCAGCTCCCCGATAATGCGCAGTTTGTCCTCGGGCAGCAGCTCGGCGCGGTATTCACTCAGGCCCACTTCCTGCGCCACACTGGCGGCCACTTCTTCTTTGTCGCCGGTCAGCATTACTGGGTGGGCTATACCGGCGGCCTTCAGCTCGGCAATAGCCCCAGCGATGCCGGGGCGCAGGGCATCGGCTACACCCATCACGCCCAGCACGCGGGAGCCGAGGCCCACGACCACGGTGGAACTGCCCTGCATGTTTAGCTCGTTCAGGGCTGCTTCCTGGGCGGCGGTCAGGGCCGCGCCCTCACGCCGCATCAGCCGCAGGTTGCCGGCCCAGGCTTTCTCGCCACTCGCCGTGTGGGCCTCGATGCCGTGTCCCGGAATGGCCTGGGCCTCCTCGACAGCTTGCGGGGCCACGCCGCGTTCCTGCGCCGCTGTCACGATGGCCTGGGCAATGGGGTGCTCGGAGTGGGCTTCCAGGCCAGCAGCCAGAGCCAGGGCCGCCGCTTCATCGTCGGCCACCACGCGCGTCAGGGTCATGCGGGCCTGGGTCAGCGTGCCGGTCTTGTCGAAAGCGACGGTGTTCACGCTGGCCAGGGCGTCCAGCGCGGCGCTGCTCTTGAACAGCACTCCGCCGCGCGCCGCCGCCGCCATTGCACTGAGCATCACCGCAGGGGTGGAGATGACCACCGCGCAGGGCGAGGCCACCACCATAAAGGTCATGGCACGGTACCAGGCCGCTGCTGTATCCAGCCCGCCCAGGAAGTGTAGCCCGGCAAACACCAGCGGCACCCCGAGCAGCACCGCTGTGGCATAGGGGCTTTCCCAGCGCTCGGTCAGGGTTTCGGTGCGGCTCTTTTCGGTCTGGGCCTGTTCCATCAGGCCCACCAGCCGCGCCAGGGTACTTTCTCCGGCGGGGCGCAGCACTTCGGCCTCTACGCTGCCGTTCAGATTCACGGTGCCGGACGCCAGCTCAGCGCCCACGGCCTTGTCCACCGGGCGGCTCTCGCCGGTGATGGGTGACTCGTCTACAGCGGTGTTGCCCTGCACCACGCGGGCGTCGGCGGCGATGCGCTCGCCGGGGCGCACCAGCAGCAGGTCGCCCACGCGGATGTCGCCCAGCTCGCACCAGCGCTCGGCACCGTCACGGCGGATGGTCGCACCCTGCGGGTTCAGGTCCATCAGCGCGGCGATGGCGTTCTTGGTGCGGCCCATCGCCCAGTCCTGCAAGGTGTTGGACAGGCTAAACAGAAACAGCAAAATGGCCCCGTCAGCCATCTGCCCGATGCTGGCAGCTCCCAGTGCGGCCAGCACCATCAGCAGGTCCACGTCCAGCCGGTGCTCGGTGGTCAGCGTCTGAATGGCTTCGCGGGCCGCTGGAATGCCGCCAGCCAGGAAGGCGAGTGCGTAGCCCGCCCACATGAGTGCGGATTGATGCAGCACATGCTCGCCCAGCAGTCCCAGTCCCAGCCCCAGCAGGGTGAGGCCAGTGAGCAGCAGGGCGCGGCGCAGCTCGGGTGAGAGGCGAAAAGCTGCGCTGCCTGGGGCCTGGCGCTGCGGTGGAGGCGTGGTGGGGACGCCGCTTTGATTGACGGTGGGTGCGGACATATCAAGACTCCTTAGGAGGGCAATTACTTATTGAGAATAATTCCTACTAAGGAGAGTCTATCCCAACGGTTTACCGTTCTCAACGCAGAAAGCGCAGCGGAGAAGTCGGGTTTAGGGAGGTGAAAAACGGAAAGCTGAAGGCAGAAAAAAGCAGAAAGCGGAAGGGGGAGGAATCGCCTCGCTCCCGTCCGCCTTCTGCCTGGAACCGTCCGCGCTAGCGGTGTTGCCAGAGGTATTCTTCCCGCCACGGCAGGCCCCGGCGAATCTGCGGCACCGGCAGCCCCAGCACCCGCGCCCCGCCCTTGACCGCTGAGCGCAGCAGCAGCCGGGGGTCCAGCTCCGGGTACAGCTGCCGCGCAAAGGCCAGCTCGTCCCGGATGTCCAGTGTCTCGCCGCTCGCCACCGAGTCGGTGCCCAGCGCCACTTCTACCCCCGCCGCCAGGAACTCGCTCAGGCGAAGGCGGCCACAGTCCAAGTTGACATTCGAGCGCGGGCAGCTCACCACGGCGCAGCCCGCTTCGGCGACTCGGCGGATATCATCGTCCGACACGTTCACCATGTGAACCAGCGTGGGCCGGTGCCTGAGCACGCCCAGTTCGTCCAGATAGCGCACTGGAGTGAGGTCCGGTTCCGGTGTGCGGCCCATCACCTCGGCAAAGGTGTCTGGACAAAGGCCCGGAATGCGGTGTTCCCACAGTGGCCCGGCGCCGCTGGCGAACAGCTCGGTTTCGCTGGGGTGTTCGGCTACATGAATCTGGACGGGGAGGCCCTCGCCTGCCGCGTACTCGGTGACCAGCCGCAGCAGTGGGGCGCTGACCGTGTAGCTGGCGTGCGGCGATACGCCCACCCGCAGGCCGCCGGGCCGCTCCAGCCGCCGGAAACCTTCTACCTGCTCGCGGAATTGGGCAAAGCGCTCCTGGGCCTGCTCGGGCTTTGGCCCCAGCACCTCGAGATACAGGACCCCGCGCAGGTCCTCGCGGGGCAGCAGCGCTTCCATCACTGCTGGGTCCCAGACGATGTCGCCCACCGGCTGCCCCAGCCGCACCAGCGTGTCTGCTCCGGCCAGCGCTCCGGCCAACCCGCGCTGTGCCTTTTGAGCCACCACCACTTCAGGAATCCAGCGAAAGTAGGGCAGGGCCTGAAAGCGGTAAGCGCTCATGTCCAGGTGGGTGTGCGCATTGGCCGGGAGCGGAGCGATGATGCCGCCTGCGTCCACTTCGCGGGCGTGGGGGTAGTTCTGCCGCAGCTGGTCCGGGTGGCCGGTGGCCGCCACTGTCCCGCGTGACACGACCACCCCTCCGGGCGACTGCGCCCCGCCCAGTCCAGTAAACAGGGTGTCTGCGGTGTAGAGGACGGGGGAGAAGTCGGCGGGGCCTATGGGCTGCGGTTCGCTCATGCCTTCAGTATCTCCCGCAAGAGACGCCGCGCCTGTGACACCTGCGCCGCGTCCGTGCGGCGTTCGCGCTGGTCAAAGCCCAGGTCCGTCTCCAGCGCTGGGGCTGACGGCCACAGCTGCGAGAACGACCCGTGAACAGCATTTACCCCGGTCTGCCTGAGCAAGTCGGCCAGTGTGTCTGGACGCACCCCGCCGCCAGCCAGCACCTCGAAGTTGGGGGCAGCCTGCTCCCGCAAGCGCCGCAGCAGCGCCGCGCCCTCACTCGCGGTAGGCGCACCTCCCGAAGTAAGCACACCGCTGTAGCCCCAGGCGTGCAGTTGGGCTAGGCTCCGTAGCGGGTCAGCGCTCAGGTCAAAAGCGCGGTGACAGACGGCCCGCACCCCGACTTCTGCGGCAGTTGCTGCCCACAGGCGCATGGGCACTTCATCCAGTTCACCAGTGTGGTCCAGTGCTCCGACCACCACACCCGCTGCGCCCGCAGCTGCGGCGTCCCGGATGTCTGCGGCCATCAGCTCGGTTTCAGCGGGCGTAAAGCGGAAGGGGCCCTCGCGGGTGCGAATCAGCACATGCACCGGCACCTCTAGAGCGCACACGGCGCGGGTCAGCGCCAGCGATGGTGTCAGGCCACCACTGCTCAGGGCACTGCATAGTTCCAGTCGGTCAGCCCCAGCAGCTCCGGCACGGCGGGCATTTTCCAGGCTGTCCACGCAGACTTCCAGCACGGGCTGTGGGGGCACTGTAGGCAAGGGGGGCTCAGCTTTCGCCCAGGCTGGGGGCCTGCTGCGCGGCGTACATGGCCGCGCCCACGATACCGGCTTCATTCTTGAGGGCCGCAGGCACCGCCCGGCTGCGTTCCAGCTGAATGTAAGGCAGCCATTTGTCGGCCTTTTTGCTCACGCCGCCGCCCAACACGAACAGGGTCGGGCTAAACAGCAGTTCCAGATGCTGCAAGTAGCGGTTGACGCGGCCCCCCCACTCCTCATAGCTGAGGTCACGGTCCTCGCGCACCTTGGCCGAGGCCCAGCTCTCGGCGTGCCGCGCCTTGCCGCTGCGGCTTTCCAGAAACAGGTGGCCCAGCTCGGTGTTGGGCACCAGGCGGCCATCATGCAGCAGTGCCGAGCCGATGCCGGTGCCCAGTGTGACCACCAGCACCACGCCCTGCACGCCCTGGGCGGCTCCGAAGCGGGCTTCGGCCAGACCAGCAGCGTCGGCGTCGTTCAGCAGATGCACGTCATGGTCGCTGCCCAGCCCAGCGGTCATGAAAGCGTCGGCGTCCATGCCCACCCACCGCTTGCTCACGTTGGCGGCACTCAGCGTGTAGCCCTGCTGCACGATCCCTGGAAAGGTGATGCCCACCGTCCCCCGATAATCAAAGTGCCGCACCAGTTGCCCGATCACGTCCAGTACGGCGTCCGGCTCAGCTCCTTGCGGGGTGGGTAGCCGCATCCGCTCGGCCAGCAGCTCGCCGGTGTTCAGGTCAACCGGAGCGGCCTTGATGCCACTGCCGCCGATATCTACGCCAAGTACCACGTTCATGGGGGACAGTGTAGGGGTTGATGGGGCGGTGATGGTATGGACAGATGCAGAGAGCAGTGATGGGAGAAGGCGCTTCGGCCCGCGACGAGGAGGGCGCGCTGCACTTTATGACACGACTTTCTGCCTTGTCCCCGCCCTCTCCCATCAAAAAAACCGCCCCGAAGGGCGGCTGTTTCACACTGAGCGAAAGACTCAGGCGGCTTTTTGGCCTTCGCGGGCCTGCTTGGCGGTGTCCACCAGGGCCTTGAAGGTTTCGGGTTCGCGGGCGGCGATGTCGGCCAGCACCTTGCGGTTCAGGTCCACACCGGCCAGCTTCAGGCCGTTCATAAGGGTGGAGTAGTTCATGCCGTGCAGGCGGGCACCAGCGTTGATACGCTGAATCCACAGGCGGCGGAAGTCACGCTTCTTGTTGCGGCGGTCACGGTACTCGTAGGTCGCGGCGTTCAGCAGGGTCTGGAAGGCGTTGCGGTACAGCTTGGAGCGGGTACCCCAGAAGCCCTTGGCGCGCTTCAGGACCTTCTTGTGACGGCGGCGGCGGATGATACCGGTCTTGGCGCGGGCCATTATTTACCTCCTGCGTAAGGCTTCATTGCCTTCATACGGGCCCATTCGCTCTTGGCGAGCACGAAGCCCTTGCCTTTGCCGCGAATCTCGTTGCCGCTCTTGCCGGTGTTCTGGTGGCGCTTGCCACTCTTGAACGCCATGACTTTGCCGGTGGCCGTGATCTTGATCCGGCGCACCGCGCTCTTTTTGGTCTTCATCTTGGGCATAGTTCTCCTTGATAGGCGGCTCAACACGTGCGGGGCACGGTTGCCGTCCGGGGGGCAGGCCACTTCAGGCTCTCTCAGAAAGCTTGGTTTTGAAGTTGTTAGGTGCCTGTCTTGCACCCCACTTTGCCAACTGAGAATTGTAGCGTCCAGGCAGCGATGGTTCAAGTTGCTCTGGCGGGACGGCTCACCTTCCACGATTTCCAGCCGCCTAAAGTACCAGCACGCCGCTGTGCTTGGCCTGGTCCTGCGGCTCCACGTGGATGGTCACGCGGGCTCCTTCGACTTCGGCTTCAAGCACCGCTTCCAGCCGGTCACAGATGGCGTGGGCTTCTGCCACGGTCATGCTGCCCGGCACCACCAGGTGAAATTCGATAAAGGTCAGCCGCCCAGCGGTGCGGGTCAGCAGGTCGTGGGCTTCCAGAGCGCCGTCGGCATGTTCGGCCACCAGCTCGCGGATGCGGGCCTGGGTTTCTGGGTCCGCCCCGGCATCCATCAGGCCGCCCACCGACTCGCGCATCAGGTGCCAGCCACTCCAGAGGATATTCAGTGCCACGAGGCAGGCCAGCAGCGGGTCCAGCACATGCCAGCCGGTCAGCAGCGCCAGGACAATCCCGATCAGTACGCCTACCGAAGACACCACATCGCTCATCAGGTGCTTGCCGTCGGCCAGCAGTGCCGGAGAGCGGTGACGGCGGCCCGCCGCAAGCAGCCGCGAAGCCCAAAGCCCATTGATGACCGAGGCCACCACGCTCAGTCCCAGGCCCAGCGGGGGCAACTCCACTGCAGCCGGGGCCAGCAGCTTTGGCCCTGCTTCCCACAGGATGGCCAGAGCCGCCAGCACAATCAGCACCCCTTCGAGCACCGCGCTGAAGTACTCGGCTTTGGAGTGGCCGAAGGGGTGATTATCGTCGGCGGGGCGGGCGGCCACCCGCAGGGCAATCAAGGCCGCCGCCGCTGCCGCCACGTTGATGATGCTTTCCAGTGCGTCCGAGTACAGCGCCAGCGAGCCGGTCAGCAGATACGCGGCCCATTTGAGGCCCAGCACCAGCGCGGCGATCCCTACGCTGCCCCAGGCCAGCCGGGTCAGCCGGGCCGGTGGCTGTGCTGATGCCTGCGCCTGTGGCTGAGGTGGGATGGGGGAAGGCGCAGCAGTCACGCCCGTCAGGGTAGCAGCCCGGTGCTGGGCCGCATGGCCACCTCGCAGACCTGCGGCAGCAAGAAGGCGCGCAGTGTCCCACTGCTCAGATCAGCGATCAGATAGGGAACGCCGTAGCCAGCAGCGGCGATGTCGGTCTGGCTCGGGTGTTGCGGCCCACGCGGGTGGCTGTGAAAGATGCCGCACAGCTCTAGCCCAGCGGCGCGGAACTCGCGCAGCGCCTGAATCAGCGCGGCAGGCTCGGCCTGGTATTCCACCTCCGGGCAGGCGGCCACGTTGGGGAGCGGCACGTAAACCTGCGCTTGCCATGCACCTTCTGCGACTTCGCTGCATTGACCGCCCAGCACGCCCACGCACTCGTTCGGCGCGGCGTGGTGGGCGTGGTCCCACAGCTGCTGGTGCAGAGGTGGGGGCACTACAAGTGAAGCAGGTCCAGCCGGCATGAAGAAAGGATACGCCCGGCTCTCATCTCTCACGGCACCCTGGTATGCTGCCTGACGTGTCAAAGGCCCGCAGCGCTCAGGGGCGCAAAACCAAGTCAACTTCTCACCAGACCGCAGTGCCCGCTTCCCGCTCTCCACTGGACAGCGAAGCCGTGGGCCTGCTGCTGATTGCGCTGGGGCTGTTCCTGGCCATGTCGCTGCTGCTGCCGCTGCTTGATTCGCTGGGCGGGGGCCGGCTGAGTGACCGTCAGCCGGAAGGAGGACTCAATCTGACCGGCACAGTGCGCGACTTTTTGGTGCATGGGTTGGGCTGGGCCGCTTATTTGCTGCCGCTGGTGCCCCTGGGCTACGGGGCGCTGATTTTCACGGGGCGCTCCATGCGGCGGTTCAGTCGGCGGGTGGCGGGTGGCTTGCTGGTCGTCCTGGCCCTGTGCCTGTTGGCGGCGCCCTTTTGGCCACTGGCGTCGGGAGCGCTGGCGACCTCGCTGCTGCGTCCGGTGCTGAGGGTGGTGGGTTTGGCCGCGCTGCTGCTGCCGCTGGGCTTGTTGCTGCTGGGCCTGGACCTGCTGCGTGCGCAGGCACCGCTCAGCCACTTCCGGCAGGTGGGCCGGGGCTTTAGCCGCGCCGCTGTGAGCGGGGCTGACCGCGTAGGTGACTTGGTGCAGGAGCGCCGCGAAGGCCGCGAGGTGGCCCGCGCCCGCAGTGCCCTGCGCAGTGAGCTGCGCCGTCACTTGTCGCAGCTCGGTAGCCTGCTGGACGTGCGGCCCGAACACCCCGAAATGAAGCTGCAAGAAGGCGAAGTGCGCGGCGTGCTGGCCGAGGTGCGCGGGCTATCCGAGGCGGACGTAGAGCACTACGCGGCCAGCTTGAAAGGCTGGGACCGGGCGCTGGAAGACGCCGCCGTGCAGGAGCTGGACGCGCTGCGGGGCCGCTTGAGCGCCGAAGCGGACGCCGCCGGAGACAGCCCCGCCCAGATGGAGGAGAAGGCCGCTGCGGTTCGGGCGGGCCGCTGCGAACTGGGGACCGAGCTGCACGCCACGCAGGCCAGCGCGGCTCTGGATGGGGTACGCCGCAGCCTGGTGGGCGAACTGACCCGGCTCACCCAGCGGGCTGGACGGCTGGAGCGGGCGCGGGTCACAGCTGACGCACAGCTGGCCAAAGCGGCCAAAGGCGGAAAAAAAGCCTTGCCCCTGGCCGCCCGCCTCAAGGTGCTGACCCGTGAAAGCCGCGCCCACGCCGAGCGCGGGGAAGCCTGGCAAGGCCTGGCCGAGGGCTGGGCCGATTGGCAGACGCTGGAGCCGCTCTTCGCGGGCTGGCCCGACCTGGCCGCCGCTTATGACCGCTCGCCCAGCGAGGAGGCTGCCGAAGCCCTCGCCAAAGCCCTGACCGCCCAGCCGCTCGACACCCTGCGTGAGCGGGTCGCCTGGACCGAAGCCCTTCAGGACGGGACGTTTCTGGCCTCCGGCCCCGCTCCCGTTGGTGGAATGACCGCCGCTCCCACCCGTGCGGCTCCGGTGCCTGTCTCTGCGGCGGCGCCTTCCTCTGGGCCGTTATCTCCTGTGGCTGCTTCCGCAAATGCCCGCTCTGGTGAGCCACCGGCCCTCGCCTTTGACTTTACTGCCGATGCCCTAGAGGAACTGGAGGAACTGGAGGAGCTGGAGCGTCCAGCCCCGGTGGCGGTGGTCCGCCCCGCTCCGCCCCGACCTGCTGCCCCGGTTCATCCTGCGCAAGCCCTGGAAGAAGATGAGGCCAGCGACTCGGCTGACGACTGGCAGCCCCCGGCCCCGCCCGCTCAGGCCGTCCAGCGCACGGCGGACACTCCGCCCTGGGAAGGGTCCAGGGTGGGGGCGGCCCGCATGACCGTCAGTGCTCACGCTGCGCCTGAGCGTTCCCAGGTGCAGGAACCGGCCAGGCCCAAGCAAGGGGCGCTGGAACTGGCGCTGCCTTCCACCGACCTGCTGGACCCCATTCCTGCTGCGGCGCTGAATACCGCCGCGCTGGACGTATCGGCCCGGCAGCGCGCCGCCCTGATTGACCAGACCCTGGCCGAGTTCAACCTGCAAGGCCGGGTGGTGGATTTTGCGCGTGGTCCTACCGTGACCCGCTACGAAATCGAGCCAGCTCCCGGTGAGAAAATCAGCCGTATCGCGTCGCTCTCCAATGACCTGGCCCGCGCGCTAGCGGTGGCGGGGGTGCGTATCGAAGCCCCGGTGCCGGGCAAGAGCGTGATTGGCCTGGAAGTGCCCAACGCTGACCGCGAGCCGGTCACGTTTCATCAAGCGGTGGCGTCTCCTTCGTTCCAGCGGTCCAAAGCGGCGCTCCCCATCATCCTGGGCAAAAGTATTGACGGCGAGCTGCTGGTGGGCGACCTCGCCAAGATGCCGCACCTCCTGATTGCGGGTTCTACAGGGTCGGGCAAATCGGTCTGCGTGAATACCCTCATCAACTCGCTGCTGTACCGCTTTTATCCCCAGGAACTGCGCTTCCTCATGATTGACCCCAAGATGGTGGAGCTGACGCCCTATGACGGCATTCCCCACTTGGTGCGTGGCGTGGTCACCAACCCGATGGACGCGGCGGGCGTGCTGCTGGGCGCAGTGGCCCACATGGAGCGCCGCTACAAGATGATGAGCCAGGTGGGAGCCAAGAACCTGGGCCAGTTCAACGCCAAGATGCGGCAGGTGGGCGAGCCGGAGCTGCCGCATCTGATCATCATCATTGACGAGCTGGCGGACCTGATGATCACCAGCCCCAAAGAGGTGGAAGCGGCGATTATGCGCCTGGCGCAGATGGCGCGGGCCACCGGGATGCATCTGGTTCTGGCGACCCAGCGGCCCAGCGTGGACATCCTGACCAGCCTGATTAAGGTAAACGTGCCTGCCCGCGTGGCCTTTGCGGTGAGCAGCGGGCACGACTCGCGCACCATTCTGGACTCGCTGGGGGCCGAGCGCCTGACCGGCATGGGCGACATGCTGTTCTATCAGCCGGGCCTGATCAAGCCGGTGCGGTTGCAGGGGCCGTTTATCAGCGAGGAAGAATCGGTGCGCGTGACCAGCCTGCTTCAGCGCATGATTTTTGAGGACCAGTTTGTGGAAGCCTACGGTTCTGACTTTGATGGAGCCGTGAGCGCCGAAGGCCCAGGGGCCGACCCCTCCAACATGGACTTTTCGGACCCCTACCTGCGCCAGGCCGCGCAGATTGTGGTGGAAGAAGGTCAGGGCAGTGTGTCGCGGTTGCAGCGCCGCCTGAGTGTGGGGCACGCCCGCGCGGGCAAGCTGATGGACATGCTTGAAGCGATGGGCATCGTGAGCAAGCACCAGGGCAGCAAGCCGCGTGACGTACTGATTACCGAGGCGGACCTACCAGAGTATTTCGGGCGCTGACGGGACCTGCGGCCTGGTAATGGTCGGTGGCAGATGGTGAATGGAGAGGGGAAATCAAATCTTTCGACCCTTCGCCGTCAGCCGCGCAGCGGTGAAGCCATCATCCATCAATAGGCAAGGCCAGCAAAGCCCGCGCCCCCGCCTCACACTCCCGCCGGTAAGCTTCCAGGTCCGGTGCTTCCTCGGCCACAAAGCGCAGGCTGAGGCCCTCTACCAAAGCCCGCAGCTGCCGGGCGCGGGCGTCGGCACCGTTACTGCCGCCCAGCTGGGCCAGTTCTAGGTCCAGGGCGTGGGTCTGCGCCAGGAACTCGCGCTGCACGGCCAGCAGGGCCGGGTCGTGGGAGGCCGCACTCTGAAAGTCCAGCCACACGGTATAGAAGCGCCGGGTATTTTCCACGCCGTAGAACTGGTTTTCTACGTAGGCACGCAGCTTGGCTTCTGGTCCAGCCGCCTGCCGCAGCGCCCGGCGGGTGGCGGCAGTCATGGTGCGGGTAAAGCGCTGCATGGCGGCGGTGAGTAGTCCCGCTTTGGAACCGAAGTGATACATCAGCGTGCCCCGGCTGACGCCCGCTTCGGCGGCGATGTCGGCCAGTGTGACGGCGTGATAGCCGCGCTCGTAGATGGCCTGATACGCTGCGCCCACCAGCGCGGTGCGGCGCTGCCGGTCCTGCACCGGGTCAATGCGGCGGGCCATGCTGAGCTAGTTGGCACTGAATTCGACCCAGCGGGCCAGGTCGGGCCAGCAAGTGGCAGGCGTCCCTGTGCTGGCCGCCTGCACACTGAGCGGCAGCGCCGAGACGGTCTGGGCGCGGGTGCTGGCCGTCACTGTGCGCAGCAGCCCACCCTGCGACAGATACAGCTGCGCCACCCTCGCGTCGCCCTGCTTGCTGGGATACACGTAGGAAGCAAAAATGCCCCATACCGTGCCGCGTGCTGCTGGGCGCACCTGAATGTCGCGCACGCCCTGCGCAGCCAGGCCATCTTTGAGCGCACCGGCCAGGCGCACCGCCGAAGCATGGTCGCGCAGCACTGGGAATGCTTGACCGCGCCGCTCGACACGGTAGCTGCACTGCTGGGCAGGGTCGGCCCACTGCCCAGGGGCCACTTGGGCCCAGCTTCCCTGAGCAGAGGCTTGCGCCTGCGCCGCTGTGGGGGCGCTCAGGAGCATCAGGGACACGGCGAAGCCAGGCAAAGCAGAAAGAACGGTGGAAAAGCGCACGCCCTGCATCCTAGAGCATCTGCCTAAAGGACGTTGTTGCTGAGGGGCGCGGCTACAATGACGCGCAGGCCGCTCCCGCCCGCCCGCAGGTTCGCTACTCTGGTGGGCATGCCCGTTTTCGCCGTAGACAAACCGCTTGGCCTCACTTCCCACGATGTGGTGGGCCGGGTCCGGCGGCTGCGCGGAACGCGCCGCGTGGGCCACACCGGCACGCTGGACCCGCTGGCAACCGGCGTGCTGGTGGTGTGTGTGGAAGACAGCACCAAGGTCGTGCAGTTCATGGAGCGCGACTCCAAGGACTATCTGGCCTGGATCAGTCTGGGGGCGAGCACGCCCACCCTGGACGCCGAGGGGCCGGTTGAGGTGCAGGAGCCGGTTGAAGTGCCCGACCCTGCCGCCGTGCGGGAGGCGCTGGCTGGCTTTCTGGGCGACATCCAGCAGGTGCCGCCGCAGTACAGCGCCATTCAGGTGGGCGGCGTGCGGGCCTATGACGTGGCGCGGCGTGGGGGCACGCTGGACCTTCCGGCCCGGCCCGTGACCATTCACCGCCTGGACCTGCTGGACGTGTCGCCTTCGCTGGCGCAGTCGCCGCAGCGGGTGAGCCGGGGCGAAGACGGCTGGGGGCCGGACTCCGCCGGGCGGCCTGTGCCCCTGCCGCCCGCGCTGGGTGAGTTCCCTACGCTGCTTGTCCGCGCTTCGGTGGGCAGCGGCACCTATCTGCGCTCGCTGGCCCGCGACCTGGGTGCGGCGCTCGGTGTGCCCGCGCACCTGTCGGGCCTGCTGCGAACCCGCGCCGGAGCCTATGACCTGGCCGACTGCCTGGACCTGGACGCGGTGGCGCAGGCCCAGGGCCACGCTGACCTGAGCGCCCTGCCGTTCGCGCAGGTGGACGTGCCCGCCGAGGTGGCCGCCGAACTGCGCCAGGGCAAGCGCCCGCGCCGCGCCGAAGCGGGCCGCCTGACCATCACGCATGGCGGGGCGCTGGTGGCGGTGGTAGACGGCGACGGTGAGGCGTGGAAAGTGGTGCGGGCCTGGGTGTGAGGAGCCGTAGCCCAGAGCCCCCTTGCTAGACTGGCCGGATGAAGCATGACCTAGACCGTTCTTTTGGCTCCCAGACGGACGGCCCCGACATTGACGTGGCCGAGCTGGTGGAATTCCTGGCGCAGCAGGTGGTGGACGACCCGGCTGGCGTGCAGGTCAGCCGCCAGGGCCAGAACCTGCTGATCCGGGTGGGCGAGGGCGAAGAAGGACGGCTGATTGGCCGTCAGGGCCGGGTGATTCAGGCCATTCGCACGCTGGCCCGCAGCGCCACGCCGCCCCGCGCCCGGTTGAATGTGGACCTGGACGGCCCGCGTGGGCCGCGCCCCGGAGGCGAAAGGAAGCGCCCGTGAAAGCGCCTGAGAATACCACCCGCGTCGGTCATTTCCTGGGGCCGCAGGGCCTGAAGGGCGGGGTCAAGCTGTTCGTGCTGGGCGAGGCCGAGCAGCTGACCGGCTTGCCCCGCGTCTGGGTCGAAGGCTGGGGCTGGCTGAAGTTGCGCCGCACCGAGCTGACCTACCCCGGCATTGCGCTGTTTCTGAGCGGCATTGACACCCGCGAGGCTGCCGCCGACCTGCGTGGAGCCAATGTGTATGCCCACGACGACGAACTGCCTGCCCTGGAAGAAGGCAGCTATTACTACCATCAGCTGCGCGGGTTGGCAGTGCATAGTGCCGGGGCCCAGGTGGGCGAAGTGGTGGACGTGCTGGACATGGGCTACCAGGACCTGCTGGTGGTGTCGCACGACTACGGCGAGTCGCAGGTGCCGCTGCAAGCACCCTACGTGGTGATTGAGGAAGAGGGCGGCGAACCTACCCGCGTCACCCTGACCGAGGACGCGCCCGCTGGCCTGCTGGGCGATGACGACTGGGATGGGGAAGACGAGGACCACCCAGCAGGAGCAGACGAGGAAGAATGACTCAGCCTCCCCCCGCCCTGACCTTTTCTGTCCTGACCCTGTTCCCAGAATTGCTGCGCCCCTTTGCCGCCGAAGCCCTGCTGGGCAAAGCGCAGGCGCGGGGGCTGGTTCAGGTCCAGCTGCGCGACCTGCGGCAGTGGTCCGGCAACAGGCACCACAAGGTAGACGACACCCCCTACGGCGGCGGCGCGGGCATGGTGATTCGGGTGGACGTGGTGGCCCGCGCACTAGATGCCCTGCGGGCCGAGCAGCCCGTGGATGAGGTGGTGATGTTGACTCCCGCCGGGCAGACCTTCCGCCAGGCCGACGCCGAAGCCTGGGCGGCGCAGGGCGGCCACTGGGTGATTCTGTGTGGCCGCTACGAAGGCTTCGACGCCCGCGTGGAGCGGCTGGTCACCCGTGAAGTGAGCATCGGCGACTTTGTGATGATGGGCGGCGAGGCGGCGGCGGCCTGCATCATGGAAGCGGTAGCGCGGCTGGTGCCCGGCGTGCTGGGTGACCAGGCCTCCCACGAGGATGATTCCTTTAGTTCGGGCCTGCTGGACTACCCCGAGTACACCCGCCCACCGGTCTGGGAAGGGGAGGGCGTCCCCGAGGTCCTGCAAGGCGGCCACCATGGGGCCATTGCGGGGTGGCGGCGGACGCAGGCCCTGGCCCGCACCCTGGAGCGCCGCCCCGACCTGCTGCCCACCGCTGGCTTGACCCCGCAGGATTCCGCTGAGCTGCTGCGGCTGGGAGCTACGCCAGAGCAGCTGACAGGCTGGAATGCCCCCGAGCCGCCCGCGTCCAAGCCGCCCAGGCGCAAGCGCAAAGCTGCCGCAGACCCGGTATAAAAAATGCCCCCTACGCGGGGACTTTCTTTCGGTATGCGGGGTTCAGGCTCCCAGCCGCTCCCGCCCGCACTGGGTCATCAGTTCCGGGTGGCCTGCTTCCAGCAGCGCTTCGTCACGGATGCGGCAGCTGTCGCATAGGCCGCAGGGTTCGCTGCCGCCGCTGTAGCAGCTCCAGGTGAGTTCCACCGGCAAGCCCACCTCCAGCGCCGTGCGGACGATGTCTGCCTTGCTCATCTCCAGCAGTGGGGCCACCAGCCGGGCACCGCGTCCCTCACGGCCCGCCACCGTCGCCAGGTCAGCCAACGTCTGATAAGCGGCCAGATAGTCGGGGCGGCAATCGGGGTAGCCGCTGTAGTCCACTGCCGTGATGCCCAGGTGCAGGCTGCCCGCGTCTATCGCTTCGGCCAAGCTGAGCCCCACCGCGATAAACACCGTGTTGCGGCCCGGCACGTAGGTGGGCGGAATCACCCCGTCAGGCGTGGCGTCCAGCGGTACGTCTCGGCTCTCGTCGGTCAGGGCGCTGCCGCCAAAGCTGCCGATGTTGATGTCCACCACGCGGTGTGCGGCTCCAAAGTGGGCGGCCACCTGCGCGGCCCGCTCCAGCTCCACAGTGTGGCGCTGACCGTAGCGGAAGCTCAGGGCGGTGGGCTGATACCCGGCGCGGACGGCCAGACCCAGCACGGTGCTGGAATCCAGCCCGCCGGAGAGCAGCACCACGGCGCGGGGGTTGTCGTTTGCTGAAATCATGGGTGCTCCTTTTGGTTGGGCGGCGGGTCATGGAGAGGCTGAGGGTCTAAAAGTCTAATGGTCGAAGGGAAAATGTCTTAGTCTCTAGACCTTTTGACCCTTAGACGGCGCGAAATCCCTCAGTACCCTAACCCTTCGTTGCCGCCCAGCGGAATGAGGCGCTTGTCGCTGTGCTCGTCCAGGTCGTCGGCGCGGTACAGCTTGTGCATCTGGTAGCCAGCGCGCAGGCGGGGATTGGCCTTGACTGCTTCGGTGATGGCATTGAGCACTGCCATGTCGCGCTCGCGGGCGCGGCTCCACTCCGGATGCAGCCAGATCACAGCGTCCTCGCGTAGACCGTCCAGCGTCCCCAGACCCGCCGCAATGTCCTGTGGCTCATGCACGATAATCTTGACCTCGTTGGCGCGGGCCACCACTTCCGGTAGCGGCCACTTCTGGGTGGGCTTGGGCGAGAGTGTGACCCAGTCAATCTCCCCACGCAGCGGCGCAATCCCGCTAGTTTCGATATGCACTCGGCGGCCCAGCGCATGCAGGGCGTCTGTGAGGGGGCCGAGGTCGAACAGAATCGGCTCGCCTCCAGTGATGATGACCACCGCACCGTCAGGACTTTCCTGGGCCACAGCCTGCGCGAGGGCCTCTGCGGACAGCAGCCCGACAGCAGCGGGCCGGTAGTCCGGGTGCCAGGTGCCTGCGCTGTCGCACCAGGGGCAATGCTGCGGGCAACCGTACAGCCGAATAAAGTACGCCGCCCGCCCCAGGTGAACGCCTTCGCCCTGCCAGGTATAGAAGCGCTCGTAGACGGGGTATTTTGTAGAGGTCGAGGGTCTAAGGGTCGAAGAGTCTAAGACTGCATTGTCCTTAGACCCTTCGACTTTTAGACCCTTTAACGCGCCCTCGGCGGCGGGGTGGCCCGCCATCTCATTCACTCCTCGCTTCGCTGGCAAGGGCGATTTATTCCCAGTATTCACAGCAGGACTCCGGCGTTTCCCACAGGAACACCCGCAGCCGCAGGTCGTCCCCGCTGTCGCCTGCGTCCAGCGTGTCGCGGATGCGGCGCATGGTCTCGCGGTGCAGGAAGGCGGCCATCACTTCGGCGGTGGTGTCGCCGCCGAGGTCAGGGTGCTCGTTGAGGAACATATGGTCCAGCCCGCCCTGCTCCACGTCTTTTTTTGCCCACTTCAGGCTCTTGAAGTCGGCCACCATGATGTCGCGGCGCACATGGGCGCTGGGGCGCAGGCGCTGGGATTCCAGCTCCATCCGCACCCGGTAGGTGTGGCCGTGCAGCCGCCCACAGGGGCCGTCATAGCCCTCAATCACGTGCGCCGAATCGAAGGTGAATTCGGTAGACAGTTTCCAGGGCATTACGCGCTCTTTTGGTCTTCGGCGGTGTAGTTGGCCTTGACCACCGTACGGATACCGCCGCGCAGGCCGTAGTCGCAGTCAATGCTGAGCTTCAGTGGGTCCAGCAGCTTCACCAGGTCGGCCAGCACCCGGCGCGTGGCGTGCTCGTGGTAGATACCTACGAAGCGGTACGAGGTCAGGTAGTACTTCAGGCTCTTGAGCTCCACGCACTTTTCGCGTGGCACGTAGCGGATTTCCAGGCGTCCGAAGTCGGGCAGGCCGCTCCAGGGGCACACTGGGCTGAACTCGTCGGTGCTGATGACGATTTCGCTGGGTTCGCCCGGATAGGCCACCGGGTCGTCTTCACGCACGGCGGGGAAGGTGTCCAGCACCGCCACGTCAATGGCGTCCAGGCCCTGCACGTCGTAGCGGCGGTCAAAGCCATTACAGTCTTTTTGTATCTGTCCAGTCATGGTTGCTCCTTATACGCCGTCAGTCCAGCGGCGCGGCACGGGCAAAACAGGCCCGTCCGCTGCCCAGTCTACGGGAAAAGGGAAGGCCGTCCGTGTGCTCTGTCTGCTTCCTGCCGCCCTTGCTCCACACAAAAAAGCCGGGCCGCAGTTGGCTTCCCGGCTTTGGTAGAGACGCGGATGTACGGGGCAGGCGCTCAGAGCGCGGTGGGGTCGGGGAACTCCTGGGCTTTTTCGGCCTGGTCGTGTTCGTTGTTCTTGAGCAGCTCGGCAGAACCGGCTTCACCAATCTTGGGGGCAGCGGGCTGGGCTTCGCTGTCGGGGCGACCAGTGGTCTGGTCCAGGTTATCGGCAGTGGTGGAACGGTCTCCAGGATCAGTCATGCCCTTACTGTGGCGTCTGGCCGTCCCTGCCGGGTGAAGCAGGATTTAGGGCACCTATAGGCACTGGTGCTCTGAGCTGTTCTCTAGGCCCTGCTGCTCAGTCAGCCTGAAGGCCGGTGGCCTCGGCCACACTGCTCAGGCCCTCGCGGCGCAGCAGGTCGGCTAGGCCCCGGTTGATTTCGGCAGGCAGACTGGGGCCGCCGTAAATCAGCCCCGAGTACACTTCCACCAGGCTTGCACCCGCCAGAATCTTCTCGAAGGCGTCCTCGGCACTGAAAATCCCGCCCACGCCCACAATCGGCACCCGGCCCCGCATCTGCTGGTAAGCCAGGCGCACCAGCTCGGTGGAGCGCTCCCGCAGCGGCTTTCCGCTCAGGCCGCCCGCCTCGCCCTGGTGTGTGCTGCGGAGCCCCTCGCGGCTTAGGGTAGTGTTGGAGACGATGAGGCCACCCGCCCCAGCGTCCAGCACGGCATTTACGCTTGCTTCGAAATCAGCGGGGTGGAGGTCGGGGGCCAGTTTGACCAGCACGGGCAGGCGGCGGGCGGTGCGCACGCGCTGGCGCTCGGCTTCGTCCATCACTTCAGCGACCAGGGCGCGCAGGTCTCCTGCTGCTTGTAGGGCGCGCAGGCCCGGCGTGTTGGGGCTGCTCACGTTCACCACAAAAGCGTCGGCCACCAGGTACAGCGCCGCCACGCAGCGGCGGTAGTCGGCGGCGGCGTCCTCGTTGGGGGTCACCTTGTTCTTGCCGATGTTGACCCACACCGGGCACAGACGCGGCCCTTCCAGGTGCCGGCGCATGGCGTCCGTGCCCGCGTTATTAAAGCCCATGCGGTTGATCAGGGCGCTGTCTTCGGGGAGGCGGAACAGCCGGGGCCGCTCATTGCCCGCCTGCGCCTGGGGCGTGACCGTTCCGACCTCTACGAAGCCAAACCCCATCGCCCCGAATGCGGGCACCGCTTCGGCATTCTTGTCCAGGCCCGCTGCCAAGCCCAGCGGCGAGGCGAACTCGCGGCCCCAGAGGGTCTGGCGCAGCTCTGGTGTGCGGGGCAACGCTGCTGAGCGCAGCACTCCTGGCAGCCCCGGCACCTGCCCAGTCAGGCCAAGTCCCCGGATGGTCAGGTGATGAATGTCTTCCGGGTCGAACCGGAACAGCTGGGGCTTTATCAGGTCGCGGTACAGGTGCATGTCGGGGGGTAGTGTAGCGCCTGGGATTCGGCGTACAGCGGCGCTACACGGCGCAGGCAGCGGCGCTCAGGGCTTGGTCTGGGGTGCAGGCTGAGCGGTGGGCGCGGTAAAGACCGGGCCGCTGTACACCGGCCTGAAGCTGAAGACGCCGGGGCTGGCTGGGTCTACCGTCACTTCTACTGCGCCCACTTCGCTTTCGCCCATCACCTGCAAGCGGGTGACATTCTTCAGCTGCGGACTGGCGGCGGTCTGGCCGGGGAAGGTGTTGGCACCGGCTTCGGTCAGTGGGCGGTCAATGACCAGGGTGTGCGAGTCGCCCTGAATCAGCAGCACCGGCTTGCCGTAAGCTTTGGCCTCGGCGGCCAGGACATTGACCGTGTCGCGCAGGCCGCTGTCGGTGAGCAGCACGGGCGCGCCGTAAAACAGGTCCGCCTGGTAGGCGATGACCACAGCGGGCGCGTTGCTGGCCCGCGCCTGAGCAAAAGTGTCCCGAATCCACGCGACGTTGGCGCTGTTGCGGGCAAAGTGCTCGGCAGCGCTCTGCGCGGTGCGCTCCAGGCCGTTGTTGCTCCCTACTGCATGCACGGTGGCAAACACCACGCCCTCATGCGTCCAGCGGCTGTTTTCGGGCAGTTCGGGCTGACGCGTGAGCGTGAGGGGACGCTGCCCGCTCAGTAGGTGACAACTTCACTTCCAGCCCCTCCTGGTGGGCAAAAAGGCTGGGTCAGCAGGTCTA
>NZ_BNAL01000021.1 GCF_014653275.1 Deinococcus piscis
TAGACCTGCTGACCCAGCCTTTTTGCCCACCAGGAGGGGCTGGAAGTGAAGTTGTCACCTACTGAGATGAAATAGGTCCCCAGCTCCTGACTGCCGTGGAGCGACTTGAGCTGCTTGGGGAACAGCAGCACGGCCAAAAAGGTCAGGGTGGTCAGCAGCAAGTAGCGGTCGGTGACCAGACTGGCCAGCAGGGTGGCGGCCACCCCCTGCGGCTCACCGAAGACGCCTTTGAGGACATCCGACAGGCCAAAGGCGACAGCCACCAGGGCTATACCAGCGGCCAAGGAGGTGGCAATATCAGCCAGCGAAATCTCCTTCGGCTTCCAGTAGTCGGCGGCTGGACTGAGGGCTGTTCCCTCAGCGGCCCGCTGGTCCACTGCGTCCTGATAGGGACTGCCCCAGCGCCGCCGGACCCAGCCGGACGCCGCCAGCGTGATCAGAATGACGAAATACAGCGCCATCATCAGGTTGTCGGCCACGATGGTGGACGCCACCATGGCCTCGGAAGGGTTGAGGCGGGCCGTCATGGCCGCAAAGTTGACTCCTCCCCCGGTATAGGAAGCGGCAATGGTCGCTGCAATCTTGTCGAGTTCGGGAATGGCACCGCGCAGCAGCAGATAGCCCAGGATGGCTCCCAGCGCTGTCCCCACCGAGCTGATCAGAAATAGCCCCAGCAGGCGGCGGCTTTCCCGGAAGACGGAATGCAGGTCAATCTGGAACAGCAGCAGCGGAATCGCTAGGGGGACGACGTAGGACCAGACGGCGTCATACACCGGAGAGCTGGTTGGGACCAGGCCCAGATTGGAGGCGGCAAGGGCAATGAGCAGGGCGATGACCGCTCCAGGAATCCGGGCCGCCCAGCTCGCCTTTTGCTCCAGCAAGATGGCCGCTGTCGCCGCAATCATCACAAAAGCTCCCAGCAGCAGGACATTTTCGGGTGGAATGAGGGTATTCACAGAGGTAACCGTCCTTTCTTTGGGCCGAAGCCTACCAGACAGGTGGGGCCATGAGCCGTCTGACATTCAAGCTGTCTGGGTTGCGATACGGACCAGTTTACGGCTTAGGATTGCCCGTCCGGCAGAGTGGACACGGTAGGGGATTCGCTCTGAACGTGCCTCTAGCGCGGCACAAACTGGCACAGCCTGAGCCAATCAGGCAACCAAGAAACAAAGCCCAGTAGAGCGTGGTGGACTCTGACAGTCACGGCCACGCTCTACTGGCTACTGGGTTTTCGTTCTAGGTCTGGGAGACCGTTCTAGGAAGGCTGTGCTGGGACAGGTGGCCCGCTCAGGGCAGGGGAACCTTCAGGCCGTGGCGGCCAGCGAACTGGGCTGGGCCGGGAGAGAAAAGCTCATGGCCTGGATGTTGTACATCTCGGCGTAGGTGGCCCCGGAACGCATCAGCTCGGCGTGCTGCCCGCGCTCGATGATGTGGCCCTGCTCCAGCACGATGATCTGATCGGCGCGGGAGGCCGTATTCATGCGGTGCGTGATGAGGATAGAGATTTTGCCGCTCTTGTGCTGTTCCATGCCGGTGATGATGTTCTCTTCGGCATGTGAATCCAGGGCGGACGTAGGCTCATCGAGGATGTAGAGAGACGCTTTCTTGTAGTACATCCGGGCCAGAGCGATGCGCTGCCACTGTCCTCCAGACAGCTGGACGCCGTCGGTAAAGGTGCGGCCCAGCATATTGCTGAACTGCTTGGGCAGCTTTTCGAGAAAGAGGTTGGCGCCAGAGATACGGCTGGACAGCTCCAGGTTTGCAGCGTTGACAGGCGACCCGGCGGTGATGTTCTCGGACGCTGCCAGGTGATACTGGCCGAAATCTTGGAAGATGGCGCTGATGTGGTGCTGAAGGCTGGAGCGGCTGTAGCGGCTGATGTCTTTGCCGTTGAAGCGGATGGTGCCTGAGGTCGGGCTGTACAGGCAGGTCAGCAGCTTGATCAGGGTGGATTTGCCCGCGCCGTTCTCGCCCACGATGGCTACCACTTCGCCTCTGGTGGCCCGGAAAGAGATGTCGCTGAGCACACGCCGGTCCGTCAGGGGGTAGGTAAAGGAGACACGGTCAAATTCGATGTCGTGAATCTCTCCTTGCCACAGCTCGCCTTGATCGGGGTCGCGGTACTCCAGGTCGGTGAAGGCGAAGAACTGCTCCATATACAGCAGGTTCTCGTGCGATTTGGCGAAAAAGTTGGCCAGCGCGGTGAACTGGGCTTGCAGCTGGGTAATGCCGCCTGTCAGGAACATAAAGTCCCCCACGGTAATGCTCTGCTCCACCACCCGCTTGAGAATGAGCAGGGTGGCTCCCCCCGTGAACAGGGTGGACAAGGTGGCCGTAATGCTGTGCGCCGCCGTCCGGTTCCTGATCAGCGCTGTGAGCGCTTGTCTGTACCGGCCGTAATGCTCCTGCCAGCGCTGCATCAGGTGGTTTGCCATCGGGAAGATTCGCAGTTCCTTGACGGCCTGGTCTGAGGTCATCACCGCAGCCAGATAGCCCTGCATCCGCGCACTTTCGGTAAAGGCCACATCCACATCCAGGGACGACTTGTTGTAATAGAACGACACCCAGGCCAAAGGCACTGCCGCCGCCAGCAGCAGCAGGGCGATGGTGCCGCCCAGTTTGAGCAAAATGGCCGTCAATGTGAGCAGAGTAATGAGGGTCTGGATCAGCGTAATCGCCTGCACCATGGCACTCAGCGGGCGCATGCCCACATCACTCAGGGCGCGCTTGATGCTGTTGTGAACGTCAGCATCTTCAAATTGCGGCACTTCCAGGCGGGTCGCCTTGTGCAGAATCAGGCGGGTGCAGTGTTGCTTCAGATCTTCGGCCAGCAGCTCTGTCGCGGCCTGCGAGATATGGCTGACCAGCGCGAATCCGCCCAGGGCGACGACCTGCAAGCCCAACGCAGACACCAGCATGGTCCAGGGGTCTCCGGCGGCGGTGCCCTGCAACACCGCAGCGACGGTGTCCAGCAGCATTTTGGCCACGTACAGGTTGACCACCGGTGCCAGGGCGCGCAGCAGCGTGAGCAGGATCACCCAGAAGCTCATCCTTGAATTGGCGGCCCAGACAAGCTGAAGCGTCCTGGCATAGAGCTGAAGCTGCTGGCGCAGTGAGGTCAAAAGTGTCATGCTTGCCCCCCGTAATGGAAGATCACTTTGCCGAGCCGCTCACGGTTCTCGAAAGTGCGCTCCAGAAAGAATTTTTCCTGACCTTCGCCAAAAACGCTGTCAATCAAGATGGTCAGTTTTCCCTGGCGGTAATCGTCCAGTGCCGCTTCCAGGTCCCGGGTTTCGCCCAGGCAGTTGAAGTGCAGCTCGATATTGTTCACGATGCCCTGCCCAATGAGGTCGTACAGCAGGGTTCGGTGCGGGGCCTGATAGTCGTAGTCGTGCTTGACCTGGTTCAGAAATCCGCAGGTCACGTAGCGCCCCCCGGGCCGCAGCGCAGGCAAGGCAATACCCGCATTCATATCCATAAACGGGTCCAGAACAGCGCAGAAGCCCCCAATTTCCTGGGCCCTGCTGCGTAGCCTTTCTTCGGTGTGGTCGCTGACTGGAATGAAGGCGGCTCCGTACTGCGCGGCAATCTCGGCGGCCTTGGTGGAGGAGGAGCAGAGCGTCATTTCGATGCCCCGGGCGTGGAGCGCCCCCAGGATGAACAGCGACGTGTTCGAAGTGGCGGACATGATCAGCACATGGTCTCCCCGCTGAAGCCGCGCCTTGCGGACCATCGAGTAAGCTGTCTGAGCGCCGAGCGAAAAGCCCGCAGCGGTCAGCGAGTCCATGCAGTCTGGCACCCGCAGCAGCTGCTCCTGGGGATAAATCTGGTACTCCAAAGAGGCGTTGTTGGTGACCACGCCTAGGCTCTGGGCCTGCACGAATTGGTTGCCAATATAGGCGTTGTTGCCAAGCACCCGGTCCCCTGGTTTCAGTCCCTGGACCTCTGGTCCCGTGGCCTGCACGGTGCCGCAGAACTCGGAGCCGATGGGCCAAAGGCAAGTGTCCGGATTGCCCAGATAGGCTTCCAGCAGTAGGCCCTGGTCGCGGTAATTGCAGGAGAAGGCTTCTGTCCTCACCAGCACCTGCCGCCCCCGCAGTTGGTCAGGGCGTGGCTGCGCCGCAGGCATGGGCACCAAGGCGCACTGAAGGTCAATATCTTTGATGGTCAGGGGTTTGACGTTCAGGTGAGGGTGAAGGGCCTGGGCCTGATGTCCAACGATAGCGAGTGTTCTCATGCGTGTACCTCCGGCTGGACGCCTGAGTGGCCGGCCCACTGGGCCGAGAAGCTGAGCGGATGAATGCCTTGGGGCAGGTGGTGCTTGAAGCCCTGGTGCGATTTCAGCAGCAGGTGCAGTGCCCGGAACTCCTGCAAGCGGTCCAGTTGTGCGCGGTTGGCGTGCATATGCGTCAGGCTGGTCAGCAGCACCGCTGCTTTGTCGGGGGCCGTGGCCGGGTCGTACTGCTGGTGCAGGGTAGGCACCAGGGGAGCCAGGCGCTCCCGGAGACGCTCCACGCCGTATGCGCCAGCGGAGCCGTCACTGGGATAGAAGAGCGCCAACTCTTGCCACAGCAGCTTGCGGAACCGGCGGACGTCCTCGCTGAGCAATTTCTCCAGTTGCTCGGCACTCATTGAGCTGGGCACGAATTCAGCGCGGTAGCCTTCGCAGGCAGTTTCGAGCACCCACTGCCGTTCCCTGGCTCCGTAGCTCAGGCTGTGCAGCAGCACGTCGAGCGTGGCCGCGATGTAGGGAATCCGCTGATCACCTGTGGGGAGGCCACGCGAGAGGCACTCCACCAGCCAGGCACTGTCCGCCGCAAAAATCTGCTCATTGAGCCGGATGCCGGACTCGCCGCCGTAGCGCTCCAGTTCTCTTTCGTAACTGGCAATCTCCACGCGGGTCAGCAGGCCAGCCGCATGCAGGGCCGCGACCTCTTCCAAGAGGATATAAGCCAGGCGCGTGAATGCTTCGCCTTCACCCAATATGCGCCAGCGCAGATGATGCTCGGGGTCCGCGTACCGAATAAAGAACCAGTCGTCCTGCGGCAAGCCAAGCGGGAACTCCTGCGTGGTCAGCATTCGGGCGCGCAGGGCAGCAATCACATCGTCCTGCATGTCCTGGGGACCGTACAGCTTGAGGTAGACGGCTCCCTGGAAGGGCAGCACCCAGCGTTCAGCGTCAGCAGGGGTTTCGGCAAAGCCGGTAGGAACAGCTGGCAGCTCAGGGCGCCCCAGATCAAACGAAATGATGTACTGGGCGGCATGCTGGCCCTGCGGTGAGTGGACAGAGAACTGGCCGAAGGTGACCAGGGCTTCGGACAAGGTGGCCGACTCCTTGCGGACAATTTGGGCCAGCAACTGCACGCAGAGGTCATTGTCGAGGTCCAGCAGCAGCTGATTGTCTCCGCTTCCGGCGTGCACAAAGCGCGGGATGTTGCGGCTCTGGCGCTCCTCCTGCAAGGCTGCGCCAAAGTCTGGGGATTCTTTGATGTCTTTGCTCAGCTGCCAGCGGGCGGGAGAAATCACCACCCGGCCATAGGTGACGCGCGGCAGGCTACGGAGCTCTTCGGCTTCTTCCCAGCTCCAGTAAGGCGGGTGGGATGCGTAGGACTGGCTGACTTCCTGAAGGAACCGCACAGGGTTCGGGGCCAGCTCAGGGTTGAGCACATGAGGCGTGCGGAACAGCAGCTGGACACCCCGGCTCCGTGAGCGCAGATAGAACTTTCCTCCTTGTACCCCCACCATGATGTCGTTCAGCGGCACATGCTGCTCAAAAGGCACGCCGGGCGTGCAGGCCACCGCCGTCTGATGCTGATAAATCGGTGCGTGAATGGCAACATTGTTGGCATGGCCCGCGCTTTCGGCGTAGACCAGGTCGCTGACAATGAGATGGTCCGCTGCTTCTTCCGCTGCCGCCCGCGCCTGCCAGTGACGGTGCAGCTCGGGTTCGATGTGCGTGAAGCGCCCGAAGGTGTTGGCCCCTGGACCACTGATGCCGTCAATAACGAGCAGTTCCTGGCCGCCAGCGTAGCCGTACCGCATAAACACGTCCACGCTCTCTGGGAGCGGCACCGCCTCACTGGGGTCTTCGGGGAAGAGCTGCTGAAGGTCTACGGCGCCGCCCTCGCCCGCTGCGGCCAGCACCTTGAACAGGTGCGTGCGTTCGGTGTGCGGCCTAAAGGTGCGCGGTGAGGCGGGGTTGTGGTAGCCCGCAGGTGCGCCCAGGCCGTACTGAGGATCAAGCATCTCCAGCAGCGGCACTTCGCGGTTGCCATAGCGGGTCAAAAAGTCGTCGGCGTAGGCCGAAAGGCGTGTCTGGGCAGGCGAGGGCAGGATACGGCACAAAGCGGTGATGGCTTCTTTGATCTCGCTGTAGTCCTGCTGACTAAAGGAACCCGCTGCCTTGAGCCGGGTGTCCACCTGCAGATGCTGCTGAGCTTGCCCCTCGGCAAATTCCAGGGCGCTGAGAATGTCCCGCAGGTGCTGCTCGCCGCCGCCGATGGGTGAACTGCTATACAGGCGGGTTTTTTCGAGCAGGTCATCCATCTTGCGGACCTGGTCTGCTGGCGCGCCCTGCGCATGGTTCCTGAGGTACGCCAGGGGGTCGGTCTCTGTCAGGGGCGGGCGCAGATCGCTCAAAAGCAGCTGCTCTTTGAAGAGGTGCAGCGTAAAAACTTTGATGTTTTCCCGTGGGACATCCGGGTATTCGCTCGCCAGCTGATCAATCAAGTGCGCGAGGGGCACTGGGGCCTGGGCCAGTTCCAAAATGCGTTCGACCACGGGCGTGGTCCGGATGGACAGCTGCTGGCTTTCACGGCCTTGGCCATAGGTGTCCTGGTACGGCAGGCGCAGGCGTCCGCTGACGCGGTAAGCGGTGGGATTGCTGTACACCGTGAGCTGCTCTGCTGGCGCAGCCAAGTCCTCAAAGGATTTCACCATCTTCCAGACTTCCTGGGCGTCGATGCGCAGCGTCTTGGTGTGCTCGGCCTGACCGGCGATGCTCACGGCTGTGCTCTCGCCCAGAGGCAGGTGGCTTACGCCCGCAAACAGGCCAAATGGGGTGCAGCGCGTCGTCGCCCGAAAGAGGTAGCGGGTGACTCCCATGAACAGGCTGTCGCGGCGCTTTTCGGCAAAGCTGCTGTCCAGGAGCCTCAGTTCGCCTGCGAGCGTGGGCGAGGCGATGGTCAGCGCTTCCATAAAGGCGGTGTCCTCGCGCAGCTGTTCGAGTTGGGCGGTGCGGTCTGCGGTATCAGAGAGAAATGCTTCTAGATAATTGACCGGAAACAGGGGCGTGCGGAGCATGACGGCTGGGGCAAGGCCAAGTTCAATCGTGGTGTGCATAGGGTCTCCTCATGGCTTTCGAATTGAGGTTGAATCGGGCTTGAATCGGGTCTACATAGAATTTGAATCGGGCTTAAAAAATGAAACTGAGCTCAAAGAATGAAAAGAATGAATGGAGCAAATTTACGCAGGTGCGCTGAGGGCGCTGAGTTCGTAGGCATTGATCTTGGACAGGGTGGAGCGTTGGTAGTTCTGTGCTTGCCGCAGGCCTTCGCGCCGGTAGTGCTCGGCTTCGCCCGCCTGCCCCAGCTGCTGCGCCAAGCGCATCTGAAGCAGCTGCCAGGTGCCCTGGGCTTTGAGAAGGCGCGTTCCAGCTTTGGTGCAGCGGTGCATGACGGCTTGGAGCTGCGGCCCCGTCAGGTTCGGGCGGGCCAGGGCAGCGTACGCGTGGGCCAGGTCCTGCTGGGCTTCGGGTAATTCTGCCGACGCCTGCACCATCTGGCTGGCGTAGTAGGCCGCTTGGCGCAGGTCGCCCTGGCCCTGGCTGCTCTGATAAAGCGCCAGCGCGAACAGGTAGCTGTTTACGTCGCGGCCCAGCGCCTGGGCTTTGACCCTCGCCAGGACTGCGGGCGAGAGCTCGCCGTCCGCCATCAGATTGCTGAAAACACCGATGGCCAGGGCGCTGGTGTCCCGCTCAGCGCCGCTGAATTTGAGAATGGAGTCGCCGTCAGTGAAAAACAGCCCCCGTTCAAAAGTCGGGACCAGGTTCAGCAGCCCGATGGCGGCATTGGCGGCACTAAAGACAAAGAGGGCAGCCAGCAAGGCCGCAGGCCAAGCTGGGGTGCTGAGCGTAAGCGCCAGATAAGAGGCAGCCGCCAGGGTCAGGTTCACCAGGGGACCGGCCAGGGAAATAGAGCGCATGGCCTGCGCCTCAATGGCGCGGTCTTCCAGCGAGAGAATGACCTGTCCACCGTCGGGGCGGTAGCTGCTGAGATAAGCTTTTGCCCCGCCGCGCAGATCAACCTTGAATGGGCCAATGCTCATTCCCCTGACACGTGCGCCTGCTTGACGTGCGGCGGCGGCGTGGCCCAGCTCATGGACAAAGACAAGCACCGGCAGGAAGAGGGCCAAGCAGACCAGGGCCTGAAGACCAGTAAACGCCAGGTCGTCGAAGCGGTTGTAGGGCAGGGTGGCCAGCAGAATCAGCCCCCCGATGCGGCCTGTCCTCAACAAAGGCCGCGCCACTTTGGCGACCCACGAAGAGGAGGTGGTAAGTCCAAGTTGTGTCAGCATAATGAGCCCTCCAAGAGTGTTGACTTGGCCAGCAGAGTAGCCCCCGCTCAGAGACGGCCTAGAGACACGTTCATGCCCCCCCAAAACATCTCAGGGACAGCGCGATATGCTGGGCACATCTGGGGAGGAATCATGGAACATACTCAACGGTGGCGTCTGGGCGTGCGTGTGCCGCGTCCTCTGCGACACGAGCTCTCACGTTTACCTCTACTGTCCACGTTGGAGCAGGCCAGCGAAGCCAAGCTGATTGCCCTGATGGCTCCGTCTGGGTATGGCAAGACCATCTTGCTGGCGCAATATGCCCGCGTATCACAGCGCAGTTGCAGCTGGCTTTCGCTATCGGGCGAAATGGCTGACCCCCTGATCCTGGCCCGCGCCCTGGCCTTCAGCTTGCAAACCACCTTGCCGGATCTGAAGCTCAGCAGATTTGAGCGCACGCTTCAGGACGCCGCCTACAGCCAGGACATGGCCGTTGCACTGGCTGAGGACCTGGTAGATACGCCTGACAACCTGCGAATCATTCTGGATCAGGCGCAGTACCTCTCCAAAACGAGCGGCGAGTGGCTGGAAACCTTCCTAGAGTGTTTGCCTGAAGGACACCAACTCCTGCTGGGCGGCTATGAAGGACTGCCTGTGAACCTCAGCCGCCTGGCTTTCAGAGACGAGCTGATGATCCTGGGAGCCAGCCAGTTGGCCTTTACGCCGCAGGAGTCCACGGCCTATCTCTCCGCCAGAGGACTCGAAAAAGAGCATGAGCAGCTGCACGACTCTCTGGAAGGCTGGCCAGCGGGCATGGCGCTGGTCAGTGCTCAGGCCAAGGAATACCTGTCCCCGGCGGAACTGATTCGGGGCCTGATAGAGCAGCTGCCGGGTGAATGGCGGGACCGGTTCAACCAGGTCGGCCCTCTGTCCATCTGGAGCGAAGAACGTGCGCGGCAAATAGGCGCGGACCTGCCTCCCGGTTGGCTGGAGTACGCCGCCCGCATAGGACTGCCCCTGGCTCCCCTGGGCCAAGGAGACTACAAGCCGCACCGCCTGCTCCTCAAGGAGCTCAAGAAAGACCTGGCAAAGACGCCAGTTGCCCCCGCCCTCTTCGCGGCAACAGGGCGACTGCTGGAAGCCGAACAAGACTTGTACAGTGCCCTGGACGCCTACAGAAAAGCTGGGGCCTGTGCAGAAGAACACCGCGTGCTTTATCAGCTCCTGTTTGACCTGACCCAGCGTTCGGAACATGCGGTGGCGGCGGAGCTCCTGGAGCCGTATGCCTGGCAGGAGTTGCCGCCCCAGATTCAGGGACTGATGATGAGCATCTATAGCCGCCTGCACCGCACGGCGGAAGTTGCCGAAATGGTTGAGCGTTTGAGCCAAAGCGGCCACGACAACCCTGCAGTTGCCAAAGCTTTGGCCGAGTGGGAAACCGATCAGGGGAACTACGCGGTGGCCCTCCAAAGGGCGCAGCAAGGACTGGAACGTCCGCTGCTCTCTGGCTATGACTGGACCATTCGCCTTCACAATGCTCAGCTGCGTGCGCTGTGGCTTGGGGGCGACATCGAGCAGGCCTGGGTGCAGGCACAAGCGGGAATTCAGCGTATTCAGTCGGATGACCCCGTGGCACTGGCCCAGCTGTACCACTTTGCGGCGATTATCGCGGCGGTGGCCTGGCAACCTGAGGCGGCAGTGGACTATGGCCGGCAGGCTTTTCAGCTGTACCGGGATGCGGGGGCGCTGCACGGTATGGCGCTGGTGTCCTGGGAAGTGATGAACGGCCTGGTACTTCAGGGACGCTACGAAGAAGCTTGGGCGGCCTACCGCGAGGTGCAGCAGGTGATTGGGGGTCATCCCCATGCCTTTCAGTGGGAGCAGGCTCACCTGCTTGAGCTGGTCGCCGACCTGCACTTGTGGAACCTGGAACTGACAGAAGCGGCCCAGACACTCGAAACTCTGGCCCTTCAGACCCAGCCGAAACGGCAAGATATTTATGAGCGGGCATCGCTCAAACGGTATGAAGTGGACCTCCGTTTGGGTACTTGGAGCCCTCAGACTGACCCTTGGCCCGCGGTTGGAGAGAGTGATTATGGTCTGCTTTGGCGGGGCATGATGCTCCTGCTTAGCGGCGAAACGGAGCAGGCGCGGCAATCTCTAGAGCAGGCCGTAGACCGCCTTGATGGGGCAGAGCTGCTGCGGGCTCAGGCTTTGTTGGCGGAAGCCGAGCTGCAAGAGGGCCGGGAGGGAGCCAGCGTGCAATGTGTCCGTGAACTGAGCGCCAAATTGGGAGGGATCAGTCTGCTCCAAGCGGATATGCCCTACATGCCGCAGCTGGCACAGGTGCTGGGGGGCCTGGGTGGCGGGAAAGCCCAGCCTGCGCCTGTCCGTATCCCTCAGGCCCGTGAGCCGCAGGGAGGCCACCTCAAGATTATGGGCGACCACTTCTCCCTGAGCTTTGGCGGCGAAGAGCACACCCTCTCGCACAAGCGCGGACGTGAACTGCTGATCCTGCTGGCAACGCGGGGCGCGTCCTCCCGTGACATGCTGGTTGACGCCATGTGGGATGGTGACGCCGATCCCAAGAACATTGACTACTTCAAAGTCATCGTTCGCCGTTTGCGCCACCAGCTGAGCCAGATTCTAAATACAGCGGAAGACCCGTTGCCATTCCGCCAAGGGGTGTATCAGCTGGGCAGCAGCATGGTCTGGCAAACGGACTATGGAGAACTGCGACAAGCCGTAGAACAAAAAGACCAAGAAGCGGTGGCTGCTCTCTTGGAGCACTGTACCAACCGCTTCTTGGAAAGTATTGGGGAGGAATGGGCCGAGGAATTAAGGTTGGAAATACAAGATTTGATAGAAGAGGCAGCGCTCTGGATTTCTAATGAAGATGAATCAAATACACTGGGCTTAGAGGCCTTGGTCAGACTTGACTCCATGAATCCTATGTACTATGAAGGATTAATAGAAAGACTCAAAAAATTGGAAAAATCCGATAAAGCGAGAATTTATTACAAAAAATATTTGAGAATGATGGTCAGTGAAGACTTGGGTAAGCCTCAAGAGTATGACCTAATTTGACTGACTTTGAAGATTGCTGAGGCCCTCCAGAGAGGAAAACATCTTGATTCTGTCGGGCCCACGGAGTGTGCTTGAAAATCTCGTGATTTCTGAGTGTTGCTGCTGCACTTGTTCAAAACTGATGTTGGTATCGCAGTACCCATTCCGGAGCAGCACTTCATTGATTTGCGCCAAGTAGTATTCCCTCAGCGTCGCCGTGTACTTTTCCAAAATGATCTCCGTTGCGCTTCGGTACTTCAGTCAGGCTTAGGGGTGTGGCTGAGCGGGTGGCTGAGCCGGTGGGCGGTCTGGAACGGGCGGCTTAGGCAGATCAAGCTGATCAATCGGACGCCCGCTTTGTTGTACGGCTACGGCAGCTTCGGCAGCAGCGTGAGGGGCGGTACAGGCTAGGGCGGTAATAACGAGAGCAATGATTTTTTTCATGTCTTTTTCTCCTTTGGTATGACTCTAGTTTCCGGCAGGGGACACGGCGGAGACAGGCCAGATGGTGCGGCAGAGACGAGGGAGACAGCGGCGTGTGCCTGCAGCGAATTCAGGGGTCCGGGTATGCTGTTTGGGGCTGCGAATATCCCCTCTGGGCCGGGCGAAAAGCTACACCGAACCGGAGTGGCCTCTGGGCGACACGCCGTCTGCTGCGCTCTACGCTGCGCCTATGACTACACTGGGTCTATGACCCAACCTGTGCAGTCCCATCTAGATGAAGTGAGCCGCTGGCTGGCCGAGCGCCCGGTGCTGGACCTCGGCAGTACGGACCTGGCCTCCGTGGCGGTGGTGGCGGTGGACATTCTCAATGGCTTTGCGCGTGAGGGTGCCCTGGCCAGCCCCCGCGTAGAAGGCATCATCGGGCCCAGCGCCCGCCTGATTGCGCAGGGGCTAGAAGCTGGGTTGCCTGCCGCCCATATCGGCATGATGGCCGACGCCCACCCGGCAGATGCTGAGGAGTTCCGGGCCTATCCGCCTCACTGCGTGCAGGGCACCTCTGAAGCCGAGTGGGTGACTGAGTTGCTGGACCTGCCGGCAGCGGGCAAATTTTCCTACTTTTATAAGAACTCCATTGCCAGTCACCACACGCCGGAACTGGAGCGCTGGCTGGAAAGCACTGCGCCGCAGACCCTGATCGTGATCGGGGACGTGACCGACCTGTGCCTGTATAGCCTGGGCCTGCACTTGCTGACGCGCTCACAGCACCGGGGCCTGGGTCAGCGAATCGTGCTGCCCGCCAACTGTGCCCAGACCTGGGACGCTCCTGACCATCCTGCCGACCTGTATCACTCTCTGTTTCTCTATCAGCTGGCCCGCACGGGTGCTGAAGTGGTCTCAGAGGTGCGCTGGCCCGTAGCCCAATCAGGCTGAATCGGGCAGGCTGAACTAGGCAGGTCGTTTGGGGCGGCGCTGACTCCGCAGCCCCGCCCGCATGGTCCTGAGTCCAGGGCCACATTTCCCTGGACTCCCCGTCGGCGGTGGAAAGTTCGGGGCCCAGTCCAGCTGAGCGGCGGTGCAGGTGATTGACTTGCTGGGCGCAGGTTCTTTAGTGTGGCCTCTCATCGCCGAACCCGCGCAGTTCGGAGACGAGAGGCTGAGCGCAAGGGAGCCACACTGTCATGACTGAACATTTCGCACAGACGCCGCAGGCGGGCCGTACCTTGGGCAGTGCCCTGATTATTGCTGGAACCACCATCGGAGCGGGGATGCTGGCCATGCCCCTGACCTCAGCAGGCATGGGTTTTGGCCTGACCACGCTGGCCCTGCTCAGCATGTGGGCACTTTCCGCGTACACAGCGCTGCAATTTGCCGAGGTCTACCGTCACCACTCGCCGCATGAGGGGCTGGCCAGTCTGGCGGGGCACTACTTCGGTCCGGCTGGGAAGTGGGCCGTGACCGTCATCCTGCTGCTGTTCATGTACGCGATTTCAGCGGCCTATGTCAGTGGGGGCGGCAGCCTGCTCAGTGGCCTGATGCCTCTGGGTAGTGCTGGCGGCAGCGTCCTGTATGCGCTGCTGGTGGCGGCGGCTGTGCTGCTGGGCACCCGCAGCGTTGATGGGCTGACGCGGGTTTTGTTCGTCCTCAAGCTGGCGGTCTTTGGGCTGATTCTGGCGGTGGTGTTGCCGCGCACTGCTCCCCAGCTGCTCCTGACGGCACCGCAGCAAACGGCCCTTTATTTTTCGGCCTTGCCGGTCTTTTTCACGGCATTTGGCTTTCATGCCGTGATGCCGAGCGTGACCGAGTATCTGGGGGGAAAGCAGCGCGAACTGCGCCGCGCCATCCTGTGGGGAACCGGGCTGCCGCTGGCGGTCTACCTGCTGTGGCAGCTCGCCATTCATGGCCTGATTCCGCAGGCTGAGCTGCTGCGAGTGGGTGACCTGGAGCAGCTCAGCGCTGCAGTCGGTCAGGCCACTGGGAGCGCTGCACTTAGCCAGGGCGTGCGGGCATTTTCCGGGTTGGCCCTGACCACTTCAGTGCTGGGGGTCGGGCTGGCGCTGCTGCACTCGCTGCGCGATGTGCTGGGTGCCCGCCTTCCGGCGCGGGGCAGCTGGCTCTGGCTGGGCCTGCTGACCTTCGTGCCGCCTACCGTCCTGGCGACCCTCTACCCCCAGGGATTTGTGGCGCTGCTGGGGTACGCTGGCCTGCTGGCGGTGCTGTATACCGTGCTGTTGCCGGGGCTGCTGGTGCTGCGGGCCCACCGTCAGCGGCCCACTGAGGCGCGGTTGCCTGGCGGCCCGCTGGCAGTCTGGCTGTCGCTGGCCGCCGGGGTCGCCATCATCCTGATTCCGCTGCTGACGCAAGCTGGCCTCCTTCCCAAAGTGCAGGGCTAAACGCTTGTAGCCAACATCTGGGCATGGCTGCAAGCCAAAGCCGCCGGAATGCACCCGGCGGCTTTGGCTTGGGCCGCTGCTCAGGGAAGGACTGGCAGCTTCTCGTACACCTTTTTGCTGCTGCCGTTGTCGAAGCTGAGGTTGGCCGTCACGTTGATTGAGGTATAGCGGCGTTCGGGGCGGGCGCGGACATTGAGCGGCAGGTTGAAGATCAGGCGGTTGCCCTCGGTGCGGTGCAGAATCGGGCCGCTACCGCCGGCCTGCCAGACATCGCGGGTGTTCAGCTGCAACTTGCCGCTGCGGCCAGCCTCTACATATTCCAGCTCATAGGTAAACGTCGCGCTCACTGGTTTGGCCCCGTTGGGCACCGTCTCAATCACCAGTTGGCAGCGGTGGGTCTGACCGGCGCGCAATTGCGTGCGGACGGCACCACTGGCAGTATCGGTGCAGGTGGTGAAGTACCACTGCGTAAACTTGGGCGCTTCCCCGCTGCGAGTGCCTCCCGGGGCGGACACGCGGCCCACTGGCGCGGCGGCAGGCGTTCCCTGGCCTTGCTGACAGCGGTTCACAGCGTTCCAGGCCACCTTGAAGCCGTCGGCTGGGAAAGTGTAGGTCAGGGTCTGGCGGCCCACGCTGGGGTCGCGGTCCAGCCGAATCACGACCCGCTCGCCCCGGAACAGGCCAGCGGCCATTTCACGGGTGATGCCTTCAGGGAAGCCGACGGCGGAGGGATGGGTTTCACCATGCAAAGTGGTGGGGTACAGAGCGTCACCGTAGATGAACTGCGGCGCACTGGAGCCAACGCGCACAGTAGCAGTAGGCAGAAGCAAATTTTCAGGGTCCAACAGAGGGTTCTTACTATCGAGAACGCTCCACAGTCCAGGTTCAGAACCATCTGCACACTTGAATGTCAGACTGGTTCGCCCGGTCAGGTCGTTCACCTCATCCACGATCACCATGCCTGTGTTCACATCAGTAATAGGGTCGCTGGACGCCGAGTAGTAGGTCCAGGTGCCGGGGACGCGTTCTGCGGCCTGAGCGGCGGGAGTCAGACTCAGGGCGAGGGAAGCCAGCAGCAGAGCAGTCTTTTTCATAGGGTCTCCTGAGAAGTGAAGTGGTTTCTCTCAGAGTAGATTCATCTTGGATGCGTGGCAAGCCAATTTGCGGTGGTGCTCGGCTGGGCTGGGCAAATGGTTTAGACTGCCCGCCAATGTCGTTGCCTGAAGACCACTCCGCCATTCCCAGCGCCGACCCTGCCACGCCGCAGCCCTCCGACGATACCGGCACCGAGCTGCGTGCCCTGGTGCGCCTGGCGGGGCCAGTGGTGCTTTCGCAGTTTGCGGCGAATGCCCTGACCCTGGTCAGCACCGCAGTGATTGGCCGACTCGGCCAGGGAGAATTGGCAGCAGCGGCGTATGGCAGCGCCATCTATTACCTGTTTTTCGTGGCGCTGAGTGGCGTGATGCTGGCGGTGGCTCCCCGCGCCGCAGCGGCGTATGGTGCGGGTGACCGGCAAGGCGTCACCCGCGCCCTACATGCCGGTTTCCGGCTGGCACTGCTGCTTGCTGGGGTGATGCTCCCGTTCACCTATCTGCTGTCTACGCAGCTGTGGCGTTTTGCTCCGCCCGAGCTGGACACGGCCCTGGTCGCCAGCTACCTGCGAATCTACGCGCTCGGCATGCCAGCAGTGCTGCTGTTTACGGCGCTGCGGGGGGCGATGGAAGCCACCGGGCAACCGGCGGTGGTCACGCGGGTGGCCGCCCTGGGCGTGCTGACCGTGGCTCTGGTGTCACCGGCCCTGGCGTTTGGCTGGGGACCGCTGCTGTCACTGGGACTGGCCGGAGCGGCGACGGCCTCAGCGCTGGCGGCCTGGGTCATGTTCCTGACCTTGCTGCCGCAGGTGCTGCGCCGCACAGAGCCGCTGGCATCAAGCACTGCGATGGGGCCAGAAGTGCGCAGCCTCTTTACACTGGGCTGGCCTATTGGCCTGACCCTGGGGGCAGAAGCCGCCATGTTCAGTGTGGTGTCGCTGCTGATGGGCAATTTTGGCAATCAGGCCCTGGCCGCGCACAACGTGGCCTTTCAGATTATTACGGCCCTGTTCATGATTCCGCTGGGACTGGCCACGGCCACCAGCATCCGGGTGGCGCTGGCGGCGGGTGCGGGTCGGCCCCGGCTGGCGCGGCGGGCGGGCCTGCTGGGAATTGGGCTGGCGGCAGGGGTGATGCTGCTGTTTGCCCTACTCGAAACCCTGATGCCAAAGCAGTTTATCGGCATCTTCGTCAATACAGGTGATCCGGCCAATGCGGCCCTGATGGCCACCACAGTCAGCCTGCTGTCCATTGCCGCGCTGTTTCAGGTGGTGGATGGAGTACAGGTCAGTGCCAATGCCTCTTTGCGGGGCCTGCAAGACACCCGCGTGCCGCTGCTGCTGTCACTGACCAGCTTCTGGGTGCTGGGAATGCCGGTGGGTTACGTGTTGGCCTTTGTGCTGGAGATGGGGCCCCGGGGCCTGTGGTACGGCCTGCTGGTGGGTCTCTTGGCGGCAGCGATTTTGCAGCTGACACGCTTTTTGCGCCTCACCGCCCGCATGAAACGCCGCAAGGACGCTGGCGAACTTTCAACGTGAAAGGGCTGGCGTTAGGCCCGCTCCTGCGGATTCCGGGTGGCCCAGAGGTGCTCTAAAGCCCCGCAGCCGCAGCGCATTGCTCATGACAAAGACGCTGCTCAGGCCCATTGCTGCGGCGGCCAGAACCGGCGAGAGACTCAGGCCCCAGCGGGTGAAGAGTCCGGCGGCCACCGGAATCAGCAGGACGTTGTAGGCAAAAGCCCAGAACAGATTCATGCGAATGTTGCGGAGTGTGGCGGCGCTGAGGGCGGCTGCGTTGGGCACGCCGCGCAGGTCGCCGGACATCAGCAGCACGTCGGCGGTCTGGGCGGCCACGTCGGTGCCGGTGCCCAGAGCCACGCCCACGTCAGCGCGGGCCAGAGCCGGAGCGTCGTTGATGCCGTCGCCCACCATCGCCACCTTCAGCCCCTGGGTCTGCAACTCTTCAATCACGGCGGCCTTGTCGGCGGGCAGCACTTCGGCGCGCACCTCGCTCTGGGGGTCCAGGCCCACCTGCTCAGCGATAGCGCGGGCGGTGGCCCAGCTGTCACCCGTGACCATCATCACCCGGTAGCCCTGGCGGTGCAGCTGCGCGACGGCCTCACGGCTGCCGGGTTTGAGGGGGTCGCTGACGCCCAGCAGCGCGGCTATACTCCCGTCCACCGCCACAAAGACCGGGGTAGCCGCCTGGCTGCCCAGCTCATCAAGTGCTGCGGTCCAGGCATCCATGGGCAGCCCCAGCCGCTCCATGTAGCGCGCTGCGCCCAGCTGAACCGTGTGTCCAGCCACCTCGGCCTCGATGCCGTACCCCGCTTCTGTCTTGACACGGGCAGCCGGGGTCAGGGTCAGACTGCGCTCCTGGGCGGCACTGAGCAGGGCGTGGGCCAGCGGGTGGTCACTGCCGGTCTCGGCACTCGCCGCCAGAGCCAGCACCTGAGTGTCATCCAGCCCGGCGGTAGGGGAAAGGTGCAGCGCCGTGAGAGAGGGCTGCCCAGCGGTGAGCGTACCGGTCTTGTCCAGCGCGACCACATCCACCCGGTGCAGTTCTTCCAGGGCCCGGCCTCCACCGAACAGCACGCCCAGTTCAGCCGCTTTGCCACTGCCCACCATCACGCTGACTGGGGTGGCCAGGCCCATCGCACAGGGACAGGCGATAATCAGCACGGCCACGGCGTGAATCAGCGCCTGAGACACCGCCGCCTCGCCGCCCCACAGCAGCCAGGCCCCAAAGGTCAGAGCGGCAATCACCAGCACCACCGGCACAAAGACGCTGACCACCCGGTCTGCCAGCCCCTGAATCGGGGGCTTCTCGCTCTGCGCCTGTTCGACCAGAGCGACAATCTGCGCCAGCGCTGAGTCTGCGCCCACGCGGGTCGCTTCTACTGTCAGCAGACCAGAGCCGTTCAGTGTGCCGCCAGTCACCTCATCGCCGGGGCCTTTGGAGACCGGCACGCTCTCGCCGGTCAGCATGCTCTCGTCCAGGTACGATTCCCCGCTCACGATCACGCCGTCTACCGGCACTTGCTCGCCGGTGCGGACCTGCACCTGCTGTCCCCGGCGCACACTTTCGGCGGGGACGCGCTGCACCGTTCCTCCTTCCAGCAGCCAGGCTTCGGGCGGACGCAGTTCCAGCAGGGCCCGCATGGCTCCACTGGAGCGGCTCTTGGCGAGGCTTTCCAGGTACTTGCCCAGCAGCACCAGGGTGATCACCACACCGCTCGCCTCAAAGTACACATGCTGGGCAGCGGGCGGCAGCAGGCCGGGGAACAGCGTGACCAGCGCCGAATAGGCAAAAGCGGCGGTGGTCCCGATCATTACCAGCGTGTTCATGTCGGGGCTGCCGTGGCGCAGCGCAGCCCACCCGGAGCGGTAAAAGCGCTGCCCCACCCAGAACTGTACCGGCAGGGCCAGGGCCAGCATGATCCAGTTCAGTGCGCCCTCGCCCACCGTACCCAGCAGCCAGTGGTGCAGCGGCGGATACAGCATCGGCCCCATACTGATCAGAAAGAGCGGCACGGCAAAAGCCGCACTCAGCAGCAGGTCGCGCCTAAGCCCGGCGCTGGCTTGTTGCTGCGGACTCGGCGCGGTGGCTCCTTCAGCGCCGGGCAAGTGGTCCAGCGGTGGCCGCTCGGCTCCGTAGCCAGCGGCTTCAACAGCGCTATACAGGTCCTCTGGGGTCAGCATGGTGGGCGAGTAGCGCACACTTGCCCGCTCGGTGGCGAGGTTCACGCTGGCATCTAGGACACCCGGCGTTTTTTTCAGTGCCCGCTCTACCCGGCCCACGCAGGCGGCGCAGGTCATGCCCGTCACGCCAAAATCGGCAGTCGCAGTGCCGACGCCATAGCCAGCGTCCTGCACCGCCCGAATCAGCTGCTCAGGCGCTACGGTGGCAGGGTCATAGCGCACACTGGCCGCCTCGGTGGCGAGGTTCACACTGGCTGTCTCTACGCCTGGCACTTTGTTCAGGGCACGCTCCACCCGGCTGCTGCACGCGGCGCAGGTCATCCCTTCTACCGCAAACCGCAGTTCTTTTGCTGTCATGGCTTTATCCTACCCCCCTGGGGAGGGTAGAGTATTAAACCCATCTTCATCGCCTTCTTTTCCTGATCCCCTGCGCTGGATTATGCTGACCCCATGACTCAGATTCAGAACAATCAGATGGTGACCGAGCTGGACATTGCAGGCATGAGCTGTGGGCACTGTGTCTCGGCAGTCGAAAAGGCGCTGCGCAGTGTGCCGGGCGTAGATGTGGTCACGGTCAGCCTCGAAGAAGGCAAGGCGACGGTGCAGGGCAACGCTGAGCAGGCAGCCATGCTCGCGGCGGTGGCCGAAGAAGGCTACGTGGCGACTCCGCGTGGCTGATTCGGTCACGGATTCAGTGTCTGGGCCGGAGCACGCTCACTGTGCGGCTGGCCCACTTTGCATGCCTGAAGCCGAGCGTCTGGCCGCCCGCCGCCGCCTCAGCGTGGCGCAGGGTCACCTTCAGAGCATCGTCAGGATGCTGGACGAGCCGGAGGTGTACTGCGTAGATGTCCTGCGCCAGATCAAGGCTGTACAGGGCGCGCTGGACGGTGCGGGCAACGTGGTGCTGCGTGGACATCTGCAGGCCCATGTGGCCACCGCTGGCGAGCGCGGCGACACCGCCGAGATTGTAGAAGAGCTGATGCAGGCCCTCAAATACCGCTGACCCCAGCAGATTTCCGCGCTAGGGAGCGGTAGGGCAGCAACTCTCTGCTCACTCTTAACGTCTTTTCACGCCTGCTCGGACCTATTGGCTAGGCTGAAGGCGGTCAGTTTCACAGCCCATTTTCTGCGTCCCTGTGAGGTTTTTCTCAGTCGGGTTGGGTGCCCTAAACCGGACACTCTGTTGCAGAAGGGGCTGCCGCCTTCTTTCTTCTTCCCTGAAAGCGAGTCACGCATGCCTAAACCATCTAAACCGTCTAAATCCGATAAGAAGTCCGAGCAGTTGGGCCATCACCACGAGACGGGCAAGACCCAGGACCTTGCCCGTGATACTGCGCCGCACAGCGAGAAGGACCGCTTGACCGACAACTTCGGCCATGCCATCAGCGATGATCTCAATTCTCTCAAAGCTGGCGTCCGCGGCCCAACCCTGCTGGAAGACCATCTGCTGCGCGAGAAGATTCACCACTTTGATCACGAGCGGATTCCTGAGCGCATCGTGCATGCACGCGGTTCGGCGGCCCACGGTTACTTCGAGCTGACCGAGTCACTGGAGCAGTACACCACGGCCAAAGTGCTGACCGAGGTGGGCAAGCAAACCCCGGTCTTTACTCGGTTCTCTACCGTAGCGGGCTTTCGTGGCTCGGCGGATACCCCCCGCGATGTGCGCGGGTTCGCCGTGCGCTTTTATACCGACGAAGGCAACTGGGACATCGTGGGCAACAACATCCCGGTGTTCTTTATTCAGGACGCCATCAAGTTTCCTGACCTCGTCCACGCTGTCAAGCCTGAGCCGCACCACGAGATGCCACAGGCCGCCAGCGCCCACGATACTTTCTGGGACTTCATCAGCCTGACTCCCGAAGCCATGCACATGATCATGTGGCAGATGTCGGACCGCACCCTGCCGCGCTACTTCGACACCATGGAGGGCTTTGGCGTTCACACCTTCCGCCTGATCAATGCCCAGGGCCAGAGCACCTTCGTCAAGTACCACTGGAAGCCGGTGAACGGCGTGCATTCGCTGGTGTGGGACGAATCGCAGAAGATCATGGGCAAGGACCCCGACTTCCAGCGCCGCGCCATGTGGGAAACCATTGACCAGGGCGGCACCCTGGAGTGGGACCTGGCCGTGCAGCTGTTCACGCAGGAAGAGGCCGACGGCTGGGATTTCGACATTCTGGACGCCACCAAGATTGTCCCCGAAGAGCTGGTGCCCCTCAAAGTGATTGGCCGCATGGTGCTGAACCGCAACCCCGACAATTTCTTTGCTGAGACTGAGCAGGTCGGCTACAAGCCCACCAACCTGGTGCAGGGCATGGACTTTACCAGTGATCCGCTGATGCAGGGCCGCCTCTTTTCCTACCTGGACACCCAGCTGATTCGTCTGGGCGGTCCCAACTGGCAGCACCTGCCGATCAACCGCCCCCTGGCCCCGGTGGCCAACAACCAGCGTGACGGCTTCATGCGCCACGTCATCAATCCTGGCCGCGTGTCGTATCACCCCGCGTCGCTGGATGGCGGTTCCCCGCAGGAAGTGCCCCGTGAGCAGGGCGGTTTCGTGAGCTACCCCGAGCAGATCAGCGGCGAGAAGCTGCGCAGGCGAGCCGAAAGCTTCAGCGACCACTACGGTCAGGCGCGGCTGTTCTGGAACTCACTGGAACCCATTGAGCGCGAGCACCTCTGCAAAGCGCTGCAATTCGAGTTGAGCAAGGTAGAGACCCGTCATGTACGCGTGGCGATGCTGGACCATCTGGAGCAGATTCACCCGCTGCTGGCCTCGCAAGTGGCCGTGGCCCTGGGCGAAGCTCCCCGCGCTGATGAAGTGGTCAAGCCGGGCGGCACTGCCGACTGCGCCGAAGAAATGGAGCTGCTGGCGAAAGCTGAAGCTCAGCCCACCGCTTCAGGCGGCCTGACCAAGTCTCAGGGCCTGAGCATGGAAGCCCAGCCGCCCAAAGGTATTCGGAACCGGGTGGTGGCAATTCTGGCCGCCGATGGGGTAGACGGAGCTCAGGTGGACCAGATCAAGCAGGCTCTGGAAACCGAGCAGGCCAAGGGCGAAGTCCTGGGTCAGCACCTGGGCATGCTGGACGGCGGCGCTGAGGCCAAGAAAACCATCAGCAACTCCCACATGGTCCTGTTTGACGCGGTGATCGTGCCTGGTGGTGCTGAGAGTGTGGCTGCGCTGCTGGAAGACGGCGACGCCCATGCTTACCTGCTCGAAGCGTACAAGCACGGCAAGCCCATCGCGGCTTATGGTGAGGGACAGCAGCTGCTGCAAGGTTCCGACCTGGCGGCCCTGGTCGGCAAGGACCTGAGCGAGATGAAGGCGCTGGGCATCCTCAGTGCTGACGCCCCCAACATGGAGGAGTTTGTCCAGACCCTGTCCCAGCACCGCTTCTGGGGCCGCCCCGCACTGAAGCGCATCAGCAACTAAGTGCAGTAAAACCACGTGCAGTAAAACCACGTGCAGTAAAACCACGTGCAGTCAGCAGGAGTAGGCCAGGCGTTCTGGCAGACTGCGAACGGATTCCGCCCGGGTCCGTTTGCAGTTTTTGTTTGGCCCGGCCCCTGGCCTCTGGATACCAGTGCACTGCCGCAGACCGCCCTCAGACAACAATGGGTGCCTTGTCATAATCTTTTCGTATGATGTCCAACAGCACACCTCATCCGCTAAGGGTGGAGGTTTTGAAAGGTAGACAGGTAACTTGTGACTCAATCTCATGAACAGGAACTAGATCTCACTACCCTATGGCACCGCCTGAGGCGTGCACTTCCCTGGATTCTTGCCCTGAGCCTCGCGCTGGCAGGCTTGGCCTATTTCTGGTCCCAGTCCCAGCCAGAGGTCTATGAGGCCCAGGCGTCGTTGCTGGTGACGGGCGGTTCGGCTCAGGCGGCGGATGGTGTTCTGGGAGAGGCGCTTGTCAAGGCCCCACCGCTGCCTGAGGGTGCCGTTGCCGAAGCCCTGCAAAGCACATCGGTGATGGGACCGCTCACCGACAAGATTGCTGGGAGTCCTGCTATCCCTGCACCGGAGCAGCAGCGCTTGGTTCAAGATCTCAAGACGGAGTTGGCCGAGCGCAACCTAGAAACGGTGCGGCTCACGTCGCGGCTGGACCTGTATGGCAACGGAATCTACACAGTTTCGGGCCGTGCCAACACGCCACAAGCCGCGCAGGCCCTGACCAATCTGGCGGCCCAGTCGCTGCTGGAATGGGACAAAGACCGGGCGCTGGCGAGCGTGCGTCAGGCGCAGCAGGGCTTTGAGGGGCAGCTGAATCAGGTCGCTGCGGAGCTCAGGGCGGCGCGTGCTGGCACTCCCGAAAGGGCACTGCTGGTGTCCCGCCAGCAGGCTTTGCAGCAAAGTCTCACGCAGGTCGGCATTTTGGAGCAGTCGATTTCGGGAGTGTTACAGCCGCTCTCTGAGGCCATCGTGCCCCTGTCGCCCGTGGAGCCCAAGCCGCTAAGAAATGCGCTGCTGGCGGGCATCGTAGGTCTGCTGCTGGGTCTGGGCCTGGCGACCCTGAGGGCGGTGGCTGACCGCAAGGTACGCAGCGAAGATGACCTGCTGGACCTGGGCCTGCCGACGCTTGCCAGCCTGCCCAAACTGCGCCAGCGTGACCTCGTGATGGGTGGGCTGGTCCGCGCCGCCAGACAGGCCGGTCTGTACGAAGCCATCGGCTTTTTGCGGGTGAACCTGCTCTCGGCACTGCAAGGCACCGAGCATCCCGTGGTCATGGTGACCAGCTCAGCTCCTGGTGAGGGCAAATCAAGTGTCACGGCCACCCTGGCCGATGCGCTGGGCAGCACGGGCAAGAAAGTGCTGATCATAGACGCTGACCTGCGCCGTGGAACGCAGGCGCAGGTGTGGCAAAAATATATGAACGGTGCGCCTGCCACCTGGCTGTCTCTGACGGGAAGTGGCGGCGCGCAGGATACGCCCAGTGCGCTGCGCGACCCTCATAATGTTCAGGTGCTGGCTGCCGCTGAAAATGTCCACCTGCTTCCAGCGGGGCAGGGGATGCAGGACAGCCTCGGTGCGCTGAACGCAGGCCAGCTGTCTGAGGCCATCCAGCTGTGGCGCTCCCACTACGATCTGGTGCTGATTGACAGCGCTCCGCTGCTGGCCCTGGCCGACGGTCTGGTGATCGGAAAGGTGGCAGATGGGGTGGTGCTGGTGACCGAAGCCGGGCAGACCGACCTGCGGGCAGTGCGCAACTCTGTGCGCCGCGCCGAGCGCGCTGGCCTCAAGTTGCTGGGCTTCGTCATCAATAAGCAGAGCCAGAGCTCGGAAAGCAGCTACTCTTATTCCTATAGCTACAGCCCCAGAAGCCGAGCTGAAGGCTAGAAGCCATGACCTGCGGAAGCGCGCCCAGTGCTTAAGATACTGAACCACCCTTTTCTCGCTCTGATCTCCGCCAATTTCTTCAAGATCGCAGGTGTGCTGCTGATCAATAAGGTGGCGGCGACAGTGCTTACCCCGGAGGAGTTCGGTATCTTTGGGCAGTTTGTCGCTGTCTCGGCCATCATCAACATGCTGTCCTCAGCAGGCCTCAACAATGCCATTGTCCGCGACGTCTCGGCGGCGGAGGACAGTGCCAAGCAGGCCACCGGGCAGGACTACTTCTGGACCATGTTGCTGTTTTCCGGCGTGGCGGCAGCGGTCTTTTTGGGGCTGTACCCTCTGTTCGGCGGTGCCTGGCTGGGCACCGAACGGCTGACACTGCCGGTGATTTTGCTGGCCCTGAGCATCCCTGGCTTTTCCTTTTACATCTCTGCGCTGTCTTATCTCAGTGGCAGTGGGCAGCAGCGGCGCAGCGCAGCCCTTCAGGCATATGGTGTGCTGGCCGGTGTGGCCGCGTTCGCTGTGTGTGTGGCCTTTGGCCGCGACCTGGTGGGCCTCAGCCTGGGCTACCTGCTGTTCTTGCTGACCCCGGCGGCGGTCATGTTCGTGGCCCGCCCCTTGCCGCTCGCGTGGCCGGGCCTGTCCTGGTCATCGGTGCGCCGCAAGTTGGGCGACTCTGCCGCCATGTTCTCGGCCATCTTGTTCTTGCCTACGGCGTTGGTGCTGAGCCGCAGTCAGCTGGCCGCCAGTGCTGGCTGGGACACTGTGGCCATGTGGCAGGTACTGACCCGGCTGTCGGACGTGTACATGCAGATGTTCGCCATCTACTTCACTCATTTTTTTATGCAGCGCCTGCATACAGCCAGCGACGAATGGCCGCTCATGCGCCAAGCGGCCCTGCTCAATCTGGGGGCAATGGCCGCTGTGGGCGCGCTGTTTTATCTCTTTTATGACCTGGCTGTGCGGCTGCTGTTCACTTCTGAGTATCTGTGGGGGCGTGAGTTCGTCTTGTGGCAGGTCGGGGTGGACAGCCTCAAGGTGCTGACAGTGGTCATGATGTACACCTTTATTGTGCAGCGGCGGTTCAAGTCATATATCGCCGTAGAGTTGGCGCAGGCCGCGCTGCTGCTGGTGCTGGTCACCCAGACTTCTCTGGGAGCTTCATTGCAGGGCCTGTACTGGGCGCTGCTGCTGAGCGCTGCGCTGGGGCTGGCCGTGGCCGCCGGTCTCTATTTCAAAGGGAGGACGCAATGAATATCGCCATGGTGGTCGCCAAGTACGACGAAACCGGGTCTTCGCCCTATCTCACCAACGAGCTGGCCGACGCGCTGAGCGCGCGGGGGCATCACGTTACGGTGCTGTATCTGGACTGGGAAGCGGAAGCCGAACCCAAAGTCAAGTACCGTGAGCGGCAAACGCTCTATGTAGACCGCACCATGCCTAGAGGTAAGGGAATGGTAGCAATGGCCCGCAAGTGGGCTTTGGCTCCCCTGAAATATCTCTCGTTCAAGCAGGCCCTGGACAAGCAGTACGATCTGGCCATCTATTATTCCCCGCTGTTTGTGGCTTATCCGCTGCTGGCCCTGCACCGCCTCAAGGCACGGTTCAAGGTGGGCGTGTACTGGGACTTTTTTCCGTACCATCAAGTCGAGATGGGCCTGATACCGCGTGGGCCGGTGGAACAGGGCTTGCACGCGGCTGAGCTGCACCTGTTGCGGCAGCTGGATGTGGTGGCCCTGATGTCGCCAGGCAACCGCGAATCGTTTAAACGTGTGTTTGGCTGGAAGGATGATGCCAAGCTGCGCCTGCTCCCGATCTGGGGCGGCGGTGAGCAGTTGCCGCTGCGTGAGCTGGACCCTCAGAAATACTGCGTATTTGGCGGGCAACTGTCAGCGGGCCGCAACATTGAAGCGCTGGTGAAGGCCGCCGAGTTCCTACCGGATGACATCGAGCTAAGGATTTATGGGCGTGGCCCTTTGCAGCCCGCACTAAAAGCCCTGATTCGTGAACGCAGCCTGAGCAATGTCCGGCTGATGGGCCAGGTGAGCCGCGAACAGTATCAGCGCGATATCGCGGGGGCCTGGCTGGGACTGATCATTACTGACCCGGGCGCCAAGACCGATTCGTTTCCCTCCAAGGTCATTGACTATTTCCGGGTGGCCCTGCCAGTGCTGGCCATCACCGAAGCCAGCTCGGACTTTGGCAGTTTCGTGCAGGACACAGCGCGGGCGGGCCGCAAGCTGCACAGCGAAGACCCGCAGCAGATTGCGGCGGTCATCAGCGAGATGATCGGCAGCCCTGAGCGTGCCGAGTGGGGCCGCCGGGGGCATGAGTACTACTATGCCCATATGACGGCGGACCGCATTGCCAAGCAACTTGAAGACTGGGCGGCGCAGCCTGCCAAGGCCCAGCCGTGACCCAGCTGCGCCGAACCTCCTTTGCTCCCCTACCCGGCTCGGCAACGCAGGCCACAGGCCGGGGGCAGGCAGACGTGCAGAGCAATCTGGGCAAGCTCTTTTTGCCCTATCTGGTGTTCGTGTTGTTCAATCTCTGTACCTATCTGCTGTTTTTGTATGGTCCCTTCAATTGGCCGGTCCACAACACCGGGCTGATGTCGGGCTTGCTGGGGACATTTCTGGTGTTCTATACCGCTGGATACGTCTTCGGTGTGCAGCGTAAGGCGGGGCGTTCGGCTCAGGAAGTTAGCCAGTGGGTCGTCCGTCACCTGCGTATTTTGCTGCCTCTGGGCGCACTGATTTTTGCAACTTCTATCTATGTGTATACGGGCGAATTTTTCTGGAATACCGCCCGCATCTTCGGCGACCAGCAGAAAAACTACTACGACACCCTGCACTTTGGCGAGACATCTAGCCGCCTCCTCAATGCACCTTTTGGCCTGCTCAAGATCGCTGCGCAGCCCCTGATTACCCTGGCGCTGATCTACGCCACCATGAACTTCAAGCGGCTGAAGACGGCAGAAAAGGGCGCTTTGCTGGCTGTCTACCTGTTCTGGGTGCTGTTTTCGGTCTTTCGGGGCACCGACAAAGAGATTTTCGACATCGCAGTGATTTTTCTCACGGCCATGGCCGTCAATTACTACCGCTCGCTGACGGGCCGCGTCAGCCTGATGCAGTTGGCCCGCAGCCTGCTGTTTATCGGGGTTGCGGTGGTTACGCTGGTCGGCTTCCTGAGCCTGTTCTCGCAGCGCAAGCTAACCCGCATGGGCGGCAACACGGCGGTGTGTCTGGTGGAAGCGGGCGTCTGTGCGCGCGGCACCGATACGCCGCTGGGCTACATGTACGGCATGACCTCTTCGTACATGTCGCACGGCTACTACGGCATGAGTCTGGCCCTGCAAGAAGACTTCAACACCACCTTCCCCTTTGGGAATGCTCCGGCGCTCAAGCCGCTTTCGGATGTGGTGATGGGTGAGGACTACCTGGACCGCAGCTACCTCAACAAGATTGACCGCCGTGGCTGGGACAACGGAACCCGCTGGTCTACCGCCTACACGTCTTGGGCCAGTGATATCAGCTTCTGGCTGGTGCCGTTCGTGATGTTCCTGGTGGGCTGGGTCACGGCCCTGTCGTGGAAAGACGCCGTGTTGCGCGGGTCTTTGCTGGCCACGGCGGTGTTCAGCTTCATGACCACGATGTCGCTGTTCCTGTCGGCCAACAACCAGGTCGGAATCGCGCTTGATTCGCTGGCGGCTTTTCTTCTCATCACCTGTGCCTGGCTGCTCACACGGACCTACAAACTGCGGGTGCGCCGCGCCTAGGCGTGTGAAACAATAAAACAAGAATGAGCATAGTGAGATATGGTGAAATCGGAGGGATTCACTCATGACCAACCTACAGAACATAGCTGGCAAAACAGTCCTGATCACCGGGGGAACCGGGTCGTTCGGGAATGAGTTGCTGCAACTGATCAAAGACACTGATGTCCGGGAAATCCGTATCTTTAGCCGCGACGAGCTGAAGCAGGAGCACATGCGGGTTCGCATGAAAAACCCCAAAGTCAAGTTCTATATCGGGGATATTCGTGACCGCGCTTCGGTGGATCAGGCGATGGCGGGTGTGGACCTGGCCTTTCACGCGGCGGCGCTCAAGCAGGTGCCCAGCTGCGAATTTTTCCCCATGCAGGCCGTGCTGACCAATGTCGTGGGCTCGCACAACGTCATCGAGTCGGCCATTGATCATGGTGTCGGCTCGCTGGTGTGCCTGAGCACCGACAAGGCCGTGCAGCCGGTCAATGCCATGGGCATGAGCAAAGGCCTGATGGAGAAAGTCGCCACAGCCGCAGCCCGCCGCCTGGTGGATGTGGAAGGGGCCACCACCATTTCCAGCGTGCGCTACGGCAACGTGATGTACTCGCGTGGCTCGGTGATTCCGCTGTTTATTGAGCAGATCAAGGCGGGCAAGCCGCTGACCGTGACCGACCCCAACATGACCCGCTTCTTGCTGTCGCTGCGCAGCGCGATTGATCTGGTGCTGTTTGCCTTTGAGCACGCCCAGCAGGGAGACATTTTCGTGAGGAAGGCCCCGGCCAGCACCGTGGCCGACCTGGCGCAGGCGCTGGTCAACCTATTCGAGGCCGATGTGCCAATTGACGTGATTGGCACCCGGCACGCCGAGAAGCTGTTTGAGGTCCTGGCGACCTCCGGCGAGATTGCCCAGAGCGAAGACATGGGCGAGTACCTGCGAGTCCGCATGGATGTGCGTGACCTCAATTACGCCAAGTACTTCAGTGAAGGCAACCGCGAGGAGATCGCTCTGGAGGACTACCACTCTCACAACACCGAACGGCTGAACGTGCAGCAGGTCGAGCAGCTGCTGCTGACGCTGCCTGCGGTGCAGCAGGAACTGGCCGCCTGGAGAGCGCGGTGAAGGTTGCCGTCACGGGCGCACAGGGGATGCTGGGCACGCACCTGCGCGCTTACCTGCGGGCTTTTGAAGATGTGGAAGTGCAGCCTATCGGGCGTGCGGAGTTCGCCAGTGACCTGAGTAGTGCGCTGCGTGGCTGCGATGTGGTTGTTCATCTGGCCGGTATGAACCGGGGCGATGAGCAGGAGGTGGCGCAGACCAACGTGGCCCTGACCGAGCAACTGATTGCCGCTCTGGAAGAGGTGGGCGGTCAGCCGCATGTGCTGTTTTCTTCCTCAACCCATGTGGAGCGGGACACCCCTTATGGTCAGTCCAAGCGCCAGGCGGCGGACCTGCTGGAGGCCTGGGCCCAGCGCAGCGGGGGCCGCTTTACCAACGTCATCCTGCCCGGTGTGTTTGGAGAGGGCGGCAAGCCCTTTTACAACTCGGTGGTGGCTACGTTCTGCCATCAGCTGGCGGCTGGTGAGGAGCCAGCTGTGGACAGTGACGCGCCTATTGAGCAGATTCACGCTCAGGAAGTGTCGCGGCGAATGTGGCAGATGGTTCAGGACGGCCAGACCGGCACCGTGCGGGTCGAAGGCACCCGGCTGACCGTGCAGGAGTTGCTGGACACCCTGAGAGAGATGCGCCGCACCTACGCCGAGCACATCATTCCCGACATCAGCGCTCCTTTCCGGCGCGATCTGTTCAATATGTACCGCTCCTACCTGTACCCGGCGCACTATCCGGTCCCGCTGAAGCTGCATACCGACCCACGCGGCAGCCTCTTTGAAGCGATCAAGAGCCCAAGCGGTGGGCAGACGTTTATGTCCACTACTCATCCGGGCATCACCCGTGGCAATCACTTTCATACGCGCAAAGTAGAGCGCTTCTTGGTGTCGGGCGGAGAAGCTGAGATTCGCCTGCGGCACATCTTTGGTGATGAGGTGCAGGTGTTCCGCGTGTCGGGCGAGCAGCCTTCTTACGTGGATATTCCGACCCTTCACACCCACAACATCACCAATGTGGGCACAGAGACCCTGCTGACGATGTTCTGGACCAATGAACTGTTCGATCCCGCAAACCCCGATCAGGTTATGGAAATGGTGGAACCCCAATGAGCGAAGCAAAGACTCCGAAAAAACTGAAGGTCATGAGTGTGGTGGGCACCCGCCCGGAAATCATCCGTCTGTCGCGGGTGCTGGCGCGGCTTGATCAGTACACCGAGCACGTGTTGGTGCATACCGGCCAGAACTACGATTACGAGCTGAACGAAATCTTTTTCCGTGATCTGGGAGTCAAGAAGCCTGACCACTTCCTGGACGCCGCTGTGGGCACGGCTGCCGAAACCATCGGCAACATTCTGATCAAGGTGGACGCGGTGCTGGCCGAAGAGCAGCCCGACGCTGTGCTGATTCTGGGCGACACCAACTCCTGCCTGTCGGCCATTCCAGCCAAGCGCCGCAAGATTCCGATTTTCCACATGGAAGCGGGCAACCGCTGCTTTGACCAGCGCGTGCCGGAGGAGACCAACCGCCGCATCGTGGACCATACCGCCGACATCAACCTGACCTACAGCGATATTGCCCGCGAGTATCTGCTGCGCGAAGGCCTGCCGCCGGACCGCATCATCAAGACCGGCAGCCCGATGTTCGAAGTGTTGGGTCACTACATGCCCCAGATTGAGGCGTCGGACGTGCTGGAGCGCCTGGAACTCACGGCGGGCGAGTACTTCCTGGTGAGCGCTCACCGCGAGGAAAATATTGATTCCGACCGCAACCTGGCGGGCTTGGTCGAGTCGCTCAACAGCATTGCTGAGCGCTACGGCCAGCGCGTGATCGTCTCGACCCACCCCCGCACCCAGAAGCGCTTTGACGCGACTGGAGCCAAGTTTCACCCGCTGGTGGAACTGATGAAGCCGCTGGGATTCCACGACTACAACCACTTGCAAATGCACGCCCGGACGGTGCTGTCGGATTCGGGGACCATCACCGAAGAGTCGAGCATTCTGAACTTCCCCGCCCTGAACATCCGCGAGGCCCACGAGCGTCCCGAAGGCATGGAAGAAGCCAGCGTGATGATGGTGGGCCTCAGCCCTGAACGCATCATGCAGGCCCTGAGCATCCTGGAAGATCAGCCCCGCGGTGAAGAGCGCTTGCTGCGGCGGGTGGCCGACTACTCGATGCCCAACGTTTCAGACAAGGTCGTGCGGATTTTGCACAGCTACACCGACTACGTGAACCGGGTGGTGTGGCGCAAGGATGTGAACTGAGCCGTGCGCATCCTGATCATCTCGCAGTGGTTTGACCCGGAGCCGACCTTCAAAGGCGTGCTGTTCGCCCGTGAATTGCAGCGGCTGGGGCACGAAGTGGAGGTGCTGACGGGCTTTCCCAACTATCCGGGCGGCAAGGTCTATCCCGGTTACCGCGTGCGTCCCTGGCAGCGCGAGGTGGTCAGTGGTGTGCCGGTGCTGCGTGTCCCGCTGTATCCCAGCCATGACGGTTCCGGGGTCAAGCGGGCTGCCAACTACCTGTCGTACGCCGCGTCGGCCACGCTGGGCGCACTGCTGATGCGCCGCCCGGACGTGGCGTATGTGTATCATCCACCTGCGACGGTGGCGCTGCCTGCTGTGGTGCTGCGGGCGCTCAAGGGCGTGCCTTTCGTCTATGACATCCAGGATTTGTGGCCCGATACCCTGGCTGCAACCGGCATGATGGAAAATGCTGCCGTGCTGCGCGGGGTGAGTAGGGCGATGGACATGGTGTACCGGCAAGCGGCCCACATTGCGGTGCTCTCGCCCGGATTCCGGCAGCGGCTGGCCGAACGCGGCGTGCCTGAGCACAAAATCAGTGTGATTCCCAACTGGACCAACGAGGACAAGACGGACCTGACCCCGCCCACGCCAGAGCGTGCCCGTGAGCTTGGCTTCGCGGACAAGTTCAACGTGGTCTTTGCGGGCAATATGGGCAAGGCGCAGGCGCTGGATACGGTGCTGGACGCCGCCCAGGAATTGCGTGATGAAAACACCCGCTTCGTGATGATCGGCGGCGGTGTGGAGCAGGACCGGTTGCAGGCGCGTGCCCGCGAGCTGAACTTGCCCAATGTTGAATTTCTGCCGCGCCGCCCACCGAGCGAGATAGGGGAGATTCTCGCTCTGGCTGACGCTCTGCTGGTGCATCTGAAGGATGATCCGCTGTTTGCCATCACCATTCCCGGCAAGACGCAGGCCAATCTGCGGGCCGGCAAGCCCCTGCTGATGGGCGTGCGTGGAGACGCCGCGCAGATGGTCAAGGACGCTGGCGCTGGGGTGACCTTCACTCCGCAGGACAGTCAGGCGCTGGCCGCCGCGGTGCGCGAGCTGATGGGCTTGTCGGCCCAGCAGCGTGCAGAGATGGGGGTGAGTGGGGCACGGTACTACGAAGAACACCTCTCGCTGCGGGTGGGTGCGGCCCACTTTGCGCGGGTGCTAGAGCAGGCTGCTGCGGGCAGCACGCCGTACCTGCCGCTGAAACGGGTGCTGGATGTCGCTGCCTCCGCCCTGGGTCTGGCTGCGCTGGGGGTGCCCATGCTGGCGCTGGCCGCCCTGGTCCGCACCAAACTGGGAAGCCCCGTGCTGTTCAGCCAGCAGCGTCCAGGCCAGTACGGTGACACCTTTACCATGTACAAGTTCCGCAGCATGACAGACGAGCGCGGTCCGGACGGCAAACTGTTGCCAGACAGCGTCCGCCTGACACCTTTTGGCCGCTTTCTGCGCTCCACCTCTCTGGATGAGCTCCCAGAACTGTTCAATGTGCTGCGCGGCGATATGAGCCTGGTCGGTCCCCGCCCGCTGCTGAGCGAGTACATTCCGCTGTACTCTGAAGAGCAGGCCCGCAGGCACGCGGTGCGGCCCGGAATCACGGGTTGGGCGCAGGTGAATGGCCGCAATGCCATCTCCTGGGAGCAGAAATTCAAGTACGACAGTTGGTATGTCGACCATGCTGGACTGCGCCTTGACCTGCGCATCCTGCTGATGACCCTGCAAAAAGTGCTGGCGCGTGACGGCATCAGTGCGGGAGATCACGCGACGATGCCGGAATTTAAGGGGAACATATGAATGTCCTGGTCAGTAGTGCGGGTCGGCGCACTTCTTTGGTCAACCTCTTCCGTACGGCGGTCCAGCCGCTGGGCGGGCGGGTCATTGCCGCCGACATGGACCCGCTGGCTCCCGCTCTGTATCTCGCTGATCAGGCGGTCCGGGTGCCCCGAGTCACCGCTCCTGAATATATTCCCGAGCTGCTGAAGCTGGTGGAGCGTCACGCCGTGAACTTGCTGGTGCCTACCATTGATACCGAATTGCCGGTGTTGGCTGAGGCGCAAGAACAGTTCCGCGCTCTGGGCTGCCGGGTGCATATTTCCAGTGCTCAATTTGTCCAGATTACGGGGGACAAGTGGCTAACAGCTCAGGAATTTGCTGAGCAGGGCATCAGGGTGCCGAGGTCATGGCTGCCGGAGCAGGTGTCTGGACCGCTGTCTACGGCGCAGGACCTCCCCGATAAACTGTTTTTGAAACCCCGGGACGGCAGTGCCAGCATGCATACCTATAGTGTGCAGCGCAGCAACCTTCTGGACATGCTTCAGCAGGTGCCCAATGCCATTGTGCAAGAAGAAATTGTCGGCAAAGAAATCACCATTGACGCGTTTATTGGGCAGGACGGCACGCCGGTTCACTTCGTGCCCAGAGCGCGTATCAGGACGCTGGGTGGAGAATCCATTCAGGGAGTCACCTTGCCTGGCGAGGAGCGCCTGACCGCGTTCTTGAATACGGTCTTGGTGGCGGCTGCGAAGCTGGGCGGACGCGGAGCCATCACGCTCCAGGCCTTTGATACGGGTTCGGAATACATCCTGCTGGAAATCAACCCCCGCTTCGGCGGAGGCTATCCGCTGGGTCATGCTGCCGGAGGCGCATACCCGGAATGGCTGTTGCAGGAGTTGGCTGGAGAGCGAATCTTGCCCCGCCTGGGCCAGTATGAGGTCGGACTGTACATGACGCGGGCCAACACCGAAATTTTTACCCGGGAACCCAAATGGTGAGTGCAGACGGATGAGTTGGAAAAAAGGCCTGATCTTTGATCTGGATGACACTCTTTATTTGGAACAGCAGTATGTGACAAGTGGCTTTGGGGCCGTAGGGAGCCACTTGTCTCCTGAACCGGAGCAGGCGGCCCTCTACGCCCAGAAGCTGCACAGCTACGTTCAGCAGTTCGGGGATGGCCGCGCCTTTGATCATTTGCTCGAAGAGTTTCCTCAGGCCACTGAGGGCCTGACTGTGCAGCAATTGGTGGAGGTCTACCGTTCGCACATGCCCACCCTGGAATTGGACCAAGTGTGGCGTGAGCAGCTGCAAAAGTGGCGGGATGCGGGGGTGTTTCTGGGCCTGATCAGTGACGGTGCCCTGATTGGACAGCAAAATAAGGTCAATGTCTTAGAGCTGGAATCACTCTTCGACCATCTGATCTTGACCGATCAACTTGGCCGGGAATTCTGGAAACCCCACCGGCGGGCCTATGAACTGATGCAGCAGGTCAGTGGCCTCCAGGGACCGCAGCTGATTTACATAGGCGACAATGTCCTGAAAGACTTTATCGCCCCGCGCGCGCTGGGTTGGCACACTGTTCGCCTGCGGCTGCCTGGGCAAGTTCGGGAACTTCTGGAGCCAGCTTCTGAAGAAGCGCGGCCTCAGGCAGAAGCCCGCAGTGTGGCTGAGCTTATTTCGCAGTTGGAGACCTGGTTGCGCAGCGCAGGCTGAGCGTGGCTCTAACCGCCCGGCTGGGTCACGCTCTGTCATCCGCTGTGTCTCACTGCTGCTCCCTTATGGAGCCTTGGGTGTGAATTCGACGCGGCGGAGGTACAGGTTGCGGTCTTCAGTCTGCTTGATATAAGGATTGAGCAGCTGTGCAGCGAGCTTGCCCGCCTTGACGGGTAGGCGGATCAGTTGCCGCTCGCCAGACGGCTGCCCCTCATACAGGACTTGTCCGCCTTGTTCAAACCGTACCTGCGGGAACTGACCGTCAGCGTCCATCCCCCAGAGCTTCATTTCCAGGGTGCCGTCGCCACAAAGATTGAACACCAGCGGCGCTTCGTAGACCACGTGGGCACTGCCAAGCTCGGCGTCCCACTGTCCTGCTTGTTCGGGGGCTACGGTGATTGGTGGCGCACAGGACGGTCCTTGAAGGTTGATATTTTCCATGCCCACAAGCCGGTACTCCGACTGGTAGTAGTCGTTCAGATAGGCCAAAGTCAGTTCTCCAGCTTCTGGGACAGCAACCTCTACCGTGCGCGGCTGCGCGAAAGCTTCACTGGCCAGCTGCTTGCCGCCCAGGCTGATCTCGAGCCTGGGCGGCTCGTCGCCCGCCTGGTCGCCGTCGCCGGTCACCGTGAGGGTGCCTGGCCCACAGGCCTGTGCCCGCAACCACGAGCGCCCCAGCAGGTGGAAACCGTCTTCGCGCAGGGTGGCGGTGGCTCCATCGTCGGGATAGCCGGGCTCAAAGGCAATCGGCTGACCCGCCTGAGCGCAGCCCTCCAGGCTGGGCGCGGTGTACAGTTCGGGCACTTGTCCCGTCTGGGGCCGCAGCACCAGAGCACTCAGCCCACCACAAACCAGCAGGGGCAGCAAGGCAGTCCAGAGCAACTGCCCCGGCTTTGACAGGCGGGCAGCTGAAGCAGGCTGGACCCCTTCTGGGTGGAGTGGACCAGAGTTCACTGACTCACCTCCCAGCGGTGCTCTCCCAGCAAAGGCGCATTCGATCTGCCCGCAGCGGCATACAGCCGCAGGCTCAGGGTTTGGCGGGCATCCGGGCGAAGCCGCGCAGGCAGGTCAACAAAGTCCGATTGTCCAGCTTTGATGCGGACCACTGCGCTGCTGACTGGCACGCAGGTGTCCTGGCAGCTGCTCAGGACCGCCCGGTAGCTGCCGTCCGGCCCCTGAAACTGGGCCGTTACTGCGTAGGTCTTGCTGGAGCTGTCTGGAGCGATTGTCGCTGGAGCGTCCAGAAACATCAGCCGGGGGGCCTCTGGAGGTGCGGCGGCCTGGGTCATCTGAGGAGTTGCCCAGACGGGGAAGGCCAGCAGGGCTGCGGCTCCTGCCCCTAGCAGGCCCACCCGAAGTGGTGCAGGGGAGGCAAAAGCGGCAGGTTCACGCCCCAGACGGTAAAGGGCCGCCCCAGCCGCCAGCCAGAAGACCTCTGCAAAAAAAGGACTGGGCACCAGCAGCAGATTGTCGTTGACGGTGGCGACCAGCAGGCCAGCGACCACCGCTATCAGCAGGGCCTCACGGCTGTGCCAGGCGGCATAGATGACCAGTCCCAGCAGGGTCATCAGGCCTGCCGTGCCCAGCGGCCCGGTTTCGGCCAGCTGCTGCAAAAAGCCGTTGTGGGCGATGAGCCAGGGGCTGCCTATCCGGGCGGTCAGGTCGCTCATCCAATCTGGGCAGGGGGGAGCGACGCCGCTGGCATCGGGCCAAAGCTGGCAGGGCTGCGGCAACTGAAGAAAGCGCCCCAGGCCGTAGCTGCCCACGCCGCCCAGGGGATAAGTCTGGATGACTTCGGCTGTAGTGCCCCAGACCAGGTCGCGTCCACTGGAAGAGGTGTCGCTGAACCGGGCCAGGGCACTGATCCCGAGCCGCTCACCCAGCCACACGCCAGCCGCGCCCAGAGCGCCGAGCAGGGCAATGGCAGCGGCCCCCAGGCGGCTGCGCTGCTGCACACTTCCTGCCGCTGCGCCGATGATGGCCGCCAGCAGCGCCCCCCGGCTCCCTGAAGCCAGAATGATCAGGGCACCGCTCAGGCCCAACAACAGACGCCACGCTGGGGCGGACAGCCACGCCAGCCAGGGGAATGCGGGTGCAGAAGGCTGCTCTCCTGCGGGGTCCGTGCCTGGTTCGTGGGAGCTGAACAGCGCCAGCCACACTCCCAGGGTGCCGGCCAGCCCCAGTGTGGTTGATGTCATGTACGGGTGGGTCAGACGTGTGATGTAAATGTCCTGTGGATGACTGACTGCGCCGTACAGGGCCGTGGCATAGACCGCCAGCAGCCCCAGCCCCAGTGGGGCCAGCCCACGCCCACTTCCCAGCCAAGCCCCCAGGCCAATCAGGCCGCCCATCAGTCCAGTTCTGACAGTGGCACCGGCCAGGGCCAGGCCGGGGTCAGGGGCGAGCAGGGCCGGTACCATTTGGCTGAGGGCATAAAAGCCCAGCACCCACAGCGCTGCTGCTGGAAGCCGGCGCAGGCCAGGCCACCCGGCCAGCCCCAGCAGCCCCAGCCCCAGCACGGGGGGCAGCAACGCGAGCCAGGCCGCCAGTACTGGGGAGCCGGATGACGTCTGTGCGGAGGGTGCGGCAGTCACGAGCCGCACTATAGCGGGGCGCTGGTGCCACGCGCTCTGCTGCAGAGAGTGGATTTTTCAGCCGGTCAGCCAGCCGCACTGCTCTCGGCACAGCGTATTTCCGGGAAGCACAGTGCATTTTTGGGAAGCACAGTGCATTTCGGAAAACAGTCAGAAAAAAGCAGAAGCCCGTCAGGAAAAACACAGTATGCTGAGACCCGTGATGAATAAGGTGAGCGCAAGCGAGGTGTCTCGGCAGGGGGGGGCACAGACCTGGCCCGGCTGGCCCGTCTTTCCTGAGGATGAACGCCAGGCGGTGATGGACGTTCTGGTTTCGGGGCGGGTCAACTACTGGACCGGGACCGAGGCCCGCGAATTCGAGCGCGAGTACGCCGAATATCTGGGCGTTAGGCACACGATTGCTCTGCACAACGGTACCCTGGCGCTGGAACTGGCCCTAGAAGCGTTTGGCATCAGCGAGGGAGAGGTCATTACCACCACGCGCACGTTCATCGCTTCGGCCAGTGCAGCCGTGATGCGCGGCTGTGTGCCGGTGATTGCCGACGTGGACCCAGTGACCCAGAACATCACCGCCGACACCATCCGCCCGCTGATCAATGAGCGCACCCGCGCCATCATCGCGGTCCACCTGGCCGGCTGGCCCTGCGACATGGACCCAATTATGGAACTGGCCCGCGAACACGACCTGATCGTGATTGAGGACTGTGCCCAGGCACACGGCGCTTTCTACAAGGGCCGTCCCGTGGGCAGCATCGGGCACGCGGGAGCGTTTTCCTTTTGCCAGGACAAGATCATGACCACTGGCGGTGAGGGTGGCCTGCTGGCCTTCCATGATGAGCTGGCCGGTGAGGACGTCTGGAAAAAAGCCTGGGCGTTTAAAGACCACGGCAAAAGCTACGACGCGGTCTATCACCGCGACCACCCGCCTGGCTTCCGCTGGTTGCACGAGTCGTTCGGCACCAACTGGCGCATGTTGGAAATGCAGGCGGTGATTGGCCGGTTGCAGCTGCGCAAGCTGCCCGAGTGGATCAAGCAGCGCCGCGAGAATGCGTCTGTTCTGAACCGCCGCCTGGGCGAGTACGCCAGCATTCGCCTGACCCTGCCCCCAGAAGAGATCTACCACTCGTACTACAAGTACTACGCGTTCGTGCAGCCAGAAGCGCTGCGGGAAGGCTGGGACCGTGACCGCATCATGAATGAGATCGTGGCACGCGGCGTGCCCGCGTTCAGCGGTTCTTGCTCCGAGATTTACCTGGAGCGGGCCTTCACGCACGCTGGCTACGGTCCGCAGGAGCGCTTGCCGGTGGCCCGCGAACTGGGCGAGACCGCGCTGATGTTTCTGGTGCATCCCACGCTGAGCGGGGCCGATATGGAGGCAATGGCCGACATCATCTGCGCGGTGCTGGAAGAGGCGACCCGCTAAGGGAGCCGTGTGATGTCGCAGCCTTCTGAAATGCTTCCCCCATCTTCGCTGCCAGATCAGACCCCGCACGAGACGGTTCGCTCACACCAGTTGCAGAAGTTCGCCATTGACCTGGGCCTGTGGACGCTGGCCGCCGTGCTGGCTTATCTGTACCGCAAGCCGAGTGCGCTGACCGGAGGACTGAGCAGCACGGCGCTGAGTGAAGGCGTGCTGGCTTATTTCCTGCTTAGTGCGCTGATTATGGGGGCGCTGAGCAGTTATTACGGGCTGTACCGTCAGACCTGGCGGCGTATCGGGGTGCCGGACCTGCTGCTGCTGCTGCGGGCGGTCGTGCTGGCGACCGTGCTGGGGTTGGCCGCGGCCTTCTTGCTGTACGGCTTTTTGGACCTGCCGCGCAGTGTGCCGCTGCTGACCGGCGGGCTAGGGCTGCTGCTGCTCAGTGGGGTGCGCCTGCTGGCCCGCGTGCTGCATGAGCGGGTGCCCCGTGGGAGCCGCACGGACCAGCGGCGGGTGCTGATTGTGGGCGCGGGCGACGCCGGCAGCCTGATTGCCCGCGAGATGCTGCGGCACCCCGAAGCGCAGCTGCACCCGGTGGGCTTTGTGGATGATGACCCTGACAAGCGCGGCACCTCGCTGGTGGGCCTGCCAGTCTTTGGCGGCGTGTCCAGCCTGCCAGAAGTGGTCCGGCGCGAAGGGGTAGAAGAAATTCTGATTGCGGTGCCCTCGGCGGCGGGCACCTTCGTGCGCCGGGTGGTGGACCTCGCCAAAGATACTGGCGTCAGCTACCGTATCATTCCGGGTGTCTTTGAAATTCTGTCGGGCAACGTGTCTCTGGGCCAGATTCGGGACGTGAATCTCGAAGACTTGTTGCGGCGGCCCCCGGTCCAGCTGAATACCGCCGAGATTGCTGGCTACCTGCGGGACCGCACCGTGCTGGTCACGGGCGCTGGCGGCAGCATCGGCTCGGAAATTGTGCGCCAGATTCTGCAGTTCGGTCCTGGCCGGATTGTCCTGATGGGCCGGGGGGAAGGCAGCATTTTTGCCGTGCAGCAGGAGCTACGCCGCTTGGCTCCAGAGCTGCCGCAGGTTGCACTCATCGGTGACGTGCGGGACCGTGACCGGGTAGAACAGGTCTTCCGTGAAACCCGTCCGCAGGTGGTGTTTCACGCGGCGGCCCACAAGCACGTTCCGCTGATGGAAGCCGCCCCTTCCGAAGCGATTCTGAACAACGTGATCGGCACCCGCAATGTGGTAGAGATGGGCCTGAAATACGGCGTGGAGCGGCTGGTCAATGTCTCCACCGACAAGGCCGTGAACCCCACCAGTGTGATGGGAGCCAGCAAGCGCATGGCCGAAAAGACTGTCTCGGCGGGAGCGGCGCGGGCCAAGCCGGGGCAGGCGTTCGTGTCGGTGCGCTTTGGCAATGTGCTGGGCAGCCGGGGCAGCGTGGTGCCCACCTTCATGCACCAGATTCGGCAGGGCGGCCCGGTCACGGTGACCCACCCAGAGATGACCCGCTACTTTATGACGATTCCCGAAGCGGCGCGGCTGGTGCTGCAAGCTGGGGGCCTCGCCGAAAACGGCAAAGTCTACGTGCTGAACATGGGCAACCCGGTCAACATCTCGGACCTGGCCCGCGACGTGATTCGCCTGAGTGGCGCGCAGGACATTGAAGTGGTGTACAGCGGCGTGCGGCCCGGCGAAAAGCTGTACGAGGAGCTGCTGACTTCCTCTGAGGGCACCGACGCCACCACCCACGCTGAGATTTTCAGTGCCCGGTTGGAGCAGGTGGACCCTGAAACGCTAGACCGTGACATCGCGGGCCTGGAAGCGGCAGCCCGCTCCGGCGACTTCGGTCAGATTCGCAGCGAACTGGCCCGCATTATCCCCGAAAACAAGTTCGGTTCGCTGGGCTAGGGCGCAGGCGGAGGCCGCCGCCTTCTGAAAGTTGCCGCAACGCCCGCTTCACCCCGGCGCTGCGGCCTTGCCTCAGACTGACCGGATGCAGCCGCTGGCCGTTGTCTGGTTCAAAAAAGACCTGCGGGTGTCCGACCATGCTGCCCTCAGCCGGGCGGCAGAGCGGGGGCCGGTGCTGCCGCTGTACATTTACGAGCCCGAGCAGCTGGAACATGAGGAGTTCAGCGGGCACCATCTGACCTATTTGCACGAGTGCCTGCGTGACCTGTCGGCCCGCCTGGCCGAGCTGGGAGCGCCGCTGGTGATTCGGCGTGGCGAAGCAGTTGCCGTGCTGGACGCACTCAGCCGCGAGGTGCCTATCGGGAGCCTGTGGGCGCATCAGGAAACCGGGAATGGTGTGAGCTTTGCCCGTGACTTGCGGGTCCATGCCTGGGCGCGCTCAAAGGGCATTCCCTTTTACGAGCCGCCGCAGCAGGGCGTGATCCGGCGGATGGTGAACCGTGACGGCTGGGCCGACGCCTGGGAAGAGCGCATGGGGGCTCCGCCCCTGCCGGTGCCCACGCTGCGGGGTGTGCAGAGTGCGCTGGGCAGCGTGGGCGTGATGGATCACGCTGCGCTGGGAGTGAAGCCCAGCCGCAAAGTCATTCCACAGGGCGGCGAAACGGCGGCCCACGACGTGCTGGAATCGTTCCTTCAGCGCCGGGGACGTGACTACATGTGGGCGATGAGCAGCCCGCTGACCGCCGAGGACGCCTGCTCCCGGCTGAGTGCGCCGCTGGCGTTCGGGACCGTCTCGGCACGGACCGTGCTGCTGGCGACCCGCCAGGGGTTGGCGCGTGCTGTGGCCGAAAAGGACGCCCGCTGGGAGCGCTCGCTGCGGTCCTTCGAGAGCCGACTGCACTGGCGCGACCACTTCACCCAGCGCCTGGAATCCGAGCCGCGTATGGAGTTTGAGAACCTCAACCGGGCGTATGACGGCCTGCGTGAACCGCACTGGAATGAAGAGCATTTTCAGCGCTGGTGTGCAGGCCAGACCGGCTACCCACTCATTGACGCCTGTATGCGGATGCTGCGGGCTACCGGCTGGCTGAACTTCCGGATGCGGGCCATGCTGGTCAGCTTTGCCGCGCAGCACCTGTGGCTGCACTGGCGCAGTCCTGGGCTGTTTCTGGCGCGGCAGTGGCTGGACAACGAGCCGGGTATTCACTGGTCACAGATGCAGATGCAGAGCGGCACAGTAGGCATCAACCGCAGCCGCATCTATTCGCCTACCCGCCAGGCCCGCGACCAGGACCCTGACGGCGAATTTATCCGCCGCTGGGTGCCGGAGCTTGAGGGTGTGCCCGCCCCGCATATCTGGCGGCCCTGGGAACTGCCCCCGCTGACGGCGTGCGGCCTGGGCCTGCGGTTGGGGCGCGATTATCCCTATCCTGTGGTGGACGAGCATGCCCCGGCCCGTGAAGCCCACCGCCGCTTGCAGGCCGTGCGGGCCACCCCGCTGTTCGCCGCCGAGGCACGCAGAATCTACGCCCTGCACGGCAGCCGCAAAAAGGCCGTGATTCGTGCTGAGCGGGAGAAGCGCGGCCTCCCGCCCCGGCCTGAGCGTCCGCCAGCCGAACATTCACGCCGCTCCCGGCCCCCAAGGAGGCACCCCATGTCTGACCAACCCAACCTGTTCGACCCGCCTGCTGCCCAGCCTGCCGTAGAACTGCCTCAGGATTGGGGCGCGGTGCTGGCGGACGCCGTCAGCCGGCCCTCCTTTCACCGCCTGCTGGAATTCGTGGCGCACGAGCGGCAGACGGCTGCCGTGTACCCGCCGCCTGAGGACGTGTTCACGGCCCTGCGGCTCACCCCTTACCGTGACGCCAAAGTGCTGATTCTGGGACAGGACCCTTATCACGGGGCGGGGCAGGCGCACGGGCTGGCCTTTAGCGTGCGCCGGGGTGTGCGGGTGCCGCCGTCCTTACGCAACATCTACCAGGAGCTGCATGAAGATGTGGGTGTGACTGCGCCCCGCCATGGCAACCTGGAAGCCTGGGCCGAGCGTGGGGTGCTGCTGCTCAACGCTGTGCTGACCGTGCGTGAGGCCGAGCCCAACAGCCACGCGGGCCAGGGCTGGGAGGACTTCACTGACGCCGTGATCCGCGCCCTGAACGACAAAGAGGAGCGAGTGGTCTTCGTGCTGTGGGGAGCGTACGCCCGCAAAAAGAAAAAACTTGTGACGGCCCCGCAGCACACCGTGATCGAAAGTGGGCACCCTAGCCCGCTGAGCGTGCGGCATTTCGCAGGCACCCGGCCTTTCAGTGCGGTGAACCAGGCCTTGGAGGAAGCGGGCGAGGCACCGGTGGACTGGTCACTGCCGCAATAGGACGTGCAGTAGGGCAACTGCCTGGTGGCGACCCACTGATGACTCAGCGGCGACTCAGGGGCCGTCTGAGGGCATTTGTAGAGTTTTCGAGACAGTGGCGGGCGTAAAGTCGAGGGGTGCAGCTCAGCGCATCCTTCGAGCACCCGACTGACGAACAGTACCGGAACTGGATTGAACGGCTCGCTATCGGTGCCGCCGCTCTCAATCTGCTGGCCGGCGTGCGGTTCGGGTTAGAGGGTGACTTGTTCCAGCTGCTGCTGGGCAGCGCCACCACACTGGTCATGCTTTACATCTGGTGGCTCAACCGCAGGGGCAATACGCAGGCGGACCATATTCATCTGCTGGCTATTATTGCGCTGGCTTTTCGCCTGCTGGGCGATATGCTACAGACCCTCTGGCAGAGGCTTCCTCCAGGCATCCTGCTGAGCCTTGAGTTGCTGATCCTGGCCTTGCTGATGCTGAACCTGCTCCCCCTACCACTGGCGGTCCGGGGCCTAGCGGGGTTTTTTGCCCTGTTTGTCATCGTGGCTCTTGCCTCTGGCCAGTTTGATCTGCTGGCCATCTCCATGATGGGGATTACACTGCTGGTGATCTACTTCAGCACTGTTTATAGCCGCCTGATCATTGAGGAGCGCTGGCAGAACTGGCTGCTGCGGGATCAACTTTCGACAGATGCCCTGACAGGCGCAGCCAGCCGCAGAAGTATCGAGGAGCGGTTCAGGGCAGTGATGTCGCAGCCGGCACCCTCGGGCATGCTCCTGATGGTAGATATCGATCATTTCAAGCAGCTGAATGACCGTTTCGGTCACGCGGCGGGCGACCAGGTCCTGCGGCATGTGGCCCAGCGGCTGATTCATGGCGTGCAGGACCCAGACTTGGTTGGTCGCTGGGGAGGCGAGGAGTTCATGATCCTGATGCTGGATATTCCCGGTCATGTGCGGCAACAAAGTATCGAGCGTCTACTGCACCTGGCGCGCCAACCCAGACCGGCCACCAGCAACCTGCCGGGCGTGACCGTCAGTATCGGGGCCGCCACCTTCTCCGAGGGACAAACCCCCGAAGAAGTGCTCCAGCGAGCGGACGAGCGGCTGTACCGCGCCAAGGCGCTGGGGCGCAACTGCTTTGTGATGGAGTGAGGGGAGCGGCGTTCTGGCCTTTATAGTTCAGACACCTGAACTGCTGCTGTGCTTCCATACCTCGCCGCTAGACAGTGCGGCCAGGAAATGCCGCTAGGAAATGTGGCTAAGCCAGTGTCAGGCGAGGCTGTTCAGGCGCCCCAGGAGGTGTCATGACCGTATTTGAAATTCCCAATGACCGGCTGATCTACAGCATGGACCGCCGTCACGAACCGGCCCTACGCGCTCCAGGCGGCAGCACCCTGATCTTTCATACCCGCGACTGCTTTGAGGATCAGATCCAGCAGCCCGCCGACTACACCGGGCTGAACTGGGACCGGGTCAATCCTGCCACTGGGCCGGTCTTTATTGAGGGCGCTCAGCCGGGGGATGCGCTTGCCATTGAGATTCTGAGTATTGAGGTGGGGGACCGCGCCGTGATGGTGACTGGCCCCGGCCTGGGGGTTGAAGGCGACGCCCTGGAAGAGTCGAGCGTCTCTCTGTTTGCGGTGCAGGATGGGCAAGTTTCTCTGGGCCGGGTCAAGCTTCCTGTCAGGCCCATGATCGGCGTGATCGGCACCGCTCCTGCTGGCGAGCCGGTGCCCAACGGCACCCCGGACGATCATGGAGGCAACATGGACACCACGGTAATCTGCGCCGGTCATACCCTCTTTTTGCCGGTGAATGTGGAGGGCGGGCTCCTGGCTCTGGGCGACCTGCACGCCGCTATGGGAGACGGCGAAGTCAGTGTTTGCGGGCTGGAAGTGCCGGGCAAAGTGACCGTCCGGGTGAGTGTGGTGCCGCAGTGCCGCTGGCCCTTGCCGCTGGTGCAGACACCGCAGCATCTGTACACCATTGCCAGCGCCGTGACGCTTGATGAGGCCGCCCAGCGGGCTGCCAAACACATGAGCGCCCTGTTGCAGCAAGAGGCTGGACTGAGCCGCGCTGAGGCAATCGGGCTGATGAGCGCGGCGGGGCATCTGCAGATCAGCCAGGTGGTTGATCCCCAGAAAACCTGCCGCTTTGAACTGAGCCTGGAGGTGCTGGCTCAGCTTGGCGTTGGCCCGCTGTGGTCACCAGCCTAAGACCCCACTATTTACCTGAAGGTGTGCCTCTCCACCCAGCGCAGGGCCGAGCGGATGACTTCCAGCTGGGCCTGCTGCCCCAGCCGGAAGTCTGCTCCGGTCACGGTTTCGTCGGGGAATTCGGTCACAAGTTCGAGGGGACAGCTCAGGCTTTCGCGCACGGCAAACAGGCAGGGTGTGCCGTGAATCATGCGGTAGGGCCGCGCACTGGTGTGGGCTTCGTAGACCTGACACTGCGCGGCGTTGAAGGCGGTCAGCTCTGGCCACTGCGCGAGGTCGGCGGTTACGGTGTCCGCCAGGGCTTCGGCCAGCTCCTCTTGCCCAGGCTGCGCCCGGAAAATCAGACAAAAGCCTTTGGGCAGGGTCCACGCTTCAAAGCCCTGGGGAACATACCCGTTCATGGGCCGGGTCCACTCGTGCGACGGGTAGCCGTGCAGGTTGACGTGCAGCTGTGGGGCAAACTGGGCCAGTGCCCGCCTGCGTGCCGCTCGTTCGTACCAGGGGGCATCACAGCGGTATTCCAGATCGTCGCCCAGGGCGGTGTAGCGTGCCGCGTGATGCATATGCTCGGGGTGCTGAGCCTCCTGCAGCCAGCTGAACAGGGCGTATCCATCCGGATTTTCCTGCGGAATGACTGTGAGCAGAGGGTGGCCTTCCAGCTCGGCCACGGCCCGGAGCGCCGCCACCACACCTGTGGCTTCGTTGGCGTGCTGCCCGGCAGTGACCAGTAGTCCGCCAGGTTGCTCGCTGGGCTGCAGAAAAGTCACCACTGGCCGCCCCTGCACACTAAGGTCACGCGGGGCACGCTCTGGCCGGAGCCGCTCCTGCCAGGCCAGAGCTTCGGCAGGGGAGAGGGGCCGGTCCAGCGCCGTGAGGTCTGGTGTGGCGGCAGCCGGGCTGTGTGAGGCAGAAGCGGCAAGGGCGGGACCGCTGTTCAGTACCTCCAGCTGCACCTGGTCGCTGCTCAGGACCAGCGGGACCACTTGCCCCAGTTGCAAAGTGCGCTGCGTTGGGGCACCAGGCTGCCGCTGCTCGAAGAATTCCTGAGTGCCGAAATACAGTTCCTCACTCAGCGCTTCTCCCAGGTCCAGCGCCTCGTGACCGTGGTGCAGGGACTCACGCGAGAATGGGAAGTGGGCCACCGGCTGTAGGCAGCCGAAATAAGGAGGGCGCTCGGGCCACGCCTGCTCTGCCAGCCAGCCGAGATAAGCCTCCCAGAGCTGCTCAGGCGCGGTGGGGAAATCCAGCGTGAGCCCGTCTACACGCAGCCGCCCGGTCATGCGCTGCACGGGTTCACCTGTGACGGCAGCAGCTTCACGCAGCGGCACTGGAATGTCCAGCGTGTTTCCATCTACGTTCAGGACATAGCCCGGCTCAGCGGGGCTGTGGGGTGCAGTGATCAGCTCACAGCCCCACTGCCGTGCCCAGGCGGCCAGGGGATAAGCCTCTAGCAAGAACCGTTCCGGGTGGGCGTGCGGCACGGTGGGATACCGCAGTTCCAGACGCTCTGGCGGGTGCTGTTGCCACGCCGCCCAGGAGTCCAGCAGGCGGCTGACCAGCGGCTTGTAGCAGTTCCAGACCTGCACAGTGCACTCTGGCCAGCGGGCCTGCACTTCGGCCTGCAAAGCGGCGCGTGCCTCGGGGCCTTCCGAAATCCAGACCTCAATCTGCTGTGGAGGCTGCGGCGCGTGCTCCCACTGCTCCAGCAGGTGCCGCACCTGGGCGCTGTCGGTGAGCCCCTGCCAACTCCATACCGCCGCCTTTGGGAGAGCGCCCATCAGGAGGACCGGACCGGCGCGGTGGGTGTCCCAGCCACAGGAACTGCGGAGCTAAGTAAATTCCGGGTGTAGAAGTGGCTATCCACTTCGGAACCCCGACCAACGGGAGTCAGAAAAAAGTGGCTGCCCGTGAAAGTGGAGCATGTCAGGGTGCTTTTCCCTGATAGGCGGAACTGCAACCGGTAGCCACCTGGGCAATATTCTGATCATTGCCATATAGTGAACGATATTTCGCAGGAGGACAACATATGACTCAGCGCACCGGAATGTTTCTTACGCTTGCTTTACTTCTCGCGGGTTGCACTGCGCCCAAAACGTCTGGCGACTCTGGGGCGACGGCGTCCGGGGTATCGGCCTCTGGAGCTGCCAGTGCCGACGCTGGGGCTCCGGCGGGGGCCAGCGGCGCAGCCTCGGCTCAGGCCAGTGGCACCACCTCTGCTACGGGGCGTGGGGACACCCTGGTCATCATGGAAGCCTCCGATATTCCCACGCTTGATCCGGGCGCAGTCTTTGATGGAACAAGTAGCCGCCTGGTGCAGAATGCTTACGAAACGTTGGTGGCGTACCCCGCTGGCTCGCTGACCGAATACGAGCCGCTGCTGGCCGAAAGCTGGACCACGTCGGAAGACGGCCTACAGTACCGCTTCAAGCTGCGCTCCGGGGTCAAGTTCCACTCTGGCAACCCGTTCAGCTGCGCCGACGCAGAGTACACCTTCGAGCGCAATCTGGTGACCAACGCTGCGGACGGTGGAAGCTGGTACATTTCCGAGCCGTTACTGGGCACCCGCGACAACGCCGAAAAAGACCCTTCCATCACCTGGAAGCGGATTGACCAAGCGGTGGAATGCGAGGGCGAGGAACTGGTGCTCAACCTGGCCCAGCCGGAGCCCTACCTGCTGGCCCGGCTGACCTATCCCGGTCAGGCGATTGTGGACCGCAAACATACGGTGGCCCTGGGCGAGTGGGACGGCACCGAAGCCACCTGGAAAGACTGGGTGTCCAAAGACCTGTCGGAAAGTCCGCTGAGCAAGGATGCCAGCGGCACCGGCCCCTACCGCATCGTCAGCGCCGAGGACGACGCGCTCACGTTTGTCAGCTTCCCGGACTACTGGGGAGGCGAGCCAGCCATCAAGAACGTCGTGCGCCGCAAGGTGCCGGAGCAGGCCAGCCGCATCCAGGCGCTGCTCAAAGGCGACACCGACATTGCCGAAATCGGTTCGCGTGAAGTGATTCAGTCGCAGGTGGCCGGTCAGCCGGGCATTCAGGTGGTGGACGACCTGCCCAACCTGGTCGCTTATGCCTTGGCGCTCAACCAGGACACGGCCAAGAGCCAGAACATCGGCAGCGGCACCTGGGGAGATGGGGTTCCGGCCAACTTCTTCGCGGACCGGGACATGCGGCTGTGCTTCGTGAAGGCTTTTGACTATGACACCTATGTGGAGCAGATTTTCCTGGGCAAAGCCGAGCGCCGCAACACCCTGATGCCGCCGCAACTGGCGGGCTATGACCAGACGCTCGCCAATCCCGGCCTGAACCTCGATGAAGCGCGCCAGCACTGCGAGAAGGCGCACGGCGGCGAAGCCTGGGAGAAAGGCTTTACCCTGAATGCCGCTTACCGCGAGGGCAGCCCCCAGATTCAGGCCGCCATCGAAATTCTCAAAATGAATATTGAGGCGATGAACCCCAAGTTCAAGGTGAACCTGATCGAGAAGCAGTGGAGTGAGCTGATCAGCGCGGCCAACATTGAGCCGATGGCCTACGCCAGCTGGGGATCAGGCTACGCTGATCCAGACAACTATTTCCGGCCCTTTTACCACAGCGCTGGCTACCACGGCCTCAAGAGTCATATCAACGACGCGCAGATAGACAGCTGGATTGACGAAGCCCGCAAAGCCGCAGCCACCGACCCGGAGCGTGCCGGGGAACTGTACGCTCAGGTGGCCCGCCGCGCCGCCGAGGAAGGCTACTACATCGTGCTGCCAATTGGTGCCGGTATCCAGGCTTACCGGGATGATTTGCGGGGCGTGGGCGGACAGGACTACAACGTGATTTCGGGCTTGTTCTGGAAGCGGCTCAGCAAGGGGGCGCAGTGACCGATGCTGGGCTACGGACCATCAGCCAACCGGAGGACATCTACCAGCTGAATGTCCGGCAGGCAGCGGCGCTGCTTGAGGCCGCCGAGCGCTCCACCGATGAGGAGTGGCCGCAGGCCCTGCATGCTCTGGCTGACGCTGCTGGGGTCTCGCCTGACAGCGACCCGGCGGCGGTGCGTCAGGGCCTGGACCTGCTGCGGATTCGGGAGATGATCGGCAGCCTGAACGGGCAGGAGCAGCGGGCATGAAAATCCTGGTGACGGGCTTTGACCCGTTCAACCAACAAGATGAGAATCCGGCTGGTCTGATCGCTCAGTCTTTGCCGGACCAGATCGGGGGCGTGGCCGTAGTGGGGCGCGAAATCCCGACCCAGTACCGCGCCGCCACGCAGGCCATCTTGGCCGCCATCCGTGAAGTGGGGGCCACCCACGTGCTGTGCCTGGGCATGGACGGCTCGCGGCCTGGCCTATGCCCCGAAACGCGGGGCTACAACTGGGCCGATGTCAGCATTGCCGACAATGCTGGGGTCAAGCTGACCCGGCAACTGCTGGAACCGGACGGCCCCCTGGCCTGGCATACCACCCTGAGTACGCCTCAGGCGCTGGCGGCGGCAGCGCTGGCCTACGGCGTCCCTGCCGAGGTGTCTCAGGACCCCGGCTCCTTTGTCTGCAACAACGTGACCTACGAGCTGGGCTATCTGCTGGCGCAGTCCAGCGACCTTCAGCATGTCAAGTACGGGTTTGTCCATGTGCCCAAGTTGCCTGGGCAACGTGCACCCTATACTTTGCCGCTGGACACCATGCGCCGGGGCGTGGTGGCGATGCTGGAACATATCGTGGCTGAAGGCGCTGAGGGCGAGCGAGGTGCCTTGCCGGAGCAGGCGCGGAGGCCGCATGCATAGCAGGGGCGCGCCAAAGTGGACCGTCTCCTATAACTCTAATCTGGGCTCCTACAGCCTCTACACTGTGTGCCGGACATGACCCTTTACGAAGAGTTGCTGCAAAATGTTGAATATCCAGAAACTTCGGAAGAGGCGATGGTAAGCCTGCTGCGGACCCATTCTGTTGTCATGGCCGAGTTTGATCAGTTTGTGCGGCAGTTTGGGATTACACCAGCGCAGTACAACATCCTGCGGATTTTGCGCGGGGCACACCGCGCCGGTGAGCAGCTGGGCCGCAACGAAATCCGCCGCCGACTGATTGACCGGGTGTCCCCCGATGTCTCGCGGATGTTGACCCGACTAGAAAAGGCCCAGTTGGTCAGGCGGGACCATGCGCGCCCTGAGGGTGAAGACCAGCGCCTGGTGCCCGTGCACATCACGGCGCGGGGCCTGGAGCTGCTGGCCGACATGGACCGCCCACTGGCAGAGCACAACCTGCGCACCATGTCGGCGCTGAGCCCAGCTGAGCAGGCGCAGCTGATCCATCTGCTGGGCCGGTTGCGCCTTGGGATCCAGGCTTTGCCCCAGCGTCAGGGCGTGGATGGCACGTCGCCAGAGTAGGTCGGCCTGGCCCCCACCCGCCGCGCTTCCAGAGGCATGCGCCCTGTGCGGCCGCGAGGTGCCGCATCTGACCGAGCACCATCTGGTGCCGCGCTCGCAGGGGCGGCGGCGTGGCCTGAAGGTGGCCTCACTCCCTACAGCGCTGTTGTGCCTAGCTTGCCACAAGTACCTGCACACCACCTTTTCAAATCAGGAGTTGGAAAACCAATACTCTTCGCTGGCCGCACTGCGTGAGCATGAGGGTGTACAGAAATTTGTGGCCTGGATTCGCAAGCAGCCCGCTACCAAAGGTGTCAGGGTGCGCTGAAGTCCAGCTGAGCAGGTGCCACACCGAAGCCGGGGAATGCCGCTGCGGCCCCCGTGCCTGTTTGGCCTTGCACGTCCGGTACACGTAGGCTGAAACCGTCACGGATGAGCAGGCCCGCTTCGGCAAAGCGGACGTAGCGGTGCAGCAAGCCGTCCAAGCGCTCGTTTAGGAGATGACGCGGGCTGACGCTGGCCCCAAAAGTGCGTACATCGCCGTAATTCGCCAGATTTAGGCCCACATAACCGCCCATGCCGTCTTCCCACAGCGGCAGCCAATTGGCAGCGCTGCTAGGATCGGAATAAGGACTGAACGGCTCTACGGTGCCCCGCGCGTCTGGCGGTCCAAAGGTGGCCGGATCCGCTGTGCCCAGCTCATCTAGTGGGATGGACCGCAGTCCGAACAACTCGCCCCAGTCGCGGTGATGCGCGTACCACAAGCGCACTTCGGGGGGCAGCGGCTTTCCTAGACGAGCTTCGGCGGCATTAAGCTCAGCTTCGCTTGCTCCTGGCGGCAGTGCAGTCAGCAAGTCTGGGTGATGCGCAGCCAAAAAGGCTTCCAGGCGGGGCAACGCCTCGGACAGGGGCATCCCGCCGCTCTGAGGGTTCTTGCTGGGCGTAGCGGGCGCGGCACCAAAACCGGGAAAGAGGTTGCCCAGCTGATAGTAGCCGTCGTGGGCTTGCCCCGCCGCGTCAGTCAGGGTCACGTCCCACATCTCGCCTTCAAAGCCGTCCAGTGCCTGCACGACAACCTGCCCACTTTCCAGGCGGCGGAGGTACTCGCGCAGGAAGCCTTCTACGCTGCTGGCGAGCACGTAACGGTGATTCTCGTCGCGCCCGGTGGTCACCACTTGCCCGGCCTGGCCCACCACGTCTGGCCCCAGATCCAGGGCAACATTGTTGCCGCCTCCATCGTGCAGGAAGGGCACCCATACGGCAGAAGCGTACTGCTCACGGATGGCCCCGGTCGGGTACGACAGCGGGTGAATGGAGAGGTTCATGTCGCTATTTTCGCGGGCAATGTCAGCCCACATTTGCCATTGGCTGCCTACCTCCGCAAGTGGCATCCAGTCCAGCCCAAAGACTCCGCCCACCGACCAGTTTTGGCCGTCGTGCCAGCGGTACAGGGCACGGAAATCTGACGGAAGTTCCTGCCCGAGCTGCGCTTCCAGAGCGTCCAATTCGGCTTCGGTCGCTCCGGGGCGCAGTGTGGCAGCGATAGCGGGCGCATACTGGGCATACCAAGCGTCCAGGCGCTCCAGCACAGCAGAGAGCGGAGCATCTTCAGCGAGCGGAGAAGGAAGGGACGTGACTGAGATGGACAAGGGAACCTCCTGCGGCAAGGTCACAGATGGACGGGCTAAAGGCATCACTTCTGAAGCAGGTCCGCTGAGCATGACACAGAGTGTGAGAGCAACAACCAGGCCTCGCGACATAGGGTCAGAATAGGTCAGAACCCTTTGTCCTATCTCTTGACAGCTGGACCTCCTGCGTTCAGTCCACGCCGCTGACGCCGTGCTCCAGCGGGCCGTGCCCTCCCCCCAGCCCAGGGGCAGCGGCCATCGCCCGCGCCACGTATGCCTGCGCCTGGGCCACCGCCTGCGGCATAGGCTGTCCCAGCGCCAACCCGGCAGCGATGGCGCTGGAGAGGGTGCAGCCGGTGCCGTGGGTGTGGTGGGTCTGCTGGCGGGGCACTGTGAACCGGTACTCGCGCCCCTGCCAGTGCAGGCGGTCCACCACCGTGTCGCCCGCCGCATGGCCTCCTTTGAGCAGCACGTTCCGCCCGCTCAGCGCTGCGCCCAGGGCCTCGGCTTCGGGCAGATTGGGGGTGGTGAGTGCCGCGAGGGGCAGCAGGTCATCCATCAGGGCGGTCATCCCTCTGGGGTCAAGCAGGGACGCGCCTCCTTTGGCAACCATCACGGGGTCAAGGATGATGGGCACCTCTGCCCCGCGCAGCTCGGCGGCCACCGCCCGGATGATGTCGGCTCCGCCCAGCGCTCCGATTTTGATGGCGGCTGGGGGCAGGTCGGCCAGGACCGAGCGAATCTGTGCGGCGACCACATCTGGCGGCAGGAGAAAGGTACGCTGCACACCCAATGTATTTTGCGCAGTGATGAGGGTGACCGCAGAGGTACCGAACACCCCGAACGCCTGAAAGGTCTTGAGGTCGGCCTGAAGGCCCGCCCCGCCGCCCGAGTCCGAGCCAGCGATGGTCAGGGCGATAGGTTTTCGTGTCATAACAGCTCCTTGGCGATGTGCTGCGCTGTGGCGGGAGCCAGCAGTGCGCCGTGTCTACCGTGCCCAGTGGCGACCAGCACGCGCCGGTCCCAGCCAGGTAGTGCGCCCACGATGGGCAGGTCGTCCGCCGTGCCCGGACGCAGGCCAACCAAGGCGGTTTGGGGCCGCAGGGTGTCGGCTTCCGGCCAAAGGACGCAGGCCGCCCGGTGGAGCCAGCGGGCGTCACTGGGCCGGGGGGCCGGGTCCCAGCAGTGCGGGCGCACCGTAGCCCCGATGTAGTGTCCGTCGGGACGCGGCAGGCCGTACAGCGGAAAGCCGCGCCGCTTGCCGCTGTAGCGGGCCGGTAGTCCTGGGGAGCCGGTCAGCAGCAGCGCCTGCCCGCGCACCGGGAAGACCGGCAGCCCAAAGCGCCCGGACCAGGCTCCAGCAGCCAGGACCACGCGCTCGGCGGTCAGTGGGCCAGCGTCGGTGATGAGTCGCACGCCTCCACGCACCTGCTCCAGCTCTAGCACCTCGGCACGGCGCACGTCCAGCCTGTGCAGCGCAGCCCGGACGACGGTAGGGGGATGGGTGGTCGCTTCGTGGGGTCTGAGGGTCGAAGGGTCTAAAGGTCTAAGACAGGGAGAGTTCACATGCTCGATGCCGCTACGAAAAGGCACATCCAGCCCGGAGGCCCGCGCCAGGCTGCGGGCAAAGTCGGGCCACAGGCGCAGGCTGTGTTCTGCCAGTTCGTCTAGCGGGGTGCCGTGCAGGCGCTCGCCCGTTGGGGTCAGCATGCCCGCACCCGCCCGCCAGGCTGCGCCGCGTTTGCCCGCGTCCAGCACCACAATGTCTGCGCCTGCCCGTGCAAGCTCAAAAGCGATGCTGGCTCCGATAAGTCCGCCGCCCACAATGGCAATCATGTCGGGACCGTCATGTTGGAACCTCGGGGTCGGGCAGGCGGACCACGCCCATTTCGGGGCTGCTCGGACTGGATGTCGCGCGCACCTGCATCCGTCCAGCCAGGTACGCCATTCGCCCTGCCCGTACACCCAGCGCAAAGGCCTGCGCCATCGCCACCGGGTCGCGGGCCTCGGCCACGGCGGTGTTGACCAGCACGGCGTCTGCGCCCATTTCCAGTGCGGCTGCGGCTTCACTGGGCACGCCCAGGCCCGCGTCGACCACAATCGGGACCCTGGCCCCGTCCAGCACGGTGGCGATCAGCGCGGAGTTTTGCAGGCCCCGCCCAGAGCCGATGGGGGAAGCCAGCGGCATCACCGTGGCGCAGCCAGCGGCTTCCAGCTGCCGCGCCAGCACGGCGTCGGGCTGTACGTAGGGGAGCACCGTAAAGCCTTCATCTACCAGTTCTTCAGCGGCCCGCAGCGTGCCGGTGGAGTCGGGCAGCAGGTAGCGGGCATCGGGAATCACTTCCAGCTTGACCCAGTTCGTGCCAGTGGTGGCCCGCGCCAGTTTCGCCACGCGCACAGCTTCAGCGGCGGTGCGGCAGCCCGCCGTGTTGGGCAACAGCTGGTAGCGATCCCAGTCCAGCGCGTCCAACAGGCCGTCATGGCCCGCGCTCTTCAGCTCCACCCGCCGAATGGAGACGGTGACGATCTCCGCGCCGCTCGCCTCAATGGCCTCGCGCATCACGCTGAAATCGGGGTATTTGCCGGTGCCCAGCATCAGGCGGCTGGAAAATGGCTTACCGGCAATGGTGAGGGAGTCGTTGTGCATTTTCGTTCCTTTCAGAAGTTGAACAGTCGAAGGGTCCAAAGGTCGAAAGGTTTAAGAGGACGGTGCTTCGACCCTTAGACTTCTAGACCCTTAGACAGCGCGTCAGCGCCTTACCCGCCGACCATCATCCGCACCACATCCACCACGTCGCCGGGGCAGAGGGGGCGGTCTGAGAGCTGTCCAGCGGCGTAAAAGTCATCGTTCACCGCCGCTGCCACCCGCGCCGGGTCCAGCTCCAGCGAATGCACCAGCGCCAGCAGGGTGAGGCCAGGGGTGAGGGGGTAGGCTTCGCCGTTGAGAGTGAAAGTGGCTTGGGGAGGTAAGTTGTCAGTCATGGCATTTTTCCTTGTGAGGTCAAAGAGTCGAAAGGTCTAAGGGTCTAAGTAGGTTCCCTTAGACTTTTCGACCCTCAGACCCTTAGACAGCTCCTCAGCTCCGCCGCCGCCGCCGCCGGGTCCGCCGCGTCCAGCACAGCCCGCACCACGGCCACCCGCCGCGCACCCGCGTCCAGCGCTGCGTGAATGGTCTGCGTGTCTATCCCACCGATGGCGTACCAGGGCAGCGGGGGATTCAGTGCGGCCACGGCGCGGATATAGTCCAGCCCCACGGCAGCCCGGCCCGGCTTGGTGGGCGTAGCGTGAACCGGGCCGCAGGCGAAGTAGGCGGGGGCTTCGGCCAGGGCGGCGGCGGCCTGCTCAGGAGCGTGGGTGGAGCGGCCTATCATCAGCGACGGGGCGATTTCGTGTGCCCAGCGGCCCGGCAGGTCGTTTTGGCCCAGATGCACGCCGTCGGCACCGGCGGCCAGCGCCACGTCCACGCGGTCATTCACAAAAAAGGGAATGCCGCGCCTGTGCGCCAGGTCGCGCACCTTTTCCGCCAGCGCAATGTATGGCCGCGCTTCGCCGTAGCGGGGGTCTTCGGCCTTGCAGCGGAGTTGCAGGGTGTCCACTCCGCCGTCTAGCGCCGCGCCGATGCGGGCCAGCAACTCGGCTTCGCTCTGCTCGGGGCGCGGGGTGGCGACGAGGTAGAGCACGCCTAACGGCCTCGTGGCTTCAGTCATCCGCTCCCGCCTCTGCGGGCACGTAAAGCTCACTGCCGCCCGCCCGGAACTCCTGCGCCTTCTCCGCCAAGCCCTCCTCCATGAACGCCCGCAGGTCGCCCGCGAGGTCCTGGCTCAGCTTCATGGAGCAGAACTGCGGGCCGCACATCGAGCAGAAATGCGCGGTCTTGGCGGCCTCGGCAGGCAGGGTTTCGTCGTGGAAGGAGCGGGCCTTTTCCGGGTCCAAACCGAGGTTGAACTGGTCATTCCATCTGAACTCGAAGCGGGCCTTGCTGACGGCGTTGTCACGGACCTGCGCGCCCGGAAAGCCTTTGGCAAGGTCGGCGGCGTGGGCGGCCAGCTTGTAGGTGACCACGCCTTCGCGCACATCGTTCCGGTCCGGCAGGCCCAGGTGCTCCTTGGGGGTGACGTAGCACAGCATCGCGGTGCCGTGCCAGGCGATTTGCGCCGCCCCAATCGCGCTGGTGATGTGGTCATAGCCGGGCGCAATGTCAGTGGTGAGCGGTCCCAGCGTATAAAAGGGCGCTTCCAGACAGGCCTCCAGCTCGCGGGTCATATTCTCGGCAATCAGGTGCAGCGGCACATGGCCGGGGCCTTCGATCATGGTCTGAATGCCTTCTTCCCAGGCCACGCGGGTCAGCTCGCCCAGCGTGCCCAGCTCGGCAAACTGCGCGGCGTCGTTGGCGTCCTCGATGCTGCCAGGGCGCAGGCCGTCGCCCAGGCTGAAGGTGATGTCGTACTCGCGCATGATTTCGCAGATGTCGCGGAAGTGGGTGTGCAGGAAGTTCTCGCGGTGGTGGGCCAGGCACCAGCGCGCCAGGATAGAGCCGCCCCGCGACACGATACCGGTGCGCCGCCGCGCCGTCAGCGGCAGATGGGCCAGCCGCACGCCCGCGTGAATGGTGAAATAGTCCACGCCCTGCTCGGCCTGCTCGATCAGGGTGTCGCGGAACACGTCCCAGCTCAGCTCCTCGGCCACGCCGCCCACCTTTTCCAGTGCCTGATAAATCGGCACCGTACCGATGGGCACGGGGCTGTTGCGAATAATCCATTCCCGCGTCTGGTGAATCTGCGGGCCGGTAGACAGGTCCATGACGGTGTCCGCTCCCCAGCGGGTGGCCCAGACCAGCTTTTCCACCTCGTCCACGATGCTGGCCCGCACCACCGAATTGCCGATGTTGGCATTCACCTTGACCCGGAAGCCCCGCCCGATAATCATCGGTTCCAGCTCCGCGTGCATGACGTTGGCGGGAATCACGGCCCGCCCCCGCGCCACTTCGGCTCGCACATATTCCGGGGTGATCTCCTGCGGCATCCGGAACCCGTGCGAAAAGCCGGGGTGCTGGTGGCTGAGCGTGAATTCTGGCGGCTGGCGCATGGCTTCACGCAGGGCGACAAATTCCATCTCCGGCGTGATTTCTCCGGAGCGGGCGGCCTGCATCTGCGTCTTGCCGCGTGCCCGCGCCCAGCTGCGAACCGGGGGCAAGCCACGCTCCAGGTCAATCTGGGCCGCTGGGTCCGTGTAGGGGCCGCTGGCGTCGTACACGTACACGTCCGGGTTGGGCACCGAGCGGGTCAGGGTGCCCACCTGCTCCAGCGTGGGACTCTGCGAGATAGCGCGCACCGGCACGCGAATCTCCGGGCGCTGCGGATGCGTCAGGTAAACCTTGCGGCTTCCAGGAAAAGGCCCCAGTGTCAGCCCGGCGAGGTCACGCCCGGCGTCCTTTGGGCCAAAAGCTTGTCTGTCCAGGTGGCGGGTTGTGGCGGTCATTGTTCCTCCGTGCCTGAACTGCAGAGGCCGGGGCAGGAAGGAAGAGGGCCGCCCACACGACAAAAAAACGCCGCCCACGCTCTGCGGGCCGCGTTCTGCTGGTGGTCGCTCGGTCCATCACATTCCCTCCGCTGGTCCTAACCAGTTCAGGTTCAATGGGTTGGACACTGGCCCCCGTTGGGCAGGTCCTCTCAGCCGTTTTTGGCACCCCAAGTGATGCGCGCAGTGTGCCACGCGGCCAGTCCGAGGTCAAGGCAGCGCGCAGCGAAGGCAACAGGTTCGGGCCGGATCAGGACACTGCCAGTCGGCAGCATCACCATATGCCCAGATGCTTATGTTTGCCTCCATAATTTTCATTTGTCAGAAGGATGTCAGTCTTCACACTTTCCGTAAATTTATGCCGCTTATGCTGGGGGGCATTCCGCTGCAACGACAGGAGGGCAGACGCCATGTGGACCAGACTTATTGATAACGGTGGAGGTCTGAGTTGCTACACTTCGTATATGTCCGGATGGCAGCCAAGCCACTT
>NZ_BNAL01000022.1 GCF_014653275.1 Deinococcus piscis
GAAGTGGCTTGGCTGCCATCCGGACATATACGAAGTGTAGCAACTCAGACCTCCACCGTTATCAATAGGGTCGTACGGGTTGCCGGCCACTCCAGCAGGGCGAAGGTCCGGTGATCTGGAAAGCCGCCGCTGTCCAGGGTGCGGGAATCGAAAATCATATCGGGGAGGTGCGCGGTGCCCAGCAGTTCGGACATCAGCAGGCCCTCGGCAGGGCTAAGGCTCAGCGCCTGCGCAGCTTCTTGGAACTTTTGCGTACGTTGCCACTCGGGCAGGGGGCTGCTCAGGGCCAGCAGGGCTTCGAGTGCCCGTGCCGCCAGCTGGCCCATCTGAGCCGGGGTGGCCGGGGCGTAGCGGGCGGCGCTGGCCGCCGAGAAATCGTTGCCTTCCAGTGTGCGTCCCCGCAGCAGCAGTGCGGCGGCGCGGGCCAGCCGCATAGACGCATAAGCTTGGTGCGGTTGCGCCAGATAGGTACACAGCCGCGCGCGGTTGGCGATGACTTGCAGCGCCCGTGGAGCGGCCCGCTCGCTCCGCAGCAGCAGCAGGTCATCTTCAAGCGCCGCTTGGATCAGCTGGCCGCCCAGGTCGAAGTTCCACAGGCGCAGTTCGGCGGGCAAGTCACTTCTGAGCGACAAGGTACGCTCTTTCTCGTCGGGAGCTGCCAGACGCAGCTCGGTGTCTGTGCCGCTGCGGCGCAGGTTCAGCTTCAGTCCCCGCCAAAGGAGTGGGCGCGGACGTTCCTCCAGCTCCGCGAGGTTGACAGCCAGCGCCGACGCTCCAGTTTCATGCAGGTCTGGGGTGAGCAGTTCGGCACTGCCGCGCACCGGATTACGTGTTGGCCACTGTCCGAGCAGGCCCTGAATCGCGCTGACCGTCTGACCGAGGAGCTGCTGTTCTGCGGCCCAGACCGGTGTTTGGTCGGTGAGCAGCAGTTCGGCGCTTCCTGCATTTTCGGCTGGATCGTAGAAGGCGGCAGCCGGTTTGTCGCGGGCATCGCTCTCTCCCCACTGCGTTGGCGCTGTGTGCTGACCTAGAGGAAGTTGGTACGCGTGGCCACCCTGCGACTGCGCGAGGTCCTCAATAGCCCGGTTCAGTCGTTGCCGCCCGGCGGCGGTAGAGAGGACCGACAGCAGAGCGTCGGCCAACGCTGCGATTTGGGTCGGTCTGGTCAGGCCGGTGCCGAGTGCGCCTTCCAGAGTCATCAGTGGCGCAGGGGCCTGGCCGTGCTGTGAGCGGCGCAGGTTCTCGCTGGCACTGGCCAGGATTCGCAGGGCCATCAGGCGCGGTTCACAGCGGGTGGCCCATAGGCGCGCGAACACCCAGCGCTGGGCGTCCGCTTCCCAGAGCCGGTCACTGAGGGCCTGTAGGGTTCCTTGAAGGTCCGATGCCGGGTCCATGGTGGGCGCGGCCCGCAGCTGCGAGGCCACCGCAAAATGCACTCGGCCCTGACGCTGAAGGTCACGGAACTGACGCTCGGTCTGCATCAGTCGCTTGCGGGCGGCGCCATCCAGAGCGTCTGAAAAGAGCAGAGTCTCGCGCAGGGCCTGAAAGCTGTGGCGGTCTCCCCGGGGACTGCGGCCAAAGGTCAGGTCTTCTACCCGGTATTCATACAGCTGCACCAATTCTTCCAGCCACTCATCCGCTCTCATCCGGCTCAGTATAGTGACCTGGTGGGCCATACTTGGCGCTTTTTAATTCGGGGCTGCGCTTGGGTCCCTGTTCCATAGGCGTTCCGTCTGCTCTGCGCACCGTTGTGAGAGCGGCGAGACGTTCGGCTGTTTAAGGTTGAGGCCATGAGCTGCCAGGTTCCCGGCGAAGAAGCCGCCTGTGGCCAGCTCCGCCACGGACCGGCATAAGACAGGAGCCCGCCCTGCGGGTAAGCTGATGGGCACGGAATGGGGCGAGGAGATGAGGACGAGAATGCGTAAAGTAGGCTGCCCCCAAGGGGTGCAGAAGTGACTGAACTGCTCAACGGTGTGTTGCTGCTGGGACTGTTTGCCGCTGGGCTGCGGCTGATGCTGCTGCCTGCAGAAAAGACCCTGCGCGGGCTAATCTTGCTGCTCATGCTGGGTCTGCTGGCGCTGGTGGCAGCGGTCAACTGGCAGGTGGATGCTGAGCAGGCCCTGGGACGTGTACAGGCGGCGCTGATCCTGCTCGCGGTGGCATTGCCGGGCCTGCTGGGACTGCGGATACGGCAGACCGACTGGTTGCAGCAGCTGGTCCGCGGCCCCGAGGGGGTGCCCCGGCGCGGGCCGGGACTGCCGATGGCCCGGCCTGGACCCAATCGCCGAACCTGGATTCCCGGTGCGCCCCCTGTTTCTCCACAGGGAGATACCGAGATTCCGGTCTTCGCTGAATATGAAGTAGAGCGGCGCGTGGGCGTGGGCGGTATGGGAAGCGTGTATCTGGCGCACCGGCGCAGCGACGGGCAGGCAGTGGCCCTCAAAGTGCCGCAGGAGCGCTACTTGGCCGACGAAAAATTCGTGAAGCGCTTTTTCCGTGAGGCTGAAATCCTGAGTCAGTTCAACCATCCCAACATCGTGCAGGTATTCAATTACCGCATGGGTGGGGGTGAGTATTACATCGCCATGGAGTACCTGCAGGGCATATCGCTGGAGGACGTGCTGGAAAGCCGCACCATGACCCTGCCCGAAGCGGTGCAGGTGTTCCGGGCGCTGGCCGACGCCCTGCGGCATATCCACCTGCACAAAGTGGTTCACCGTGACCTCAAGCCGTCCAACGTGATGCTGCTCCAAGATGCTTGGGACGGCTCAGAGTTGCAGCCTGGCGGAGTGAAACTGATGGATTTCGGCATCGCTGTGGGGCAGGCCCTCTCGCGCCTGACCATGACCGGGGCGCGGGTGGGCACGCCCACCTACATGGCTCCTGAACAGGCCAAAGGCATTCGCACCGATGCCCGCAGCGACCTGTATGCGCTGGGCTTGTTGGGATACGAAATGGTCACTGGCCGGGCCGCTTTTGAGGGCAGCTATGAGTCGGTGGTCCACCAGCAGGTGTTCGAGGACCCCAAACCTCCCAACCAGGTGCGGCGCGGGATTCCTAGCCGCCTGAACGATCTGATTCTGTCCATGATCGAAAAAGACCCCGATCACCGCCCCAACCTGGATGAAGTGATCGCGGCCCTGGACGATGACATTCTGGTCGATGAAGCTTTTGAAGACCCCGATGTATTGATGCTGGCGGTGGATGACCCCCAGGGCACCCTGCGGCTGCTGGACACCAGTGGCAAGCTGCGCCAGAGCTGGGGCAGTAGCGGAGCCGAGCAGGGCCAAGACATGCGGTTGCCGGCCATACCGACGGCGCTGGGGCGAGGGAGCGCGGGGCAGCTGCTGGTGGCTTTTGGACAGCACCGGCGGCTGGAAGGTGGCATGGTGTGGGTGCTGGATTCACGGGGCCAGCGGGTGCGGCATTTTGGAAGCTACGGCCTGGGCGAAGCCGAGCTGCTCCGCCCGGTGGGTCTGGCGACTCTGGGTGACCAGTACTATGTGCTGGACGGTGAATCCCAGCAAGTCAAGGTGTACGGGCTGGACGGCAGCTTCCGTTTCCGCTTTGGTGGACTGGGCAGTGAAGAAGGCGAATTTCGCCAGGCGCAGTCCCTGTGTGCCGGTGGGGGATACCTGTATGTGCTGGACTGCGGCAATCACCGGGTGCAGCGCTTTAGCCCACAGGGCAAGTACGTGTCACGTTTGGCCTTCCGGCTTGAACGCGGCTCGGATGATCTGCGCCCTCTGACGGGCCTGACGGTAGACGCGGGCGGCGCGGTCTACCTGGTGGACGCCATCGCTGGCAAGGTGCGCCGCGTGGATGCCGACGGAGCCCCCAGCGCTCCGGTGGCCCTGCGCCGCGAGGTGGGAGAAGGTGCCGACGCCCTGTGGCTGCTGGGAACCGGCCCCCGTGGGCAAATTTACGCTGTGCCGCGTGGTGGGCAGCTGCTGCGGATCTACAGCCCGTCCGGTGATCTGCTGGGCACCCGCAACATGTACACCCCGGTGCAGGCGCTGAGCGCTTTTCGCCGCGATGTGGACCAGTCCGGCCCAGCGCAGTCCAGTACAGGTCAGAGCAGTCCAGAAGAGGCTGCGCTGCTGCCGGACGCGCAGAGCATTAGCGGGTAGGGGGCGGCGGGGCCTGGGGAGCTTGGCGGCTGCCCTGGCCCTGCCCTAACCCGTAGAGGCCCAGGCCCCAGCCCATCGCTGGGCCGCTCAGCAGAGCGAAAGCAGCGGTGCCCAGGCCCACCTGGCCGCCGAGCAGCCAGCCCACCCCCAGCACCCCCAGTTCAATGCAGATGCGCACTGCAGCCACAGGCAGGCCGCTCAGCTGCGATAGCCCCATGACCAGGCCGTCGCGGGGACCGGCACCCATGCCGGCGGCCACATAGGTGCCGGTTGCCAGTCCCAGCAGCAGGGTACCGCCCAGCAGCTCGGCCCAGCGCAGGCCCAGCCCAGTCGGCTGCGGCAGGAAATCGAACAGGTCCAGAAACAGCCCGACCAGCAAGGTGTTCAGTACTGTGCCCAGGCCCACCGGTTGGCGCAGCAGCAGCCAGCTGAACGACACCACCAGCACGCCCATCAGGATGCCAGCCTGTCCCACCGTCAGCGGCAGTCGTCTGGCCAGGCCCGTATGCAGCACGTCCCAGGGGGCTACGCCTACCCCCGCGTCAATCATCAGGCGCAGGCTGAGGCCGTACAGCATCAGCCCGGTCAGCAGGAGGGCCAGCCGGGGCCCAAAACGCCAGCGGGAAACCCCGGCCAGGGGAGCAGCGGTCTGAGCAGGGGTCAAATCGAGAAACCGCCGTCGACCAGCAGTTCCTGTCCGGTGATGTAGCCCGCTTCCTCCGAAGCTAGAAAAGCGATGGCTGCCCCAACTTCACGCGGCTCCCCGAAGCGGCGCAGCGGAATGGTGCGGGCCAGCGCTGCCGCCTGCTCGGGGTCAGTGTGCAGGTTTCTCAGGCGCTGGGTGGCGGTGTAACCGGGTGCCACCGTGTTGCAGGTCACGCCATCTGCACCTACTTCCAGGCTGAGGGTCCGCAGGTGATTGGTCACGGCAGCCCGCATGGCGTTGCTGACAGGCAGATTGAGCGCCGGGTGCCCCACCGTCATGGACGTCACCGCAATGATCCGGCCCCAACCCCGCCTACGCATTCCTGGCAAGGCACCGTCCGCCAGCCGCACAGCGCTCAGAAAATTGGTCCGGTAGCCCTGGTCCCAGGCGTCTTCGGTGACTTCGCTGGGGAGCGCCGGCGGCGGCCCCCCCGCATTGGCGACTAGAATGTCGACCTGCCCTGCTGCGTCCAGGGCGGCCTGCACGCCTTGCGGGGTGCCTACATCCGCCACGGCCCAGTGGGCTCCAATGCTCTTGGCTGCCGCCTGCACCTCCTGCTCGGTGCGGGCCGCCAGGGTCACCTCTGCGCCCAGTTCGCGCATCAGGGCCGCCGCCGCAAAGCCGATGCCCTTGGAGCCGCCCGTGATCAGGGCTCGCTTGCCGTCCAGCCGGAAAGGAGTCGGGGTCATACCGCAGTGTAGCGGCCAGGGCGGGAAGTGGTCAGGTCAGCAGGCTGCGCCCAAGAAAGACCGCCCCCAGCCCCAGCACTGCCAGCAGCGCCGCTCTGCTGATCTGGCGGTCTGTCTGCCAGGCGGTGGCAGCCACCCACAGCGCAGCCAGCACGGGTAGAGACGCTGTCCACCCAACGGCGTAAGGGCTGAGTGGCGGCCAGATCAGCGCGGCGGCCATCAGGACCATGGCCGATGTGGTGCCGGAGGCGTACAGCTGCGCCAGCCGGGAAGAAGTCCGTTCGGGAAGATGTGCGGGAGCGTCAGCAGCGGCCCCAGCGGACCCGGAAGGGGGCGGCGCAGATGGAACGGGCATGGCGGCAGTCTAGAACATTCGACAAAAAGACGGACCACTTTCCCGCAAGCAGGGCGCGTGCAGGACTCCCTGCAGACCGCATTGTTGGGACTTGCAAAGCTGCGCTGCAGCGAACTGCTCTGGCGGTGTATTCCCAGCGGATGCGGCGGATGCTGGTTAAGGCAGGCGCGGGGAGCTGGGCGGGTGAGCGGTATTCTGGGGCCATGAAACGCGCCATATCCCTGTTGCTGACCCTCCTGACGGCCCAGGCGACTGCGGCCAACTTGCCTCAGCCGTACCGCTACGGTTTTAGTCAGGATGGGGCCTATCACCTGATGTTGACCACCTGGACCGAAGACGGCAGCGGATTTCCAGCAGCCAGCTTGCGGGTGGTGCGCCAGGGCGTAGGGGTGGTGCTGGAAGACCGGCAGGTCGTCCGCGAGGAAGCCGCCACTGAGCAGGCCACCCGTGACGTGGCCGATGGTCTGCTGAACCGGCACGCCGCTCGGCTCAAAACCCTGGGACTGGAGCAGCCGGTGCCGGGACAGGTGCTGTGGGCCCAGGCTGTGCCGCTGCCGTCTCTGGCAGGCTGGCCGCCCCAGGAGCCGCAGACCGTGACCCTCGGTAGGGGACTGCCCAGCCGGGTGCAGAGCCTAGAAGTGCGCCCCCAGGCCGCCTACAACACCTGTCAGTCCCCTGGCATCTTGCCTGCTGCGCCCGTTGGCCTGCGGCTGAAGGTGAACGGAGCTGACTGGTTCCGTGACAGCACCCGCCTGCCGGAGAACCGCGCCTGTGTGGCTGGGTACCGCTTGGAAGCGGTCTGGCAGCACGGTGACGCTGTGGCTGTCCTGCTGCGTGCCTATGGTCCAGGCTTCGAGGGACCTGACGCGTTGCCCCTGACCCTGCTGAACCGCCTACCGGCTCAGGCGGCACCGGTCCAACCTGCTTCAGCGCGGCCCAATTCACTTCAGGGAACTTCATCCGCTCAGCCATGATAGACCCCGGCCTGACCATCCTGACCGCCATGATCACGCCAGCGGTGTTGATCAGTGGCGCAGGGGCCATCCTGATGAGTACCACCACCCGCGTGGGCCGCGTCACTGACCGGATCAAGCATTACACCGACCGCTTCCGTGCCCTGGTTGAAGGCGACCACCTGGACGGCACCCTGGCCACGGCGGAAAAGGAAATGATTATGGGACAGCTGGAAATTCATTCGCAGCGCAGCCGCATGCTGCTGCGGGCGATGACGGGGCTGTATGTCGCCATCAGCCTGTTTGTGCTCGCAAGTGTCCTAATCGGTGCCCGTGAGCTGACCCAGGGCACCACCGGCGTGCTGCCGACGGTGGTGGCGGTGCTGGGCTCGCTCTCATTGGCCTACGCCACTTTGATGCTCAGCGTAGAGGTGCGCCTGAGTGCCAAGGCCACTCGCCAGGAGATGAACTTCATGCTGCGCCTGGGCGAGCGCTACGCCCAGTTGTACGACGAGTCCTATCAGCGCTCCGCAGTTCGGGAAGGCGGTGCATCTTCTGTGCCTGCTGAGTCGCCATGAAGCGTGGCTGCCAGCCTATCTGAAGTAGCAAATCCAAAAAGCCCCCGCTCACTGGCGGGGGCTTTGTTGTGAGGGAAAGGCTTAGAGCGTGATGCCGGAAGCCGGAGCTTCGGCAGGCTCGCGCTCCTCGCTGCGGGGAGCTGGGGAGGCGGCCACAGCAGCGGGATTGTAGCGTTCCAGCGTGCGGTCGTCGGCCACCTGAATGTCGCGCACGGCGTTCAGGCCGGTACCGGCAGGAATCAGCTTGCCGAGAATCACGTTTTCCTTCAGGCCGATCAGGTCGTCTACCTGACCGCGCATGGAGGCTTCGGTCAGCACGTGGGTGGTGTGCTGGAAGCTGGCCGCCGACAGCCAGGACTTGGTGGTCAGGCTGGACTTGGTGATGCCCAGCAGCACCGGTTTCCAGCTGGCTGGAGTCTGGCCCGCTTCGAGGGCGTCGTTGGCGTCCTGCACATCCCAGCGTTCTACCAGCTGGCCTTCGAGCAGGTCAGTGTCGCCGCCTGAGGTGATCTCCACAAAGCGCAGCATCTGCCGCACGATGATTTCGATGTGCTTGTCGTGCACCTTCACGCCCTGGCTGCGGTACACACGCTGCACTTCCTCTACCAGGTAGCGCTGCACAGCGTCAATGCCTTTGTATTCCAGCAGGTCGTGCGGGTTCACGGCGCCGCGCGTAATCGGCTGGCCGGTTTCTACCCGTTCGCCGTCGCGTACGATCAGGCGCAGGGTCTTGGGCACCTTGACTGCGGTCTTGGAGGAGAACTCTTCGTCCTCCGCCTCAATGCGGATCAGGTAGCGCTCTTCTTCTTCTTCCACGCGCAGCACGCCGTCACGGTCCGCAATCACGGCCGGGACTTTGGGCTTGCGGGCTTCAAACAGTTCAATCACGCGGGGCAGACCCATGGTGATGTCACCGCCGCCGCCTGCCACACCACCGGTATGGAAAGTACGCATGGTCAGCTGAGTGCCGGGTTCACCAATGGACTCGGCGGCCACAACGCCCACGGTTTCGCCCAGGGACACGGGCGCAGCCTGCGACAGGTCGTAGCCGTAGCACTTGCGGTCCACGCCGTTGCGAATGGTCGAGTTGAATGGGGTAAATACGTGGACTTCACGCAGGTTCTCGGCTTCCTGGCCGATCTGCTGCACGTCTTCCAGGGCCAGCATGGTATCGGCGGCAATGGTGCGGTCACTCAGCTCAATGTCCACTGCCACGGTGCGGCCATAGATGCTGGTTTCCAGTTCACTGCCCTTGCGGGTGCGCCACTCGCCGGTGCGGCTGTCCACTTCACCGAGCGGAATGGTGGTGTAGTCGGTGGTGCCGCAGTCCAGGTCACGTACCACGATTTCGTGGGCCACGTCCACCAGTTTGCGGGTCAGGTAGCCGGAGTCGGCGGTACGCAGCGCAGTATCGGCCCCACCCTTACGCGCACCGTGGGTGGAGATGAAGTATTCCAGCACCGTCAGACCTTCGCGGAAAGACGCGCGAATCGGCACTTCAATGGTGCGTCCGTCGGGGCGGGCCATCAGTCCGCGCATCCCGGCCAGCTGAGTGATCTGCTGGGCGTTACCACGGGCACCCGACTGGCTCATGATCCACAGTGGGTTGAAGGGATAGTTCTCGGAGAAGTTCTGGAACATGGCGTTCTTCACTTCGTCCTTGGTGTCGTTCCACAGGTCCACGACCTGCTTGTAGCGCTCCTCCTCGGTCATGAAGCCGAACTCGTAGTTCTGCTCGATTTCGGCCACTTGAGCGTCCGCTTCGGCCAGGATTTCGGCCTTGGTCGGCGGAATCACGATGTCATCAATGCCGATGGTGATACCCGAAGTGGTGGACAGCTTAAAGCCGCTGTCCTTCAGGGCGTCCAGCAGGTGAGCGGTGGCCTCAATACCCAGCTCGCGGTAGCAGGCCATGACCATGTCCTTGAGGTAGTCCTTTTCGTAGGCCACGTCCAGGCGCACCAGCTGGTCCACCATGCTGGCATTCTCGCCCAGGGCCTCTTGTACCAGACGGCGGAACATCACGCGCCCGGCGCTGGTCGCGTGCAGCTGGCCGTTCAGGCGGATCATCACGTGGTCCTGGTAGTCCAGTTCGCCGCGGTCCACAGCGTGAATGGCCTCGTCGGGGCTGAAGAACTGATAGCGCAGGCGGCCTGGGCTGGTTTCCTCGCCCTTCACAGTTACCGGGCTATTCAGCAGCAGTTCGCCCTTATCGAAGGCGTCCAGCACGTCTTGCTCGGACCCAAACTCACGGCCAGCGCCCAGGTTGTCGCGGCGCAACTGGGTCAGTGTAAAGATGCCCAGGATGATGTCGCGGCTGGGTTTGACGTTCGGCTCGCCGTTGGCGGGTGAGAGCAGGTTGTGGGCTGACAGCATCTGAATGCGGGCTTCGGCCTGCGCCTGAGCGCTCAGCGGCACGTGAATCGCCATCTGGTCACCGTCGAAGTCGGCGTTGAAGGCTTCACAGACCAGCGGGTGCAGCTGAATGGACTGACCTTCCACCAAGACAGGTTCAAAGGCCTGGATGCCCAGGCGGTGCAGCGTAGGGGCGCGGTTGAGCAGCACCACTTTGTCCTCAATCACTTCTTCCAGCGAGTCCCACACGCTGTCCTTGGTGTCACGGTAGCGCTCCAGCATCTTGCGGGCCTGCTTGATGTTGGTGACTTCGCCTTTTTCTTCCAGGAGCTTGAACAGGAAGGGCTTGAACAGCTCCAGAGCCATGCGCTTGGGCACACCGCACTGGTGCAGCCTCAGCTGCGGACCCACCACAATCACCGAGCGGCCCGAGTAGTCCACGCGCTTACCCAGCAGGTTCTGGCGGAAACGGCCCTGCTTGCCGCCGAGCAGGTCGGTCAGCGAGCGCAGGCTACGGTCTGAGCCGGGGTTGGTCACGGGGCTGCCACGGCGTCCGTTGTCAATCAGGGCGTCCACGGCTTCTTGCAGCATCCGCTTTTCGTTGCGGATGATCATATCGGGAGCACCCTGGCTCATCAGCTTCTTGAGGCGGTTGTTGCGGTTGATCAGGCGGCGGTACAGGTCGTTCAGGTCGGAGGTCGCAAAACGTCCGCCGTCTACCTGCACCATCGGGCGCAGGTCAGGTGGCATGACCGGCACAGTTTCCATGACCATCCAGCTGGGGCTGTTGCCGGAGCGCTTGAACGCACGCACGACTTCCAGCCGTTTGCGGGCGCGGGCGCGCTTGTGGCGGCTGTTATCGCTCATCATGCCGTTCAGCTCGGCTTCCAGGCTGTCCAGGTCAATATCGTCCAGCATGTCCTTGATCGCTTCGGCGCCCATCTTGGCTTCGAAGTCGTAGGACTCGATCACACGCACCTGCTTGCGCACCAGGTCAATTTCCACGCGGCCCGAAATCTCGGATTTCAGAGCGCCGGAGTCGGCCAGTTCGTCGCCCGGCTCCACGCGGTCACCGTTGACCACCAGAGGCTCGTCTTGGTAGTCGTACACCTTCGCCTTGCTCACGATGATCGAAGCGGGAGCATGGATGGTCAGGATGCCGTCGGCTTCAGCGATCACTTCCTCGTGCTCGTCAATCGCACCGACCACTTTCTGGCCCCGGCGTACTTCGCTGCCGTCGCCAACCAGCACATGCATGGTGGGATCAATCGCGTATTCGGCGCGGCGGTTCCAGTGCGCGGTCAGGGTGACATTGCCCTTCTTGCTGAAGGTTGCGCCGCTCAGGCGGCTGTCGCGGCTCACACGCAGGATTTTGCCTGCGGCGGCCTGCGCCAACACTGCGCCCGCATCCACGATTTCACCGTGCACCACCTGCACGTCCATGCCGTGAGGAATGTACACGCTGGCCAGCACCTTGGCCTTGGGAGCCTTTTTGGCAGGGGCGGTGGTTTCGGCTTCACCTTCTTCGTCCTCGTCGGTGACTTCAGGCTCGTCCACCTGCTCGCGCAGTTCCAGCATGACCGAGTCTTCGCCCATTTCCTTGAGGAACACCACGCCGGCCACGGGGGCCGCAATGGTCACGTCCTCTTCCAGCTCGGCCAGAATCTCGCCGGCTTTGAAGCTGTCCTGCTGCACCAGCGCGTCAGCACTGATGGGCAAGGTGGCTTCCTGCTCCTCGCGGTAAGCGATTTCGGCGCGGCGGGGGAAGCGGTACTGGGCCAGACCGTCCATTTTAGCCACCACGTTGCCGCCCAGGGTCTGACCCCGAGTCACGTAGTCGCCGTCCTTCACTTCAGCCTCAGCGCCGCCCTGCAGCGCGTAGGTTTCCTGGCGGCCAAAGCGCAGCTCACGGTACTCGTCGTCGCTCAACAGCTCGCCGCGCTTGATGGGGCGGCCTTCCTTCTGGGCGTTGCGGGGATCGGTGACCAGGAAAGAGGAGAAGTACAGCACTTTTTCCAGCTGCCCGGCGGTCAGGTCCAGCAGGGTGCCGATCTTGGAAGGGCTGTCCTTGACGTACCAGATGTGTGCAGCGGGAGTCGCCAGGTCAATGTGGCCCATGCGGTAGCGGCGCACCTTGGAGCTGGTCACTTCAACGCCGCAGCGCTCGCAGACCTTGCCCTCGTAGCGCTGGCGCTTGTAGCGTCCGCAGGCGCACTCGTAATCCTTGATCGGGCCAAAGATGCGCTCGTCAAAGAGGCCTTCGCGCTCGGGTTTCAAGGTACGGTAGTTGATGGTTTCGGGCTTTTCCACTTCGCCAAAGGACCATTCCCGAATCTTGTCGGGGCTGGCGATGGCAATGCGGACTTTGTTGAATTCTTTCATTGGTTCTCCTTCGGAGAATGTCTAAGGGTCTAAGAGCCGAAGAGGTCTGAGGAAAAAACTTCGTTTCCGTATTGCTGCCTTTCGCTCTCAACCCCCGTCAGACACGCTGACTTCTGTTCCCTTAGACTCTTAGACTGTTTGACCTTTGGGCGGGTGCGTCAGCGCCTTACCGCTTAGGCATCATCCCTTCAAAGATGTCCACGGCCTTGTCGGCATTGTCCAGCACTTCCACATCCAGGCCCAGCGAGTGCAGCTCTTTGACCAGCACCTTGAACGACTCGGGAATGGTGGAGTCGGCCACTTGCTCGCCCTTGACGATGCTCTGATAAGCGGCGTCACGGCCATCAATATCGTCCGACTTGATGGTCAGCATTTCCTTGAGGGTGTGTGCTGCGCCGTACGCTTCTAGCGCCCACACTTCCATTTCCCCGAAGCGCTGACCACCGAACTGCGCCTTGCCGCCCAGCGGCTGCTGGGTAATGAGGCTGTAGGGGCCAGTGGAGCGGGCGTGCAGCTTGTCTTCCACCATGTGGTACAGCTTCATTACGTACATGGTGCCGACCACCACGGGGCCGCTGATGGCTTCGCCGGTGCGGCCGTCGAACAGCACGCTCTTGCCGGTGCGGGCCAGCTGACGCAGAGCGCCTTCATAGTCTTCGCCAGGTTCGCTGATCACGCCGATCTTGGCAGCGCGGTCCAGCACTTCTTCCTCGCGCTTGTCGGTCTCGAAGCCCTCGTCCTTGCGCTCAGCCAGGCGCAGATCGGCTTGCTCTTCCAGCATGTCCTTGATCTTGGCCTCAGTGACCGAGTCGAACACCGGGGTCACGAACTTCCTGCCAGTCAGGCGGGCCACTTCGCCCAGGTGGGTTTCTAGAATCTGGCCCAGGTTCATACGGCTGGGCACACCCAGCGGGTTGAACACCAGGTCTACGGGCGTGCCGTCGGCCAGGTAGGGCATGTCTTCGGGGGGCAGAATCTTGGAGACCACGCCCTTGTTCCCGTGGCGGTTGGCTACCTTGTCGCCCACTTGCAGCTGCCGCTTCTGGGCCACGTACACGCGCACCATTTCACGCACGCCGGGCTTGAGGTCCACGCCTTCGTCGCCGCGGCGGAAGCGCACGGTCTTGACCACGATGCCGCCCTGACCGGACTGCACGCGCAGCGAGGTGTCTTTCACTTCACGGGCCTTCTCACCGAAGATGGAGCGCAGCAGCCGCTCTTCAGGGCTGGGTTCCGACTCACCCTTGAAGCTGGTCTTGCCGACCAGAATGTCGCCAGGCTTGACTTCGGCTCCCACGCGCACGATGCCGTCTTCGTCAAGGTCGCGCAGGGCGGCTTCCGAGAGGCCGGGGATGTCACGGGTGATCTTCTCTGGGCCGAGCTTGGTGTCACGGGCTTCGATTTCGTCTTTTTCGATGTGAATCGAGGTGTAGAAATCCTTGCGGACCAGCCCTTCGGAGATGCAGATGGCGTCTTCGAAGTTGAAGCCGTCAAACGGCATGATGGCGATGGTGATGTTCTGACCCAGCGCCAGGCGGCCAAACTCTGAAGCGGGACCGTCGGCGATGACCTGGCCCTTCACGACCTGTTCGCCCACTTCCACGATGGGGTGCTGGTCAAGGTTGGTGCCCTGGTTGGAGCGGGTAAAGCGCACCAGCTCAAAGGTCTGCACGTTGCCCTTTTTCATCCCCAGTTCGGGGGCGTCTTCGGTCAGCTTGATCTGGATGTTGCGGCTGTCTACATACATCACTTCGCCGGTCACGTCGCTCACCACACTGGTGCCCGAGTCGGTGATCACGCGCTCTTCTACGCCAGTGCCCACGCTGGGGCTTTCGGCGCGGACCAGCGGCACGGCCTGCGACTGCATGTTGGAACCCATCAGGGCGCGGTTGGCGTCGTCGTGCTCCAGGAAAGGAATCAGCGAGGTGTTGATGGAGACGATTTGCTTGGGGCTGACGTCCATGTATTCCACGTCGGCGGGGTCGTACAGCAAGGGATCACCCTGCTTACGCGCCAGCACGCGCTCCTCGGCAAAGGTGCCGTCTTCGTTCAGCGGGCTGTTGGCCTGCGCGATCACGAAACGGTCTTCGATGTCGGCGGTCATGTAGACCACTTCATCGGTCACCACAGCGTTTTCTACGCGGCGGTAAGGCGCTTCGATAAAGCCGAGGGGGTTGACCTTCGAGTAACTGGACAGGGAGGAAATCAGGCCGATGTTGGCGCCTTCGGGCGTTTCAATCGGGCAGATGCGGCCATAGTGGGTCCGGTGAACGTCGCGCACGTCGAAGCCGGCGCGCTCGCGGGTCAGACCGCCTGGGCCCAGAGCCGAAATACGGCGCTTGTGACGCAGGTCAGACAGAGGGTTGGTCTGGTCCTTGAACTGCGACAGCTGGCTGCGGCCAAAGAACTCGCGCATGGCGGCCACAATGGGGCGGTTGTTCACCAGTTTGGTGGGGGTAGCGGCATCGGGGTTGCCCAGCAGCATGCGCTCACGCACGCCACGCGCCATGCGGCCCATGCCTACGCGCAGCTGGTCGGCCAGCAGTTCGCCCACCGTGCGCACGCGGCGGTTGCCCAGGTGGTCGATATCGTCCTCATGAACCGGCACTTCCTGAGCTACACCGTCGGCGTCCGCGCCCAGGGTGATGGTTTCTGCGCCGTATTGCAGGGCCATCAGGTAGCGGATCGTGTCTACCAGCCCTTCGTCGGAGAACTGGCCGTCACGGAACGAGAGCAGGGTAGGGGCATTTCGCTGCCAGGTGCCCAGCTTGGTGTTCATCTTGAAGCGCCCGGGTTCGCCCAGGTCGTAGCGGCGGGGGTCGGCCAGCAGGCCGTACAGATACTGGGTGGCCTTGTCACGCTTGGGCGGATCGCCGGGGCGCAGCACAGTAAACAGCCGCAGCAACGCTTCGTCAGCATTCATGCCAGCAGTCTTGTCTTCCATCACGATGTCAGCGTCAAATTCGCTGAACAGCTCGCGGATTTGGCCGTCGTCCATGCCCAGCACGCGCAGCAGCAGAGAGACGGGGAACTTGCGCTTGTTGACCTTCATTTCCAGCATGTCGCCGGCCCATTCCAGCTCGATCCAGGGACCGCGCTTGGGCATGGGAATGATGGCCGCCGAGTACAGCTTCTTCAGGCCCTTGTAGGAGCTGGTGAAGTACACGCCGGGGGAGCGGTGAATCTGCGAAATGACCACGCGGTCCGCGCCATTGATGATAAAGGAGCCGTCTTCGGTCATCAGGGGCAGGTCGCCCAGGAACACCTGATCTTCTTTGATCAGACCGCTATCTTTGTGGATCAGTTGCAGCTTGGCGTACATGGGAGCCTGGTAGGTCAGGTCCTTTTCGCGGCACTCCTCGGGGGTGTAAGGAGCGTCGCCCAAGCGGTATTCCAGATAGTCGAGCACCAGGCCGGTTGAGCGGCCCTTTTCGGTTTCGTCGATGGGGAACACTTCGCGGAAAGCGCTTTCCAGACCAAAGTTGGTGCGCTCGCCAGGAGTCTTGCCTTCTTGCAAGAAGGCCTGGAAGGACTGCACCTGCACTTCGGTCAAATCGGGCAATGGGATCACTTCGGCGATATCACCGAAGCGCTGAATTTCTGGGCGTGACTGCATGTCCACCTCGTGGGAGTGGGGGCTTAAAAATGATGGCGGAAAGTGGGGAGCCAGCGCCCATCCAACGCAGCACAGGCCAACTCCCCAACTGGGGCGGTTGGCCGTTTATTCACTCAGCCGCAGGCCGAGACAAAAAAAGCCGCTTTGCGAAGAAGCGTCCGGTTCCTGGGAAACGGAGCAGGGCAGGGCGGCAGCTGAGGGGGGTGGGCAAGGTCTGGTCCTTTTCTTCTGGGCTTGAGAAAGAAGGCTCCATTCCAACCCATCATGGTTGGCTAAACTTGAGTATAGCCCCTCAGGTCAGCCCGTTGCAAGCGGGTTTGGGCGCGGCAGAGCGGAGTTCCAACTCCCGCGCCCACTTGAAGCAGGCCAGCCCCGAGTTAGGTCAGTGAGCGGTGGTCCACCATGATGCAGCGGTCCTGCACCACATCTACGCCCGCAGCGGTCAGCGCAGCGGCGGTCTGTGGGTCGCGGATGCCCTGCTGCATCCAGACCAGACGTGGGCGCGGATTCAGCGCCAGCAGGTCGTCCAGGTGCAAGTAAACTTTGTCCGAGCGGCGAAAAATCACCACGATGTCTACCGGAACGGTGATGTCGGCCAACTGGGCGGCAGCGGGAGAACCGAAGAACTCCTCGCCCGCTTCGGCCAGGGCGGGATTGACGGGAATCACGCGGAAGCCACGGCGGTGTAGGTATTCGGGAACGTAGTGTGCGGCGCGGCTGGGGTCGCGGTGGAACCCGATCACGGCGACGGTTGCGCCTTCGGGCCGCAGGTGTGCGGCCAGGTCCTGTGGGGTACCGAGCAAGGTCATAGGGGCCTCCAGAAGGGAAAGGGGTTGTTCATCCAAGTTCAGCATAGGCGCGGCGGGCAGCGTCCAGCGTGAGATTCAGCTCGGTGTCGCCGTGGGCAGCACTCACGAAAATGCTCTCGAACTGGCTGGGTGCCCAGTACACGCCCTGGCGCAGCATGGACCGGAACCACGCGGCAAAAGCACTGGCGTCACTGCGGGCCGCCTGCTGGTAGGTCTGCACGCTGCCATGCGGAGCATCCTGGTGAAACGCGGTCAGCATGGACCCGATTTGATTGACCGACACCGGCACGCCCGCTTCCTGGGCAGCGGATTTGAGGCCGTCTGCCAGCGCCGCTGCGTAGCGGTCCAGCTGCGTGTACAGCTCTGGTCGGGCCTGCAATTCGCTGAGCGTAGCCAGGCCCGCGGCCATCGCCAGCGGGTTGCCGCTGAGTGTTCCTGCCTGATACACCGGGCCGCTGGGCGAGACATGTTCCATCAGCTCAGCGCGGCCACCGTAAGCGCCCACCGGCAGTCCTCCGCCGATGATTTTGCCCCAGGTCAGCAGGTCCGGCTGAATGCCCAGCAGGCCGCTGGCTCCCTGCAGCGAGAGGCGGAATCCGGTCATGACTTCGTCGGCAATCAGCAGGGTGCCGTGTTCGCGGACGCGGTGGAGCGCCGCCAGGAAGTCGGGGGTGGGAATCAGCACGCCGGAGTTGCCCACCACCGGCTCAAAGATGACAGCCGCAATTTCGTGCCCGCGCTCCTGCATCAGTGCGTCCAGGGCGGCGGGGTCGTTGTACTCGCTGACCAGGGTCAGGGCGGCGTACTCCTGCGGTACGCCCGCGCTGCTGGGGGCTGCCTCGCCTAGGTGGTGGGCGGTGGTCAGCAGGCCGCTGCCCGCTTCGACCAGCAGGCCGTCGGCGTGGCCGTGGTAGTTGCCCCGGAACTTGACGATGTGGCTGCGCCCAGTCACGCCGCGTGCCAGCCGCAGGGCACTCATGGTGGCCTCGGTGCCAGAGTTGACAAACCGCACCCGCTCCACACCCAGCTCTCGGGTCAGCTCCACCACTTTTTCGGCCAGCAGCACCTCGCGCTCGTTGGGTGCGCCAAAGGACGTGCCGCCCTGCAACGCCCCGGTGATCGCCTCACGCACTGCTGGGTGGTTGTGGCCCAGAATCATCGGTCCCCAGGACCCGATGTAATCCAGCAGCCGTGCGCCGTCAGCGTTGGTCAGGTAAGCACCGTCGGCACTGGCGATGAAATGTGGGTGTCCGCCCACACTGCCAAAGGCGCGCACCGGGCTATTGACCCCACCGGGCGTCACTTGCCGGGCACGGGCGAACAGCCCCTCGGAGACGGCGAGGCGTTCGGGCGCAGGCTGCGAAAGGAGAGAAGTGTCGGAAGTCGTCATGCCCGGCAGTCTAGAGCAGACCGCCTGAGCGCACTTTCCCCAGAGCGCACACTGCCGGGGCAGCAGGGCAGAAAAAAACCCCGCACGTGCGGGGTCTGAGGTGGTTTTTGCGCCTGCGCAGTTTAGAACTTACGCTCGTTGGACTTGTCGTCCGTCTTGCTGGCGGCAGTACCGGTGGTGTAGGGCCAGGCTGCCGACTGGGTGGCGCTTCCTTTGGTGTCCTGAGCTTTGGCCTGAACATCCTGCTTGACTTCGGCGGCTTTGTCCTGGGCTGCGGCTTTGACGTCTTCGGCCTTGTCCTTCAGCTGGGCACCAGCCTGCTGAGCGTCCTGTTTGACTTCAGCCGCTTTGTCCTGCGCGGCAGCCTTGACGTCTTCAGCTTTGTCCTTCAGTTCGGCGCTGGCCTGCTGAGCTGCGTCTTTGGCGTCCTTGGCAACATCCTGGGCCTTGTCTTTGGCCTGATCCACGGCGTCAGCGGCTTTGTCCTGTGCTTTGGCGGCAGCGTCCTGGGCGTCAGCCTTCAGCTGCTGACCGGCGCGCTGCACATCGCCCTGGTTGGCGCGGGCAGTGTCAGCCACGTCCTTGGCGGCTTCGGCGGCGGTGTCCTTGACTTCGGACACCTGAGCGGCAATGGTGCTTCCTGCTTCCTGCGCGGCCTGCTTGGTCTGCTCCCAGCCCTTGGTCACGCTGCCGCTCAGGTCTTCTACGGTGTCCTTGAGGCCCAGCTCGGACAGCTTGGCGTCAATGGCGCGGCGGTTCTGTTCGCGGGTCAGCAGGTAGATGCCGGCACCCAGCACCACGCCGAAGGCCAGCAGGCTTCCAAAAGAGGAGCCAGAAGAGTCACGGTTACGGCGGTTGTTGTATCGTCCCATATCTCTAATTTAGGGCACCCATCTCATGAGGAAGTGAGTGTGAGATATGTATGGATTCAAGGTCGGTGGCGTGGTCGGATGGGGCAGCAACGTTCTTACAAATGGTCGTTCAGCCGCAGCAGCCGCAGCAGCTCAGGCGCGAAGATCCACTCTTCGGGCTCGTCCTGGTCACCTGTGCGCACTTCCAGCAGGACGTAGCCGCGCTCCTGATAAAATGCCTTGATCTCCTGCCACGCCTGGGCGTCGTCGCTGGCCCCTTCCAGCTCCAGGTCCCGGTAGGTGTCCCACAGCTCGCCGTCTACCTCGGCACTCTGGAGGGCTTCGGCGTAGGCGCTCAGGGTGTAGGCATCTACCGGCTCGGCTCCGCGTGGACGCTCGGCAAGGGCGGCGGGTCCACTGGGAAGCTCGCACAGTGAGTCGAGCCAAGTCTGCCACTGGGCTGGGGTGAGGATCAGGTGAAGCGCGTCGGGGCTGGTGGTCATGGGCCGCAGCATAGCCCCTGGAGAGGCCTTGGCGGCGTGCAGCAGAGTGCGGGCGCTCTTGAGCTGGGCCTTTAGCTGGACTTGTCTTCTCAGGGCCCTGAGTCTGCCAGCCCCTAGACTGGGCAGGATATGGCACGTAAGGCAAAGACCCGCAGGGCAACGGCCCACGCAGCGCTGGCCCGCACAGCACAGGCAAAGGAAGTATTGGCTCCAGAGGGGCAGCGCAGCCCACGCATCAGCACGAGCAGGTTTGGCCGCCGCCTGGCTGCGGTGAGCCTGGCTGCCCTGCTGGGCTTGATTCCTGTCCTGCCCGCCAGCTTGGGCACAGTGCACTTGGGCGCGGTGCACTTGGGTACGGTGCAGGCGCAGTCGGGCGGGGGGTTTGGAGGCAGCACCCGTGGCGGTTCTTCCGGCGGTGGATACAGTGGTGGTGGCTACTCTGGCGGCGGCTATAGCGGCGGCGGTTATTCAGGTGGAGGCTATAGCGGTGGCGGCGGGTTCTTTCCGGTGCCGATGGGTGGACCGATCATCGTCGGTGGCGGCGGTGGGGGCGGCGGCATCCTGGGCCTGATGCTGTTCGGCGCGGTGATGGTCATGGTGATGGGCTCCATGCGCCGGGCCATGGGTGGGGGCTCCCGTGGCCTGGCCGGGGGCGGCATGGAGGACACAGGTGCGCGCGCCGTGCTGGTACAGGTGGCCCTGACCCACGGTGATGAGGTCAAAGCGGCGCTTCAGGAAGTGGCGCGTCATGGCGACCCCGACACCGATGAGGGCCTGGCCCGCATGATTCAGGAAGCGGCTGTGGTGCTGCTGCGTCAGCGGGCCCGCTGGACCTATGGCCGCGTGCAGGTGGCGGGCGGCGGCCCTCAGCAGACTGAGGGTCAGGTGGGAGCCTGGGCCACCCAGGCACGCGCCGCCTTTGTTCGGCAGACCACCAGTCACTACCAGAACAACGCTGAAAGTTCGGCCTACGAGCAAGTCGGTGACTATCAGTATGAAAAAGACCCGGGTGACCTGTACTTGGTGATCACGATTGCGGTGGCTGCGCACGCTTTCCCTGCACTGGGTCAGACCGAGATGCCCAGTGCCCGCGAAATCGAGACGGTTCTGCAGGGCATCAGTGGGGTGAGTGGGCGTACCCTGATTCGCGGCGAGGTCATCTGGAGTCCTGATGCCGAGGGCGAATTCCTCAGCGAAGACGAAACCATCATGAAATACGGTGAGTTGAGCAAGATCTAGACTGCGTGCTTTGGTGGGGAGGTCTGGGCGATGGACGGCCTGGACCTCTTTGTCACTTCGGGGCTTCTCCAGACAACGCCGGGCGGCGAACGGCTCCTTGCGCAGTCTTGGTGTCCGTCCTGTGTGTCAAGGTGGGGGCGGTTCACTTGCCGGAAGGATTGCTTTAGATAAGGCGTTTGCAGGTTGGCAGCGCGCCTGAATTTTACGTGTCTGGGTCTGCGTCTCTGGGTCTACGTGTCTGAGTCTAAATCGGGGGGTGGGTCTGAACCGGAGTCTGCTCAGTGGCAAGAGAGACATCCAGCGGCAGCCAGCGCCTCAGCAGGCGGGGCACGGCCACCCCAGCAAACAGGACCAGCGCGGCGTAGCGCAGGGCGGTGACTGCGGCCAGGGCTTTCCAGGAGTCAGGCAGCAGGGCCGACAGCGCCAGATACAGGCCCATGACCAGCGCCAGGCCCAGCAGGGCGACGGCGGCGCGTCCGGTCCAGGTGCGGGGCGGCGTGTAGTCAGGGCGCAGCGCCCAGAATCCGGCCAGCATCCCCAGGCCAGCGGGGAGTTCGCGGGGGGTGCCGGCTGGAATCAGTGTGCAGGCCAGCAGCAGCGCTGCCGGAACTCCCCAGCGCCACAGGCTCTGCGTGGGCAGGGCCCACCGGCTTGTTCCGGCCAGCGCGGCGAAGCCCAGGCCCAAGCCCACACCGGCCAGCACATCGGCGGGGTAGTGGACGCCCAGGGCGATCCGCGAGTAAGCGATCAGGCCCGCGAGCAGCGCGGCCACCACCCAGAAAGAGGGACGCCGCAGCTGCGCCGCCATGCCCAGCCACAGGGTGCTGCCGAGCTGCGCGTGCCCACTGGGAAAGCTGGGCCCGCCTGCTGTGGCCCGCGCCGCCTCGCTGGCCGCAGCTGCGGGGTCGGCTGCAAAGGGCCGGGGCAGGTCCAGCGAGTATTTCAGCGCCGAGTTGACCAGATACGACAGCGCAAACGCCACGCCCAACTGCCGCGCCCGCTGAGGGCTGATCAGCCAGGTATACAGCGCCAGCACGGCAATAAAGACTTCGTCGCGGCCCAGGTTGGTGATGGCCAGCCAGAGTTCGGGGGGCATGGGCCGCAGTCTAGACTCCTGGGGTCAGAGGGGCAGCCAGATGTGAACCTGGGTGCCTTCACCCGGGCGGCTGTCCAGCTCCAGGCGGCCCCCGGCCAGCTGGGCGCGTTCGCGCAGACCGAGCAGCCCCAGATGCCCCTGCGCGGCCAGGGCCGCCGCCCCGGCTGGGTCAAAGCCCTGGCCGTCGTCGCTGATGGTGGTGTGGAGGTCCTGTGCTCCGAAGGTGACCCGAACCGCCGCCGAATGAGCGTGGGCGTGCTTGTCCACGTTCGCCAGGGCCTCGCCGACCAGCCGAAACAGCGTGACTTCCAGGGTGGGGCTCAGGTGCACCTCCTCGCCGCTGATTTCCAGCCGCGCCGGGGTGCGGGCCTGCGAGCAGAGCCATTCCAGAGCAGGAAGCAGGCCCAGGTCATCCAGCACGCTGGGGCGCAGGTGCCGGGCAAAGCGGCGCACCCCAGCGGCAATGTCGCTCAGTTCGCCTGCCAGTGAGAGGATGTCGGCGGCGGCCTGCGGAGCCTGCTTTTCCAGCCGCAGCAACCGGCGGCGGGCCGCCACCAAGAGCTGCGCGGTTTCGTCGTGCAGCTCGCGGGAGATGCGGCGGCGCTCTTCTTCCTGGGCCTGGGTGAACAGCGCCAGAAAAGTCCGCAGCTCGTCGCGGCGGGCCGAGGCGGCAGCCAGTTCCTGCCCACGCTGTGAGATTTGCCCCAGCAGGCGGTACTGCTCGCTGAGGTCGCGGCCCATCACCAGGAGGCCGCCCTGACTGCCTGACAGCGGCCCCAACTGCAACTCCAAGCGCCGGTCAGCCAGCGTGGCCTCGGCGCGCACCGGGGGCTGACCGGGACGCAGGCCCTGAACCTGCCGCCAGAGCGCCGTCCAGTGGTCCAGGCCCTCGGGGTCAACCCAGGCGCTCAGGCCCTGGGCTGGGGGCAAGTCCGCCTGCGGATGTCCCATGAGCAGGGCGCGGGCGGCGGGATTCGCGTACAGAATCTGTCCTGCTGGGTCTGTGGTCAGGATCAGGTCGGGGCTGCTTTCGGCCAGTTGGCGGTAGCCCGCTTCCGAGCGGGCCAGCGCTCCAGCCAGCCGCTGGCGGCTTAGGCGGTCTGCCAGGTGGTCACACAGGCGGCGGGCCAGACGGAGGGTGGCCTGCGGAGGCGGGTCCTGTCCGGGGTCGTCGGCGTACAGCAGTCCCAGCACGTCCTGGCCCAGCCGAATCGGCGCAAGGAGAGCACTGCCCGCGCCCGGTTGTACCCAGCGGCGCGGGAGTGGCCGGGGCCCACGCCCCAGTTGTCCGGCCAGCTCGGTCAGCTCGGTGGCTGGGGGGAGCGGCAAGCCCAGCGCGGCGGCCCCCACGCCATCAACCCACAGCAGCCCGCGTCCGGCGTGCAGGGCGGGCAGCAGGGTGCCCAGCAGCCGCTCCAGGTCGTGGCGGGTCAGGTCATGTTCCAGCCGCTGGGAAATGTGCAGCAGGGTGGCCGCTTCCCGCTCACGTTCCTGGCCTTCACCGTACAGCAGGGCGTTTTCGATGGCGAGTGCGGCCTGTGCGCTCAGCGCGTCGGCCAGCTTCAGGTCGGTGTCGTCAAGCGGCAAAGGGGCGTGGTAGTACAGCGTCAGTACGCCAAATGGTCCCCGGCGGGTGGTGAGCGGCAGGGCCAGCACGCCCCGGAAGGGATACTCGCCCGCCGATAGCAGGTTGCGGGTGTAGCGGCTGCCTCCGCTCAGGCCCGAGGCCGGAAAGTCGCGGCACTCAGCCCGCATGCCCGAGGCGAACACCTGCCCGCTCAGGCCGCTGCCGGGGCGGACCCGCACCCGCAGCACCCAGTCGCTGGGCAGATTCAGGGCCGAGTGGATGCCCAGGGTGCGCCCGCCCGGCTGAGGCGTGTAGAGCGCAGCTGCATCTGCCCCAAACTGTGTGGCGGTGCGCGACAGCAGCTCGGTCAGTGTGTCGCTCAGGCGCAGGCTCCCGCCCAGTGCCAGGCCCAGCTCGCGCAGCACGCTTTCGCCCTGGCGCTGGCGGGTTTCGGCGGCAAAGCGCCGGGCGCTGCCCAGGGCCAGACCGGCCTGCTCGGCCAATTCCAGCAGCAGCGCTTCGTCGCCCGCCGAGAGGCGGTCCACGTCGGAATCGGCATACAGCAGGCCCAGCGGTTCGCCGCGTACCCGCAGCGGAGCCAGAAGCGCCACCTGCGGATTCAGTTCGGCCAGGCTGCGGCCTAGCGGTGTGTCGGCGTCCTGGGCGGCGCGGTAACGGATGACCTCGCCGCGCTCCAGCAGGGCCGCGTAGGTGACCGGCCCTACCCCAATCTGGCGGGGTGCTTCCTCTCCGAACCCGGTGCTCCAAATCTCCTGAAGTGGCACGTAACCCTGCTCACCGGGGGCCGCCGCCAGCAATCCCGCAAAAGCCCGCTGGAAGCCCAGCGCCTGCGCGGCCACCTCGGCCACGGCACTCAGAATCTGCTCGTGGTCCAGGCTGCCGTGGGTGCGGCGGGTCAAGCGGCCCACGGCGGCGGCCACCCGTCCGCGTCCGGCTTGGCGCTCGCGTGAGCGGGTGGCTTCCAGGGCCAGCCCCAGCGTGTCCTTCAGCGCGGGCCACTCCAGCGCCAAACCGGGCCGCCCCGCCACCACTTCCAGCACGCCAGAGGCGTAAGGCGGCAGTCCGAACGGCAGGGTGCACAGCAGTCCTTCTTCTTGTGGGCCACTCAGGTCGGGGCGCACCAGCTGACCGCCTGCCAGAGCCAGCCCCCGCCCGCTCTCGGCGCGCCGTTCCATTCCCTTCTGCCCCTGAATCCAGACGGCGGCTCCGTGCGCTCCGGCCCAGTCACAGGCCCACTCGGCCAACGCCTGGGCGAACGCTGCGACGCTGACCTGTTCCAGCAGGCCCGTCGGCAGGGGAGGGCCGGAGCCCACAGCAGGTCCCGCCATAGCCCTACAGTTCGCGGGGATCGATCCAGCCCCGGCGAATTCCGGCCAGCACGGCTTCGGTGCGGCTGCCGACATTCAACTTGGAAAAGACGTTGCCCAGGTGGACCTGCACGGTGCGCGGCGAGATGCTCAGGGTGCGGGCAATCTCCTTGTTGCTGCCGCCCTGCGCGGCGGCCCGCAGCACTTCCAGCTCGCGGGGGCTGAGGTCCTCGGTCAGGTCTATCTCGGCGGGGGCCTGCGCGCTGAAGCGGGCCATCACCTTGCGGGCGATGCTGGGGTGCAGCACGCTTTCGCCCGCCGCCACCGCGCGTACGGCCCGCAGCAGTTCTTCTTCACTGGCTTCCTTGAGCAGGTACCCCGCCGCGCCCGCTTCCAGCGCAGCAAACACGTAGGCGTCGTCGTCATAACTGCTCAGGACCAGCACCGAGATGCGGCCCTGCTCCGCCTTGATGCGGCGCGTGGCCTCTACGCCGGTCATGTCGGGCATGGACATATCCATCAGGACGATGTCGGGGCGCAGCTCCCGCGTCAGTGCCACCACTTCGCTGCCGCTGCTGGCTTCTCCCAGGACACGCAGGTCCGCTTCTGCCTCCAGCAGTTCGCGGGTGCCTTTTCGCACCACCGGGTGGTCGTCGGCCAGCAGCAGAGTGATGGGGGCTTGCATGGGTTCAAGTGTAGAGGCTGGGTCAGGTGCTGTGCAGTTGGGGGCCATGTGGCTGTGCAGTTGGGGGCTATGGGCTGTGCAAGCTGCCGGCAGATGGCAGCAGCGGACCGGAGGAACGCGGGTCACCCCGCTCAAAGTCACTGGCTTTGTGGTTCAGACTTGTGTAGCTACAGGAACCAGCTGGCGCGGAGGCTGGGTAAACAGTGCCCGCAGGTCCGGGGCCGCCAGGGGCGGAGAGAGCGCGTAGCCCTGACCCAGGGGGCAGCCCAGCGCATACACCAGATCAATGTGTTCCTGGGTTTCCAGGCCCTCGGCGGTCAGGTCCAGGCTGTAGTGGTAGGCCACCGCACTGACCGATTCGGTAATCAGGTGGCAGAATTCGTCCCCTTCGGGTAGGTACTCGGTCAGGGAACGGTCCAGCTTGATGCCTGCAAACCGCAGCGAACGCAGCCGCGACAGGTTGGCGTAGCCAGCACCGAAATCGTCCAGGCTCAGGTGAACCCCCATGCGGTCAAGCTCAGCTAGATTCTGTTCCAGTTGAGCGTCGCCGTAGATTTGCGCGGTTTCGGTCAGCTCCAGTTCCAGGGCATGGCTGCTCAGCCCGCTGCGCTCCAGCACGTCTTGGACCTGCTCGGCAAACCCGCTGCGGGCCAACTGATAGGCGCTCACATTCACACTCACCTTGATGCCTGCTGGCCAGTGCAGGGCTTCGCGGCAGGCCTCCTCAAGTACCCACAGCCCCAGGCGGGCAATCTGACCGGTTCGTTCGGCCACCGGAATAAATTCGGTTGGGGAGAGGTGCCCCAGCTCTGGATGGTCCCAGCGCACCAATGTCTCGGCTTTGACGATGCGCCCGGTCCGCAGATCGTAGATGGGCTGGTACAGCAGCGAGAAGCCTTCGCAGTCTGGATCACACGATTGCCCAATGGCCCTGGCGATGTGCTGAAAGCGTTCGGACGCCTGATCCTGCTCCGCCCGGTAGGGCTTGATCTGCCCGCGCCCTTCCCGTTTGACGGTGTACATGGCGCTGTCGGCGTGGCGCAGCAACTCCTGGGCTGTGGTCCCGTCTTCCGGAAAGCAGCTGATCCCAATACTGATGCTGATGCTCAGGCCCAGTTCCAGGTCGCCGCGCGCAGCGATATCGCGCTGAAACTGACAGGCCAGCTGCTCTGCCTGGGGGCCGTCGGCGCTGGGGAGAAGCACCACAAATTCGTCGCCGCTGAGGCGAAAAGCTTTTGCAGGCGGAACCGCCGTGGTGAACGTCCGCGCCACAGTCTGGAGCAGCAGATCACCCTGATCATGCCCCATGGTGTCGTTGATGACTTTGAACGAGTCCACGTCAATAAACAGCAGGGCGAAAGGTGGGCTGTCTTCAGCCGTCATGTCCCTCAGCTGCTCTTCTAAGCTGCGCCGGTTGGGCAGACCGGTCAGCAGGTCATGGTAGGCCATCCGTGTCAGGGCTTCGCGCTCGCCTTCTTGGAAACGGAGCCGCTGCACTCGCTGGCTGAAATACTTCATCCCCGAATAAGCCAGGAAAGAAGCCAGCAACAGTTGGCTGAGGCTGGTCGCTATGGCAGAATTCCAGCCGGTCTGTGCTGTCCAGTAAGCACCGCCCAGGAGGCTGATTCCGGTGACTGCGGCCAGCACTGTGGCAGGCCAGGATTTTTGCTCTGAAGAATTCGCCATAACCAGCATGCTCCACACCAGCAGGATCGGGAGCCACAGGATGCTTTCATTCATCTCCCGCAGGAACACCTCTGAATCAGAGTTGATGCTGAGCAGCAAGGTCAGCTTGAGCAGGAGCCAGAGCGAGGACAGTTGCAACAGGAACCAGGTCAGCACCATCAGCGGTACGTTGTCCCGGCGGCTCACCGCAATGCCAATCAGCATGATGGCCGTCAGCAGGCCGTACATGGGCTGGTCTATCTGGCGGTCCCAGGCATCGCCTGTGCTCCAGAGCACCGCTGCCAGCGCAGAAACCATGACGGTCAGTGCGCCCTGAATCATCAGCTGTTGCCATCCCCGTGACAAGTCAGGGGCATCCAGCTCCGTAGAGTCTGGCAGCGTAACGGAGAGGCGGCGCTTGTCCATCGGCCACCACTCTAGGAATCCCCTAATGACCCAACCCTCACAGGGGGCCCGGGCATGGGAGGCCAGGGACTGGCGCGGCGCTCAGAAACTGACATCCAGGGCCAGGGCTGCAGGCAGGAGCTTGGCAAAGTCTTCATGTCCGGTTTCGTATACGCCCAGGCGGGCAATGTGGTCGTTCTGAATCTGGGCGTCCAGCACGGTAAAGCCCTGAGCGTGCAGATGCTCGGCCAGCCGCACCAGCGCCACTTTGGAAGCGTCGGTGACGCGGTGGAACTTGCTCTCGGCAAAGAACACCCCGCCCAGCGCAATCCCCATCACACCGCCGGCCAGCTCGCCGCCTTGCCACACCTCGAAAGAATGGGCCAGGCCTGCCGCGTGCAGGTGTTCGTATAGCTCGACCATTTCGTCACTGATCCACTCGCCGTCCTCCCGCTCCGGGCTGCCCGGCAGCCGGCCCCGGCAGCCTTCGAGTACCTCGCGGTAAGCCGCGTTGCGGCGCACCTCGAAGCGGCCCAGGGTGCGCCGCAGCCGCCGGGGCACGTGCAGACCGGCTTCCTCGGTCAGCGGCACCAGGGCGCGGGTGTCCACGGTGTACCACTGCGGCCCAGCGTCCATGTCCATCAGAAAGCCACCCTGCGCGTAGCCAGCAGCCACCGCCGACACCACAGCGTCGGGGTGGTTCAGAAAGTGAAGGGCATTCGGCATCAGGCGCGCCGTGTCCGCGTGCGAATGGCTTTTTCCGAGTCCAGCATCCGCTTGAGGGCCTGCTCGGAGCGGGTCAGCCCTTCCAGCGCCGCTGGGGTGCGGCCCGCACGCGGCTCGTAGTCGTCCAGCACCTTGCCTTCCAGGTAGCGGTCAAAGATAACCGGGCAAATGTAGTGGGCGCGGGTCACGGCGGGGGTGTTGCCCAAGTCCTCGGCCACCGTCTGCACGCACTCCACCAGCACCTTTTTGGTCGTGCGCTCGGTATCTGCAGCCCCGGACTCGGCCAGGAACTCAGCGGCCAGCAGTGTGCCGCCCCAGGTGCGGAAGTCCTTGGCCGTAAAAGGCCCGATTTGCTCGCGCAGGTAGGCATTCAGCTCGGCAGCCTTGACGCGGCGGCGCGTGCCCTCTTCCAGGGTCTGGAACAGGTGCGGCCCCGGCAATTCCAGCAGCTTTTCGATGTTGCCCGCCACTGTGCGGTCCACCAGTGCCTTGCTCTGCTGAATGCCATGCTTGCCCTTGAACTTGAAGGTCACGGTGTTGCCGGTGACCGTCACATGCCGCTGGCGCAGCGTGCTGAGGCCGTAGGTCTTGTGGGCGCGGGCATAGGCGTCGCTGCCCACCCGGAAGTGGGCCACATGCAGCAGCCGGGTCATCAGTGCGAGCACCTTGCGCGGGGGCAGTTCGGCGCGGCGCAGGTCAGCGGTGGTCAGCGCCCTGAGGTCTGCCAGCGTACCCGCGAAACGCGAAAGCCGCTGCCACTTTTTGAGCGCCCGGCCCTGCACGAAATCATTGTGGTAGCGGTACTGCAAGCGCCCCGCCGCGTCGCGACCGAAGGCCTGCAACTCGGCGTCGGCGTCGGGCGACACGTAGACCTTCTGATAGCCGGGCGGCACCGCCAGCGCCGCGATGCGTTCCAGGCCGGTGGGGTCGGTGTAGCGCCTTCCATCTGGATAAAAGTACCGGAACTTGCCCGGCTCCTGGCCCTCGCGGCGCAGATATTCGTCTTGTAGGGCTTCGGTGCGGCTGGGCATATGCATTCAAGCTAAACAAAAACCCCCGCCGCTGCGAGGGTTGGGGCCTTGAGCTGGGGTTGGGAGAAGTGAGTGCGCCTCGCCCTGAACGTCGCTTCCTCACACTGAGGCCGCAAAGTCCCGAATGGCCTGCATCACCCGGCACAGATGCCGAAGTGAAGCGACGGTATCGCCCTGAACCATCAAGTTATGGTGGGCGCCTTCCAGAACCAGCAGCTCTGCTCCGGCGCTGCGAAGTTCCTGGACTCTATCGGAACTGAAATGGGGATCCAGCGTGCCGATGACCACCAGTAAAGTTGCCGCCCGCTCCAGGATGCGTGCCTGGACTTCTGGGCGCCCCAGCAGGGGCGTAAGCCACACCAGGCGCGCTCCCGGCAATGCTTCTTGGCTGAGCAGCAGGTGTATTCCCAGCGTGCCCAGGGACTTGCCAACGATACAGACCTCAGCGGACGCTCGGGCGGTCTGAGCGGCACGGTAAGCAGCCAGCACGTCTGCCTTGAGCTAGCGTGCAGCCTCATCCGCTGGGGCGTCCGCAAAGGCTGGGGTGTGGTAGCGCGTTTCCAGGCCGAAAGTATCGAAACCCAGCTCGTCCAGCACAGAGGTGGCGTACTTCAGGCCGGGCTGCTCCAGGCCGTAGCCCATGCCTGGCAGCAGCAGCCCCAGCTTGCCGGTTGGTGTCTCCTGCTGCTGATAAACGTACTCTAGGGCGTCGTCCCGGTAACCCCGCACGTCCAGCGAATGTTGTTGGGCAGACATGGGAGACAGTGTATGGGCCATAAGCCCAAACCGTCATCCGCTTAGGGCAACAGATTCCCCACCCAGCGGGCCGGGTCCACCGCCTCGCCGCGCAGGCGCATTTCCAGGTGCAGGTGCGGCCCGGTGGAGTAGCCGGTGGAGCCGACCTCGCCGATTTTCTGGCCCCGGCTCACGCTCTGGCCCGGCTTCACGTCGATTTTGGACAGGTGAAAGTAAAGGCTCAGCAGCCCTGCGCCGTGGTCAAGCACCACCAGGCCGCCGCGCACTGGGTAATTGGCCGCCAGCACCACCCGGCCCAGGTTCACGGCCTGCACGCGGGTGCCTTTGGGGGCCGAGTAGTCCATGCCGTAGTGGTAGTTGATTTTGGCTCCGGCCCGCTCACGCCGGGGTTGCCCGAAGCCCGAAGACCGCCGCCCGTTCGCAATGGCATTCGCAAAAGGCTCGGTCCACATGGGTGCGCCCCGCAGCTCGTAGGCTTTTTCCACGGCGGCAGTTTCTTCGGCGCGGCGGGGGTCTTGCAGCACGGCGGCGATGCTGGCGGGCATGTTCAGGTTCTGCACCGGCTGGCCCAGCGGTCCTACCGGCACTTGCCCGGCGCTGCTCTGGCCGTCCAGCTCCACTTCGAAGCGCACTGGAGCGCTCTGACCCAGCACCACCCGGCCCAGCACGGCCCACTGCCCGCCCACCTGCACGGGGCTGAGCCACTCGTTGGGGCGGCGCACGTCTTCATCCAGCTCGGAAGGAAAGCGGACCCGCACCCGCCCAGCGTTCTGACCGCTCAGCCGCAGGACGAAAGCGTCGCCTTCCTTGACGCGGGCTGGGGCCTGGACCTGCACACCGGGCAGGCTGGCCCCTGATGTGGGGCTGGTTGCCGTGCTGCTTGCTGGGTTAGGGGCTGCTGGGGACACGGGTGTGGCTGCGGCAGTGCCGGGCAGCTGAAGCACCTGGCCCACGCTGAGCGCACTGCCGCTGAGCCCATTGGCAGTCTGGAGCGCAGTCACCGTGGTTCCGTTCGCCTGGGCAATTCGCCATAGGGTGTCACCCGGCTGCACTGTATAGCTGGCGGCCAGCGCAGGAGAGAACAGCAGCAGGGCAGTGAGGGCAGCGGCTCGTTTCATGCGGCCCAGTGTACCGGCTGGGGATGAAGGCAGGCTGACGGTGTTATGGTTGGTGGGCCTGTCAAGTCATTCGCCGTCAAGGGAATCATTTGATAGTGTTTTGGTGCTCAATTTGTCTGAGAGGGAAGCAAATGTCAGAAAATCCACAAGTTTTGAGTCCGCCGCCCCAGATCAGTTTCGGCTGGGCGCTGGTGCCACTGTTGCTGATGATGCTGGCGATGGGAATAGGCGTGATTGTGCTGGGCGTGGACGCGCACCTTCCGCTGGTGCTGGGCACCGTGATTGCCGGGCTGGTGGCCTGGCGACACGGGTTTGCCTGGGATGACCTGGAACACATGATGTATCAGGGCATTCGCCTGGCACTGCCTGCGGTGCTCATCATCATGCTGATCGGAATGGTGATCGGTTCCTGGATTGGCGGTGGCGTGGTCGCCACCATGATTTATTACGGTCTGAACATCATCAGCCCGGCCTTTTTTCTGGCAGCGAGTTGCCTGCTGTGCGCTGTGGTCGCGCTCGCTATCGGCAGTTCGTGGTCCACCATGGGCACGGTGGGTGTGGCCTGCATGGGCATCGGCACGGCGCTCAACGTCCCTTTGCCGATGGTGGCAGGCGCAGTGGTGTCGGGGGCCTACTTCGGAGACAAAATGTCGCCGCTCAGTGACACCACCATCTTGGCTTCGGGCCTGACCCATACCGACTTGTTCGAGCATATTCGCCACATGGTCTACACCACGGTGCCGGGCCTGCTGATTGCGCTGGGCGTCTATCTGTATCTGGGCCGCTCGACTGGGCAAAACGCTGACCTGGCAGAAATTGCCGCCACGCAGGCGGGGGTGGCCCAGGCATTTACCGTGTCGCCCTGGCTGCTGCTGGTGCCAGTTCTGCTGATCGTGCTGGTGCTGCGCCGCATGCCCGCCATGCCCGCGCTGGTGGTGTCCATCCTGGTGGGGCTGGCCTGTCAGGTGGTCGTGCAGGGGGAGAGCCTGACCGACGCGCTGAGCACTCTGCAAAACGGCTACGTGCTGGAAAGTGGCAACGAAACGCTGGACAACCTGTTCACCCGTGGCGGCCTGCAAGGGATGATGTACACCGTCTCCCTGGTGCTGATTGCCATGACCTTCGGCGGCATTCTGGAGTATTCCGGCATGCTGCGGGCGATTGTGCAGCGCATTCTGTCGGTGGCGCGCAGCACCGGCAGCCTGATTGCCGCCGCGATTTCCTCGGCCATCGTCATCAATGTGGCCTGCGCGGAGCAGTATGTCTCGCTGGTGGTGCCCGCGCGCATGTACGTGCGTGGCTTCGTGGAACGCGGCCTGGCCCCCAAGAACCTCTCGCGCTCGCTGGAAGATGGCGGCACGCTCACCAGTGTGCTGGTGCCGTGGAATACCTGTGGCGTGTTTGCGCTGGGCGCGCTGGGCATCTCGGCCTGGGAATACGCGCCTTATGCCGTGCTGAACTACGTAGTGCCCATCATCGGTATCTTGTACGGCCTGACGGGCAGCTTTATCACGTACCTGACCGACGCCGAGGTCGAAAAATACAAGCGCGAGTTTGCGCAGGATGGTCAGTCGGTAGTCCTCTAAGCCCACTGCTACGGCCCAAGAACTGTGGCTGGGACAAGCGCCCGCTTCCAGATGGAGCGGCGCTTTTTTTGTGGCCGCCGCTGAGACTGTGTCCCTCTAGCGCTCTTTGCCCGTCCCTGTGCGACACTTGCCCTATGAACGGCAAACATCTGGGCGCGCTGGTGTCGGCCATCGGCGGCCTGGCTTTTGTATTGCTCAATGCAGGCAGCCTTCCCAGCGTCTGGCCCTGGCTCCTGCGTGGGCTGGGTGTACTGGCTTTTGCCTGGGCGCTGCTCCGTCTGACTCGGCCCGGCACTTTCCCCTCGGGCCGCCGCCCGGATGCTCGCAGCTGGCGTATGTACATGCTCAGTGTGGGCCTGATGGTGCTGGCCTTCCCGCTGGGAGCGAGGGCGCTGAGCCTGTCTGGGCACGTGGAGTACATCCTCTCCTGGGTCGTGCTGGTGGTAGGGCTGCACTTTTTTCCGTTCGCGTCGGCCTTCAGTGCGCCCATCTTCCGCAGTGTGGCGGCTGGCTTGGTGGCTGCGGCCCTGCTGGGCGTGGGGCTGACGGCGCTGGGCCTGCCCTGGGGACCGGCGGCGGGCGCAGTGGCCGCCGGGTTTATCCTGCTGGCGTACAGCGGCGGTCTGGGCCAGTCCAAATCGCTACCGCTCTAAATCACTTCCCTGAACGCCACACTCTGGCTGCGGTTTTGCAGCTCGCTTCTCAGGTATTGCAGGCGTGGATGCTCCAGCCGGGGGTCGTTGGACAGAATGTGCTTGGCGAGGCGGCGGGCCTGTTCGATCACTTCGGCGTCGTTGGCGAGGTCGCCTAAGCGCAGGTCAGGAATCCCGCTCTGGCGGGTGCCACGAATCTCGCCGGGGCCACGCAACTTCAGGTCGGCTTCCGCAATCACAAAGCCGTCGGTGGAGCCTTCGATAATCCGCAGCCGCTGCTCGGTCTTTTTGCTCATTTCGCCGGCAATCAGCACGCAGTAGCTCTTGGCACTGCCGCGCCCCACCCGCCCGCGCAGCTGGTGCAGCTGGCTGAGGCCAAAGCGCTCAGCGTTCTCAATCACCATCACGCTGGCGTTGGGCACATCCACGCCCACTTCAATCACGGTGGTGCTGACCAACAGGTCGAACTCGTGGGCGCGGAAAGCGTCCATCACCTCATCCTTTTCGGCGGCAGTCATCTTGCCGTGCAGCAGCCCTATGCGGGCTTCAGGAAGCATCTCCGCGAGGTTCTCGGCCAGCTCGGTAGCGGCCAGCAGCTCCAAGTTTTCATTTTCTTCGATCAATGCCGTGACCACGTATGCTTGGCGGCCCTGGCGAATCTGGCCCATCACGAAGCCGTAGGCCTGGGCGCGGTAGCCGTCCTGAATCAGTTTGGTTTCGACGGGTGTGCGGCCTGGCGGCAGTTCGTCAATCACGCTCAGTTCCAAGTCGCCGTAAGCGGTCAGCGCCAGCGAACGGGGAATCGGCGTGGCCGACATCACCAGCACGTCAGGTCGGCTGGACAGCAGGCGGCGGCGCTGCATCACCCCAAAGCGGTGTTCTTCGTCAATCACGGCCAGGCCCAGATTGTCCCACTGCACATTGTCCTGAATCAGCGCCTGGGTGCCCACCACGATGTCTATCTCGCCCAGCGCGATGCGGCCCTGCATCTCCAGCTTCTGCTTGGGGGTCATCGCACCCACCAGCAGGCCCACCCGCACGTCCAGCGGCCCCAGATAGCCACTGAGGTTGGCATAGTGCTGCCGCGCCAGGATTTCGGTGGGGGCCATCAGCGCGCCCTGGTAGCCGTCGCGCACGGCCAGATAGAGGGCGCAGGCCGCCACCGCCGTCTTGCCGCTGCCCACGTCGCCCTGCACCAGCCGCGCCATCTGGCGGTCCGAGCGCATTTCTTCCACAATTTCGCCCAGCACGCGCCGCTGCGCTCCCGTAAAGCGGAACGGCAGTGCGCCCTCAAAGCGGTCAATGTCCTCCGGGTGCGCCTCGAAGCGCTTGCCTTGCAGCACGGCGTCCTCACCTTGCAGCAGCATCCGCAATTCCAGAAACAGGTATTCGTCAAAGCGCAGTCGGCCCATCGCCCGCGACAGGTGCGCCTCGTCGGCAGGAAAATGGATGCCCTGAAGCGCGTCGGCCAGTGGGGTCAGGCCGTACTCGCGCCGCCAGTGAGCGGGAAGGTAATCGTCCAGCGGTGCGGCCTGAAGCGCGCGCCACGCCGCCCGCCGCAGGAATTCCTGGCTGATGCCCTCTTTGGCGTCGTATACGCCCACAATCCGGCCAGTGCTGAGGCTATCTGCGGCACTGTCCAGGCTCTCTAGGTGCTCGGCGGCCAGCTGGGCGGTGCGCCCGAACTTCTTGACCCGCCCGGTCACGATGACTCGGGCCCCTTCACGCAGTTGCCGCTCCATCCAGGGCTGATTGAACCAGGTCGCCTTGACCCGGTTGCCGCCTTCCGTTTCCAGGGTGGCTTCCAAAATGGTCATGCGCGGCTTGGGCGTGCGCTTGAAACGGCTGACCACCACGCCCTGCACGGTGACTTTCTGGCCCTCGTCCACGTTCATCAGCGAGGGCAGCGCCCGGCGGTCCTCGTGGCGGTGGGGGTAGTAGTGCAGCAGGTCGCGAAGTTGGTGCAGGCCCAGGCCCTTCAGCTTGCGCTCGCCGCCGCGCCCGCTGTCCAGCCGCTCAATGGGGGCGTCCATAGGCAGCTGCTCTCCGGTGGGGGCAGGGGGCACCGTTTCCTGCGCTGTAACCTTCGAGGCTGCCACTCTAGGGGGACGCTGCCGGGCCGGGGCGGTTTTCGCTGCTTTGGCGGCCAGCGTTTCCAGCGCCCGTCCCAGCGCTTGCTCACGCTCAGGGGGGCTCCAGCCCGCGTAGCCGTCCAGCAGTTCGCGCACCTGCGGAAAAGGGTTCGCCAGTGGCCCGCGCAGCAGCCCTTCGAGCCCGCCCGACACGGCCCGGTTCTGGCACCCGGATTTCAGTTCCAGGGTCAGCGGGCGGCTCAGGCGTTCGGCAAGTTCAGCAACGGTGGGCACGCGCACGAGGCTAGCAAATGCGCTGCGGGGCGAAGGTGCCTCTGCGCCCAGGGCGAAACTGGTGGGCGGTTACAATCGGAACCGGTGGCCTTCTTCCTGGCTCGCCTGCCCCCACCCATGTCCCAGATGTTTCTCCGCTCTATCTGCACCTTTCCTGTCGAGCGCGGCCACGACCCGCTGGACATTGAACTGTGGGCGCAGATGTTCACCGGCTGGTATCTGGAATATCTGCCTGAAGACCCGCCCAGCCAGGGCGCAGCCGAGGTCATTGAGCTGGTGCGCCGTGAGGACCGTGACGAGGTGCGCGAAGGTGCACTGGTGTTCGCCCGCTGGCCGCAGTCCAGCCACCCCGTGCTGGCGCTGGTCAACCTCTCGCGTGACCGGCGGCTGGTCACGGTGCGCATCTTCGGGACGCAGCTGACCGAGGTGCAGCAACAGGCCGAGGCCGTCACGGCCCGCATGGTGAATGAACCGGGCCTGCGGGTAGGGGCGGGCACCCGCGTCAATATTGCCCTGGACGTAAACAGCCAGCGCATCGAGCTGACCAGTGGCCGGGTCCGGGGGCGGCGAGGCGGAGCGGCCCGCAACTTTTACGAGAACAACAAGTACCCCCTGACCGTGACACTGGGCGTGCTGACTTTGGCGCTGTCGTTCGTGGTGCTGACGGTGCCCAGCGGGCCCTACACGGCGGTGGGCAAGCTGTATGACCTCTCGGGCCGACTGCTCTCGGCGGTGATGTTCAATGCCCTGCTGCTGCTGTCGCAGTTCGTATACTTTGCCCGCCACCGCCACGTGATCGAGTGGGAGCGGGCCTGAAATTTCCGGGGGTTACAGCCCCAGGCGGCGCAGATAGTCCTCGCAGGTGTCCCACAGGTCCAGCGCCAAGCCGTCGTCCAGGGCGGCGGGTGCAGGAGCAGTCAGGTGGGACTGGGCCCAGTAGCCGCCGCTCACGCCCAGCTCCGGCTGGCTGGCCACCAACACACTGGTCTGCGCTCCTTCTTCGGGAGAAATGGCGAACAGGTTCATTACTTTCCACAGTGCCGCTTGTAGGCCGCTGTTGTTGGCATTGAAGCTGCTGCGGACCATACCAGGATGCAGGGACGCCGAAACCAGCCAGGCTTCCCGGCGGGCCAGCTCGCGGCCAAACAGCACGTTCGCCAGCTTAGAAGCGTTGTAGGCGGGCCAGCCTCCGTACCCGCGCCTGAATTCCGGGTCGCTCAGGTTCAGCCGCGCCAGGCGGTGGGCGTCCGACGCCACTGTGATCACGCGTGGGTCTGTGCTTGCCCGCAGCGCCGGGAGCAGGTCGCGGGTCAGTATGAAGGGGGAGAGGACGTTCAGCGCCCAGGTCATCTCGATGCCTTCGCGGGTTTCCTGGCGGGTGCCAAAGATGCCGCCTGCATTGTTGATCAGCACGTCAATTTGGGGTTCGGTGCGCCGAATCTCATCGGCAATGAGCGCCACCTCTGCCAATTCGCTGAGGTCGGCGCGGTAGGTTCCTGCGGCGCCAATCTCCTGCGCGGTAGCGGCCAGCTTCTGCGGGCTGCGGCCCAGCAGCAGTACGCGGGCTCCGCGCCGGGCCAGTTCGGCGGCGGTGGCTTTGCCGATGCCCTCGGTGGCTCCGGTAATCAGGATAGTGCGGCCATTCAGCGGAGCGTGTCGGGTCATGTTCAGCAGCATAGAGGCCCCGCGCGCCCGGCAGCGGTGATGGCCGTTATGCTGAGCGGTGATGCAGCGCTTTCTCTCCACACCGCGTGCTCAGGCGCTGGCGTTCGGCCTGCTGGCTGGGGCACTGCTCGCGGCTGCGGGGGTGAGCATCGGCTACCGGGGGTTCGGCTGGCTGGGAGCGCTGCTGCTGGTGGGCCTGTCGCCACTGCTGGCGCTGTGGCCGCCGGGCCGCGCGGCGCTCTGGACCGGCTTGGGTGCGCTGGCACTGCTGTACGCGGCGGCGCTGTTTACCCCGCTGGTGCCCCGCACCCTCAGTGCGCTGACCGAAGCCCAGGCCCCCGCCCCCGCTGACGCCATCATCGTGCTGGGCGGGGGGCTCAGCTGCGCCGAAGGCACACTGGAACCGGCCAGCGCCGCCCGCCTGAGCCGGGGCCTAGACCTGTGGCGGGCAGGTTACGCGGACACCCTGGTGTTCAGCTCGCAGTCAGACGTTCTAACCCCGCCCGAGTGCCCGCGCATGTCGGACCTGCAAGCCGCTCAGGTGCGCCGTTGGTTCGATTCTCCCCCACGCATTCTGACCCTACAGAACGTGACCGATACCGCCGATGAGGCCCGCCGCGCCGCCCGGCTAGAGGCCGAACACAGCTGGACACGGGTACTGCTGGTCACCAGTCCTTCGCACTCGGCCCGCGCCGCTGCGCTGTTTCGGCGCGAGCTGAAGGCCGAGGTGCGCAGCGTCCCAGCTGAGGAATGGCGCTTTTCGCTCAGTGGAGAAACGGCGCAGGGCCGTCTGGCGGGGCTGAACGTGGTGCTCTACGAAGGGCTCTCGCGGGTCAAGGCATGGCTGCTGCACTGAAGCGCTGGAGGTGCCAGACTTAGCTATGGACACCTCAGTACCATCCGGCCTGCCCGGCAGCGACTTGGGTCAGCTGTATCTGGACGACGCACGGGAGCGCTCAGCACAGACCCGCCGCCTGGGAGAGAAGGCCCTGGCCCAGCTGGAGCCGGGCGACTGGCACCGCGTCCACACAGCGGGCGACAACTCCGTCGCCGTGCTGGTGCAGCATCTGGCCGGGAACATGCAGTCGCGCTGGGGATTATTTCGCGCTGGCTACCGCCCCGGTGTGGATGGGGAATCCCCAGACCGTAACCGTGACAGCGAGTTCGTGGATCAGGACCTGGACCCGGCTCAGCTACGCGAGCTTTGGGACCGGGCCTGGACCATCTTTGAAGAGGCGCTGGCGGCCCTGCGGCCACAGGACCTGAGCGGGCAGCTGACCATTCGCGGCGAGCCACATACCGTGCTGGGTGCGTTGCAGCGCCAACTGCTGCACAACAGCGGCCACGTCTATCAGCTGGTGATGCTGGCCAAGTCACTGCGGGGCAGCGAGTGGCAGACCGCCAGCATTCCGCGTGGGGGATCGCAGGCCCACAACCACGACTTGGCCAGCAGATTTGGGGTGTCTGGGGACGGGCAAAAGTAGGCAAGTAGGGCGAACAGCTGTTTCGTGTTCGCCCTCCCCGCCTGCGCTACCAGTTCTGCAGTCAGCTTGCCGCGCCGCCCCGCTGGCGGACCACGCCTGCCAGTCGTTCGGCCACGTCCATGATCTCGCCGTGATCTGGGCCTTCTACCATCACGCGGATCAGTTGCTCGGTACCCGAGGGCCGCAGATTGACCCGGCCACGGCCCGACAGCGCCGCCTCGGCTTCGCTCACGGCAGCCTGGACCTGCGTATCGCGGGCAATCGCTTTCTTGTCGGCCACCGGCACGTTGATCAGCGTCTGGGGGAACATCACCAGCTCGTCGAACAGGGCGTCCAGGGTGGTTCCCAGTCCCTTCATGCTGGCAAGGGTCAGCAGCGCGGTCAGCACGCCGTCGCCGGTTGGGGCAATGTCCAGGAATAGCATGTGGCCGCTTTGCTCGCCGCCCAGGCTTAGGCCTTTGGACTTCAGGCGCTCGTGGACGTAGCGGTCCCCTACCGCAGTGCGCTCCAGCACTTTGGCTTCCTCGCGCAGCTTCACTTCCAGCGCCATGTTGGTCATGATGGTTGCCACCACGCTCTCCTCGCGGCGGGCGCGGGCATTGAGCAGCAGCATGTGGTCGCCGTGAATCAGGTTGCCGCGTGAGTCCACCATCAGGGCGCGGTCCGCGTCGCCGTCAAAGGCAATGCCCAGGTCGTACTCGCCCTCGGCCACAATCAGACGCAGGTGGTCCATGTGGGTCGAGCCGCAGCCCCGGTTGATGTTGCGGCCATCAGGGGTGGTATAGATGGCAAAGATGTCCGCTCCCGCCGCCTGGAACACCTTGGGCGCAATGCGGTAGGCGGCTCCGTTGGCGCAGTCCAGCGCAATCTTGAGGCCCGACAGGTCCGGGGCATGCTCACGCAGAAAGTTCAGGTAGATGCGCTCGGCCTCGGCGTAGTTGGTCACGCTGCCCATTTCCACGCCGGTAATGGGGTCCAGCTCACCCACTCCGTCAATCATGGCCTCAATTTCCAGTTCGGTGGCGTCCAGCAGTTTCTCGCCGTCGAACCCGAAGAACTTGATGCCGTTGTCCGCTGCCGGGTTGTGCGAGGCGCTGATGACCACGCCTGCGTCGGCATTGAGGTAGCGGGTCAGGTAGCTTACGCCGGGCGTGGGCAGCACGCCGAGGTGAATCACGCTGACGCCCCGGCTGGTCAGTCCAGCAGCCAGCGCGGCGGCCAGCATATCGCCGCTCTGACGGGTATCTTTGCCGATCACAACGGTGGCGCGTTTGCCTGCGCGGCGGTTGAGAACTTCACCGGCGGCCTGTCCCAATTTGAGAACCCAGTCGGCGGTCAGTGGGGCCAGGCCCGCCACCGAGCGCACTCCATCGGTGCCGAAATATTTCCGTTCACTCATGGGGGAGATGATACCTGCTTCCCTGCTGACCCGGCGGTAGGCCCGGATGAACCCTGCTTGTGAATTGCGGCCTCGCCCGGTTCCGCTGGCTTTTGGCTCGGGCTATAGCCGCAGGTCGGGGCCGCCCTACGGGTGCAGGTCCGCTGCCGCCAGCTCCATGCTGGGCACGCCCGGCGAGACCCAACTGCTCCCGCGCAGCACGAAGCGCCAGGGCAGATTGCGGCCTTCTTTGATACCAACCCGCGCCGTGACCTGTACCTGCTCCGGCGGCAGTGGAGCTGTCCAGTCCAGGTGCAGGTCCGGGCGGTTGACCGGAGTCTGCGCTACCGACTGCGACTGAATGCCCAGGGCGTACACGAGCTTGGCGGGGCCGTTGGTCAGGTCGCGCTCGCGGGTCACCGGGCGGTGGAGCAGCATCTGGCCTACGCCGTCTTGCGGTTCCAGCGCCCGAATCAGCACGCTGGCGCTGACCCCTTCTTCGCGGCAGCTCACCTGCAAGAGTGGATGCCCATGTGCCGCCCAGAACAGCCAGTGCCCCGGCGCAATGCTCATCTCGGCGCTGCGGGCCGCGTGAAAGCGCCCGGCAGTGCAGGCCGGGTCGCGTGGGCAGTCGTAGGCTTCGGTTTCTACGACCTGGCCGCTCATGCGCTCGCCGTAGCGGTCTATACAAACCAGCGTTGCGCCCAGCAGCTCGCGGGCCACGGCCACCGGGTCGCGGGCAAAAAAGTCGGGGGAGAGCATCGGCAAAAGCTTTAGCCCTCGGTGCTGGCCCCAGGGCGCACCGTCCACTGCGGCTCAGGCTGAATGTCCTCGCTGACCGCTTTGCCGCGCTCCAGGCCACTGCTGCCCTCGGTTTGCAGCACGCGCAGGCTCATGCCCTCGGTGCAGCGAATCTGGCAGGAGAGCCGGGCCACGTTCAGCAGGTCTTTTTCGGTCAATTTGTCATATTCCGCCAGCGTCATTTCGTCCGGTTCGCCTTCCAGAAACTCCACTCGGCAGGTGGTGCACTTGGCGACCCCGCCGCAGCGGTGCAGGATATCCACGCCGCCGCGCTCCAGGGCCACGGTCAGGCGCTCGCCGCTCAGGGCTTCCAGTTCGCCAAATCCCTCCACGGTCATGGTGATGGGCTGGGCTTCTTGCTGGGCAATCACGGGTTCGGTCATGGGGTCAGGATACGTCTTTGGCGCTCCGTAACCGCAGCAGATGATAGATGTTCACGCCAGCGCCGAACAGATTCATGGCGGCCACAGGGTAGGCCCCGATCATCAGCCCATAGACCGTGAACAGGACGCAGCCGATCAGGTTGATCACCCGCAGCCGGTGCATATCGCCCATCAGCAGCGAGATGCCCACAAATACGGATGCGGCGTAACCCAACCACTCGGACAAGGGCAGATTCAGAAACATCCCGTTACTGTAGGGCACGCGGCCAGCGCCACCCCGCATCTCTGCGCAACATGGAATGTCCTGCAGCTAAAGCACACGAAAAAGCACCCCGCAGGGGGTGCCTCTTTGTGTCAGGGCGTGTGGCCCGGTCCTAAATGGGGCTACGGCTCAGTCGGCTACGCTGACGGTGGTCTGCATATTGCCCTTGGTGGCGCGGGAATAGGGGCATACGTCTAGGGTTTCTTCCATCAGCTTCTGGGCCTGCTCACGGTCCATGCCAGGGAAGCGGCCCACCAGGTGGGCATTCAGCACAAAGGACACGTCGTCTTTTTCCATGCCGACGGTGGCCGTGATAGAGCTGTCTTCAGGCAGGGTCAGGCCCTGGCGGCGGGCGACCAGCCCCATCGCTCCCTGGAAGCAAGCGCCGTAGCCAGCCGCAAACAGCTGCTCGGGGTTGGTGCCCTGGCCGTCGTCGCCGCCCAGCGCTCCGGGTACGCTGAGGTCCAGCTTCAAGCGCCCGTCTTCGCTCTGAATGGTGCCGCTGCGGGCACCCTGGGTCTTGACCGTCGTCTCGTAAAGGTTAGCCATAAGGCGAGTTTAGCGGCTGGAGGGAGGGGCAAGGGTGACAGCAACCCGAAAGGAACCACAAGGTGGGGAGCGGCGCAGGCGTCTGGCGGATGCTAGGAAGCGAGGTTCCTAACCTGCCACGGCCAAAGAGAACACAGCTACGGCTGAAGAAAACACAGCAAAACCGCCCAGCGTTCAGGCCGGGCGGTCAGGGAATGCTGGGCGGTCAGCTGGCGGCAATCTCGGCCAGGGCTGCTTCATCCTTGAGGGTGATCTTGCCGTAACCAGCGCTGATCACACCGTCGCGGCTGAGTTCGCCCACCACTTTGGTTACGGTTTCGCGCACGCTGCCCACGGCGGCAGCCAGCTCATCGTGAGTGGCGTAAATCATGGTTTCGCCGCTGTCCAGTTGGGTGGCCAGTGCGGTGTCCTTGAGTTCCAGCAGCTCGGCGGCGATGCGGGCGCGCAGGCGCTTGCCCACCAGCCGGAAGATGCTTTCATAGGCGCGCTCCAGGGTGCGGACCAGGTGGCCGGTCACCATCAGGTTGTCTTCGCTGCTCATCAGCGCCGGGTTGATCACGTCTACTGCCGAGTCGGTCACCGCTTCGGCAAAGTAGGCGCGCTCGGTGCCACTGAGGGCTTCTTCACCGAAGTATTCGCCGGGTTTCACATAGCGCAGGGTCAGGCCGTTGCCGTCGTCGTCCATGGTGTGAATACGGATCAGACCGCTCTGAACGCGGTACAGCATATCGCTGGAGCCAGGGTACAGAATCACTGAGCCGGGACGGTGGGTCACCGTGTCCACATAGTTCTCGCTGAGGGCTTTGGTTTCGGAAAGGTCTTGGTTGTGAGTCAATTGAGTCATAGATGCCTCCTGCGACACCACTTGAAAGAAGGGTTTGGGAGAAGGATATTTCCTGGCAGCGTGAGCCAATCAGGAATCATTCCTATCACTGACCACAGTGTACACCTACGTCACAATTTTGTAAACACTTTTGTTGCGCGAATGGAGCTTCATGGCACATTAATTCTGCTGGATACAGAACTTCCCGCCCGCCCTCATCCTAGTCCTGGGACCGGGGAGAATGTGTCAGTGCTGACATTCATCAAGGACAAGTCAAGCTCCGGTGAGCGGCACTGTTGGGCGGTCTTCCGGCCCGGCTGTGGGCCACACCTACCTTTTGACGCCCTTTGGATGAGGTCCCTTAGATGAAGTGGCCGATGATGCTGAGTTGAGCCGTACTGCAAACGGCCCAACTCTCCAGCACTTCATTGCCAAAAGAGGGAAGGCCCCCAACCTCCGGGGACCTTCTGCCACTGCATTCCATTGGTGCACCAGGCGTCTTGGCCCAGTTGCTGACAGCGTTTACAATTCGTCTTCCTTGCGGATGGGGAAGGCGCTGATCACGCAGTCCTTGTCGGACAGATTGATGACCTTCACGCCCTGCGCGTTGCGGCCAGTCACGCGAACTTCTTCCACGCGGGTGCGGATGACCAGGCCGCCCTGGGTTAGCACCATCAATTCCTCACCGCCGTCTACACGGGCCAGGGTCACCAGCTTGCCGGTCTTCTCGGTCACGTCCAGGGTAATCACGCCCTGGCCGCCGCGTCCTTTGCTGGGGTAATCACTCACCGGGGTGCGCTTGCCCAGACCGTGCTCACTGATGGCGAGTAGTTCACTCTCGGTGTCGGCGGGCACCAGCGCCATGCTCACCACACGGTCATCCCCCTTGAGGCGAATACCAATCACGCCCTGGGTGGCGCGGCCAGTGTCACGCACCTCGTCCGCGGCAAAGCGCATGGCTTTGCCGCCACGGGTCGCCAGCACGATATCGCTGCCGTTCTTGACGATGCCCACCGAGATCAGCTCGTCACCGTCTTGCAGGTTGATGGCAATCAGGCCCGCCGAGGTGATGTTGCCGTAATCGGTGATCAGGGTGCGCTTGACCATGCCCTTCTTGGTGGCGAACACGAATGAGCCTTCTTCGTCAAAGCCGTGGATGCTCTGCACAGATGCGATGTTTTCGTCATCGCGCAGCGAGGGCAGCAGGTTGCGGATGTGCGAGCCTTTGGCGTCGCGGGCGGCTTCAGGCAGATCGTAGATTTTCTCGTGGAACAGGCGGCCCTGATCCGTGAAGAACAGCATGTAGTCGTGGGTGCTGCCCACAAACACGCGGGTATTTACATCTTCCTCGCGCAGCTTGCCACCGCGTGAGCCACGCCCGCCACGCGACTGGGCGCGGTAGGCGTCCAGGGTGGTGCGCTTGAGGTAGCCCGCCTCGGTCATGGTGATCACCATGTCCTCAACGGCAATCAGGTCTTCCTTGGAGATGTCTTCTTCGAGGGCCGTGATGACCGAGCGGCGCTCATCGCCGTAGTGGTCGCGGATGTCACGAATTTCCTTCTTGATCTCGCGCCACAGCAGCTTTTCATCGCCCAGGATGGCACGCAACTTGCCAATCAGGGTCTGCAATTCGTCGTACTCGGCTTGCAGCTTCTCGCGCTCCAGGCCGACCAGACGTTGCAGGCGCATGTCCAAGATGGCCTGGGCCTGCGGCTCGCTCAGCTCGAAGCGGGCCATCAGCGCGTCGCGGGCCTCGGCTCCGGTGTTGCTGGCGCGAATCAGGGCAATCACTTCGTCAATGTGGCCCAGTGCCTTGATCAGGCCTTCGAGGATGTGGGCACGTTCTTCGGCTTTGCGCAGCTCGTACTGCGTGCGGCGAGTCACCACATCGCGGCGGTGCTCCAGGAAGTAGCGCATGGTGTCAATCAAGGGCAGCACACGCGGCTCGCCGTTCACGATGCTCAGATTGATGACCGTGAAGGTGCTTTGGAGCTGGGTGTACTTGTACAGCTGATTGAGCACCAGGGTAGGAATCGCGCCGCGCTTGAGCTCAATCACGATACGCACCGGCTCCTTGCGGTCCGATTCGTCGCGCAGGGCCGAGATATCAGGAATCTTGCCCGCTTTGTACATGGCCGAGATGGTCTGAATCAGGTTGGTCTTGTTCACCTGATAGGGAATCTCGGAAATGATGATCTGCGAGCGGTTATTCTTGTCCTCGATGCGGGCCTTGCCGCGCACCTTGAGGCTGGCGTGTCCGGTGGTATAAGCGTCCTGAATGCCCTGCTTGGAAATGCGTCCGCCAGTGGGGAAGTCTGGCCCCTGTACATGCTCCATCATTTCCAGCAGGTTCATGTTTGGCTGGTCAATCAAGGCCAGCAGCCCGTTGCAGATTTCGGTGAGGTTGTGCGGCGGGATGTTGGTCGCCATGCCCACGGCAATGCCCGAAGCCCCGTTGATCAGCAGGTTGGGCACGGCAGCCGGCAGCACGCTGGGTTCTTCGGTGGTTTCGTCATAGTTGGGCTTCATGACGATGGTTTCTTTTTCCAGGTCGGCCAGCAGTTCCTCGGCCAGCTTGGTCATGCGGGCTTCGGTGTACCGCATGGCGGCAGGCGGATCGCCATCAATCGAGCCGAAGTTGCCCTGCGGATGCACCATCGGGTAGCGCATGTTCCACCACTGGCCCAGGCGCACCATGGCGTCATAGATAGAGGTGTCGCCGTGGGGGTGGTACTTCTTCATCACTTCGCCCACCACCGACGCCGACTTGGCGTGCTTGTGGTTGGCGTAAAGGCCTTCGAGCATCATGGCGTACATGATTCGGCGCTGCACCGGCTTGAGGCCGTCGCGCACATCCGGCAGTGCGCGGTCCACAATCACGTTCATGGCATAGTTGATGAAATTGGTCTTGACTTCGGACGTAATGTCCACAGGTTGGATTCCGGTCATGCAAACTCCAGTTCTAGGCCAGGGCCCTTACTCCACGGCGGAGTCAGAGCACCTGAAGGGGAAGAAGGCGGCACCAGTCGCAGCTCCGGCAACTCCGGAGGCGGCGGTCATTCCGTAATAGTATAACGAAAAGCTCTAAATTATGCCAGTAGCGTAATTGCTCGCCCTCAACTCGTAAACGTAGTCTAGCGCACTTCGCCCCTGTCCTGCCGCTGACCGCCCCATAGACGCCTGGCCTGCTGAGGCTACGGGGTGGAGGACGTGGCGTGCCGAGGCCAGAAAGTTGGGGCTGCTGCTCAGAGGTGACAACTGTGACAGCTCCATTTCATTATGATGATGAGCAATGTTAACTGTACTCACACAACTGGTAGCGGATGTGGACGGGGCCTGGGCCGCCGCCATCGGGGGGTTGGACGGTCTGCTGGTCGAGGGGCACGGCGTCAGTGGCGTGAGCCTGGACCTGCTGGTGGCGGAGCACGCTGGCCTGATGCGTGCGGTGAGTGACGCTTACAGCATGGTGGGCGGCGGCGCGGCCCGCGAGCTGTATATCCGGGGCGAGAGCCTGAGCGTGTTCGTGCAGCCGATTAATGCCGAGTTCTTCGTGCTGCTGGCGCTGGATGGCCGCGCCAACTTGGGCCAGGCCCGGCTCTACGCCCGCGCCGCTGCCGCTCAGCTGGCGGGTGAACTCTGATGGCCCCGCGCCTGGACAGCCTGCGGGAACTGCCGGGCGTGTCGGCGGCGGCGCTGCTGGGCACCGATGGGTTGCCGCTGGCCGCCGTGGGCGAGGGCGCTGAGCTGCTGGCCGCCGAGTTGGCGTCACTGCGCGGCTCATTGGACCGCTTGGGCCGCCGCCTGGGCGTGGGCGAGGTCTCACGTCTGGCCCTGACCACGCCCACGCTGGAAGTGGTGGCGCTCGCTCAGGGGGAATACACGCTGGGTGCTGCACTGGCACGCGGAGTAGACACGTCTGCGGCCCGTCAGCACCTCGCCGCCCTGATGGAAGACGTGCTCAAGCAGCTGCCTGCCTCTGCCGACCCTGTGAGCGCCGTCCCTGCTGCCTCTGACCGCGCTGGTACCAACAGTGCCGAAGGTGGCCTGCTGTGAGCGCTGCGCTGGAAACTTTGCTGGAAGGACGCGGCCTGCGCTCGGCGGCGCTGTACAGCGAGCAGGGCGAGGTGCTGGCCTCGGCTGGAGACGAACAGGGCACCGCTGGTCTGCTGACCCCCGCGCGCGCCATCGTCCAGACGCTGGAGCACACCCTGAAGGCTGAGGGCTGGACCGAACTGCTGCTGGACCTGGAAGGCGGCCCTGTTCTGCTGACCCCCGGCCAGAGCGGGCAGGTGCTGGCGGTGGCCTTCGATGATCTGTCCAGCCTGGGGCGTGTGCGCCTGGGCGTGCGGCGGGCGCTGGAAAACCTGAGCTAAAGGGCCGATTTAAGAGTTGAGGGCAGCCTCAGTGAATAAGCTGCCCTTAAATTTACCTGCGCCGCTGTGCTGCGCTTGCTTTAGCGGCCCGTATCCACCCCGCTGAGCAGCTCCGGCAGGGGAAAAGCGCTGATGGGGGTGCGGGTGCCGCCCAGCGAGTACCACTCCTGGTCGACCATCTGCGCCTCGAACTGCTCGCGGCGTTCGGGCGACAGCCGGCCCAGGGCGCTGCCCGGTCCCATTTGGGTGCCGTGGGCGGCCAGGGCGGCCTTCTTTTGCGCGGCATAGGCCGATACATCCAGGCGCACGGCAGCGGTGCCCTCGCTGATGCCGTAGCGCTCGGGTTCGAGCTCACGCTCAGAGTCCATCATGTTCAGGTGGCGGGCTACGTCGGTCGAAAAGACCGTGTAGTACAGCCGCTGCGGGCCGCCGTAGGGCAGGTGCCCCGTCGAGAAAAAAGCGCCTACGCTGGCCCGGTGGATTTGGAGATGGTCCACATGGCCGTAGCCGCCGTGTGGATCGAAGGTGATCAGGACATGTGGCCTTCGCTGCTCAATCAGGGCGCGCAGTTTGTCTTCGATGTCTAGCACGTCCACATTCATCAGGGCTTGCGGATCGTCATGCCGGGTGCGCTCAAAGCGGCCTGAGTCGTGGTAGTTCAAAAAGACGGGCGCTGGAATCCCGATGGCCTGGCAAGCGGCGCGCAGCTCGGCTTCACGCTGCTGGCCGAGGTCGTCTACGGTCATGCTGGGGTCGGTGATTTTGCCCGCTTCGCCGCGTGTGGCGCACACCAGCGTCACCTCAGCTCCGGCCTGCGCGTACGCGGCCAGGGTGCCAGCTACAGCAAAGGCTTCGTCGTCGGGGTGGGCAAAAATAGCCATGATGCGTGCGCCGTGGGCGTTGAGATTCTGGACATCTGCCAGGGACGTGGCGGGGCTAGAGAAAGCAGTCGTCATGCCGGGCAGTGTACTCCTCAGCGCAGCTGCGCCGCGGCAAAAGCTGACCCGCTTCGGGTAGATTGCCCCTATGCCCAAAGTCATTGCGGTCACGTCTGAAAAAGGAGGCGTGGGGAAAAGTACCCTGGCCGTTCACCTGGCCGGAGCGCTCAGCGAACGCGGCCTGGAAACGGCCCTGATTGATGAAGATGGGCGGGTCGGCAGTTCGCTGCGCTGGCAGCAGCGTGGGCCGGGGCTGCCTTTTCCAGTGCTGGACCCAGATGATGTAAAGCCCAAGCGCCTGGCGCGGCTGGACGCCGTCATCATTGACACGGAGGGTCGGCCCCGCCGCCGCGATCTGCGCGAGCTGGCGGGCCGCGCCGACCTGATTCTGGTGCCCAGTGGAGTCTCGCCGCTGGAACTGGACGCCACGCAGGAGCTGATGGGCTTTTTGGGAGCCGAGCCGGGTGCGGCCCGCCGCAGCATGGTCGTGCTGACCCGGGTGCCCCCAGTGGGCCACGCCGCCGATACGGCCCGCGAAGACCTGCGCGAACTGGGCATCCGCGTGGCAAATACCGCCGTGCGCCAGTACGCCGCCTACCAGAAGGCCGCCGAGCAGGGCGTGCTATGCCGCGACGTGCGCGATGAACGCTCGGCTGCGGCCTGGGCTGACCTGCTGGCGCTGTCGCGTGAGGTGATCTGATGTCCCGCTTTGATTACCTGGACACTGGCGACAAGAAGGCCGCCAAGAAAGCCGTCAAAAAGGCGAAGAAGCTAGAAAAGGCACTCAGCGACGATAAAAAAGCTGACCACCGACGCCGCGTCCGGGCTGAGGAGCAACAGCTGGACCAGGGCAAGGTGGAGGTGGTTTACGTGCGCCGCGAAACCATTAGGGCAGCCTGGCGTGAGCTGAAAGCTGAAGGCGGCGAAAGCCTCAGCGAGCTGGTGGATGATCTGCTGCTGGCCTGGTTGCAGGAGCGTCAGGCCGAGCATGCGGCGCAGTTGCCGGAGAATGAGGACTAGATGCGGTCCGCTCCCACTCCGGTGGGCCGCTACGCTCCCAGCCCCACTGGGGCGCTCCATCTGGGCAATATTCGCACGGCGCTGCTGGCCTGGCTGCACAGCCGCGCTCTGGGCGCAAGGCATCTGCTGCGCTTTGAGGACCTGGACACGGGCCGGGTGCGGGCCTGGGCCTATGACATGACCCGCCGCGATCTGGAGTGGCTGGGCCTGGACTGGGACGCGGAGTACCGCCAGTCCGAGCGGCTGGAGCTGTACGCGGCAGCACTGGCACAGCTGGAAACTTATCCCTGCACCTGCACCCGGCGTGACATTCAGGCGGCGGTGGAGGCGTCGGCGGGAGCGCCGCATGGGGCCGAGCTGGTGTATCCCGGCACCTGTCGTCCAGAATTTGGTCGTCCAGAATTCAGTCGTCCGGCATCTGGTCGCCCAGAAGCTGAGCACCCAGGAGCCGAGTGTCCGCTGCCTTCTGGCTCACCGCGCCCCGCAGCTCAGCGTTGGCGGGTGCCGCCGCAGGAAGTGTGCGTCTCTGACCGCCTGAGTGGCGAGCTCCTCTGCCAGTTCCTGCCCGCTGAGGTGGGCGACCCGGTGCTGCTCCGGGGTGATGGTGCTTACGCCTACCATCTGGCTGTGGTGGTGGATGACGCCGCGCTGGGTGTGACTGACGTGGTGCGCGGCGCGGACCTGTGGCCAGCCACTCCCCGGCAGGTGGCCTTGCAGCAGGCGCTGGGCTATCCGCAGCCCGCCTACTGGCATGTGCCGCTGATGACCGACTACCGGGGGGAACGTCTCGCCAAGCGGGGGGGCGCACCTTCACTGCGAGACCTGCGCGAAGGGGGGACCGTGCCGCCAGAGCGCGTGCTGGCAGACTTGGCCCGCTCGCTGGGCTGGGAGGTACCGCCGCAGGTCCGCGCCGCCGAATTGCTGCCGCTCTGGCGGACGTATGCCGGACTGGAGCCTCGGGCGGGGCAGGCATAGCGCTGGCTCTCCTTTTCGGTGCCCAGAGCTTCTTGGAGGCGGGCGGCTGCACTCGGAAGCGGCGCTATGCTGCGCCCATGACTTTTCTGCTGAATCTGATTGTCAGTGCGCTGGCCCTGTATGCCGTCAGCCAGCTGTACAGCGGCGTTCACTTCGCGCCTGGCGCTGGTGCATTCGACATTGCCCTGGCCGCTCTGGTCCTGGGCCTGGTCAACGCCCTGATTCGTCCAGTGCTGGGGTTGCTCTCACTGCCGATCACCCTGCTGACGCTGGGCCTGTTTGCTCTGGTGCTCAACGGGCTGATGCTGTGGCTGACCGCGCAGTTCACCGCGCTGGATGTAGACGGTCTGGGGGCTGCCGTGGTGGGAGCCCTGCTGCTGAGTCTGGTGACCTGGGTGCTGAACGCCGTGACCGGTGCCCTGGGCACAGGCGGGGAACGCCGCTGATGGCGGACCTCCAAACAGTCGTGACTCCCGCCGAACTGCGGAGCGTACTGGCAGCGGCCCATGCTGAGGGTCAGAGTGTAGGCCTGGTGCCCACCATGGGCTTCTTGCACGAGGGACACGCCACCCTGATTCGTCGCTCGGCCGCCGAGAATGCCCTGACGGTGGTGAGCGTGTTTGTCAATCCCACTCAGTTTGCTCCGACGGACGACTTGGCTGCTTATCCCCGTGACTTGGCCCGCGATCAGGCTGTGGCGCAGGAAGCAGGGGCTGCGCTGCTGTTTCATCCTCAGCCACAGGAGATGTATCCGGTGGGGCACGCCACCTCGGTCAGCGTGGCTGGCCTGAGTACGCGGGTCGAAGGAGCTTCGCGGCCCGGACATTTTGATGGTGTCGCCACCATCGTGCTCAAGCTGATCGGACTGGTGCAGCCGACCCGCATCTACTTTGGAGAAAAGGACTGGCAGCAACTGGCGGTGGTGCGCCGCATGGCCGCCGACCTGTTTCTGAGCACTGAAGTGGTTGGCGTGCCCACCGTGCGCGCCGATAGCGGGCTGGCCCTGAGCAGCCGCAACAGCTATCTCAGCGCCGAACAGCAGGTGCAGGCCGCCGTGATTTCGCGGGCGCTGCGGACCATTCAGGCGGCCTACGCGGGCGGCGAGCGGGACGCGCAGGTGTTGCTGCAAGCAGGCCGCGCCGTCCTCATGGAGGAGCCAGTGGAGCTGGACTATCTGCACCTGCTGGACGCCGAGCTGGAACCTCTCCAGGGCTACCTGACGTCAGACCAGGCCGCAGCCTCTCGCTTGGTCTTTGCGGGGCGGCTGCATGGTGTGCGCTTGATCGATAACTTGCCTTTGATTGCCCAGGAATAGCCCCCGGTGGAAGGACCAATCTCCTGGCCGCGCCGCACGCTGTGAGGAGATTGATTCGGTTGGTTTTTTTGTGTCCTGGACATGCTGGAAGTGAAGTTGTCAGGACTGTGCAGGCATACTGAAAAGTAAACGCCTGCACATAGAAAGCCGGGCGGTCCCAAGGAGTCCTATGATTCGAATAGACGAGCTGCTGATAGAGATGATCAATGCCGGTGCCAGTGATGTCCACCTGCAAGCCGGAAGCCCTCCGATGGGCCGCGTTCACGGGGAGCTGGTTCAGTTCGGCTCCAAGGTGCTGCGGCCTGATGACACGGCGGCCTATGCCCAGGCCCTGCTTAGCGCCGAGCAGTGGGAAGATTTCGAGTTCCGCAGTGAGCTGGACGCGGCCTACAGCCTGCCCGGTCACGGGCGTTTCCGGGTTAATGCCTTCCGGCAGCGCGGGTCGGTGGGCATCGTGATGCGGGTAGTGCGTGACCAGATTCCCGACTTCGAGTCGCTGGGCCTGCCCGAAGGCGTGATGCGGACCATGGCCGAGTCCCCGCGTGGCCTGATCCTGGTGACGGGTCCCACCGGCTCGGGCAAGAGCACCACCCTGGCCAGCGTGGTAGACCACATCAACCGCACTTACGCCAAGCACATCATTACCATCGAAGATCCCATCGAGATCATGCACCGCAACCGCAAATCTATCGTGGTGCAGCGCGAGGTGGGCGTAGATACCCGTGATTTCCGCACCGCCCTGAAGTACGCCATGCGCCAGGACCCGGACGTGATCATGATTGGGGAGATGCGTGACAAGGAGACGGTCGACGCAGCCCTGACGGCGGCACAGACTGGACACCTGGTGCTCAGCACCCTGCACACCCAAGACGCCCTGCGGACCATCAACCGCATCATTGACTTTTTTCAGCCGCACGAGCGCAACGAGGTCCGGACGCTGTTCGCTGAGTCTCTGGTCGGTATCGTGTCGCAGCGCCTGCTGCGCCGGGCAGACTGCGAGGGCCGGGCCCTGGGCACCGAAATTCTGCTGGGCACGCCGCTGGTGGTGGAGTCCATCAAGGATGAGGACAAGACCCCGCTGATCAAAGACGCCATGCTGGAAGACAATCTGCGCGGCATGATCACGTTCGACAAGCACCTTGCCGAGTTGTACATGCAGGGCGTCATCAGCATGGAAGAGGGCCTGGAAGCGGCCACTAGCCCGCACGAGTTCCGCCTGATGGTCACCAAAGCCGACTTCGGTGAAGAGACGGGCGAGCCAGAGCTGACCCAAAGTGGCTTTGGCCGCAAGCCTGGCTCGTCCTTTGGGCGGCGCTGAGCTCACGGCTGCCCCTTGGGTCATGCTTTGGGCCCCAGCCTGCGCCCTGGACCTGGCGAGTGCAGGGCCCGGGCGCGGCATTGCTCCGCCCGAGTGTGTCTCAGGGGGTGGCTGCGGCCCGCTATAGTGGAGTGCTATGACAGGACCCAAGATTTCGATTACCCAGCGCGGCTATGACCGCCTGAAAGAAACGCTGCATCATCTCAAGACCACGCGCCGTGAGCAGATCAGCGAAAACATGGGCCGCGCCATTGAGGACGGCGACCTGCGCGAAAGCGCGGCCTACGACGAGGCCCGCATGGAGCAGAGCGAGAACGAAGCCCGTATCCGTGAACTGGAAGACCAGCTGGAACGCGCCGTAATCGTCGAAGAGGACGCGGCAGGCGGCGCTGGGCTGGGGGCCAAAGTCAAGGTCCGCAGCGGCAAGACCGAGCGCACCTTTGAGCTGGTAGGCACCTTCGAGGCCGATGTGCGGGCCGGCAAGGTGAGCGACGCCAGCCCCATCGGTCAGGCCCTGCTTGGAGCGCGTGAAGGAGCCAAAGTCAAAGTGCCTGGTCCCAAGGGCGACATGGAATTCGAGGTGCTGGAAGTCATCTACGAATAACGAGTCAGGCAACGAGTGAGATGAAAGAGTCGCCGCCCTGGCGTTATTGCGGGCGGCGGCTCTTCGCTGTGATTAAGGCACCACTTCGAGACGCGGAATTCTGTGTCTCTTCCACAGGAGGAAAGAGCGGAATTTCACGGCTCATCACTTCTCCTGGCATCCTTAACAGTTCGGCCACCATAGAAACAAAGCTCAGACCTGCTGAAAGGTGTGAAGAAAGACTCAAAGGTGTAAAAAACTCCTGAACGCTTATATTCAAACCACGCCCACATATTTTCCTCATAGGGTGACCGGGAGGATGCAAATGTATAAATCCAAGAGAATCCAGACTGGATTGACTGGCTTATTGCTCGCTGGCTTGCTGGTCGGTTGTACGGCCAGTGTGACTCCGCCTCCTGCTGGTCAGGCTCAGGCCGTTCAGGGTTTTGAGGTTGCTGGACAGTCCGATATTGACCGCCGCAAAGTCACGCTGCCACCACTGACGACTATGGCTGTACCGACCACCCTGCAAGCTCAATCTGCCGGGCCCTCGCCATTGCCCACCTGGACGGGTCCACGCTCATATCGGCTGGCATACACGTCTTTATATGCTAATGCTAAACCTCAGTTGGCCCTCAATTCCCGTGGGGACGTCTATCTCAACACGGCTTTAGCTGGGTACAGTGAGGCGGGCCTGCCCGTGCTCCAGAAATTGACCTCCAATGGTCAGCTTCTAGGGAGTCAGACCGCCAAAGCCGACCCGAACACCTACCTACTGAATTCTTTTGTCGTGGTGACTGAAGACGATTCACAGCGCGAGGCCCTCAGTAGGTGACAACTTCAGTTTGACCTCGTTCCAGACGGCAAAAACCAACAGACGGCCCCATCA
>NZ_BNAL01000023.1 GCF_014653275.1 Deinococcus piscis
AAGGGCAGTTGGTGGAGCCAACTGGGGAATTGCAATATGATGCAATCTACACCCGGAAGCTACTTAGCTTCGTCACTATTGTGCCTGTGACCTTACAGACGACTTACCCTGGGGAACTAGGGATTTTAAATTTAGGGCCGCCAACATGCCGTATGGACGCCACCTTGAAACTTATGAGCGCGACTGCCGTGTGAGATCTAATCACAAGAGGAGAGAAATCAAGCCCCACCTCAGACCACCAGAATGTCTTCCAAAAAGAGAGTCCCCTCCACAAAATGGTCGCGTCACTCTGAGTGGACTTCTGTGGGCTCTCCCAATGTGTATTGACTGGGGTTGAGTGTCTACAGAGAAGATCCCAACATCAACCTGCTCTAAGTTGACGGAAGCTCTATGCTCTGCCATATGAAGATCCCCACACTTCCTACGGCAGCTTTCGGGTGGACTGTCGCAACTCAGGAGCGGGCGTTTGCAGAGACCGTACCGGTTGAGTTGTCCACTATTTTTACCGGTTGGGGGCCGCTGCCTGCGGTTGTCGGTACACGGGATCAGACCGGGGCTTGGGATGCAGCGGGGCAGACCCGTACTGTCCTCCTCTCGGATGGCAGTCATGCGCAGGAGCGCTTAACTGCTTACAATGCCGGGCAGCACTTCGCTTATACCGTGACACCGCAGTCAGGGATGTTGAGTGTGCTGGCCCGTGAAGCGCGGGGCAAATGGTGGTTTATCCCTGGTGCAAAGGGAGGCACGGAAATCGTATGGACCTACGACTTCTCGGCAAGGAGCTTATGGAGCTGGTCCCTCCTGCTGGTGGTTTCGCTGCTGTGGGAGTACTACATGCGTCACGCACTCCGTCTCCTGGTCGGGCAGCTAGAGCGCGCGCCAAAGTGACTGCGGCCCAGGAAGGGTCAGTGTCCAGAGCGTGCTACGCGGAATCCTACGTCATCAATCTTGAAGGTGGGGTGGCTCCTGCGCCGCACCGAAGCGCGGCAACTCCAGTGTTCATCGGCCCAGCCGCCGCCGCGGAGCACCCGGTAGCTTCCATACACTTCGGCATCGTAAATGTCCCAGCACCACTCCCAGACATTGCCAAGCATGTCGCTCAGGCCCCAGGCGTTGGCGGCTTTCTGCCCAACGGCATGACTGGAGCCGCCTGAATTTTGGCGGTACCAGGCGATGTCATCCAGTGGCCCGCAGCGAGGTTTGGTCGTTCCAGCGCGGCAAGCCAGTTCCTACTCGGCTTCGGTGGGCAGACGGTAGCCGGTGGAGCCGCGGAGCCAGGTCACCTGCTCCGTTTCCGGGTCAGCCAGATAGACGGGCGTCAGCCCTTCACGCTCTGACAAGGCATTGCGAAAGAGTGCGGCGTCCCACCAAGAGACTTGCTCTACGGGGTGCAAGCTGCCGGTCTGAGCGCTAGGCTGCCGCCCTGTGACGGCCCAGAAATCGGCCTGCGTCACCGGTGTCGGTGCCAGGCGGAAAGGAGCCACATCCACTGTCCAGCGGCGCTGTGTGCGCCGGTCAGACAGCGTGATGGGGCCGCCAAATATCGGCTTCGTGGCAATCAGTGCTGTCATCGTTGGACCATCTGCATGGCTGCACCTTAGCGGGTCTGCCGTGGTACTCGCATCTGCCAGATGGCCTAAAAAAGCCCCTGCTCAGCGCGTGCAGGGCGCGTGCAGGGGCTTTCTTCCTTGGGAGCCGTCTACGCTTCCTGACCTGCCAGGTGCAGCCACGTACTCAGCACGCTGTCAGGGTTCAGGCTCACCGAGTCAATGCCCTGCTCCATCAGCCACTGCGCCAGAGCGGGGTGGTCGCTGGGGCCCTGGCCGCAGATGCCTATGTACTTGCCCTGACGCTTGGCGGCGGCAATCGCCATGCTCATCAGTGTCAGCACAGCCTCATTCTGCTCGTCGAACAGGTCGGCCACCAGACCAGAGTCACGGTCCAGCGCCAGGGTCAGCTGGGTCAGGTCGTTGGACCCGATGGAAAAGCCGTCAAAGTGCTCCAGGAATTGATCGGCCAAGATGGCGTTGCTGGGCACCTCGCACATCATGATGACCTTGAGGTCGTTTTCGCCGCGCCTGAGGCCGTTCCCGCCCAGAATCTCAATAATGCGCTCAGCTTCACTCAGGGTGCGCACGAAAGGAATCATCAGCTGCACGTTGGTCAGGCCCATGTCGTCGCGGACTTCTTTCATGGCCTGACATTCCAGCGCGAAGGCTTCGGCAAAATCAGCGCTGCGGTAGCGCGAAGCTCCCCGGAAGCCGATCATCGGGTTCTCTTCAGTCGGCTCATACGCTGGGCCGCCGATCAAGTGGGCGTACTCGTTACTCTTGAAGTCGCTCAGGCGCACGATGACCGGCTTGGGCGCAAAGGCTGCTGCGATGCTGGCAACCCCTTCGGCCAATTTCTCACGGAAAAAGTCACGCGGGGTCGCGTATCCAGCCGTCTTTTCCTCAATCTGAGCTTTGACATCTGCGGGTACATTCGGGTAATCCAGCAGGGCGCGGGGGTGAATCCCAATCACATTGGAAATCACGAACTCCACCCGGGCCAGGCCCACACCTGCATTGGGGAGCGCCGCAAAGCTAAAGGCGCGGTCGGGCGAGGCGACATTCATCATGATCTTCATGCCGACTTCGGGCATAGCATCCAGCTCCACCCGGTTCAGCTGGAAGTCCAGTTGGCCCGCGTACACATAGCCGGTGTCGCCTTCAGCACAGGACACCGTCACGTCCTGGCCGTCTTGTAACTCGCGGGTGGCCGTGCCCGTGCCGACCACCGCCGGAATTCCCAGCTCACGGGCAATGATGGCCGCATGGCAGGTGCGCCCGCCCCGGTTGGTCACGATGGCCGAGGCCCGCTTCATCACCGGTTCCCAGTCGGGGTCAGTCATATCGGCCACCAGCACGTCGCCGTCCTGCACCGCATCCATCTGCGATACGTCCCTAACCACACGCACCACGCCTGCGCCGATGCGGTTGCCCACGGCGCGGCCTTCGACCAGCACTTCGCCTTGCCCCTTCATCTCGAAGCGCTCCAGGGTCCGTCCGGCGCGGCTCTGGACCGTCTCAGGCCGGGCCTGAAGGATATAGATCTGACCGTCGCGGCCATCCTTGCCCCACTCGATGTCCATTGGCCGGCCATAGTGCTGCTCAATGGTCACGCACTGACGGGCCAGTTCTTCCAAGTCGGTGTCATTCAGCGAAAAAGCGGCTTGCTCGGCGGCGTCCACATCTACCGTCTGCACGCCGCCCTGCTCCGCGTAGATCATCTTTTTCTGCTTGCTGCCACGGGTGCGGCGCAATACGGCTTTTTTGCCCTGGGCCAGTGCAGGCTTGTACACAAAGAATTCATCAGGGTTCACGGCGCCCTGCACCACCATCTCGCCCAGACCGTAGGAGCTGGTCACAAAGACCGCGTCACGGAAGCCGCTCTCGGTGTCCAGCGTAAAAGCCACGCCGCTCACACCCAGGTCGGTGCGGACCATGCGCTGCACCCCGGCGGACAGGGCCACCTCCGAGTGCGAAAAGCCCTGGTGGACGCGGTAGCTGATGGCGCGGTCGTTGTACAGGCTGGCAAATACCAGCCGGACATGGTGCAGCACGGCGTCAATGCCACGCACGTTCAGGAAAGTTTCCTGTTGCCCGGCAAAAGACGCTTCTGGCAGGTCCTCGGCTGTGGCGGAGGAGCGCACGGCCACGTCCACATCGTCACCCAGGCCAGCGTAAGCCTCGCGAATCGCCGTTTCGAGGGCCTGGGGCAACTGGGCGTTTTCGACCCACTGGCGGATTTCCTTGCCTGCGCGGGCCAGTTCAGTCACGTCATTGACGTCCAGCGCTGCCAGCCGTTCATTGATCCGGGTTTCTATGTCGTTCTCGCGCAGGAACAGCCGGAACGCGTCCGCTGTGGTGGCAAAGCCGCCGGGAACACGTACCCCCGCGCCGGCCAGGCCCTGAATCATCTCACCGATGCTGGCATTTTTGCCGCCGACAGTTTCCACATCGGTCATGCGCAGGGTTTCAAAGGGGCGAATCATCTCCATAACGTCTCCTTGAGGTCGGAAGACAGGGGAACATGACGGGCTCGCCTGTGGGCGAAACCTCCATTCCTGCCGTGCACCTGCTGAATTTTGAGTGTGCTGACTCGCTGTCAGTTTAGCCCAAATTGCTGAGACGGTTGGTGCTGGGGTTCAGGATTCTGGGCCGCCGCCTTCTGCGCCCATCTGGCCGCGCTACTCTGGGCGCATGTCACAGCCACGTCAGGTTCTTGTCGTTTCCGACCATACCGGGATCACTGCCGAGAATATGGCCCGCGCCCTGCTGGCTCATTTCCCGGAGGAGAACCTGGCCTACTCCCTGCGCCCCTTCATCGATAGCGTGGACAAGGCCCGCGCCCTGGCCGATGATTTGGCGGCTGGCACCTCCGAACAGAGGCCACTGCTGTTCACCACTATCACCGTGCCTGACGTGTTAAATGAGTTGCAGCGTGCCCCAGCGGTGCATTTTGATCTGCTGAGCCGCAGTGTGCAGCAGCTGGAAGAAGAACTGGGCCGTCCGGCCACCCGGCTGCCAGGCCGCTTTCATGACATGGCCGACCAGCAAGGCTACCTGGGCCGCATGGAAGCCCTGGACTTCGCCTTGGCGACGGATGATGGTGTCGGTGACAAGCAGTACGGTCTGGCCGATGTGATTCTGGTGGGTGTGTCCCGGGCAGGGAAGACCCCGACCAGCCTGTTTCTGGCTCTGCAACACGGTATTCGGGCCAGCAATTATCCCCTAGCCGAAGACGACTTTGAATATGAAACCCTGCCGCGCCCCCTGGAACCCTACCGCAGCAAGCTATTTGGGCTCACCATTGACCCGCAGCGGCTCCATGCGATTCGCACGCAGCGCAAGGCGGGCAGCCGCTACGCCAGTCTGGAGCAGTGCGAGTACGAGATTCACCGGGCAGAGCGGCTATACCAGAAATGGAATATCCCCGTGCGGGATACCACCAGCTCAAGCGTGGAGGAAATCGCATCGGGGATACTGAGTTATTTGAGGTAAGAGGAAGCAGGCCTAATCAGAAAAGTACGAGTCTGCGAATCTGTGTTATTTATTATTTAAGGAGTAGGGGTAGGCTGCTCTTTCTTCCTAGAGACGTAGACGGCATAGTCATTATGTGGGAAATATTCAACCGCGCCGGTAACTAAATCTTGGACTAGGAAACCGGCTGTATACACTCCAGTGCTTGAGAATCCACGTCCGAAGTCAATGGGTTCATTGGGCATAATGACTGCCGAGTTGACAAAGCCGAGTTCTGCTTCACTGCCTCCTGAAGATATGACCCGCATGACACGAACTGGATTGATGCGATTGCCAATCAAAGTCCATTCAGCGGCGCTGGGTGTAAGCTCGCTCTCGGCACTTTCATAGGTGTTAACGATGACCCTGTCAAGACCCACAATCTCGGCAGCTCCACGATCTACCGTGACAGGCATTTCACGAGTATTTTCATTGCCAGCCGCATCGCGGGCGGTCAGGCGCATCACATAAGCGCCATTGGGAAGCAGCGGTTGGCCATCCATCAGAAAACCGACGTTTAGCAGACGCTGGAAGGTTCCTGGCACTGTTGACACAGGAATCTGATACTGGTACGAAGAGGAATTGGATTTGGTTGTACAGTCTGAAACCACTGTAGTGTCACAAGTGAAGGTCAGCAGCGCTGCTGCAATAGCATCACTGTCTGAGATCTGCACAGCCACAGCACTTCTGCGGCTCAATACGGGACGGCTCACGCCTAGTTCGCCATAGAACGCGGGCATAATAATGTTCAATGCCGGCGCTTCAGTAGAACGGACATTGTTAGTAACACTAACTGTGTCTTCTACAGTGCGGGCGAAGTTCTCCCCGGTCAGAGTGACATCCAATGAAGCACGAATGGTGTAATCGGTCACGATAAATTGTGCATCGGTGAAGTCTATCGTCGTAGTGGCCTGCCAGAGGCCCCGACTGGATTGACGCAGTGGCACTGTGCGAGTGGTAACCAATTGCCCGCGCTCATCATAGATTTGCAGGGCAACTTCTTGGGTTGAGAGCGTGACAGGGGTATTCTCTTCCTTGAGCTGCACGGTGATGGTCGTAGGCCCGCGTACCACGGCACCTTCGGAAGGACTGATGATGGTCAAGGTGGGGGCGATATTGTTCTTAACGGTAGTGGTCAGAGTCTCACTAACTCCACGGCGACCATCACTATCGACTGCCACAGCTTTCAGGATCAGATTTCCATCAGGATACTTGGTGGTGTCAATACTGAAAGTGGGATTCTCATTGGTTGCCACGTAGGTGGTAGTGTCCACGATGCCACGGGCATCGGTCACTTCGAGAACAACACGGTCAATATTGGCTCCTGCAGGCAGCCCAGCTGACACCGCTACACTGAGAATATCGCTGTAGGGCGCATTATCCAGATTGTTGATACGGATGACCGGCTTGGGGGCAGGAAGCTCAGTGGAGAAACCCGCATATGTGACGGTCAGAGACTGTGAGGTGACGTTGCCAACCTGGTCGGTGACCCGAATCTCGTAGGTGTAAGTGCCTGCTCCGGGAGGAGTGACCTGAGTATTCAGGGTTCCCTTTGCCTCGGCAAGTAGGGTATCGGCTTGGAACAGTTGAATCTGAGCTGCGCCATGGTCGTCAGTGGCAACTACGCCAACTTGCATAGGAACATCTGTATTCAGGATAAGTGAGCTGCCTGGCTGTACGGCTGCTCCATTCACCATGACACTGCTGATCACCGGCTTGACGGCGTCTACATTGAAGGTGTGCGTAGCACTAGTGCGCTTTCCCTCAGCGTCGCTGGCGGTAACGACTAACGTATGCTGCCCCGCCCTAAGATCGCTCAGTCTAAGTGAAATGGTGCCTTTGATGTCTTCCTGACTGATGCTGCCCCGCCGCTCTTCTGGCTTGCCCTGGTCCAGAATCCACTCTACTGCGGTGACCTTCTTATCGTCAGAAACTCTGATGGGCACATTCACGGAAGTGCCAGTTAGACTCGCAGGATTGGTGAAGGCCACAGTGGGTGCACCATTGCCTACACTGCCAGTGCTACCTGATCCTTGACCAGGCAGGGGCTGACCACCAGTGCAGCTGGCGAGCAAAAGAGGCAAAGTAAAAGCCGCAGCCAACAACTTATTCTGAAAAGGGCTTTTCATTACTTGTCCTCCAGCTCTCGATTGCAAGTTGTGGAAACATCTGCGCGGGTTACAGCTTTACTTATCCAAGGACGCTTTAGATCGTCAAAGCCACGAAAAGTAATGGCCATAGCCAGATTTTCGCATACATCCGTGGTGTAATAAACGCTGTTTAGCTCACTGGTGACACTATCTTTGAGAAAGGCCATACTGTCAGGGAATGCAACTTCTCGTGCAGTGGGGACTTTGTCTTTTCCCGCGCATTGGTCATTGGTGCTGTTAGGGCAAGTGTAGCCACTAGGGATACGGAAAGCTAAACCATCACGGACATAGAGACCGTCGTTGCCTCCAAAGTTCGCTCCAGCACTATCCAACACTTGGACGCTGTAGTCGGTCACAGTTACACCCAGGCTACCAGGAGAAACTGCGAATTTGAGAATAGGTTGGGTGATTGTAGAAGTGTAGCCCGTATAAGCGCCCGTAGTCTTACTGTAGATCTGCGTTAGGGTAATTTTACCTACGCTTCCTATTCCAGGAGTCACATCAGACTGAGATCCAAAAGACCCCCCCTGGCCACACGCCGTTAGACCCACCACCAAAGCCAGACTTATTCCTGCTTTTTTCATATATCCTCCGCCTCTGGCCGGTCAGGTTTGCGTGTGTAGTACGCCAGCCGTTTCATACCTGCCAGAAAATCGACATTTTCTACAGTCACATTATGTCGTTCTGGTGTCTTACTAATTTCTTTTTCATCTTGAAGCTGGGGTGGCCTTAAGACGGTGGGAGCGAAATTGAGGATGCTGTAGATACCGGCCTCGACGAGTTTTTCGGCGGCGGCTTGGGCACGTTCCGGTGGAACGGTAAGGAACGCCATGTCTACACCATGCTCGGCGACAAACTGCGGCAGCTGCGACATATGCCGGATAGGCAGGCCCCCTACAGCTGTGCCGACCACTTTGGGATCAACATCGAAAAGTCCGGTGTACTCGAACTGGTACTCGGTGGCCACTGGAAAGTTGGCAATGGCGTGGCCTAGGCGGCCCATCCCCACGATGACCACTTTCCAGCGCTGATTGAGCCCCAGTACACGGATAATTTCGCGCTTGAGCACCGCCACGGTGTAGCCCTTGCCCCGGGTGCCGTGACGGCCAACATAGGTCAGGTCTTTTCTGACCTGAAAGGCCGTGACTTGTGCCTGCTCGGCCAGGTCGCCGGAGCTGGTGTGCTTGACTTCGTTCAGTTCCAACTCTTCCAAAATGCGCAAATAAGTCACCAGGCGGCTAACCGTGGCAGAGGGAATGGTCATGGATGTGGGGGCCTTCTTTCGGGGGAGGGAGACGGAAGCCGCTTAGCGCAGGCGGAAATGGGCGTACCCGCTGGCGTCCAATTGGGCTTCGGCGCGCGCGACTTCGTCGGCGGCAAAAGGACCAATAATCACACGGACGCGCTCACCTTCGGGGGCATTGACGCTGGGGCTGAAGCCCTGGCTTTGCAGGTCGCTGACGAGCTGCTGGGCCCGGTCAGGCTCGTCGAAGGCTCCCACTTGCAAGTAGACCGGGCCGGAAGCGGCCTGTGCGGGGGGCTTAGGAGCAGGGGCAGGAGTTTGCGCTGCCGGTGGCGAGGGAGCTGGCTTGGGCGCTGCCTGCGCCGGTGCGGGCTGAGCAGGTTTGGGAGCGGCCTGCTGCGCGGGTTGAGGAGTGGCCTGCGCTGGTGCTGGAGCTGCGGGAGTGCGCTGGGCCGGAGTCTGCTGAGCTGGAGCTTGTTGAGCTGGCCGGGGAGCCGCCTGCTGTGCCGGGGCTTGTTGGGCTGGAACTTGCTGTGCCGGTGCCGAACGGGCCGGAGCAGGCGCGGACGATGTCGGGGCCCGCGAGGACGCCGGAGCCGGGGCTGCGGGGCGAGGAGCAGCAGGCGCGGGAGCAGTGGCGCCGGCCCGTGGAGCGAACAGCGACGCTCCTGGATAGACCCGCTGAATATCGGCCAGGGCGCGCTGGGCTGCGGCAGAGTCGGCAAAAGGGCCTACTTGCGCCACCACCTGATCACCCAAGTCAATTGAGTACACCGTGTAGCCGAGGGCCGCCACATTGGCTGTCCGGTTCACGGCGTTGGCCGTGGAGCTAAAGCCCCCCAGGCTGATGCGGTAGTCGCTTCGGGTCGGCACCCGGTCTGCGCTGGCCGGTACGGCACCGCCTGCCCGTGGGGTGACTGCGGCGGGGGCAGCTGCTCCACTTTCAGGGGGTGTGGTGTCTGGCGTTACTGCCGTTGGAGTTGTGTCGGGAGTGGTGGGGGTAGAGCTGGCCTCTTCGCCTTCACTGTCTGTATCGGCACCGTCTGTATCGGCGGGGGTGGGCGCTGTAACGGCTGGTGCGGGCGTAATCGTGACTTCCTCCGTTGGTGTGGCGGAAGCTGTGTCCGCATCCTCACCGTCACTGTCCTCGGCCTGGGTCGCCGTGGCCTCTGAGGTTGTGGCAGGCGTGCCGGGCGCAGCAGGAATCTCAGGCGGGGCCTCTACTTGGGTGGTCTGCTTGACCTCAGTCGTGGTGCGCTTTTGCCCGAACAGCAGGGCGGCGAATCCGATCAGCAGGGCCAGCACCACCAGGCCGATCAAGATATCGGGGAGACGGTTGCGGCCTTCCAGTCGGCTCATTTCAGGGCTCCTCTCGCGGCGGTGCTGCCCAGGGCAGCCGCCGATTTGAATGCAGTACGCGCTTCAGTGGCCTTGCCAGCGGCGCGGCGTGTCAGGCCCAGCAGATACCAGGCTTCAGCGTCGCTGGGCGTCTCGGTGACCAGGCCCAGCAGCAGGGCTTCGGCCTCGGCGGTGCGGCCACTGGCCAGCAGGGCTGAGCCCAGGTTGCGGCGGGCCAGCGGGGTGGGGTCCAGGCGGACGCTTTCGCTGAGGGCCTCGGCGGCGGCAGCGTAGTTCTTCTGCTTGTACTCGCTCAGCCCCAGCCAGAGCAAAGTCTCAGCACTCGGCAATTTGCCTGAACTGGAGCGCAGGGCCGTGCTGGCGCTGGCGTAGCGGGCGCTGCGGTAGTCCAGCAACCCCAGCACCATCTCAGCGCGGGCCTGCGTCACAGGTGAAGCTTCCAGCTTGAGGGCCATACCGGCGTCACGGCGGGCATCGGCGTAGCGTCCCAGCCCCAGCCGCAGCACCGCCAATTCGGTTCGGTAGTCGGCATTGTTTGGCTTCAGCAGCGCGGCCTCGCGGTAGGCGTGCAGCGCCCCCTGAGCATTGCCTGCACGGTGCCGCAATTCCCCGAGCAGGGCAAAAGCGGTGGCATCGCTGCGGTCCAGCTTCACACTCTGTTCAGCGGCGGTCAGTGCGGCGGCGGGCTGACCCAGGGTGCTCAGCAGTTGGGCGCGGCGCAGCAGTAGCCGGGCCTGCTCAGGAGCCGCTGTGACGCCCGCAAGGGCACTGTCCAGCTCGCTCAGGCCGCGCTCCGGCAAGCCCTGAGCCGCATAGATGTCGGACAGCAGCAAAGCGGCGTCGGTCCGGGTGCGGGCATGGCTCAGGGCGTCGTAGGTGCCGGGAAGCGCCGCGGCTCCTTCGCCGGTCAGGGTCTGCACCTGAGCGAGCCGCAGGGTCAGTTCGGCGTCACCAGGGGCCAGGCTCAGCATCTCTTCTAGGGTTTGGCGCAGTGCCGCGTAGTCGCGGGCGCGGCTTTGCTCGGAGGCCAGTGCTTGCAGCACGTACAGCCGCGCATCTTCGCTGACCGACGTACGGGCCAGTTCGGCTGCCTTCCCAAAGTGGGTCAGGGCTTCGGGGTATTGCCCAGCTTGCACCGCCAGTACCCCCAGGTTGTAGGGGGCTTCGTAGCGGTCAGGGGCCAGCTCTGTCAGTTGTCCCAGCTCAAAGCGGCCAGCTTCAGTCTGCTCCTGGGCCAGCAGCGCCAGGGCGAGGCCGAAATGAGCTTCGGGGTGGCGGTAGTTCTGAGAAATGATCTGCTCAAAGCCTTGCTGGGCCTGCGCGGCGTTGCCCTGCTCCAGAGCGGTATAAGCGGCCTGGAGAGTGCTGTTCTGTTCAGGGGTCAGCGCTGGGGCCTGTGCTGCGCTCGCCTGATTGGCCACAGAAGGCTGCGTCGCAGAACCCTGGAGTGCAGGAGCAGAGGGTGCTGGGCTGGAGGGCTGAGCTTCGATGGCTGCAGCCGCCTGTGCAGATGGCTGGAGAATGGCGTCCAGGCGTTCGCTCACCTGCGGAATCACGCTGGGGCTGGGGCCGCCGACACTGTTGAGCGTATTGGAAATGCCTATGGCCGCAGACGTGTCAATCAGGGTCTGTGCGGTAGCGGTGCCCCACGATGAGGCACCGAGGGCCAGGGCCAGAGTTAGAGATGGGGTTACCTTCATGTTGTACGCCTCCTGTGGCTGTTAAACGGCCCCAGATTACCATCACTGCATCACAAATCCATGAAGGAAATTGGACTTGCAGCCCTGAGCCTGGCTGCCTCACTGCTGTGAGGGCAGCGTCACTTGGACCTCCGCCAGATGCCCTACCCTGGACGTATGGACCTTGCTGCTGCCCGCACTGCCCTGCAAACCGCCCACCGCGTGGCTGTGCTGACCGGCGCGGGCATAAGCGCCGAGAGCGGTATCCCCACTTTCCGCGACGCCCAGACCGGCCACTGGGCCCGCTTTCGTCCCGAAGACCTCGCCAGCCCCCAGGCGTACGCCGCTGACCCGGAGTTGGTCTGGGCGTGGTACGCCGGGCGCTACCGCGACGTGCTGGCGGCTCAGCCCAATGCAGGTCATCATCTGCTGGCCGAGCTGGAACGGCAAAAGGGCGCAGGGTTTTTTCTGGCAACTCAGAATGTGGATGGGCTGCATGCCCGCGCGGGCAGCGGGAGCCAGGGCGGGACCTTGGTGGAGCTGCATGGCAATCTCGGCCTGGCCCGCGATGAAGTGACCGGTGAAGTGTGCCCGCTCCCCAGCCCCGCCGAGCTGACGTTGCCGCCCCGCTCATCTGCTGGGCACCGGATGCGCCCACATATCGTGTGGTTCGGAGAATTTCTGCCTGAGGACGCCCTGAACGCCGCTGGGCAGGCTTTTGCGGAGGCCGAGGTGGCCCTGATTATTGGGACCAGCAGTCTGGTGTATCCGGCAGCAGGCCTGGCGTTCGAGACGCGTCAGGCGGGCGGCCAGGTGATCGAGGTCAATCCGGAGCGCACCGAGCTGACCCCGTATGCGAACTTCAGTCTGCGCGAAACAGCGTCGCGGGGCCTGGCGTTATTGATGGGCGTGGACTGATTGGGTCAGTTGGAAGGCGCAGGCAAGGCGCAGGCCACCCCATTCCAATGCAGCTCACACCGCCCTGAGCAAGAGGCTTCTATACTTTCCCGATTGTATGGCCGCCCGGCAGCTGACAAGCTCTGTCCGAGAGAAGCTGGAATGAGGTGGTGGCCTGGCCCCCTGCGGCTGCGCGTCCTATCCCAGGTGCGCCCTAAGCAGCATCTGGCTCTGCTTTCCTCACTTCCGCCTCTGTGCCAGCAGGTGCCCGCTGGCTGCCGACCCTGAAAGGAGCCCCACATGACGGCTCAAATGAATCTCCCCACACTGCCGGAAACCGAAATTTTTCCCGCCCGCATCAAGGCGCTGGAGGCCGGTGGTGCTGCCGAGATGGCAGGCGTGCGCCCCGGCGATATGCTGCTGCGGATGAACGGCCAGGCCGTGACTGACGTGCTGGCTTACCGCCGCATCTTGACCGAGGGCGATGTGGAGTTGCAAGTAGGCCGCCCCGCCGAGCTTCAGCCCGCGCCATTTGGGATGCCGGGTATCGGGCGGGACAAGACCTGGCGTCCGGTGGGTCAGCCCCCGCTCCCTGAATTTGAGCAGGTCTGGACGTTTACCGTCAGCTGGGAAGACCCCGGCATCGAGTTCGAGGACGTACTGTTTGACGGCATCAAGAAGTGCGCCAACAAGTGCGATTTTTGCTATGTCCATCAGATGCCCAAGGGCTTTCGCAAGAGCCTGTACATCATGGACGACGACTACCGGCTGTCTTTCCTGTTCGGCTCGTTCGTGACGATGACCAACCTGTCGGAAGCCGACGTGCAGCGCATCTTGGATGAAAACCTCTCGCCGCTGTACGTGTCGGTCCACACCACCAACCAGGAGCTGCGCCAGGACATGATGAACTGGTGGAAGCTGAAGGTGAAAGATGAAGCCTCGGTGGACATCAAAGGCATGATCGAGCGCCTGAGTGACATTGACCTCTATACCCAGGTGGTGCTGCTGCCAGAGCGCAATGACCGCGAGGAGCTCGACGGCACGGTGGAATACCTCGCCAGCCGTCCCAATGTGATTTCGGCGGCGGTGGTGCCTATCGGGCTGACCGGACACCGCAAGAATCTGGCGGATGTGCGGACCTTCACCCGCGAGGAAGCCCGTGATACCATTGCGCGGCTAAATGTCTGGCGGCGGCGGTTCTTGGCCGAAAAAGGCACCCGCTTTGTCTTTCCCAGTGACGAGTTCTACCTGCTGGCGGGCGAGCCGCTGCCCAGTGAGGAAGAATATGAAGGCTTTCCCATGCTCGAAAACGGTGTGGGCATGGTCCGTGACTTTCTGACCGAGGGCGTGCCAGCCGACCTGCCCGCTGCCTTACCGCAGCCGATGAAGGTCATTTTGGGCACCGGTAGCCTCTTTGCCGAGACGCTGGACCGGGCGGTGGAGCCGCTGCGGGTCATCGGGGGGCTGGAGCTGGAAGTGCGGGCTATTCGCAACGTCACCTTCGGAGAAGTGACCAGCGTGGCGGGCCTGCTGACAGGCCGCTGCTTTCGCCATGGCATCACGCCTGGCGAGGCCGACCTGCTGCTGGTGCCGCCCACCACACTGCGCTACGGCACCGAGCTGATGCTGGATGACCTGAGCCTCACCGAACTGCGCGCTGACCTGAAGATGGACATCCGACCCGGCGGCTCAACCCTGGGCGAGCTGGCCCGCGTCATTCTTGAAGGCGCTCAGAGCAGCGGTCCCCAGTGGGGCATGAGCGCCCACGCGGTCAAAGAAGAGCGTGGCCGCGCCTGAGCTGTCAGGCCGAGTACCTGCTGAGGCGCAATATTCGAATGTGACAATCATCACCAGGCTTACATCCTTCTGCCAGAGAGGTGTGACATATTCACGGTTATGCTTAACGGTTTCCGAGATTTTATTATGCGTGGCAATGTGGTTGACCTGGCAGTTGGTGTGGTCATCGGCGCTGCCTTCAACAATCTGGTCACGGCGTTCACCAAAGCCTTTCTGGACCCCCTGGTGCGGCTGGCAGGCGGCGGCGACGTGGCCGGTACGGTGGTACTGCGTGCGGCCCAGGGCGCCCAGGAGGCCATCGTGCTGGATTACGGCTCCTTTATCACTGCGCTGATCAACTTCCTGCTGACGGCTGCGGTGCTGTACTTCTTTGTGGTCCAGCCTATGAACCGCCTCAACGAGCGCCTCAAGCGCACCGACAAGCCCGCCGTGGCCGAGCCCAGCAACGAAGAGAAGCTGCTGGCCGAAATCCGCGACGAGCTGCGCCGCACCCGCGTCTAAAGCTGACGCTCCTTCCTAAGCCACCCTGCCGGGGTGGCTTTTTTGTGGCCCGCACCGCACACATCTGTTTGCAGGTGTCCCCTTGCCCCTTTCCCCCAGCTCTCACCATGAGCGGCTAAGCTGGGGAAGCATGCGTTCCGTCTGGCTCCGTCCCCTCTTAGGTTTTCTGGCTGCCGCCGTGCTGCTCCTGCTGGCAGCGGTCGGCGTCCTCTACGTGGTCTGGACCCGCGACCTGCCCAGCATTGGGGATGTGGATCTGCTGGCCCTGGGCGGTGAGACCCGTGTCTATGACCGCAAGAATCGCCTGATCGGTGTACTGACGCCCAGCCTGAGCAGTGGCGCACTTGCCAGCGGTGACCTGCTGGAGTTGGGCGAGATCAGTCAGCCGCTCCGCAAAGCTGTGGTGAGCAGCGAGGACCGGCGTTTCAACACCCACCGGGGTCTGGACGTCATTGGCATCAGCCGGGGGCTGCTCAAGGGGCTGTTTCTGGGTGACCTGGAAGGCGGCAGCTCCATTACCCAGCAGCTGGTCAAGAACACCCTGCTGGGCGACCTGAACTCCGAGCGCACCCTGGAACGCAAATTCAAAGAAGCCGTGCTGGCTTACCGGGTCGAGAAGAACTTCAGCAAGCAGCAGATTCTGGCCGCCTACCTGAACGTGGTGTACTGGGGCAAGACCGAGCGGCGTTCCATTGTGGGCATTGACCAAGCGGCACACGCCTATTTCGGCAAGCCCGCCTCCGAGCTGAACCTGGCCGAAAGCGCGTACCTGGCTGTTCTGATTCCCGCGCCCAATTCCCGCTACCAGAAGTTTGAGGAGTTCAGACCCCTGACCCGTATTGTGCTGGACCGCATGGTGGAAGATGGCAGCGTGACCCAGGCGCAAGCGGACCAGGCCTGGCGTACGCCTATCTACCCGGCGGGCTGGCGCATCGGGTGGAATGCCGACGGCACGGTCCGCAGCGCCAAGCTGGAGAATCCAGGGCGGCTGGAAGAAAACCTTCCCGCGCAGGCACCGCAGGTGGCCTTTCACTACTTGCAGGCGGTGGAGCGTGAATTGGTCGCGCAGCTGGGCCGCAAAGAAGCCTACGCCAGCGCCAAGATTGTGACCGGTCTGGACCTGGAGGCCCAGCGGGCCGCCGAGCAGGCCGCCCGTGACGCCGAATTGCCTGAAGGGGCCACACTGGGCATGGCGTTCGTGGACCCGCAGACCGGCGAGGTCACGGCCATGGTCGGGCAGCAGCTGGACGGTGGTCGCCCCGCCGACTGGGACAACGCCACGCAGTCGCGCCGGCAGGTGGGCAGCTCGGTCAAGCCCTTTGTGTATACCCTGGCCTTGGCACAGGGTTGGCAGCAAAGCGATACGGTGCTGGACGCTCCACTTGAGGGCGAATATCAGCCCAAAAACTATGATGGCCGCTGGCTGGGCTACCCGGTGACGCTGCGCTACTCCCTGGACCACTCGCTCAACCTGCCTACGGTGCGGCTGGCACAGGAGGTGGGCGTCAGCGAGCTGGAAGGCAAGCTGACCGAGCTGGGCTTCGGGGTGCAGCCAGATCTGGGCCTGAGCCTGAGCATCGGCACGCTGGAAGCCAGTCCCTTGCAGGTGGCGTCGGCCTACGCAGCCTTCGCCAATGGAGGGCTTTACCGTCCCGCCAGCTTTGTGCGCCAAGTGGTAGATGAGCATGGCAAGGTGATTTACCAGCGTCCCGAAGTGCCTGCCGTGCGTGTGTGGGACGAGCGCACTGCTTATCTGGGGCTAGATATGCTTAGGGGGGTGGTCAATGACCTCTCGGAAGCTCAGGGTGGCCTTGCGACCCGCGCCCGCATCGAAGGCTGGCCGGTCGGGGGCAAGACCGGCACCACCAACGACATCCGCGACCTGTGGTTTGCGGGTGTGGTGCCCGGTATCGCGGGCGCTGTCTGGGTGGGCCGCGAGGACAACCAGCCGCTACCGGCCTGGGCGTACAGCGGAACGGTGCCCACACCCATCTGGCAAAGTGCAGTGCAGGGCTTGCTGGCGGGCCGTAAGCCACAGGACTTCCCTGTGCCGCAGGGCATTTCCTTTGCCACGGTACGGCGAGTTGAGATGGCTTTTCTCAGTGAGCAGCTTCAGCAAGCAGGCGCTCCAGTTGCCCCGGCGCCCTCGGCTCCTGCACGCCCTCCGGCGACCCCGGCCCCGGCACCCGCACCCCGTACGTCTGTGGCTCCCCGCACCTCTGAGCCGGCTCCAGCGCCCGCCGCACCCCCTGCGCCTCCGGTGGCCGAAACGCTGGAGGTTCCCGCTCCGGAAGCGGCTGAGCCGGTGCCCGAAGTGCCCGCCTTGCCCCAGGAGCCGGGGACTGTTCAGGAGGAGGCCGCGCCGCAAGAACAAGTGCCGCTGCCTGACTTGAGCGGTGTGCAGGAGGAAGCGGCCCGCGCTCTGGAAGAAGCCCGGCGCGCCGCTGAGGAGAATCTGAGGAACACGGTGCAGCAGGGGACCGATCAGGCGGCTGATGAACTCCAGCGCACCCTGGACCAGGCCCGCGAGCAGTTGCAGCAGCTGCCCCAGAGCGTGCCGCAACCTGCGCCCTGAGCAGCGCTCGAAAAGAAGAGTCTGGGACGGTACATTGGGGCCATGACCCTACAGGACCAGTTGCGTGAGAACCCACTTCTTGGCGGTGTGACAGAGGAAACCCTCCGGGAAGTGGGGCGCGTGGCGGTGCCCTATCACTTTGATGAAGGCGACGTGCTGCTGTTCCAAGACCGCGACGGCGAACTGATGCATCTGCTGATCTCCGGCGCGGTGCGGGTCAGTCGGCTGGGCAGTGGGCAGCTGGAGCGCACAGTCAGTGAGCTATACGCCCCCAACCTGGTAGGTGAAAGTGCCCTGTTGCTGGGTGGTGAGCGCAGCGCCACCGTCACGGCCACGCTGCCCAGCCGCACCCTGGCCCTGCACCGGCCCCACCTGGAAATGATTGCGCGGCGTGACCCCACACTGCTGTGGAATCTGGCCCGCATTCTGGCCGGGCGGGTACGCGAACTGAACGACGAACTGATTGCCTGCGGTCATTCCACTGACGCGGCCCTGACCCATGTGATGCGCAGCCTGTACAGTCAGCGCCTGCGGGCGGGTTTGCCCGACGCCGCCGCCTTGCCCCTCACGCACAGCGATCTGATGGTGCGGCTTTCGGCCAGCCGCGAGACCGTCTCGCGGGTGCTCAAGCGGTTTCAGCAGCAGGGCATTATTCGCGTTGGAGACGGACGGCTGCATCTGCTCCGGCCTGCGGCCCTCGAACACTACGAGCCACAAGAGGAGCCGGTAGAACAAGGGGACTAGAGGTTCTCCACTCAAATAAGCCATTTGGCACAGCCGCTGCGGTAGGGGCGCTGCTAAGATACCGGGCGATGTTTGCTGACGCTGCCCTAGAAGCCCTGGATTTCCCCCGTGTTCGTTCGGCGCTCGCGCAGCGTGCTGCGACGGGGCTGGGCGTGGAGCGTGCCCTGGCCCTGCGTCCCAGTGACGACGCTGGCCGCATTGCCCGCGAGCTGGACGAAGTCGAAGATGCCCTGTTCGGAGTGAGCCTGTCGCTGGGCGGGATTTTTGATATCCGCGAGTTGCAGGCCCGCGCCGCTGAGGGCCGGGTGCTGGCGGGCAGTGAGCTGCTGCAAGTCGCTTATTCGCTGGACGGAGCCATGACTGTGCGCCGCGCCATCCAGGCCAATTCGCGTGGGCCGCTGCGTGAGGTGGCGCTGGGCCTGGGCGACCATTCCGAGCTGGTCAGCCGCTACCTGTCGGCCCTGACCCGCGAGGGCGAACTGCGTGACGAGGCCAGCCCGCGCCTGCGCGATCTGCGTAGGCGCATTGAGCCGCTGCGGGGCCGCATCCGTGACCGGCTTCAGGCCAGCCTGGAACGCTGGGCCGACGTGCTTCAGGAAAATATCATTACCCTGCGCCGTGACCGCTATGTGCTGCCAGTGCAGGCCAGCCGCGTGGGTCAGGTGGACGGCATCATCGTGGATGCTTCGGCCACTGGGCAGACCTACTTCGTGGAACCGGCGGCTGTCACGAGCCTGAACAATGAACTGACCCGCCTGCGCCTGGACGAAGAAGCCGAAGTGCGCCGTATCCTGACCGAACTGTCGGCGGTGCTGGCCCGCGACGCTGCTGTCCCCATGACGCTGGACACCATTGCCGAGCTGGACCTGATCGCCGCCAAGGCTGCGCTGGCCCGCGACTGGCGGCTCAACCGCGCCGAGCCTTCGCCCGCAGGCGTCTATGACCTGCGGGCGGCCCGGCATCCCCTGATTGAAGGTGCTGTTGCCAACGACATCGCCCTGGGCGACACGCAGCTGCTGCTGATTACCGGCCCCAACATGGGCGGCAAGACCGTCACGCTCAAGACGCTGGGCCTCGCTGTGCTGATGAACCAGTGCGGGATGTACATGGCCGCCGACCACGCCGAGCTGCCCGTGGTGCGGGACGTGCTGGTGGATATCGGGGATGAGCAGAGCATCGAGGCCAGCCTGAGTACCTTCGCCAGCCACTTGCAGCACCTGCGCGCCGTGCTGGAAGCGGCGGGCCCCGATACCCTGATTCTGGTGGACGAGCTGGGCAGCGGCACCGATCCGGAAGAAGGCGCGGCCCTCTCGCAGGCCATTATCGAAGGGCTGCTGGAGCGCAATGCACGCGGTATCATCACCTCGCACCTGGCTCCACTCAAGCTGTTTGCCCTGGAAACGCCGGGCCTGAAAAATGCCAGCATGGGCTTTGAGGTTGCTACGCTTTCGCCCACCTACCGCCTGCAAGTGGGGCAGCCGGGCCGCTCCTACGCGCTGGCGATTGCCGGGCGCATGGGCCTGCCGCCTAGCGTGCTGAGCCGCGCTGAGGAAGTGCTGGGACCAGAAGCCAACCTGATGGAGCGGATGCTGGCCGGGATTGAGCAGGAGCGCCGCGAGCTGGCCGCGCAGCTGGAAGCAGCCGACGTGGCCCGCCGTGAAACTGAGGCCGCGCTGCTCAAGGCCCGGCGGGAGCACGACGAACTCGAAACTCGACGCGACGAACTGCTGGCTGAGGCCGCGCAGAAAGCCGAGGCGCTGTACGCCGACGCTGCCGAGAACGTGCGCCGGATGCGCCGCCGCGCCCAGGACGCCGAAGCTCGCCCCCGCGTGATGCAGGAGTTGCAGGGTCTGCGCCACGCCGCCCAAAAGGCCCGCCCCCGTCCCCGTGTGCAGGAAGAAGTGCGCGGTGACCCTATTCAGGTGGGCAGCGATGTCACGGTACCTGCTTACGGTGCGTCTGGGCAGGTGCTAGAAATGCGTGGCGATCAGTTGGTGGTGCAACTGGGCCTGATGAAAGTGTCGGTACGCCGCCGTGACGTGCGGCTCAAGCAGCCCGAAAAGCAAAAAGGCGGTGGTCCCCGCTTTACTGGCACCGTGCGCAAGCGGGCCTTTGATAAGGAAATCCAGCTGCGCGGCCTGGGCGTGGCCGAGGCCGAAGAGGAACTGCGTCAGGCGATTACCGAGGCGTCCGCCCTCAAAGAAACTCCGCTGCGGGTGGTCCACGGCAAGGGGCAGGGGGTGCTGCGCCGGCTGCTCCGCGATTACCTCAAGACCGACAAGCGGGTGGAGAGCTACCACGATGCCGAAGCCAATCAGGGCGGGCACGGCGTGACCATCGTGAATGTGAAGGTCTAGTCACCCAGCACCCCAGCGAAGGACAGTAGCCCAGCAGGGGCCGCGTTACTCAGGCTGCTCAGTGCGCTTTTCGGGGCGCTTTGCCTGTTTGGCCTGCAACTCTGCCAGTTGCCCGAAGGCCGCGACCACCCGGGGAAAGCCCAAGTAGGGCACGCAGAACAGCAGGGTTTCGCGGACTTCTTGTTCGCTGGCTCCGGCCCGCAGCGCACCGCGCAGGTGGGTTTGCAGTTCGCTGGGACTGCCCAAGCTGGTCAGCAGGGCGCAGGCCAGCAGTTCCTTGGTCTTCAGGTCCAGGCCAGGGCGCTCATACACCGTGTCATAGGCAAAGTCGCGGATATAGGCCATCAGATCGGGGTCCAGGGCGGCCAGACGCTGCAAGATGCGGTCTTCCTGGCCTCCGAAAATGGCGGCGCGTGCGCGGGGGTCAGCTGGAGAATCTTCCATGCCTTACTAAAGCATGGGCCTCAGGTGGACAGGGAGCTGGTGGCCTCCCCAACAAAAACCCCCGCGCTTGGCGGGGGAATTCAGAAGCGGCGGATACCGTTATTTGACTTCTTTAAGCACGGCGTCGGTCAGATCGTTGTTGTTCTCGGCGAACACGACCAGGCCCTGTGCAGCTACCTTGCGGTCCATCACGATGCTGTAGCCGTTGGCTTTGGCGACTTTGGAGATGGCAGCGTCCACCGAAGTTTCAATAGGAGCCGACTGCTGGGCAATCTGCTTGCCATACTCCTGGAACTTGGAGTTGAAGGTGGTTTCCAGCTGGGTCAGTTGCTGGCGCTCGGCGGCGGTGGCCTTGTCACCCTTTTCGGCGATGGTGATCATCTGCTGGCGCAGGCCACCCAGTTCGGTGTTGGCTTTTTGCTCGATGGCCTTGACCTGCGTGTTGACGGCACCAGCCTGAGGATGAGCGGCGAAAACACGGTCTACATCAACAAAGCCGACCTTCTGTGCTGGCGTCTGGGCGCTAGGAACAACGGTAGCGATGGCGACGGCGGCAACAGCGGAAAGGGGAAGCAGGACCTTGGCGGCTTTATTCATGCCTGCAAATTATCATGTTCATTTCTGAGGCGAATGAACCTCCGCTGACTGATTTCTTTCTACTGGGCCGCCTCTTCCAGGCTGGCCAGGCCGGTCTTCAGGGCGTAGAGTGCCGCCTGGGTTCGGCTCTCCAGTTCAAGTTTGCCCAGCACCCGGCTGACATGGGTCTTGACGGTGGTTTCGCTGATGTCCAGCTGCGTGGCAATGGTCCTGTTGTTCAGCCCACGGGCAAGCAGTTGCAGGACTTCCACCTCTTTGGCGGTCAGGTGCTCCCGCATGTCAGGAGCGCGGAAGTCGCGGACCAGCCGCCGGGCCGCGTCTGGATGAAGCCGCACTTCGCCCCGCGCCGCAGCGTGAATGGTTTCGTTGAGCAGATCACTGCTGGCGTCCTTGAGCAGATAAGAGGTGGCTCCGGCGGCCACTGCGCCATTGACTTTGCTTTCTTCCAGGGTGGAAGTCAGGGCCACCACCTCGGTGCCGGGGCAGCAGCGGCGGATTTCGGCGGTGGCGGCAATGCCGTCCATGACGGGCATCAGCAGGTCCATCAGCACCACGTCAGGTTGCAGGCGCAGCGCTGCCTCGACCGCCTCGGCTCCGTTGGCGGCCTCACCCACAATGTCCAGGCTGGGGTCCAGGCCCAGGAACAGGCGCAGGCCCTGGCGGACCACGGCATGATCGTCGACCAGCAGGACTCGCACAGGCGTGATGGCTTCGGGGGAGTTGGAGCAGGGGTTCACAGGTTCAGCGGTCACGGTTGCTTGACTCCTTCGGTGGGGGTGTGGCCCGGCTGAAGATGCAGGGTCAGATTGCTGAAGTTCGGGGTTTCCAGCTCAATGTCTAGTAGGGGAGCGCGGCTGGCCGCTTGCTGGGCCGCCGGGCTCAGATAAGCTCCATCTTTGAAGGTGAGATTCAGAGGCAACCGGTTGGCCTGGATGCGGGCCTCCTCAGGGCTCAGCGACAGGAAGCTCAGGCGGAAGGCGAGGTTTGCCGGGAGGTTGAGGGCGGTACTGCCATGTTCGGTCTTCAGGTACAGGTTGCCAGCGGCTCCAGCTGGGATTGTCACGTCCAGGTTGCCGGATGTGGTGCTGATGGTCGCGCCCATGTGAGCTGGAAGCCGCGCCTGAATATTGCCCCTCTGACTGCCGAGTTCCAGTTGCTTTATTCGCGCTCCGCTCAAGTTGGCCTGCACGTCTCCAAACGTGCTTTCAGCGCTGACGCTGTTCACCGCAGTGCCGTGTGCTGCCGCCAGCGTGACATTTCCAGCATTGGTGCTGACCCTGACCTGGCTCAGCTGGTGCGCGGGCAACTGCACGCTTTGGTCGCCGCTTCTGCTGGTGGCGCTCAGTGAACGCAGATTCAAGCGGCGTAGGTCCAGGGTTTGGTCGCCGCCACCGCTGCGGGCGGTCAGTTCCAGGGGCGGGTTGGGATTCAGCGCTGCGGCCAACCGGTGCTCCACGGGCTGGCCGGCAGGTTGCAGATTCAGTGTTCGGGGCTTCGGTGTGGGGTCTACCAGCAGCTTAGCCTGCACCACCTGCGCGCTGCCCTGCTGCTGGCTGCTGACCTGTAAAGGATTGAGTCGGCGGTGGTGGCCGCTGAGGTGGGCCGCCACATCTGCAGAGGCCACCGGGAGCGCTGCTACTGCGATATCGCCCCGGTCAGTGGTCAGCTCGGCGCGTAAGGTCTGGGCACGGCCAAGCGGAGCGGTCTGCTCGGTATCCACCGCGCTCAGCTGTGGTTCCAGCTGACGGTTGAGGTTCCAACAGGCCAGTCCACCGCCGCCACTCAGCAGGGCCAGGCCCAGCAGCAGCCGGATCAGCTGCGGCCTCAGGGGTTTCTGAATTCCTGGGGGGCGCTGCGAACCTGTCAGCTGGTCAGCCTGAGGCAGAGAGGAAATGGGAGCGGAACGGTTCATTGCGAAACCTCCTGAGCAGCAGAAGAGTGAAGCGCGGAAGAACGAGCGCTGGGAGGGCTGGATGGTTCCGATTCCAATTCAAGCCAAAGCTGCACCACCGTGCCCTGTCCCGGAGCGCTGCGGACCTCCAGGCGGCCACCGACTTCGGCCGCCCGCTCACGCATGGAACGCTGGCCCAGGGTGCCTCCGCTGACGCTGCGCTGGTCAAAGCCGCGTCCGTCGTCCTGCACGGTCATCTGCAACTGACGGCCCGCCTGTGCCAGCTCAATACGGACGTGTTGGGCGTGGGCGTGCTTGACAACGTTGTGTAGGGCTTCCAGGGCAATGCGGTAGGCAGCAGTCTGGGCTGCGGGTGAGAGCGGCGGCTCTTCGTTCCAGTGGGTCTGGACACTCAGCTCATGCCGAGTGCGCAGGACATGGGCCTGCTGTTCCAGCGCGGCCAGCAAGCCCCCTTCCGCCAGGGCATCGGGGCGCAGGCTAAACAGCAGCGCTTTCATCTCGCTGACTCCGCCTTCGGCCAGCCCAATGGTGTAGTCCAGACTGGCCCGCGCCTGTTCGGGGTGGGTGTCCAGCGTGGCACGGGCCGTTTTGGCTCCCAGGCTGATGCCGTAGAGCGCCTGCGCCACCGAGTCATGCAGTTCGCGGGCGAGTCGGGCGCGCGCTTCTTCTTCGGCGCGTCCAGCGGCCCGCTCAGCCAGCTGCGCGGCGTGAACGGCGGTACCGGCATGATTGGCCATACCGCTCAGCAAGGTCAGTGCCCCAGAGTCGGGTGGTTGCAGCGCAGGAAAGGTGGCGTGCAGCGTGCCCCAGGGAAGCCCTGCCACCCGTACCGGCAGTGAAGCGAGGACTGGGCCTTCCCCTGGTCCGGCCAAGGCCTGGACCTGCGGGGCAGTGACCAGCGGCAAGCTCTCAGGTACAGCCCCAGACGGCCCAGCCGCTGCTTTAGACCCCCCTGGGCCTTCCAGCCGCACCCCAAGAGCGCTGCTGCCGCTCCATGCCTGCTCAGTGATGCGCTGCAAGGTGGCGTGCAGATTCTCGCCCAGCGCCACTTGCCCAGCGGCCTGGCCCAAAGCCTGCACCGCCCGCTGGGCCTGGGTCAGCGGGTCTTCTGGGCGCAGCAGGGCTCCGGCGAGTGCGGCCCAGACTCGGCCCAGCAGCCCAACCAGTGCCGCACTCATCACCAGGCCGCCCAGACCGGCGATGCCCAGGGCCAGTTGAGCCAGGAGCGATAGGGTGACCACCTGCTGTCCTAAGGTCAGGGTCAGCCCCAGCAGTGGCCAGATGGCGCCCACAAAAGCACCAAGCGTCAGGCCCAGCGCTGCCCCCATGACTGCCCAAGACAGCAGGGAGAGTGGCAGAGCCACCAACTGAAACACAGCCCCACGCCACAGCGCTGGCTGCCGCACCTGAAAGCGGATCCAGTCCAGGGGGCCTCCCTTTGGAGTCTGGACTGGTGGGCCGAAGTGTAGCCCCAGCAGGCCTGCCAGTCCGCGCTGCGCTGCATTGAGCCACAGTAATGCCAGCAAGGTCAGCGGCAGGATAATGAACCCGACCAGCAGGGGCAAAGAGAGCGCCCCGCTCAGCAGGCCAGCGACCAGGACGCTGGTCACAGCCGCGCTCATGGGCAGCGACAGCAGCAGATACAGGCCTGTGCGCCAAGTTTGCCTGTCGGTCAGGTCTGTCCAGAGGGACAGCAGGTGCGGGCGGCGCTCGGGTAGTGCGCCGGTAGAAGAGGACAGAGTCATGGGTTCACTGTAGGCACAAGGCTAGCTCGTAACGTCCTTCTTTGGTTGCAGGTGTTAGAGGTTGCAGGTATCAGAGACCATTCAAGCAACCAAAAAAGCCTCCCCGGTGACAGGGAGGCTGGGCTACCTACGCAAGCTCAGGCAGGAATACGGATTTTCTGGCCGACTTCGATGTGGTCAGGGTTGGCGATGTTGTTGTACTGGGCAATCTTGCCGTAGGCGTTCATGTCGCCGTAGTAGCGCTGGGCAATCTTGCTCAGGGTGTCGCCGGCCTGGACGGTGTACACCGTTTCGCCCTGCTCGTCCTTTTCCTTCGCCAGTTCTTTGGCTCCCTCGTGAACTTTCAGGCCGCTCACGTCCACACCAGTCACACCACTCACGCCACGGGCCAGTTGCTCGGCCAGGCGCAGCTCGTGATCGCTGTCCACCACGCCGCGCAGAATCACGGACTTGCCGCTTTGCAGTACGTCAATGGGATCGTCTTTCAGCTCGCCGTTGCTGCGGATGGCGCTGAGCACTTCCTTGGCAACGCGGCTGCTGTCTTCGATCTCCTGCTCGGCGGTCTGGGTGCTGCCGGTGCTGGCGGTGCGCACCGTGGGGCCACCGCTGCTCTGGGGGGCGGCTGCCTGGGTCTGGGCCCCTGCTGGAGCCTGCACCGTCACGCCCGAGACATCCACCGACTTCACGCCGTTGACGCCTTCAGCCACGATGCGGGCCAAGTTGACATGAGCCTGCGAAGGAGCGATGCCGCTCAGGGTGACGGTGCCACCCTTTTCCTGCACGTTCAGGCCCAGGCCGCTGAGTTGCTTGTTTTCTTTGATCGCGTCGCTAACGCGGTCTGCCGTTTTCTTTCCAAAAGGCCACATGCGTCCTAGTATGCGAAGGGCCAGGGCCCCAAACCAGCATCAAGTTACATTCTAAGGAGACCGGAAAGTTGCTGGCTGCGCGCGGTCAAATGGGGATTTTGTCAGTCAGATGGGGTAATAGGAGCGCGGCTCTCCCCGCACAAAATCGCGGGTGGGCAGCCAGATCAGCGGTGAACGCTCCTCGCATTCGGGCGGCGGGCCGTAGCGCATCAGGCTTTCGACCTGCTCAAGCGGCACCCAGCTGACCCCCACCACATCCGGATCGCTGGGCATCAGCTCGCCGCTGAACTGCGCCGTAAACCGTCCGAAGCTGGCGAAGCAGGCGTGAGGGGTACCAGTCAGAATTTCGCCTTCCAGCAGGCTGACGAAGTTCAGCTCGGAGATGGTCAGGCCCGTTTCATGTTTGACCTGCCGCACAGCGGCCCCGCCCAGGCTCTCGCCACTGGCAGCCTTGCCGCCGGGCAATCCATAAAAGATGCTGCCGTCATCCATCCGTTCCTGTACCAGCAGCAGCTGGCCCCCTTGGACCAAATAAACGTGACTGGCCCGCTTGATGGGCAGAGTACGTGACAGCGGATTCATGCACCCACCTCCGGCTGCGGAGCCTGCGTGGCAGCCTGCTCCAATTGCCTGAGCAGGTTTTCCGGCAGGCGCTGCGGGCGGTAGCTGTGGTCCGTTACGATGTGGCCGGTGTGTCCACTGGCGAGCAAGTCTCCGCCGGGGCCACGCACCTCGTAGCCAAAGCGCAGCGTGCGCGACCGCACCTCTTCTACACGGGTCAGCAGGGTCAGCTCCTCGTCGTAGCGGGCGGCGCGGCGGTACTGGACGCCCAGGTCAGTCAGCATCAGAAAGTAGCCCTGGGCTTCCACCTCGGCGTAGCTGAGTCCCAGGTCACGCATCAGGTCGCTGCGGCCTACTTCAAACCAGACCGGATAGACGGCGTGATGGGCGACTCCCATCGCATCGGTCTCGGCGTAGCGCACGCGCAGGCTGGTGCGGTGTGGCCCGCCAGCGGAGGAGGAGGCCAGGGGCGCTGGGGCGGAAGCGGACATGTCTCCTATCATGCCCGCACGCTGCTCAGCGCACAAGGGCACCGCCTAAGCTTGGGTCACCGCCTAGAGCTTGCTGGAATCGGGAAGGGCCGCGCCCTGGACAGTGGCCCGGCTGCTAGCCTGCGGCCATGAGCGACGCATCACTGTCTCCCGTCAGCAGCCGTACCGAGAAAGGCCAGCGTGGGTTCGCACTGGACCTGCATGTCACGTTCCGCACGCCGCTGCCCCGCGCAGAAGCGCTGGCCGCCCTGCGTGCCCTGGAAGGTCTAACCGTGGACCTGTACGCCCGGCTGGATACGCCCGGCGAGGTGCCTTCAGCGCGCCTGACCGGGCCGCTGCCACAGTTGCCGGAGCTCCATGCGGCGCTGCGCGGCTGGCTGGCCGGTCCGGTGCGGGTGGTGGAGGTCGGCCAGCGCGGGTATCTGCGCTCGGCGCAGGGGTACACCGAGTGGATGCCGTGGCGGCGCAACGTGATTCTGCCGCGTGAGCGGGTGGATGAAGTGGGTTTACTCGAAGGTGAAAAGTACATTTTGGAATAGGGCCCGTCCTGGAAAGGAGGTCAGGCCAATGTTCTGCGCCGCTCAGCTGGCCAGCGGGCTTGCAGTAAACTGGGGAGCAATGAAGTCTTTTGTTTCTCTGTCGCTGCGGGTGCCGTTTGACTGGGCCCGGCGGTGGGGCCAGTGAACTACGCGGCCCTGCTGGCAGTGATGGTGCTGCTGGCTTTTTTCTTTCCGGTGGCCCTGCGCCTGGGCGAGTACCTGGGACTGGGGGCAGGGACCACCGCCGTGGCCCTGTGGTCGGCGCTGGTCTTTGCACTGGCCCTGACATTTGTGCGCTGGCGGGTCAGCCGTGAACGAATCAGCGCGGGTCAGCTGGAGCAGGGCCGCCGCCAAATTCTGGAGCGTCCTACCGACCCAGCGGCCTACCATGTGGGCGGCCAGCACCTGGCCCTGCTGCTGCTGGAGCGTGGACGTCGGCGGGAGGCTGCTGAGCTGATTGACCGCTATGCGCGGCTGGGCGGCGCGCGTGACGCCGAAATCCTGGCCCTGCAAGAAGCCCTGTCGTCAGCGGACCGCTGGCGTTTCAAGCGGGAAGCTCCAGATCGGCTGCCGGTGCGTGAACTTCAGGCCGCCCAAAAGGAGCATGCCCAAAAGGAACAGGCTCGGCAGGTGAGCCAGCAACTCGGCGAGGACCATCAATCACAGCTAAGGGAGCGGGAACCAAAGGAGCGGGAACAGAGTCACGCCCATCACGCGGCAGGAGGAAAAGCATGAGGGCATACCGGGGTGTGGTGAAAAACGGCAAGGTGGAATTGGTGGGCGGCGAGCTGCCCGAAGGCACCCAAGTGACCGTCACCGTGGGCGAACCTGAGTTACTGCTGGCGACGTTGCTGCATTGGCTGCGCCGGAGCAAGCGGATACGCATCTCGCTGGGGCCAGTGGCCGGGATGAATTTTCTACGTCTGTCCCGCAGGAGGCGGGGAGGCCATGGCTGAAGACACGGCAATGTATGAGGGCGCTTTAGCTGAGGACACTTCGGCTGAGGACGCTGTGCAGGCGCAGGTTTTGCCCATGGCCGCTGAGGACACGCCCGAGTGGGAGGACGATGCTCAGCCTGCAGCCCGCAGCTCTGACAGCAGTGGGCCGCACCTGTGGTTGGTCCCTACGCCGGTGGGCAATCTGGGCGATATCACTTACCGGGCAGTAGAAGTCCTGCGGGACGCCGACGCTGTGGCCTGCGAAGACACCCGCCGCACTGGGGCGCTGCTTCAGCGCTTGGGTCTGCGCCGCCCGCTGGTACGGCTGGACGCCCACACCATGTACCGTGCGCCACAAGTTCTGGAGCAGTACCCCCGGCTGGCGTATGTCAGCGATGCGGGCACGCCAGGCATTTCCGACCCCGGTGCGGAGCTGCTGCGTGAAGCGCTGAGCCGTGACATTCCCGCCGAAGTGCTGCCGGGGGCCACTGCGTTTGTGCCTGCGCTTGTCCTGTCGGGTTTGCCCACTGCCCGCTTCACCTTTGAGGGCTTCTTGCCGCGTTCGGGCCGTGAGCGCCGTGAGCGCCTGGGCACCATTGCTGCACGTCCCGAGCCGACGGCACTCTACGAAAGCCCCCACCGCCTGCATGCCACCTTGCTGGACCTCGCCGAAGCCTGCACGCCGGCTCGTCCGGCCAGTGTCAGCCGTGAGTTGAGCAAGCGCTACGAAGAAACCCGGCGCGGCACCCTGGCCGAGCTGGCTGAATACTTTGCCCAGGGGGTGCGCGGCGAAATCGTGGTGGTGGTGGGCGGACGCACCGAAGCCGAGGCCGAAGACACGGCCCCCGATTGGGACAGTGTGACCGCTGAGCTGGCCGTGCAGGGGCTGAGCACGCGTGATCTGCGCTCCGCCCTGATGCAACGTGGACTGAGCAAAAATGACGCTTACGCCCTGGCCCTCAAGCACCGCGCTGACCGTTAGAGAGGTTGGGCCTTGAGCGCCCCGCCTCACAGCGCCGCTGTGACGGCTGACCGACACGTTTCCCGTAAGCTGTCAGGCATGACGAAGGCAGAACAGATATTCCAGGTGGAGAATCTTGCCGGTCTGCGCCGTATCGGCGTGCTGACCAGTGGAGGAGACGCGCCCGGCATGAATGCGGCGGTGCGTGCTGTGGTGCGTACCGCTTCGTTTCATGGCCTGGAGGTGGTGGGGATTCGCCGGGGTTTCAATGGCCTGCATGACGGCGATATGGACCTGATCGGCCCCCGTGACGTGGCGAACATCATTCAGCGTGGTGGCACCAAGCTGTTGACAGCCCGCAGCGAGGCCTGGCGCACTCCCGAAGGCCGCGCTCAGGGGGCTGAGCATCTGCGGCACTGGAAAGTGGACGGCCTGGTGGTGATTGGGGGCGACGGTTCCTTCCGGGGAGCCCACCTGCTCGCCCAGGAACACGGCTTCCGGGTGATGGGCGTGCCGGGCACCATTGACAACGACTTGTACGGCACCGATTACACCATCGGTTATCACACTGCGGTAGAGACGGCCCTGGACGCTGTAGACAGGCTGCGTGATACCGGGGCGAGCCACGAACGCATCTTTGTAGTAGAGGTCATGGGCCGCCACGCCGGGCACATCGCCATAGAGGTGGCGCTGGCTGGTGGCGCTGAAGAAGTGCTGGTCCCTGAGCGGCCCAAACCTCTGGCGGAGGTGGCCCAGACGGTCCGCCAGAGTCAGGAGCGCGGCAAGACCAGCTCCATCGTGATTGTGGCTGAAGGCTATCCCGGCGGCACGGACGCAGTGGCCCGCGCCATCACCGAGAACACGGGTGAGGAAACCCGCGTCAGTATCCTGGGGCACATCCAACGTGGCGGCACCCCGGTGGCACATGACCGTGTGCTGGCGTCGGTGCTGGGTCAGGCGGCGGTAGAGGCCCTGCTGGCTGGCCGCAGCGGTGAAATGGTGGGTGAGGTGTGTCAGCAACTGAACTACGTGCCCTTTGAGGAAACCTGGACCAAGCGCAAGGACGTGTCCACCAACAAATACCGCTGCGCCCGTTTGCTCAGCTGCTAAAGCAGTTGCTCAAATGCTGTCCATCTTCAGGCCAAAGCTCAGGCCGCCACACACAACGCCAGAAAAAGCAAGGCCCCGCCACTGTGGCAGAGGCCTTGCTTGTCGTACCAGGAGAGAATATTCAGCGGCTCTGAATATCCTGGCTGTCTTGGCCGGTGTTTTTGCCGCTCTGTTCGCGCTCTTTGGCGCGGCGGCGAAGCTCTTCGGCCAGTTCGCTGAAATCCTGGCTGCTGGGCAGGACGCGGCGGCTTTGCTGCTTGGCTTCCTGCACCACTTGGACCTGGTCTTCCTTATGGAACGGCAGGCCCTGGATCTTGCGCTCGAAGTAGGTCTGTGCCATGCGGCCCAGAGCGTAAGTCCAGCCATACACCAGCGGCGCAGTCACGACACCGCCTACTACCGGCAGAGCGATTTTGGCAACGCTACGCATGAACTGCCGGGCCGCCATGCCGTAGGCCACCGTGGCCCCCAGCTCACGGGCAATCTCAGCCGAGCGCTCTGGGGTGATATCGAACCCGTAGATCTTGCCGATGTGCAGCACCATCTTGGCCTGGAGAGGCGTCAGAATCAGCATGTCGGCAAAAGGTAAAGGCTCAATAGACACGGCCCCTGACAGCAGGGCGGCACTCTTGATGACTTCTTCGGCGTTTTGTTCCCGGCTCAGCTCGGGGTTCACGTCGAAATTGAAGTTGTCCATAATCTGGCTGACAATTGGCGGCAACATAGCCCAGATTTTAACCCGCCTGCATGGTCTAACTTTGCGGGCACGGGTTGAACATTTCTTGGTGTGCGCCCCGGCCGGTTCGTCTCTCTGTTGTGATGCGCCCTGGCGTCACAGTGAGCTATGCTCCGGCAAGACCGAAAAACACAAAAAAACAAGGCCGCGCTCAGGGGGGGGAAGGTGCGCGGCCTTGTGAGGTAAGAATGAGGGTGGCTTCACCGCTCGTCTTCCATCATAGGCAGAAAATCTTACATTCCTATGACATAGATCACGTTTCGCCGAGAAGTGCCAGGAAGGGCGGCACAACAACTATTTTTGTCTCTGATTGCTGAACATCGCCCACGCTTCCATCAATTTCGCCAGGGAATCGCCAGGCGGAACCACAGTCAGTGGGTAGAGGATCAGTCGGCGTAGGGAGCCAAATCCTCAGCGGTGATGTGCCGAACCTGTGCGCCCAGACGGGTGGCGGCCAGGCCCCCAGCGGCGTTCGCCATCCGGGCTGCAGCCTTGAGGGGCTGCCCACCCATCACGGCGTGGGCGAACACTGCTGTGAAGGTGTCGCCTGCGCCGGTGCTGTCCAGCGCTTCTTCGTCCTGCGGCAAGACCGCATCTACCAGTTCGGTCTCGCTGGGCGTCCAGACGATGCAGCCCATGGCCCCCACCTTGACGGCCACGTGGTGCAGGCCCTCATCGGCCAGGGTTGCCAGGGCCGCACTGATCGAAGAAGTCCCGGTCAGTGCCAGAATCTCGTGCTGGTTCAGGGTGAGGTAATCCGCCTGCAAGACATCGTCAATCAGCCCCTGGCCCGCTTTGTTGACTGCGCCGGTGCCCAGGTCAATGAACAGCGGCACGGGGGTTTTGGCTTTTTTGGCGTACTCAATGGCCTTGAGCGCGTATTCGCGCTGTTCGCCTTCGACCAAGCTATAGGCGCTGATGATCAGGGCGTCGGCACTTTCTATGTCCTTTTTCTTCAGTTTGCTCACGCTTAGGCTGCGGTTGGCCCCGCCAGAGCTGATCATGGTGCGCTGGCCGTCGGCGGTCTGCATGACAGTGATTGTGCTGGTGCCCTCGTCGCTGGCGGTCTGCACTGCGCTTTCTGTCACGCCACTGGCCCGCACCTGACTGAGCGCATATTCCGCGAAAAGATCGTCGCCCACGCTGGTTGCCAGGGTGACGGTGTGACCCAGCCGGGCCAACGTCACAGCCATGGTGCCGCCGGAGCCGCCGGGCTGCATGACCGCTCGCTGCGGATGCACTTCCTTGCCCAGCTGGGGCAGCTCGTCCAGATGATAAATATGGTCAACGTTCACGTCGCCGATGACAAAAAATTTCACGCAAAAACCTCCAGGTCCGACCCTTCTCATTGACGACGGCCATGCACTGCACATGGGCAGAATCCTGTGCTGACACAGTGATCCATCCCTGCCGAGCAGGCCGTAGCTAAAAAGCGCCGGGAAACGCACACACAATCTAGCACGGGCTTTTCTTCTTGCTGGGCAGGCTGATCAAGTTGCTTCAGAAGAGATATTTGGGACCGGACCAGGGCGCTGAAAAGTAAACAGAAAAGTCAGGCAGGAAGCTGCACTGCTGGGTCAGGCGTATAGGATGCCAGCTATCTTTACCCAGATACCTCGAATACCAGATGCCTCAAAGAATTGTTCAGGCATGCGTAGACACTGACCACGACACCGACTAGGCAGACACCCTAAAGAGTGCTATACTTCCCTTCTTGACCTGGAGATTTGACGGCCCCACGGCCCCTCCAGAGGAAGATGTCCCCCACGGGAAAAGACCTGCAAAGACGGCCAAAGGAGCAAGGCGGCCCCACAGCGGGTTACGGCAGGCAAACGACACAGGGTTATTTGCTGTCCTCGGGGTGCATGTTCCCACGAAAGGACCAAAAATGAATTTTAACGAACTGATCGCGCCCGCTCTGGCGGCGCGTCTGGCTGAGCGCGGGATCACCGAGGCTTCTCCTATTCAGGCCGAGAGCCTGCCGCACACCCTGCAAGGCCGTGACCTGATTGGCCGCGCCCGCACCGGCACCGGCAAGACGCTGGCCTTTGCGCTGCCCATCATTCAGGGGCTGGAGCCTAGCCGTGAGCGCAGCCGTTTGCCCCGCGCCATCGTGGTGGCCCCGACCCGCGAACTGGCCCGCCAGGTGGCCGCTGAATTCGAGCAGACTGGCCGTGAGCTGACCGTGCTGACCGTGTATGGCGGCGCTGCTTATGGCCCTCAGGAAAATGCTCTGCGCCGTGGCGTGGACGTGGTGGTGGGCACGCCTGGACGTCTGATTGACCACTTGGAGCGCGGCAATCTCGACCTGCGCGACGTCAAGTACGCTGTGCTGGATGAAGCCGACGAGATGCTCAGCGTCGGTTTTGCGGACGCCATTGAAACCATCCTCAAGACCACGCCTGAAGGCCGCCAGACGCTGCTGTTCAGCGCCACACTGACCCCCGAAATCCGCCGCATTTCCAGCAAGTACCTGCGTGACCCGCTGGTGGTGGACATGGTGGGCGAAGGCAAGAGCCAGGCCGCCCAGACGGTGGAGCACCTCAAGGTGCGCGTGGGCCGCAGCCGCACCCGCGTGCTGGCTGACCTGCTGACCGTTTACAACCCCGAAAAAGCGATTGTCTTTACCCGCACCAAGCGCGAAACCGACGAGCTGGCGCTGGAGCTGATTCACCGTGGCTTTGAAGCTGAGGCGCTGCACGGCGACCTGGCGCAAAACCAGCGTGAGCGTGCCCTGGGGTCATTCCGCTCTGGCCGCACTTCTATTCTGGTGGCGACTGATGTGGCTGCCCGTGGCCTGGATATTCCCGAAGTGGACCTGGTGGTGCAGTATCACCTGCCGCAGGACCCTGAAAGCTACGTGCACCGTTCGGGCCGTACCGGACGCGCCGGGCGTGCTGGCACTGCCATCATCATGTACGGGGACCGTGAGCAGCGCGACATCAACGGCCTGGAGCGCGTCACCGGCGTGCGCTTTACCGAGCGTCCCCTGCCGACCCCTCGTGAAGTGCAGGAGGCCAGCGCCCGCGCCAGCTCTGAAATGCTGCGCCGTGTGGATGCGGAGGCCGCCAGCGGTTTCATGGAGCAGGCCGAAGCGTTGCTGGAAGAAATGGGAGCCGAAGCCCTGGCCCGTGCCCTCGCCAAGATCAGCGGTGTGACCGAGCCCCAGGCTCCTTCCAGCCTGCTGAGCGGTGAAGAAGGCCAGACCACCCTGATTCTGCATGGTGACCGCCTGAGCATTGCCCGCACCGTGGCCCTGCTGGCCCGCCACAGCGATGTGGACAGCCGCAAGCTGGGCAAAGTGCGCCAGTGGCGCGGCGGCGCCGTGGCCGATGTCCCCAGCCAGTACGTGGAAGCCCTGATGAAAGCCAGCCCGCTGGACGGCGAAATCGGTGTGGAAGTCGCCCAGGAGCTGCCTGAGCTGTTCGAGCAGGCGACCCGCGAACGCCGCGACGGTGGCACGGGCCGTGGTCGCCGCTTCGACAACGAAGGCGACTTCCGCAGTGGCCGCAGTGGCGGAAGCCGCAGCGGTGGTGGACGCTCGTTCGGTGACCGTGGCGGTTCTCGCGGCGGTGGCCGTTTTGAGAGCCGCGACAGCGGAAGCCGTGGCGGTAGCCGCAGTAACAGTGACCGATTTGGCAACGAGCGCAGCAGTGGTTCACGCGGAGGCCGCAGCGGTGGCCGCGACTTTAGTGACCGCGAGTTCAAGGGCTGAGCTAGCCGCAGTCAATCATTGAGGGCCGCTCTCCAGAGATGGGGAGCGGCCTTCTTTTGTACGCTGGAGCCATGAGGGAGCCAGCTTTCCGCAGGGTGAGTGTCGAGGAGTATTTGCGCTCTGAGCAGGACAATCCCACCCGCCACGATTACATTGACGGCTTCCTGTATGCACAGGCCGGGGCCAGCCGTGTGTACAACGTCATTGCTGGCAACCTGCATGTGGCCCTGCACGCCGCTGCCCGCGCCCAGGGCTGCCAGGTGTATCAGAGCGATATGAAAGTGCGAGTAACGCTTGGCTGACCTCTACGATGGCACCAGTCTTTAGAACCCTATGCCACTTCAACTTCAACTCACCCAAGGCAAAGCCCCCGCCCAGTTTCCCAGGCGGGGGTTTCTTGCTGGCTCAATCTAAAGCTTGGGTTTACGCCTTCACTTCGTCTTTGCTCCGCGCCAGGATGGAGCGCAGTACGGTTTGCAGGATGCCGCCGTTCTTGTAGTAGTCAATCTCGACGGGCGTGTCGATGCGGCACTGTACGGTCAGGCTGCGGGTGTTACCGTCCTTGCCCGTGACTTCCAGGGTCACATTCTGGCGCGGCTTCAGGTCGGCAGGCAGCTTGATATTGAAGGTCTCGTCGCCCTCAATGCCCAGGTTCTCGGCGTTCTCGCCGTTGATGAACTGCAGCGGCAGCACGCCCATGCCCACCAGGTTGGAGCGGTGAATGCGCTCATAGCTCTCGGCAATCACGGCCTTGACGCCCAGCAGGAAGGTGCCCTTGGCGGCCCAGTCGCGGCTGGAGCCCATGCCGTAGTCCTTGCCAGCGAACACCAGCAGCGGGGTGCCAGCGGCCTTGTAGTTCTGGGCAGCGTCAAAGATGCTGGTCACCTGGCCGGTGGTGAAGTCGGTGGTGAAGCCGCCTTCGGTGCCGGGGGCCAGTTGGTTCTTCAGGCGGATGTTGGCGAAGGTGCCGCGCGTCATCACGCGGTCATTGCCACGGCGGCTGCCGTAGGAGTTGAAGTCCTTGGGCTCCACACCCATGTCCATCAGGAATTTGCCGGCGGGGGTGTCAGCCTTGAACGAACCGGCGGGGGAGATGTGGTCCGTGGTGACCGAGTCGCCCACCTTGACCAGGGCGCGCGCACCGGTGATGTCGCTGATTTCGCGCACGCCGCCCGCAATGTCCTCGAAGAACGGCGGGTTCTGGATGTAGGTGCTGTCTTCCTTCCAGTCGAACAGGTCGCCTTCAGAGACGGGGATGGCGTTCCACTGCTCGTTGCTGCTCTCGATGCCGTCGTAGATTTTCTTGAACATGTCCGCGTTGATGGCGGTGTCGTAGATCTCCTGAATCTCGGCGTTGCTGGGCCACACGTCTTTAAGGAAGACATCGTTACCGCTTTCGTCCTGACCGATGGGGTCATTCACGATGTCGTTCACCACGGTGCCTGCCAGGGCGTAAGTCACCACCAGGGGAGGACTGGCGAGATAGTTGGCGCGGATGTGGGGGTTGATGCGGCCTTCGAAGTTGCGGTTGCCCGACAGCACGCTGGCCGCCACCAGGTCGCCCTCGGTAATCGCGTCCACCACCGGCTCAGGCAGCGGGCCGGAGTTGCCGATGCAGGTCATGCAGCCGTAGCCCACGGTGTTGAAGCCGATTTGGTCCAGGTAGCTTTGCAGGCCAGCTTGTTCCAGATACTCGGTCACCACGCGGGAACCGGGGGCCAGCGAGGTCTTGACCCAGGGCTTGACCTTCAGTCCCCGCTCCACAGCCTTCTTGGCGACCAGGCCAGCGGCGATCAGCACGCTGGGGTTGGAAGTGTTGGTGCAGGAGGTGATAGAGGCCAACGTCACTGCGCCGTGCCCGATTTGCAGGTCGGTGCCGGTGATCGTGCCTTTGCTCTCCAGCTGGTCTTCGCTCAGCTCAAAGCCGCGCTGGCTCACAGGAGCGGTCAGCGCCTCGGCAAACTCGGTGTGCATGTCGCTCAGGTTCACGCGGTCCTGCGGGCGCTTGGGACCGGCCAGGCTGGGAACGATGGTGCCCAGGTCCAGCTCAATGGTGTCAGTGAACACGGGGTCGGGGGTTTCGTCGGTGCGGAACAGACCCTGCGCCTTGCAGTACTGCTCAACCAATTCCACTTCGTCCTCGACGCGTCCGGTGCGGCGCAGGTAGCGCAGCGCTTCGTCGTCCACGGGGAAAAAGCCCATGGTCGCGCCGTATTCGGGAGCCATGTTGGCAATCGTGGCGCGGTCAGGCAGCGTCATGTTGCTCAGGCCAGCCCCGTAGAATTCCACGAACTTGCCCACCACGCCTTTTTCGCGCAGCATCTGGGTCACGCGCAGCGCGAGGTCGGTGGCGGTGGCCCCTTCGGGCATTTCGCCGGTAATTTTGAACCCCACCACTTCGGGCATCAGCATGTAGATGGGCTGGCCGAGCATGACGGCTTCGGCTTCAATACCGCCCACGCCCCAGCCCACGATGCCCAGGCCGTTGATCATGGTGGTGTGGGAGTCGGTGCCGACCAGCGAGTCGGGGTACACGACCACGCCGTCGTCTTCAGGGCGGCTCTGCACGCCGCGTGCCAGGTACTCCAGGTTCACCTGGTGAACGATGCCCGAAGCGGGCGGCACCACGCCGAAGTTGTCGAAGGCCTGCTGGCCCCAGCGCAGGAACTCGTAACGCTCGCGGTTGCGCTCGAATTCGATGTCCATGTTGCTTTGCAGCGCCCATTCGGTGCCGAACACGTCCACCTGCACCGAGTGATCAATCACCAGGTCCACAGGAATCAGCGGATTGATCTTGTCGGGGTCGCCGCCTACGGTCTTCATGGCTTCGCGCATGGAGGCCAGGTCCACCACAGCAGGCACGCCGGTAAAGTCCTGCAGGATCACGCGGGCGGGCTTGAAGGGAATCTCGACTTCCTCGTTCTTGGGGCTCCAGCCCGCCACGGTTTCCACGTCTTCACGGCGCACGTCGTAGTCGTTGGCTTCGCGCAGCACGCTCTCGAGCAGCACCTTGATGCTGAAGGGCAGGCGGTCCACCTCAAAGCCTTTTTCCTTCAGCTTGTCCAGGCGGTAGTAGTACAGCTTCTGGCCGGCGTGCTCGCCCAGCACGTCACGGGCACCAAACAGGTTCTTCGCTTGTTCTGCCATGAGTCTTCTCCTTTTCCCCTTGTGAATGGTGTGGGGTATGGCTCCATGATAGCGGGCTGACGGCGCAAACCCCGTAACAGCGCAGGTCACGAAAGGTCTTTTTGTGTCACCCCTTTGGAGACAACCAATACGGAAAAGGAGGAGGAGCAAGTAGAAGGTGGAAAGGAGGCCAGGTGCTTTCGGCCTTCTGCGTCTAGTCCACGCCCAGCGCGTCGGCCAGCAGCCGCATTTGGGCCAGTGGAACGTCTTCGGCGCGGACGTCGGGGCGCAGGCCAGCGGCCTCGATGGCGGCCACGGCGCGGTCTACGGGATGACCGGCCATTTTCAAGTTGTTGCGCAGGGTCTTGCGGCGGTGGTGCAGCGCGGCGTCAATCAGCCGGATATAGGCTTCGCTGGGCTGTGGCCGAGAGCGGTCAAAGTCCAGCCGCACCACTGAGCTTGTTACTGCGGGCGCTGGAATAAACGAACCCTTGGGAACATCACGGACCGGACGCACCGTGCCATATAGGTGCGCCAGTGCCGTCAGGAAGCCGTAGTTGTCGTCGCCCGGCTGAGAGGCGAGACGCTGGGCCACTTCTTTTTGTACAAGGACTGTGGCCGAAACGATGCTGGGTGCCCGCATGAAGCGTGACAGCAGCGGCCCAGTGATGTAATAGGGCAGGTTGGCAATCACACGAGTTCCGGCGGGTAGCGAAGCGTAATCAAAGTCCAGCGCGTCGCCCCAGATGATGTTTACGTCCAGCCCCTCAAGCGTTTCTTCCAGCACTGGGCGCAGGCCCTGGTCTTTTTCCAAGGTGGTGACCTGCGCGCCGCGCTCGGCCATCTCGCGGGTCAGGACCCCCAGGCCGGGGCCGACCTCCAGCACGCTGACGCCCTCAGCGGCTCCCCCGGCGTCGGCAATCGCCCGCAGGATGTTGCCGTCAATCAGGAAGTTCTGCCCCAGCGACTTGGTGGGCCGGATGCCGTGGCGGCTCATCAAGTCCTTCACGCGGGCAGGGGAGTACAGGGGCGCAGAAGCGGCAGCGTCGGCATGGGGGTCGGTCATCCGGCCCACTGTAAAGCATTTGCCCGGCGGTTACTGACCGCGCAGCACCCCACGCCGTCCGCCTTGCAGGGCCAGCTCAGCGGTGGGCGGCGTGCCGGGTTTGACCTGACAACTCTCTACGCTACCTGGCAGAGGACGGCTCAGCAGCTCAGCGCAGGCGATACCCTCCGGAGGTAGAGTCTTCCCCGCCGCTGCTGCCAGCGCAGCCTGGGCATAGGCGCGTCCCTCGCGGCCCTGATTCAGCAAAAACCAGGTCCAGCCGCCGACCAGTGCAGCGAACAGCAGCGCGACCAAGCCCAGATATTTCCAGGGGTTAAAGCTGATATTGGCGGGGGCGGGTGGCTGGGGTGCGGACATGCTGCCCAGTCTCGCATATGCATCGTCCCAGGCGGTGTGCCTAGAAGAAGTGAGGACCGGGAAGACGCTGGCCCCCACCCAGGCGGATTTCGCCTCTCCAGACTGCTTCAGCCTGACAGCAACGCGCTCAAGCGTCCTGAACGGCGCGGTATACTGTTTCCTATGCCCGCCGAAACCAAGAACAAACCTGTGTACGTGATCTCCGTGGCGGCGGAGCTGGTGGACATGCATCCCCAGACCCTGCGGCTGTACGAGCGCAAGGGCCTGATCAAGCCGGGCCGCAGTGGTGGCAAGACCCGGCTGTATTCCGAGCGCGATATCGAGCACCTGCGCGAAATCCGGCGACTGACCCAGGAGCTGGGCGTGAACCTGGCTGGCGTAGAAGAAGTGATGCGCTTGCAGCACGAGCTGGACGACCTTCAGGGCGAGTTTGAGGCTGAGATTGAGCGCATCGAAGGCGAACTCCGCTCGCAGCAGCAGAGCAAGGCCCTGCCGGCTCCTGACGATCCCAAGGACCGGCCCGTGTACGTGATTTCCATCGCGGCAGAGCTGGTGGACATGCACCCGCAGACCCTGCGGCTGTACGAGCGCAAGGAACTGATTCGTCCTGGCCGCAGCAGTGGCAAGACCCGGCTGTACTCCGAGCGTGATATTGACCACCTGCGCGAAATCCGGCGGCTGACCCAGGAGTTGGGCGTGAACCTGGCTGGCGTAGAAGAAATTATGCGCCTGCGTCAGGAACTGGAAGGCGCCCGCTCACGGATGGAAGGCAACGTGCGGCGCATTCAGCAGGACATCACCGAGCGAATGACCCTCTGGCGTGAACTGCCGCCAGCAGCAGAAGAACTCGACACGGAGCTGAGCTGACCCAGCTGCACCGTTTGCCACACCACAGAAATGCCGCCGGGCTTAGCGTCCGGCGGCGTTTGCGTTGAGATGCTGGGATCAGACTTGCTCGACGTGCTCGGGGTGGTTCACTTCCTGCATCGGCACGTGGCCCTGCGCCACACCCTCAAATTCCTTCAGGGTTTCGGTGATGATGTTCACGCCCCGCATCAGGTCTTGTTCGCTGATGACCAGCGGCGGTGCAAAGCGGATGATGTTGCCGTGGGTGGGCTTGGCGAGCAGGCCCTTTTCAGCCATCCGCATGCAGATGTTCCAGGCGGTGTCGCTTTCCTCGTGGTCGTTGATCACCACAGCGTTCAGCAGGCCCTTGCCGCGTACCAGCTTGGCAATCTGGCTCTGCTTGATGTACTTGCCAAGTTCGCTGCGGAACTTCTGGCCCAGCTCCTCGGCACGCTCGGCCAGGTTTTCTTCCTCAGCCACGGTCAGGGCGGCCATAGCCACAGCGGCGGCCACCGGGTTGCCCCCGAACGTGGAGCCGTGTTGACCGGGTTTGATGACATTCATCACGGCGTTGTCGGCCAGCACGGCGCTGACCGGATACACGCCGCCCGAAATCGCTTTGCCCAGAATCAGGATGTCGGGCTTGACATTCTCGTGGTCCACGGCCAGACGCTTGCCGGTGCGGCTGATGCCGGTCTGCACTTCGTCAGCAATAAATAGGGTGCCGTACTGCTCGCACAGTTCCTTAGCTCCTTTCAGGTAGCCTTCGCTCGGTACATAGACGCCTGCCTCGCCCTGAATCGGCTCGACCAAAAAGCCTGCTACGCGGCCCTTGTTCGCTTCTAGCGCGGCTTTGAGCGCGTCCAGGTCATCGTACGCAATGCGAATAAAGCCGTCCGTGTAAGGGCCAAAAGAGCGGCGGGCGTTCTCATCATTGGAAAAGCTGATGATGGTGGTGGTGCGCCCGTGGAAGTTGTTCTCACAGACGATGATCTGCGCTTCGTTCTCGGGAATGCCGCTCACTTCATAAGCCCACTTGCGGGCCAGCTTGATGGCGGTTTCCACGGCTTCCGCGCCGGTGTTCATCGGAAGCACTTTGTCAAAGCCGAAGTAGTCGCACACGAACTTCTCGTACTTGCCCAGCTGGTCGTTGTGAAAGGCCCGGCTGGTCAGGGTCAGGGTCTGGGCCTGCTCCACCATCGCCCCCACGATTTTGGGGTGACAGTGGCCCTGGTTGACGGCGGAGTAGGCACTCAGAAAATCAAAGTACTCTTTGCCGTCGGTGTCCCAGACTTTGGCTCCTTCTCCGCGTGCCAGCACCACCGGCAGCGGGTGGTAGTTGTGGGCTCCGTATTGGTCTTCTAGGGCAATGTAGTCTTGCTGGTTCATGGGTGTCTCCTTGGCGGCCCTGAGTCATAGGCACCGCTGAATGAATGGGTTTGGATGTGGTCTCCGGCGGTCAGGTGAATGCCCAAAAAACGGGCTGGATGCCGGAAAGACTGGCGTTCTCTAGCATAGCGCGGGGCCGCCAGAGAGTAGAAACAGTATTCATAAAGATGCAAGGGGCGTCAAGGGGGAGAGTGGGCCTGTATCCGTGCGGCAACAGCGCTCAGGGAGAGCGAGAGCGATATAGTGTTTGGCGGTTGCCCTCTGGCTTGTGCTCATGGGTTCGGCAAGATGACCGCCAAGTTGTTGGAATTTTATACCTAAAGACGCATATATATTTCTATCTCTGTGGATGCTGTCCCGCTGGCGGTCTTGCGCTAGACTGCCCGCATGAACGCCCTGTGTTGCCTCCCGACGCGGTAAGCAGCATTTCTGCTTTGCCGCGCCCCTTTCCCCTGTGGACTGAGGCGCGGTTTTTTGTTTCTTACGCCTGGACCTTTAGACCCTCCGACCCTTAGACCCCAAAGGACTTTCCATGACCCGACACACCTCGCCCGACCCCGATATCCAGCTCTACGACACCATGCAGCGACAGAAAGTTCCGTTTGTGCCCACCACGCCTGGGCACGTCGGCATGTATCTGTGTGGCCCTACCGTATACAGCGACGCGCACCTAGGCCACGCCAAAAAGGAAGTCGCTTTTGACGTGATTCGCCGCGCCTTGATGCACTTTGGCTACCGGGTGCGCTACGTCGCCAACATCACCGATGTGGGCCACCTGCAAAATGATTCGGACGACGGTGAGGACAAGTTGCAGGCCCGCGCCCGGCTGGAGCAGCTTGAGCCGATGGAAGTCGCCGACAAGTATTTCTGGTCGTTTTTCAAGGACATGGACGCCCTGAACGTCTTGCGCCCCTCCATCAACCCCCGCGCCACCGGCCACATTCAGGAGCAGATCAAGCTGATTGAGGAACTGATTGAGCGCGGCCATGCCTACGAATCGGCGGGCAGTGTCTACTTCGACGTGCGCAGCTGGCCCGAATACGGCAAACTCTCGGGCCGCAAGCTGGACGACCAGGAGGAGGGCACCCGTGAAGCCGTGCGCGAGGAAAAGCGCGACCCCCGCGACTTCGCGCTGTGGAAAAAGGCTGAGCCAGAACACCTGATGCGCTGGGACTCGCCCTGGAGCGTGGGCTTTCCCGGCTGGCACATCGAATGCTCGGCCATGAGCCTGAAGTACCTCGGCGAAGGCTTCGACATTCACGGCGGCGGCCTGGACCTGCAATTCCCCCACCACGAGGCCGAAATTGCCCAGGCGGAGGCGGCAGGCCACCACTTTGCCCGTTACTGGATGCACAACAACATGCTGACCATCGGCGGCGAGAAGATGTCCAAGAGCAAAGGCAACTTCACGACCATTGAGGACATCCTGCACAAGCACGAGCCGATGGTGGTGCGGTTTCTGCTGGTATCGAGCCACTACCGCAGCGTGACCGAGATGAACGAGGAAGCCTTCGCCAGCGCGGCGAACGGTTACCGCCGCATGGTGGATGCCCTCGCAGAAATTGAGCGCCGCTTGAATGACGCGCCCGCCGGAGCTGATGCCGCCCTGGACGCCAAAATCGCCGCCCGCGTGCAGGAATTCGAGGACGCCATGCGCGACGATTTCAACACACCCAAAGCGGTGGCGGCGCTGTTCGGCCTGACCGCCGAGGTCAACACCGCCCTGAACGCTGGCCCGGTCGGTCACGACACACTGGAACGGGCGCAGGCGGCTTACCGCACGCTCGGCGGCGACGTGCTGGGCCTGTTTGCCGAAGGGAGCGGCGCGGCCCCCGCGCAAGATGACACCCCGGTGGTGGACGCCCTGATGGAACTGGTTCTCAAGGCCCGCCAGAACTACCGCCTGCAAAAGCAGTACGCCGAGGCCGACGAGCTGCGCGACACGCTGAGCGAAGTAGGCATTACGGTGGAGGACACCAAAGACGGAGTGCGCTGGAAGCGGTAAGGGCCGGGCAGCGTTGACGGTTGATGGTTACGCTGCGCCGATGGTAGGTGGACCAAGGGTGGAGCCAAGACCAGCTTTTCACCCTTCAATCGGTATCTTTCTGCGCTCTACCTATAACCCTGCCAGCTGTGCCTCTAGTCCCTCTGCGTCCCGCACGGGCAGCTGGCAGGCCCGGTTCACACACAGATAAGCAGTGCCGCCTCCTTCGCGGCCTTTCAGCACCGGCAGGCCCCGTGGGGCGCCCGCTGGGGCCAGGGCCACATAGGGCAGCAGGAACCTGGCGGCGACCCGTTCCAGTGGAGCACGCTCCCCTGGCGTGCCGATGATGGCGAGTTCGGTGTGTGGGGCCTCCAGCATGGCTGCTGCCTGCCACAGTCCGCCCATGCCGTGCGGGGCCTGCGCCAGTTCGGTCAGGTGGCTGGATACGGTGCGGCGGGCCAGTTGCTTACCCGCTTCATCACCCCAGTAGCGGTGTATCCACAGCCCCAGCAGCGCGGCGGCAGCATTGTCGCTGATGATGGCCGAGTCAAAGGCACTGCTCTGACGGGTCAGCAGGGGTTCGGCCCGGCCCCCGCTGGAACGGAAGAGTCCGGCGCTTTCATCCCAGAAATCGCGCCGCACGATTTCCCATAGTTCCCGTGCCCACTCCAGATACTCCAGCTCACCGCTCGCCTGATACAGCGCGGTCAATCCCAGGCCGTACAGGGCGTGGTCTTCCAGCAGCCCTTCGACCTTGGGGGCCTGAGCGTCCAGCCAGCTGTGCCAGAGGGTGCCGTCCGGCTGGCGCATGGTACTCCGCACCCAGGCGGCATTCTCGCGGGCTAGGTCCAGCCAATGCGACTCGCCTAGAATGCGCGCCGCATCGGCCAAAGCGGCCAGGGCCAGGCCGTTCCATGAGGTGAGGACCTTGTCGTCACGGTGCGGCTGGGGGCGCGCTGCACGGGCGGCCAGCAGGCGGGCGCGCAGCTCCGGCAGGCGTGCTCGCTGCTCAGCGGTCAGTGGCCCCACCTGCGAGAGGACTGTGCGGCGGCCTGCGTCGCGGCGGTGGGGGTCTTCAAAATTGCCCTGCTCGGTCACACCGTAGTGGGCGGCGACCCAGGCGGCATCCTCCGCGCCCAGCACCTCCTGTAACTCGGCAGGGGTCCAGGTAAAGGTGAGGCCCTCTACGCCCTGTGTATCGGCGTCCTGGGCAGAGTAAAAGCCGCCCGCCGGGTGCCGCATTTCCCGCTCCAAGTAACCCAGTGTCTCGCGGGCCAGCCGGGCGAACTCGGCTTCCCCGCTCACCTGATAGGCCGCCAGCAGGGTGCGGGTCAGCTGGGCATTGTCGTACAGCATCTTCTCGAAGTGCGGCACCAGCCAGCGGTCATCTACCGAGTAGCGGTGAAACCCGCCGCCCAGTTGGTCGTAAATCCCCCCGCGCCCCATCTGCCGCAGGGTGAGCAGCGCCATCGCCTGGCCCTGCTCATCGCCGGACTTGAGCAGGAAATCCAGTGTGGTGGGGGCCGGGAACTTGGGCGCGCCGCCAAATCCCCCGTGTGCCTGGTCAAACAGTTGCGGCAAGACTTGCAGCGGCAGGTCCAGCAGACCCTGCGGCCAGTCCTGCGCTGCCCGGCGCGGTTCGCTGAGCGCCTGGATGTGTTCGGTCAGCGCCTGAGCATTGGCGTCCAGGTCGGCGCGGCGGTGCTGCCAGGCGTCGGTCACGGCCCCCATGACCCGGCGGAAGGATGGCATGCCCAGCCCCTCGTGCGGCGGGTAATAGGTGCCGGCATGAAACGGCTGGCGGTCATGGTTCAAAAACACCGTCATCGGCCAGCCGCCCTGCCCGGTCATCGCCTGGGTGGCGGCCATGTAGATGCCGTCCACGTCGGGTCTTTCTTCGCGGTCCACCTTGATATTTACAAAGTCGCGGTTCATCTGCACCGCTGTGGCCGCGTCCTCGAACGACTCGTGCGCCATCACGTGGCACCAGTGGCAGGTGCTGTAGCCGATGCTCAGCAGTACCGGCACGCCGCGCTGCCGGGCTTCGGCAAACGCCTCGTCTCCCCAGGGCCACCAATGGACCGGGTTGTCCGCGTGCTGACGCAGATAAGGGCTGGACTCGCCGCCCAGGCGGTTAAGGCCGCTGGGTTCACTGCCGGGGATGCGCTCGGTCATGGGGCCAGCATAGGGGAGGCGGGGCGGGCTGATGGAGCGGTCCGCCGCAGTTCTTTTCCTCAGCCCCGCTCTGGCATACCCTGAATCATGTCTCCTAGAGTTCTCCTGGCAGCTCTGGTCTGCGCTGGACTGTGTTCTGCTGCGGCGCTTCCGAGTTCAGGCGTGCAGGCCCAGGTCTATGCTCAGTCGCAGCCACAAATGCGGCCTACCCTGAGCCGCCTGGTTCGGTTGGCCGCCACTCCGGCAGGCCCTGGGTGCATAGGTAACGTCTATTGCCTGCTGCTGCAAGACCTCCCAGCAGCGCAGCTGGATGACCCGTCCGCGTCTGGACTTTGGGTCAAGGGCAACTACCGCGCCCAGCTGGAAGTCTGGTGGAGCCGTGATGGGCGCGGCTTGATGCTTCTGGACTGGGACTACCGGGCCAACGTGCTGGGCTGCGGCGATTGGCCCTGCGGGACCAGCGACCTTTATGTTCACCGCTACGTGAGCGGGCAGGTCAGGGACGAAAAGTTCTGGCGAATCGGTGTGCCCTACCGGGGCCAGCCCTGGACAGAGGTCAAACCGGGCTTGCCTGCGGCAGTCCGGGCCGACGCTTCGGTGCGGGTCCAGGCGTTCCGGCAAGCCAGCGGCGTGCAGGGGGAACTATGGCTGGATGTGCAGTTGCCTGAGCAGGGAACCGAGCTCAGGGTCTTTGTAGAGGCAGACGGTGCCCGCGTGCCCATCTACCGGCTGCGCTGGGACGCGGTCCGTGGCGTCTTCGTTCCGGCCCGGCTCTGATGAACGTAGGGAAGAAGGTGGGGAAAAAGCTTGCCTCCTACGCCATTTGGCAGAGGTCAAGTGGCATGACTCCCTCTACATTCTTTTGAGATGACCACGGTGACCCCACTCTTTGCCCAGGAATTGCCAGCTTATTTCGCGGCTCAGCAGCGCTTTTATGGGATGGCAGACCCAGAAGGACGGGCGGCAGCCATCCTGCGGCCCTTCAGTCCAGTGGAGCGCGAAGAACTGGCCAGCGAATTTCTGGTGATGCGCGGCGGTTCCGGCGAGATTGTGGCAGGATTGGGCGTCTCGGACGGCAAATTTGTACAGGGCTTTTGCGCCACTGGGCTGGGCCAGTGGGGGGCAGCTGCTGCGGGCACTCCGGGAGCGGCGGCCTGAGCCACTGCGGGTCTATCTGGACGCCCATCCTCAGAAAGTCAGGGACGAGCTCTCGGCAGCGCTGGAGGGAGCGGGCTTTGTGCGCAGTACCGCCTATGACATGAGCAAAAGTCTGTTTGGGCAGCCGCGCCGGGCAGAGTACGCTGGACTCACCAGCTGGGACGACGCCACCGAAGCCCAGTTTTGCTCCACATATGAGCGGCTGGCAGGACCACTAGAGCATTTGACATAATAAGAGAATGAAACGTGTTGGGGCGGCTGGGTATGGGAATGACTTGCGG
>NZ_BNAL01000024.1 GCF_014653275.1 Deinococcus piscis
AAGGGCAGTTGGTGGAGCCAACTGGGGAATTGCAATATGATGCAATCTACACCCGGAAGCTACTTATCTCTGGACTTCTCCTGCGCCTGTTGGTGGCGGGCTAGAAATGGCGCGGCCTGTGACTGCCGAGTTTCTATGCCGAACTTTCTGGGGGAGCCGCCCACTTGCGTTAAACTGAGCCAGTGAATCGCCGCGTGGCCCTGGCTCCTTTTTTGACCCGCCTCGAAGTGCAGTCGCTGGCGACCATCGAGACGCTGGACCTGGAGCTCGGCGGTGGCCTGAGTGTCTTTACTGGTGAGACTGGGGCCGGCAAAAGCATCATCGTAGACGCGCTGGGCCTGCTGCTGGGCGAGCGGGCCAAGCCTGATCTGATTCGGCGCGGCGAGGAGCAGTTGCTGGTGACGGGCTTCTGGTCAGAAGGCAAAGACGAAGCCATCAGCTCGCGCCGGGTCAGCCGTCAGGGCCGCTCGGTGGCGCGACTCAACGGCGAAGTGGTGGCCGTGCGTGAGCTGTCGGGCTGGACAGAGCAGCGCCTGACCATTCACTGGCAGCACTCGGCAGTCAGTCTGCTGTCGCATGCAGCCCAGCGGAGATTGCTGGACGGTCAGTGCGCGGAGGCGGTGGGCAACTACGCTGCTGCCTACGCCGCGTGGCAGGCCGCTGCTGCGCGGTTGGAACGCCTGCGTACCGGCGAGCGGGAGCGTGCCCGGCTGCTGGACCTGCTGGAGTATCAGGTGGGAGAGATCCGTACTGTGGGGCCGCAGCCCGGCGAGGAAGAGCCGCTTCAGGCCCAGCTGTCGCGCCTGACCCACCAAGAAGCGATAGCTGGCGCGGCAGCTGGGGCCCTGGACCTGCTGGCTGACGGTGAGGTAACGGCTGAGGGCCTGATGCAAGCTGCCCTCAAGACCCTTGGTGCCGGTGCCCGCTACGACCAGGCTTCGGAAGACCTGCTGGAAGAACTGCGTGCGGCTCTGGACGCCGTGGAAGCGCTGGTGCCAGAACTGCGCCAGATTGCCGAGGGCAGCGCCCCCGACCCCGAAGAAATCGCGCAGGCCGAGGAGCGTTTGGCCGCGCTGGGCCGTCTCAAGGCCAAGTACGGCCCCGAGCTGAGTGACGTGCTGGCCTTTGCCGAGCAGGCCGAAACCGAGCTGGCCGCCTTGCAGCAAGACCAGGAAGATGCGGGCGACCTGGCAGGGGAAGTGGAGCGCCTGTACGCCGCGCTGCGGGCAGCGGGTGAGCGGCTAGACGCGGCCCGCACCAAAGCCGCAGGCCCACTGGCAGGCAGCCTGCTGGCGGTGATTCGTCAACTGGGGATGCCGCACGCCCGGCTGGAGTTTAGCCTCATGCCGCTGGCTCAGCCGGGGGCCGCTGGCCTGAGCGATGTCACCTTGCTGTTCAGCGCCAATCCCGGTGAGAACATGGGGCCGCTGGCCGAGGTGGCTTCAGGCGGTGAGCTCTCGCGGGTGATGCTGGCGATCAGCACGGTGGTAGGAGCCGAGACTCCAGTGGTGATCTTTGATGAGGTAGACGCAGGTATCGGTGGCGCGGCGGCAGTGGCAGTCGCCGAGCAACTCGCGCAGCTGGGCCGTGAGCGGCAGGTGATGGTGGTGACTCACCTGGCCCAGATTGCAGCCCGCGCTGACCATCATTTCCGAGTAGAAAAAGAAGTGATTGAAGGGCGCACGGTCAGCCGGGTACGGCGCCTGGATCAGGCCGAGCGCGAAGCTGAACTGGCCCGGATGCTGGGTGGACAGACTTCCGGTGCAGCGCTGGACCATGCCCGCGAACTGCTGGCAGGCGGCGCGGTGGCGGCTACTGGAGGCCGCAAGCGGGCCGCTTCTCGCCGCTAGGCCTCACGGGGCCCCAAGTTCCCGCTCCCATCTCTGAGTAAAGGCTTGAGGAGTGGAGTGACTAAAGGTGCTGTCAAGCACGGTTCAGCCGGACGTCATCTGAGCCCTTTATGCTGAATGTCATGAATCCAAAAATAAGTCTGATGGCCCTGAAACTGGGGATCCTGGGTGGTGCAGGGATACTGTCTGGCTGCGCCGCGACTGCTCCTGCGGGTCTGGCCGTACATGAAGCGCTGCTGTATGGGGCGGGCAATCAGCGCCTGACCTGGGTGTATGGCGATCTGGCCGCCGGTCAAAGCAGCCAGGTCAGCCTGGGCGGCCAGTCTGTGCAGCTGGCCCAAGTGGCCGGAGCCGCCGATGGAGCACTCACGGTCAATGGCAACCGTTTCTACCAGAGCGGCCTAAGTGGCAGCGTGACACAGCCCAAGGTGACGCGTACGGCCCAGGGGCTGTTTGATGTGGCCAGCGCGGGCGGCATTTCTGAGCTGTATTACACCGATGGCCGCAACTGGTATCTGCTGAGCGCCACAGCGGGCGCGGCCATCACGGCGCAGCCTGTATCTGGCCTGGAAGGAGCAGGGGAGCTGACGCCCAGCGAGGCGGCCAGCTTGACCCGTTCGCTGTCAGGGCAAGGCGCGCTGGCTGTGGGGGTGCTGGCAAGCAGCAGCGTGCCCGACCAGCCGCTGGCCGTGACTCCTGAGCCGCAGGAGCGCCGCTTGACGGCCCTGAGCGTGGCACGGGTCACGGCGGCCACATCCGGCACCGGCGCAGCGACCCCGGCTACGCCAGCTCCCACCCCTGGAGGCACCATGAACTACTCCGTCTTAGACAAAGGCAACAATGCTGCCGCTTCCGGCCCTACGGTGCAGGTGGCCACCACGGCGGCCCAGGCTGAAGCCCTCTATGGCCTGGCTTATGGCCGTCAGTCTTCGCGTCCCAGCGCGCCCAGCCTGAACGGCAAGACTCTGGTGGGGATCTTTATGGGGACGCGCTCCACCGGTGGCTACTCGCTGGAAGTGCAGGCGGTGGACGTGGCTGGTGGCCGCGTCACGGTGCAGGTGCTTGAAAAGGCACCCGCCGCTGACATGCTCACCACGCAGGCGCTGACCAGTCCCTGGGTGATCGTGGAGCTGCAAGGCCGCTACAGCGATGTGCAGGTTCAGGGCTTGGGCCGCAGCGCTGGCGTAGGCACAGCCGAGCAATAACGCACACCAATCCATCAGGTAGCCCCCGCCCTTAGGGCGGGTTATTTTGTGCGACCTACTACTGCGCGAATTACCGACAGACAAGATGAAAGTTACAATGGTCCATATGCCCTCTTCCACCCCCGCTTTCCCCCCACTGATCGGCCTGCTGGGCTACGGGCCAGCTACAGCGCGGGCGCTGCGCGACCTGGGCTACCTGGCCCTGCCTCTCCCTGTTGGCGACTTGGAAGGGGTGTTGGCCGCCTGCCAGACCCTGGAGTTGAGTGGTGTGCTGGTGCATTCCGCCTATGAGCAGCAGGCTTTTGCCGCTGTCCAGTCCGATGAACCAGCGCAGCGGGCTGGACGGGTGGATGCCATTGCGCTGCCCCTGGGAGCCCTGGCCGCCATGCCACAGGGCACCTATACCCTGACCGAAGCGCTGGGAGACGCTGTGGCCGCCACCCACTATGCTGCCCGTGGCGCCAGTGCGCTGCTGATTGGACACGGCGCTGATCTGGCCGCTGTCATGCCGCTGACCCGCCTGGGGTTTGCGCGGGTGGGATTTGTGGCCGACAGCCTACCCGCTGCCGAGCGCCTGAGCCGCGAGGTCCCCGCTGGAACTGCTGCCTACGCGCTGAGCCGCCGTGATCCCGCCCTTCAAACCCTGGCCGAACGCGCTGACCTTATTGTGGTGCTGGGTGGCAGCCTGCCTGCAGGAGTTTTGCAGCCCTACCACACGTTGCTGGACCTGAGTGGCCGCCTGCCGTCTGGCAATGCCACGCGCTTGGAACTGGATCAGCTGCCAGGACTGCGGCTATCGCAACAGCTGCTGCATATCACCGGACAGCGTCTGCATGCGGCAGCTCTGGCTGATCTGGTGCAGGTCATGCAGAGTGAAAGGGCCTGAGACGGACTCCAGCTGTGCAGTGAAGGCCCGGCCTAAAGCTGCTGATCCCTAAAGCTGTTGGGCCAGTGCCAGCGCTTCAAGCAGGCCGCCCGCGTCCACATGGCCGACCTGATACCGCGCCGCTGCCTTGACTATGGGCTCGGCATTGCCCATCGCCACCGGGTGCCCGACCACTGCCAGGGCCTGGAGGTCGTTTTCGCCGTCCCCCACCATCATGCAGCGCTCCAGCGGAATCCCGTAAGTCTGAGCAATGCGCTGGATAGCGGTGCCCTTGCTGGTGCCTGGTGCTGTCATAGATACAAACAGGGTGTCGCGCATCCGGGGGCTGCCCGCTGGGTGCAGGTCCACGCTGGCAGGTGTCATCGCTTTGATGGCTTCCAGCTGCTCATAGCGGATCAGCCACTGGGCACGCACTGGAGTGCCTTCCAGTTCTGCTGGCCACAGGGGAGGGAAGGGTACGCCCAGCAGGTCGGCGTGCTCCTGGGCATAGTTGTCCCGCAGAGTAGAGGCGTAGGCTGCGTCGGTATAGACCTCCAGCAGTTCGCCGCTGCGCTCTGCGGCGTCCAGCAGGTCACGCAGCTCCGCCGCTGGAAATTCGCTGCTGAGGCTTTCGCCGGTATCCACCCGCACCACCGATGCCCCATTTTGAAACACGTGCCAGCCGCCCGGCTGCATTCGCTCGGCGTACTCGCGGGCACGTCCGAAAGCGGGCCGCCCACTGCACAGCACCAGTCGTATACCAGCGGCGCGGGCTTCTTCCAGGGCCGCCCAGACATCGTCCCTCACTTCGTTGTTGGTGCCGACCAGGGTGCCATCCACATCAATACAGACCAGAGCTAACATCCTGCCAGTGTAGCAGTCAGAAAATTTAGTATGCGGATTACAAAAAAAGTAAGAATACTAAGAATACAAAGAAGCCCCTCCATTTGGAAGGGCCATTCACTCTTACGGAAACATCCGCGTCAGCATGCGGGGGAAAGGAATCGCCTCACGAATATGGTCAATGCCGGTCATCCAGGCGATAAACCGCTCCAGGCCCATGCCGAAGCCGGCGTGCGGCACGCTGCCGTAGCGGCGCAGGTCCAAGTACCACTCGAACGCTTCCAGCGGCAGGCCCTCGCCCTCAATGCGCTCTTTGAGCAAGTCAAAGTCGTGGATACGCTCACTGCCGCCGATAATTTCGCCGTAGCCTTCGGGGGCGATCATGTCGTCGCACAGGGCCAGGCGGGGGTCGGCGGGGTCTGGCTGCATGTAAAAGGCCTTAAACGACGCGGGATAGCGCTCCACCATCACCGGACGGTCAAAGTGATAGCCCAGAATGGTTTCGTGCGGCGCGCCAAAGTCGTCGCCCCATTCCACCGGCTGCACGTCGGCCTGCACGTTGTCAGGCAGATCGCTTTGCTCAATGTGCTGGCGGATGATGTCTAGCGCCTCGGTGTAGGTGATGCGGGGATAGTTGCCCTCGGCTGCCGGTTCCAGCTTGGTGATGTCGCGGCCCAACATCTCTAACTCTAAGCGGCACTCGCTCAGCACCCGGCGCACCAGGAACGATACGAATCGCTCCTGCAAATCCATGTTGTCCCCGTGGGTGGCGGGGGCCACTTCAGGCTCCACCATCCAGAATTCCAGCAGGTGCCGGCGCGTCTTGGACTTCTCGGCGCGGAAAGTTGGCCCGAACGTGTACACCTTGCCGAATGCCAGCGCGCCTGCCTCGGCGTGCAGCTGCCCAGTCTGACTCAGGTAGGCTTTGTCCTCACCAAACAGGTCAATCTCGAACAGCTCAGTGGTGCCTTCAGCGGCGTTGGGCGTGAAGAAGGGCGCGTCAAAGCGGGTAAAGCCCTCCGAGCGGAAGAACTCCACAATGCCGCTCTGCACGCAGTCGCGCACCCGCATCACGGCCCAGGGGCGGCGGTGGCGGAACCACAGGTGGCGGTGGTCCATCAGAAACTCGATGCCGTGCTCCTTGGGAGTGATGGGATACTCGCCCACCGCGTCTGAGAGCGGGGAGAGGTCACGGACACTGATTTCCACGCCGCTGGGGGCCCGCTCGTCGGCGCGGACCTCGCCGGTCAGCGTCAGCGACTGCTCCTGGCTCAGGCGCTTGGCGGCCTCGAATACCTCTTCGGACACGTCGCCCTTAAAGACCGTGCCCTGCACGAAGCCGGAGCCGTCGCGCAGCTTCAGAAACTGGATTTTGCCCTTGCCGCTCTTGTCCTGGAGCCAGGCGGTCAGCGTGACTGTCTCACCGATGTGTTTTGGGAGGTCCGAAATTTGCATTTCCGCAGTATAGAGAGGCGGCAGCCAAAAGGCAGAAAGCGAACGAATCTCCGCTTTCTGCCTTTTACCGGAATCAACCACGGGACAGCCCGTGGGAGCAAGTTTTACTTCAGTGCTTCATTCATTGCCAGCACGTCGGCGGCCTTGAGGCTGGCTCCGCCCACCAACGCACCATTCACGCTGGGCTTGCCGCAGATCTCGGCGATGTTTTCGGGCTTGACGCTGCCGCCGTACAGGACACGGATGCTGTCCGCCTGCCCGGCGTAGAACTCGCTCAGCAGTTCGCGGATGGCGGCGGCCATTTCCTCGGCGTCGTCTGCGGTGGCTGTCTTGCCAGTACCGATGGCCCACACCGGCTCGTAGGCCACCACCACATCGGCGCCCACGCCTTCCAGCGAGCCGCGTAGCTGTGCCAGGGTATAGGCGACATGCTCACCCCGCTCGCGCACGTCCAGGCCTTCGCCCACGCACACGATAGGGGTGAGGCTGCTGGCCTGCGCCTGCGCCGCTTTGGCCGCCACGTTGGCGTCGGTTTCGCCGTGGTACTCGCGGCGCTCCGAGTGACCCACGATGGCGTAACGTGCGCCCACGTCCTTTAGCATCGCTCCGCTGATTTCGCCGGTGTAGGCCCCGCTCTCATGCTCGCTGATGTCCTGAGCGCCAAAAGCCACGCTGCTCGGCAGCTCAGCGGCCAGGGTGGGCAGGTTCAGCGCTGGGGCCAGCACCGCCAGGTCGGCGTAGCTCTGATGCAGTCCGCTGCGGACTTCCTCGGCCCAAGCCTTGGCTTCGGTGGGGGTCTTGTTCATTTTCCAGTTCAGGGCCAGTAGGTTGTTCATGTCGTCTCCTCAGATTGCAGCGCGGAAAAAATAGGTGGTACGGTGAATAATTTTGCCGCCGCTCACGCGGTACACGTCGGCAAAGCGTTCTTTTAGGGGCTGTCCGTCACGGCTCTCGCCCCGGAAAAGGCCCACTGCTACCGCGTCGCCGGCAGCGGAGCAGGTCACGGCGGCAACCTGATGTTGCCCCGCGCCGATAATGCGCTCGTAACGGTAGAACTGCTCAATACGGTCCAGGCCGCGCAGCGGCTCATAGCCAGGGCGCTCATAAACGGCTTCCTGGGCGAACACCTGCCCTAGCTCGTCAAAATGTGTGCCGTCAATGACGCCAAACAGCCGTTCAATCAGTTCGCGGGCTTCTTGCTCGGTCATCCTGCTTCCTCTCCTTTGACTGTCTCCCGTAAGCGTAGGCCCAGGCTCTGCGAGAGGCGAACAAGGTAACCGTCCGGGTCTTGCACCAGAAACTGCCGGACACCTGTTTCTTGGTCGCCCACGCGGTACCATTTCTCCTCCAGCTCCATAAATAGCGGCCAGTTCGCTCCACTCAGGCGGTCCAGGATGACCTGCACGTCCTGCACCGTAATTTCAAAGTTAATTCCACGTCCAAACGGTGCTGTAAGCGGCCCCGTCTCCCAAGTGCGCGTTTGCCCGATCTGATCCAGCATAACGTGGGCGCTGCCCAGCACGATGTAGGCAAACCGCTCCTCCGGGCGCTCGTACTTCAGTTGGAATCCCAGGAGGTCCACCCAGAAGTGCCGGCTGGCCTGAAGGTCCATGACCGCCAGCTCTGGAACCAAGTCGGGTAAATTGCCGGGGCCGCTGCTGTTCATTCCATCGCCTCTACGCCGGGCAGGGCTTTGCCTTCCAGCAGTTCCAAGCTGGCCCCGCCGCCGGTAGAAATGTGGCTGACCTGGTCGGCATAGCCGCTCTTGTTGATCGCGCTGACCGAGTCGCCGCCGCCAATCACGGTATAGGCACCCTGGGCACCCAACTCGCCTACGGCCTTGGCGACGTCGTTGGTGCCAGCGGCGAAGGCTTCCATCTCGAATACGCCCATCGGGCCGTTCCAGAACACGGTTTTGGCTCCCTTCAGCGCCTCGGCATAAGCGCGGCGGGTGTCGGGGCCGATGTCCAGGCCCATCCAGCCTTCAGGGATTTCACCGGCAGGCACCACCTGGGTCTTGGCGTCAGCGGCGAACTTGTCGGCGGCCACAGCGTCGGTGGGCAGCATCAGCTTGTCACCGAACTTGTCTAGTAGCCCCCGCGCGTAGTCCAGCTGGTCGTCTTCCACCAGGCTGCTGCCAATCTGGCCGCCCTGCGCCTTAAGGAAGGTGAACATCATCCCGCCGCCGATCAGCATGCGGTCCACTTTGGGCAGCAGGTTCTCAATCACCTTGATTTTGTCGCTCACTTTGGCTCCGCCGATAATCACCACGTAAGGGCGCTCGGCGTCGCCGGTCAGTTTGCCCAGGGCGTCCACCTCAGTTTGCAGCAGCAGCCCGGCGGCGTGCGGCAGCTTCTCGGCCACACCACTCACGCTGGAGTGGGCGCGGTGCGCACTACCAAAAGCGTCCAGCACGAAGGCGTCAGCCAATCGGCTGAGTTTGTCATTCAGCGCGGCGTCGTTTTTCTCTTCGCCTTCTTCAAAGCGCACATTGTCCAGCAGCGCCACTTCGCCGGGCTTCAGCTCACGCACGGCGGCGGCCACTTCGTCGCTGCCGGGCAGCCCGTCGATGAACTTGACCGGGCGGCCCAGGTGCCCTTCCAGCACGGGAGCGATGCCCCTGAGGCTGAACTGCTCCTCATAGCCGCCTTTGGGGCGGCCCAGGTGACTGGTCAGAATCAGGGCTGCGCCGCCGTCCAGCAGCTTTTTCAAGGTGGGCAAGGAGGCCGTGATGCGGGTATCATCCTGCACTTCGCCGCCCTTGAGGGGCACGTTGTAATCCACGCGCACGAGGACTTTTTTGCCGCTGACATCCAGTTGGTCTAGTGTTTGCATATGTTCTCCAATCTAGAAAAGGGAAGAACGCGCCCGCAGGCGGCTCCTCCCTTGTCACCGCAGCGGGGCGGCCCTATTCGCTCCGCTGACCGTCTGCGGCGCCGGCATTAGCCTTTTTTCTGAACCAGTTCCACCACATCGGCGATGCGGTTGGAGTAGCCCCACTCGTTGTCGTACCAGCTGAAGAACTTGACCAGGTTGCCCATCGCCATGGTCAGGCCGCCGTCAATGATGGCGCTGTGGGAGTTGCCCTGAATGTCGGTCAGCACGATGGGGTCTTCGGTGTACTCAATGATGCCCTGGTGGCTGCTTTCAGCGGCCTTCTTGAACACGGCATTGACTTCTTCCACCGTGACTTCGCGGCCCAGGATCACGCTCACGTCGCTGATGGAGCCGGTGGGGGTGGGCACGCGCAGCGAGGTGCCGTCAAACTTGCCCTTCACGGCGGGGTACACCTGGGCCACGGCTTTGGCTGCGCCAGTCGAAGTGGGGATGATGTTGATCGCACCGGCGCGGGCGCGGCGGGGGTCTTTGTGCGGCGCGTCCAGAATGTTCTGGTCGTTGGTGTAGGAGTGCACCGTGGTCATGATGGCTTTTTCGATGCCAAAGGCTTCGTCCAGCACTTTCATGGGCGCGGCCAGGCTGTTGGTGGTGCAGCTGGCGTTGGAGATGATGTTGTGCTGGGCAGGGTCGTAGTCGTTCTCGTTCACGCCCAGCACGATGGAGATGTCTTCGCCCTTGGCGGGGGCGGTGATGATGACCTTTTTGGCTCCGGCCTTGAGGTGCTTGTCTGCGCCCTTGTCGCCGGTGCCGTCGGTGAAGATGCCCGTGCTCTCGACCACGATGTCTGCGCCCAGCTCGCCCCAGGGGATGTTCTGGGGGTCACGCTCGGCAAAGGAACGAATCTTTTTGCCGTTGACGATCAGGTTCTCCTCGTCGAACTCCACAGTGCCGTTGAAGCGGCCAGCAGTGGAGTCGTACTTGAGCATGTTGGCCATGCTCTGCTCGTCCATCAGGTCGTTGATGCCGACGACTTCAATGCCACGGCTCTCGAGAATGCGGAACACCAGGCGGCCAATGCGGCCAAATCCGTTAATGCCTACTTTCATGTTTCCTCCTGTGAGGGCGCCCTGCCCCCGGGGGCATAGGGTGAGTCCAAGTTGTGGGGGTGGGCAGCCTCTTCCCTAGAGTGTAACCGACAAAACTTGAAACGGGCTTCCCTTGCGCTGTGGTCCGGTCAGGCATCACACTGGGACAATTTCCCGTCCGCCACTGCCTAAAGTAAACCTTCAGATGGCCCGCATGTTCCCGCCGTTTCCGCTTTTCCTGCGCCACGTGCGGCGGGGACTGAGGCGGCTGCGGCCTGTCCTGGGCAACTTGCTGGCGCTGCTGGCCCTCATCGGTGGTGCAGCTTTTCAGGTGCGAAATGGCGGCGGCCTAAGCCCTCAGCTTTATGCGGCGGTGCAGGCCCAGGCCGCTGTGCAGCCAGCAGTGCACCACACCGCCGCGCATCCCGCGCCCCAGCACCGCGAACATCAAAACCACGCTGCACACGACCCCAGAGCGCACCACCCTGAACAACATGGTCCCAAGGCGCACGATGCTGGGGCGCACTGCCCCTTTTGCGTGACCCAGGCGTTCGGGGAAGCGGCCAACCCCTTTGTGCTCGGAGCGGTGCCGCCAGACCACCTGCCAGCGGCGCTGCCGCAACTCCTGGCCGCTGCCTGCTTGTTGCCCCGCTGGGCAGATGCCCGCGCTCCTCCTCACTGTGTGCCCAACCCTGACTGCATTGCTCCCGCTTTCTTCCAAACCTGAGGAGGTTCCTATATGCGCCATTTTTTTTCCCTGCTGGCCCTGAGCGCTTTTGCTTCTGCGGCTGCTGCCCCACTCACCCTGACCCTGAGCCTGACCGACGGGGGTGAACAGTTCTTTCATCACCACCCGCTGATGGTGAACGGCCAGGCCCTGAGCGTGCAGGACGTGCGCTTTTACGTGTCAGGCGTGGCACTGGTGCGGGCTGACGGTAGCGAAGTCCCGGTCGCGGGCTTGAGCCTGGCCGAACTGAACAAAGGCACCCCGCCGCGCCATATCGAAATCTTTAAGGGCGATGCGCCCACCGGCGAGTACCGGGGTCTGCGCTTTGACGTGGGTGTCCCCCGCGAGCTGAACCACCGGGACGCCACCACCGCCGAGGCCCCGCTGAGCATTGATGACGGCATGTACTGGGCCTGGAACAGCGGCTATATCTTCTTTAGCCTGCATGGCAATGTGGGCGGCACCAAGGTCGCCCATCACATCGGGGGCGACTCGCGCCGCATCACGGTGGATCTGGCCGACCTGCAAAAGCCTGGCACCGCGCTGACGGTGGGCGCAGCGGGCCTGACGGTTCCCCTCAACCTGGACCTTCAGAAGCTGTACGCGCAGGGAGCGGGAGGCGAAGCCTGGGACTTCCGCAAGCCCGCCTATCAGCAGGTGCATTTTGGCCCGGTGGCTGACCAGTTCTTCCTGAATGCCAGCCGGGCGTTCAGCCGCGCCGCTGAGCGAGCTGACCCGTCGGTGGGCCGTCCGGTGATGCCGCGTGACGGCCACTGAGCCGGGAACGCTGTCCCCATGCAAAAGACTGCCTTTTCTGCCAAAACCTTGTTTCTGACCAGCGCCCTCGCGCTGCTGGCCGGGCTGGGCCTGAGCAGCGTGAGCGCCCAGCCCGCCGACCTCAGCGAAAGCCGCCGCGCCGAGCTGGGCCGTGAGCTGTTCTACGCTCCTCTCCTGAGCAGTGACGGGGCCGTGTCGTGTGCAAGCTGCCACCAGCAAGTGCGGGCCTTTACCGATGGCCGCCGCCTCAGCCTGGGCGCGTTCGGGCGCGAAGGAGTCCGCAACGCCCCCAGCCTGGTCAATGTGGCCGCCCGCACGCGGCTGTTCTGGCATGGCGGCAGCCCCAGTCTGGAATTGCAGGCCCTGGGGCCGCTCTCCGACCCCAACGAGCACGATTTCCGCCCCGAACAGACCGTGCAGGCTCTGCGGGACGACCCGTATTTCGTGCGGCGCTTTCGAGAGGTGTTCGGCGCTGAACCCAGCCTTATCACACTGACCCAGGCCCTCGCGGCCTTTGAGCGCACCATCGTCAGCTACAATTCGCCGTTTGACCGTTACAGCGCCGGGGACGCCTCGGCCATGACGGAGTCCGCCGTGCGCGGCATGGATATCTTTTACGGCAAAGCCGAGTGTTTCCACTGCCATGTGGGGCGCCACTTCAGCGACAACCGCTCCCACAACAACGCCTTTTTGCTGTTTAACCCCGATATCGGCGTGGCGCAGCTCACAGACGCCGAAGAGGACGTGGGTAAGTTCATCACGCCGACCCTGCGGAATGTGGCCCTGACAGCGCCCTACATGCACGCCGGGCAAGTGCCGACGCTGGAAGCGGTGATTGACCACTACAGCGAGGGCGGCCAGCCCAACCCGAACGCCGATCCGCTGATTCGCCCGCTGGACCTGAGCGAAGCCGAGCAGGCCGACCTGTTGGCCTTCTTGCACGCCCTGACCGATGAAACAGTGGCGACCAACCCCGCCTGGGGACCGCCGCCGCCCCGAATGGAGACTCCATGAAACGAACACTGTCTCTCTTGCTGGCGCTGCTGCCCGCTGCTGCCGCCCATGAAGTCGTCAGCTACGGCACCGTGAGCGCCGAGTTCCACACCGACGCTGGCGAGGGCCTCCGTACCGGCGACGACACCCTGGTGGGCTACCGCCTGACCGTGGCCGGAAAGGTGATTGCGCCCGAAGCCTGCCGGTGTCAGCTGCTGCTTTACCCCGGCAAACCCAGTGCCCGCGTGATGCCACACGTGATTGAGCTAAGCCCCGGCTTCGATGACCCGCAGGCCGCCGAAGGTTGGGTCAAGGTAGAGGCCCCTGGCACCTACACCCTGGTCCTGGCCGGCAAACCCGCCCACCCCGGCGCTTTTGACCCTTTCCGAATCGAGCACGTTCTGAACACCAAGGAGAACACCCCATGAACATCAAACCTGCCCTGGCCCTACTGATTGCCCTCAGCCTGCCACTGGCCGCCGCCCATACCGCCGTGACCGATCTCCAGCCCGCCGCTGGCAGCGTAGTGAAAGCGCCTTCCAGCGTGACTTTGCGCTTCAGCGAGAGCGTGAATCTGCGGTACTCCATCTTTAAGGTGTACCCTTTGCCAGCTGGGCAAAGCGGCCAACGCGCCGCCGCCGAGCTGACCCGCCGGGTCATTGCGCTGCGCGGCGATGAGGCAGCCAGGGCAGACCGCTATCGCCCCCGCACCGGCCAGTCGCAGGGCGTGACTGTTCCGCTGAAACCGGGTCTGAAACCGGGCCAGTACGTGGTGATGTGGCGGCTGATGTCCGCCGACGGCCACCCGGTGACGGGGCAGTCGGTCTTTGGCGTCCGTTGACCATGCTGACGCTGTCCGTGTGGCTGTCGCTGGCGCAGCACCTGGGGCTGGCGCTGCTGCTGGGCGGCGCTTTTACTCGGCGCTGGTGGCTGGACAGTTGGCCGCTGTGGCCGCTGGGACTGGGTCTGGTGCTGCTGGGCCTGGGCAGCCTGGGCGCGGCAGCCTGGACCCTGGCGCAGTTCGGGTTGCTGACCCCGGCAGACCTGAGCGGCTACCTGCTGGCCGAGCCGGCGGGCCGCGCCCTGGTGTGGGCGCTGCTGGGTGGGGTGCTGTTGCTGGCGGCTGAAGCGGGCCGCTGGCGTTTGCCTGGGCTGGTGCCCCCTGCGGGACTGCTGCTTTATGGCCTAGGTGCTCAGGGCCATGCGGCGCTGGGCGGCGTGCCCACCACCGCCACGCAGATGCTGCACCTGGCGGCCATGAGCACCTGGCTCGGCGGCGTGCTGGCACTGGCAGTGGGCAAGGAGCCCCCGCGTGACGAGCTGAGCCGCATGACCACGCCAGCACTGCTCAGCCTGCTGGTGCTGGCGTTTACGGGGGCGTTCGCGGCGCTGGTGAATGGGGGCCACCTGGGCACCCTACGCACTTCTCCTTACGGTGCAGTGCTGGCGGGCAAGCTGGCGCTGGTGCTCGCCGCTGTCAGTGCGGCGGCTTGGTTGCGCTGGCGGGTTTACCGCGCCCTGCCCGCCCGCCCGGCGCTGCGGCTGGAGCTGGCGTTGCTGCTGCTGGCCGTGCTGGCATCTGCCTGGTTGGGAGAGACGCCTCCGCCTGCTCAGCACTGAGGCAGCAACCTGCCTTAGCCCCTGGTCATAGGCCAGGGGCTTCTATTTAAGAAATAATTCTCTAGATTTCTAGAAATATCTTTTTTTCACAATATTCCCGCTGACTCCTTCCCTGGCAGTGCTCCCGTACAATGTCCGGCATGTCTCATTCGCTGCTGGTCATGAAATTCGGTGGAACCAACATGCAGGATTCGGCGGCCATTCGCCACTCGGCGTCGCTGGCGGCCCGCTGGGCGCAGCAAGGGGTGCGGGTGGTGGTGGTGGTGTCCGCTATGGCCGGGGTCACCAACTCGCTGCTGAGCATCGCCGACGCCGCCGAAACCGGCGATATTGCCGCTGCCAACGATGCCCTAGCCGAAATTCGCCACCGCCACATGGCGGCGGCGGGCGAGCTGGGCGGGCGGCCCGACAGCGCCACGGTGCGCGAGCTGCGCGAACTGCTGGAAACCTTGCGGCAAGCCATCTACGGGGTGTATCTGCTGCGCGAACTCAGCCCCCGCTCGCGTGACCTGATCGTGGCCTTTGGCGAGCGCCTGAGCGCCCCGCTGATGGGCCTGGCCCTGGAAGGCCTGGACCTGCGCGCCCACCACCTGACCGGCGGCGCGGCGGGCATCCTCACCGACCGGCACTTTGGTGGGGCCCGCCCGCTGCCACAGAGCGCGGAGCGCATCCGTGACCGCTTGGGTGGCCTCCTGGACGCTGGCGTAACCCCGGTGGTGGCCGGGTTCATGGGCGAAACCGAGGGCGGCTCAGTGACTACCCTGGGCCGGGGCGGCACCGACTACAGCGCCACCATCCTGGCCGAAGCCCTGCGCGCCGACGAAGTGTGGGCCTGGAAAGACGTGGACGGCGTGATGACCGCCGACCCCCGCGTGGTGCCGGACGCCCAGAACATCGAGGTGCTCAGCTACGGCGAGGTAATGGAGCTGGCCTATTTTGGGGCCAAAGTGCTGCACCCACTGGCGGTCACGCCCCTACAGGACAGCGGGATTCCCCTGCGCGTCAAGAGTGCGGCGGACCCGGACTTTCCCGGCACCCTGGTGCAGCGGGACACCCACAACCTGCCGGGCCGCCCGGTCAAGGCGGTCACGGCCATTCGCAATGTCAGCGTCATCAACGTGACCGGCGCGGGCGTGCTGGGCGTGCCGGAAGTGGTGTCCAGCCTGTTTGGGGCCATTGCCCGCGAGAACATCACCCTGCTGATGGTGTCGCAGAGCAGCTCCATGAGCAACGTCTCGCTGGCGATTCCCGACGCCGACGCGGCCCGGGCGATGGAAGCCCTGCGCCAGTCGGCCACCGACGACCTGACCTACGAGCAGCAGACCGGCAAGGCCGTGCTGGCGATTGTGGGCGGCGGCATGCGGGGCCAACTGGGCGTCTCGGCACGGATGTTCACGGCCCTGGCCGAAGCCCAGATCAACATCCTGATGATCTCGCAGGGCTCCAGCGAGCTGAACGTGTCGGTGGCGATTGAGAACAGCGAAGTGGACGAGGCCACCCGCGCCGTTCACGCGGCATTTGGCCTGGGCGCTCCTGTGGGAGACTGAGCAGGGATTTCCTGCTTCAGCGCATTGCCTTTAGTCGCACCTCAATCACCTTGCCTGCGCCCGGCCCCGCTTCGGTCACTGCGCGGATGGCCCGAATCTGGGCCGCGTCGCTGTAGTTGGTCAGTTTGATGCCGTTCAGGTACACCGACGGGGTGCCGCGTACCCCCAGCGTCCGCTGAAGCTGGTCGGCCCCGGCCTGAATCTCAGCGGTGCGGGGCTGGGCCAGGCAGCGGTCAAGGGCGTCTTGTTTCACGCCTGCGTCCACGGCGTAGGCCGCAAAGCTCTGGCGGGCAGCGGCGCCTTGCTGCTCGGTCCAGGTGCCGAAGTGCTCATTCAGCCGGTCCGAGAATTCCCAGAAGCGGCCCGCATCGGCAGCGCACTCGGAGTATTCGGCGGCAGGCAGCGCCAGCGGATGAAATGACAGCGGAAAGTGATGGTAGTTCAGCCGGTAGACACTGGGCTTGCTGCGCCACTCGGCCATGTTGCTGCTGTGCCACAGCTGATTGCAGTAGGGACACTGGTAGTCACTGAAGATGTCCAGCTGGGCTGGGGCTGCTGCGTCTCCCAGCGGGGCGCTCACCTTCGGAAAAGCGTCCCTGGGATAGACCTTCAGGGACGTGTAGGCCTGCCAGCTGCCATCACGTAGCCGCACCTGTACGGCACTTGCGCCGTCTTCGCTGACCTCTTCAAACAGCTGTGCGGCGGCCTGCTTCTGAAAGCCGGGGTCGTCCAGCACCTGCTTGAGGCTGGGCACTGCTTCTTCTGGCGCGCCCCAGGCTGCCAAAATGGCGCGGGCCACTTCCTCGGTATTTGCCTTGGGTGCAGTCGCATACACCCCGATCACCCGCTGTCCGACGCGGTCCAGCTCGATGCGGGCCTGGCCAGCCCTCAGCACGTCGCCGTCGGCCTTAAAGCTTCTCAGCAGCGGCTGCGTGGCAGTCACCTGCGGGGTTTGCCAGAGTTGGGCCTGGGCGCTGCCGACCAGCAAAGCGGCCACCAGAAATGAACTGCGGGAGGTCATGGAGCACAGTCTAGCGAGCCGCACTCTCCCTGAGAGCCACGCAGCAAAAGCACCCGCCTCCACGCGGGAAGAGGCGGGTGCTTCCAGGCCAAGAAAGTCAGGTCGCAGATTGTTCAACTGAACCGGGTGTTCTCCGGTTCTCTAGCAAGTCTCTGTCAAGCGAGCTTGCAACTGGTAGGAAGTGTTGTGCGCCTGGCTGTCTTGTGAAGCGAGTATAGACTCATCGTCTGGCATTTCTAGGACAAAAGCCCCGAATTCTTTACAGCATTCCTTAAAGCAGCGTGACCTGGTCACCACTCACTTCGACGCGCTGCCCTTCATCCAGGTTGGTCAAGATAACTGGGGTAATCAGGCTGGGCACCTGCGGACGAATGGTGTCCAGGTCGGCCCGCAGCAGCGGCTGACCGGCCTCGACCCGGTCTCCTTGGGCCACCAGCGGCGTAAAGCCCCGGCCCTGCAAATTCACGGTGTCCAGCCCCACATGAATCAGCACTTCCAGGCCACTGTCGGTCTTCAGGCCGATGGCATGCCCAGTGGGGAAGAGGGTTTGCACCGTCCCGCTGAGCGGAGCCCTGACTTCGCCGCTGCTGGGCTCAATGGCGAACCCTGGCCCCATCGCCCCGGAGCTAAACACAGGGTCAGGCACAGCGGACAGCGGCAGCACGGTGCCGGACAGCGGCATGACCCAGCCGTCCAAGCGGCCTGTCTGTGCGGGTGGCTCGGCCACGGCACGGGCCGGTGCCCCTACAGACTGATCCAGCGTAGACGGGTTCAGCGCTGCCGAATGACCCAGCGGCGCTTCGGCCAGAGCGGCTTGTGCGCCCGTGGCGGGCAGTGGCGCGGCGGCGCGGTCTGGATTCAGGCCGCTGCGGGCCAGGGCCAGCGTGCCCACAAAGGCCACTCCGAAGGAAATCACCATGCCCATGATGTAGTAGGGAATGGTATCGGCCCGAATAGAGATGATGCCGGGAATGCCGGCTGCGCCCAGCGCCACCGCCTTGGTGCCAAAGACTGTGATAAAGGCCGAGGCCAGGCCCGCGCCCAGCATGGCCGCGTAAAAGGGGTAGCGCAGCTTGAGGTTCACGCCGAACATCGCTGGCTCGGTGATGCCCAGCACCGCCGACACCCCAGCCGCTGAGGCCACGCCCTTCAGCTTCTGGTCACGCGTAGCCAACATGGCCCCGAAGGTGGCTCCGCCCTGCGCCATGTTGGACATGGCCGCGATAGGGAAGATAAACGAGCCTGCCGTGCGGGCCATGTCGGCCAGCAGCTGCGTCTCGATGGCAATAAAGGAGTGGTGCATGCCAGTAATCACAATCGGCGCATAGAAGAGCCCGAACAGGCCCGCACCCAGCGGACCGGCGGTGTCGTACAGCCAGGTCAGGAAAGCTGTCAGACCGTCGCCCAGGCTGCGCGTGAGTGGGCCCACCAGCGTAAAGGTGAGCACCCCGGTGATAAACAGCGCCAGCAGCGGCGTCAGAATCAGGTCCAGCGCGGCGGGGACGATGCGGCGGAAGAACTTTTCGAGGGTGGCCAGAATCCACGACAGGACCAGCACCGGCAGCACCGTGCCCTGGTAGCCTACTTTTTCCACGCTCAGACCCAGCAGGTTCCAGGTCGGCACCGTGCCTTCCAGCTTGGCCGCGCCGTAGCCGTAGGCGTTGAGCAGGTCCGGGTGGACCATGATCATGGCGAGCGCCGCGCCCAGATACGGGTTCCCGCCAAAAATTCGGGTGGCCGAAAAGCCGATCAGGACTGGCAAAAAGACAAACGGCGCATTGGCGAACATGTTGATGATGGCGGCCAGGTCGGCGTACTGCGGGTAGGCGTCAATCAGGCTGCGGCCCTTAAAAAATAGGTCCGGTGCCACCAGCAGGTTGTTCAGGCCCATCAGCAGGCCGCCGGCCACGATGGCCGGAATAATCGGCACGAAAATGTCCGACAGCAGCTTGACCAGCCGCTGTACCGGGTTGCCCGCTTCGGCCCCCAGTGCGCCGGCTTCCTCCTTGCTAACCTCCTGCACGCCGGCCAGTCGCACGAACTCGTCGTACACCCGGTTCACGGTCCCGGTGCCCAGCACAATCTGATATTGCCCGGCGTTCGAGAAAGTGCCCTTGGTGACCGGCAGGGCGTCGAGCGCGGCTTGGTCTACCCGGCTTTCGTCGTTCAGGACCAGCCGCAGCCGGGTGGCGCAGTGGGTGGCGGCGCGGACGTTGTCGCGCCCGCCGAGTGCAGCCAGGATGTCCCCGGCGGCCTGTGTGTATTCGTTCATAGGTGTTCCTCCAAAAAGTGAGCCAGCCGGGTCTGGTCCGGCAGAGCGGCCAAGGCCCCGCGCCGCAGGGTGGTCAGGGCCCCTACAGCGGCGGCCCGCCAGAGCAAATGCTGGACCGCTTCGGCGTCCAGGTCCGCGCTCAGCCGGTGCCCACGCCGCTGCATCTCAGCCAGGACTGCGCCCGTAAATGCGTCGCCCGCCCCGGTGGTGTCTACCGCCTCCACCCTGAAGCCCGGCACCTCGGCCAGCAGACCGGCGCGGGTGTGCCACTCTGCTCCGTGGGGGCCTTTGGTGTACAGCACGTGCTGGACCTGCCCCACGAGCAGCTCGGCCACCGCGCCCGACCGGGTCACGAAGGGCAGTTCGTCGTCCGAGACCTTGACCAGGTCGGCGTGTGGCAAAAAGTCCCAGACGGCGGCGCGGCACTCTGCTGGGTCAGGCCACAGCGGCAGGCGGATGTTCAGGTCAAACGAGACTCCGGCACCAGCGGCCCGGAAGCGCCGAATGGCCTCTGCGTGCGCTTCCCGCATCGGGCCAGGCACCAGCGATACCGAGCAAAAGTGCAGCAGGTCGCCCGCCTGCGGCTGCACGTCCAGGTCGCCCGGGCCGTACAGCATGTCGGCGCTGGGGTCGCGGTAAAAGGCAAAGGACCGCTCTCCACCCTCGTCCAGCGTCACGAAGGCCAGCCCGGTTTTGGCGGTGTCCGTCCGCCGGATATGGTCGGTGTTCACGCCCGCCGCCTGCGCCGCCCGCACCAGCTGGTCGCCAAAGGCGTCGCGGCCCAGCTGCGTGATCAGGGCCGAGTGCCCGCCCAGCCGCGCTGCTGCTGCGGCCACGTTCAGCGGTGCTCCACCCGGCTGCGGCGAATAGAGGCCACCCGGCTCGGGCACGAAATCAATCAGGGCTTCTCCGATGGCGTAGATCATTCCGTTTCTCCCAGCGGCCAGACTGTGCATTCCCCGCTGCCCTCCCAGCGCACCCAGGCTGCGTCCGGCCCAGGGAAAATGCGCCCGCTCAGCACCTGTTCGCCGTCATTCACGAACACTTCTAGGCTGGAGGTATCGCTGAATATCCGCAGTTCACGGACCTCGTGGACCGCCACGCGCCGGATATGGCCGCCTTTGCCGCCGTCCAGCCCTGCTTTGTCCAGCTCAGGCAGCTCACCGCTGTGGGAGCGGTCAAAGATCAACCACTCCCCGTCAAAGCTGAGCCGGGTGTAGTTCGGCCCGTCCACCCGCAGGTCCAGGCTGAATGGCCCCGCTCCCGGGCGCAGCAGCAGCTCAAAGCGCTCGCCCGCCTTCGCCTTTGCGTCTTGCGCTTCTCCGCGCAGGGCTACCAGCCCCGGCCAGGGCCGCTGCCGCAGTTGCCCGCCTTCCACGCTCAGCACACGCGGCAGGGTGAGGCAGTGCGCCCAGCCGTGCGTATCGGTGGGATAGGTCATGTCGGGCAGGCCCATCCAGCCGACCAGCAGCCGCTCGCCGCCCGCACCCAGGGTCGTCTGCGGGGCATAAAAGTCAAACCCGCCGTCCAGCTCGGCAAAGTCGCCATGCGTCAGTTGCCAGGTTTCCCGGTCCAGTTGCCCCAGCAGGTAGCCCGACTGATAGACGTTGCGCCAGCGCTCGCCCTGGCTGGGCAGGCCCTGGGGGCAGATCAGCAGCACGTCTGCGCCGTCCAGGTGGAACAGGTCGGGGCACTCCCACATGTAGCCGAACTCGCGCAGGCCGGTGTGCAGTTCGCCCACCAACGACCACTCACGGGCGTCGGGCGAGCGCAGCACCAGCGCCGCGCCGGTTTCATCCTCTCGCTGTGCGCCCAGCACCACGAAGAACTCGCCCTCCTCGGCCCACAGTTTCGGGTCGCGGACATGCTCGGTGTACCCGGCAGGTGGCCCGCTCAGAAACGGGGCGTCCTTGTGCAATGTGCCGTTCCAGTGGGCGGTCAGCTGGTAAGGCGTGCGCTGCCACGCCGCGTCCCGGTGATTGCCAGTGTAGGCGATCAGCAGCTCATCTTCTAGCGGCCAGGCGCTGCCCGAATACGCCCCGTGCGAGTCGTAGGGTGTATCCGGGGCGATGCCTACACCCAGATCTTCCCAGTGAAGCAGGTCAGGTGAGGTGACGTGCCGCCAGTATTTCAGCCCATGCACCGGCCCCAGCGGAAACCACTGGTAAAAGAGGTGGTACTGGCCCCGCCAGAAGCAAAAGCCGTTGGGGTCGTTGAGCAGGCCCGTCGGCGGCTGGACATGGTAGCCCTGCCGCCAGGGTGAAGCCGCCACCTGTGCCTGCAACTCGCGGAGCGTGTCCGCAGGCACCTGCTCTAGCGCGGTATAGCGTTGTTCACGGCTCCAGGCCTGAGCGCCCTGAGCCACAGGAAGAGATGTCATGTGGGGGTCAGCCTAGCAGGCGAGCAGAGCAAAATGATTAGAAATAAAGAATTCTGCTCAATTTTGCTCAGAGTGATAAACACAAAAAAGCGGCCCCGCAGGACCGCTTCTGCCGATTGGCCTTATACCCGCTTCAGCCAGGCGGTGCCGCCCTCAACGGCTGCACCGTGGCCCTCGGCAGGGCCGTAGCTCACGGCTGTGGCAAGCACCTCACCGGCAATGAACTCCTGCCAGGCTTGCGCCGCTTCCAGCGCATCGCCGCCCAGTTCCAGGCCGAGGTGAATCCGGTCAGACACCTCAAAGCCAGCGGCCTTGCGGCCTTCCTGAATGCCGCGCACCAGGTCGCGGGCCAGGCCCTCTAGCACCAGCTCACGGGTCAGCTCGGTGTCAAAGGCGACCAGGTAGCCGCTGTCCTCGGCGGCGGCCATGCCCTCGGGGGCCGAGGCGTCAATCAGCAGCTCTTCGGCGCTCAGCTCGAATTCGCCCAGGCGGGCCACTCCGCCGCCCTGCACGGTCTGGACCACTTCGGCGGCGTTCGCTTCAGCCAGGGCTGCTTTGAGCGCTGGCAATTGCTTGCCGTACTTTTTACCCACCACCGGCAGGTTGGGGCGCAGCGAGTAGGTGACCAGCTCGGTGCCTTCGCCCAGGTACTCCACCGCTTTCACATTCAGCTCCTCGCGCACCTGGGCTTCAGCGCGGCGCACTGCGCCTTCCAGCTCGGCGTCCGGCAGGCGCACTTGCACCTTCGCCAGCGGCTGACGCGCCCGCAGGTTATGTTGCCCGCGCACCGCCCGGCCCAGGTCCACCACTTTCATCACGGCGGCCATGTGGCGGGTCAGCTCGGTGTCCAGCCGCTCCCCGCGCACCTGCGGCCATTGTTGCAAATGTACGGACTCATCCTTGCCGCTGAGATTTCTAAACAGCTCATCGGCCAGGAACGGCGTAAACGGCGCGGCCAGCAGGCTCACCGTCAGCAGCGCCTCGTGCAGGGTGGCGTAAGCAGCGGTGTCTACGTTTTCCTCGCCGCTCATACTCGCTCCGCTCGGGCTACCAGGGGCAGCCCCGGCAGCCGGAGTGCCGCTCCAGAAGCGTGCACGGGAGCGGCGCACGTACCAGTTGCTCAGCTCATCCACGAAGCGGGCCAGCGCCTGCCCGCCTCCGCGCGCGTCGTAGTGTTCCAGCGCGTCCGTCACGTCACGCACTGTTTCTTCCAGGCGCGAGAGCAGCCAGCGGTCCATTTCGGGGCGCTCGCTGACTGCCGAAGCTGCACTCAGGTCGGGGCGGTCCAGGTTGGCGTACAGCACGAAGAAGGAGTACACGTTCCACAGCGTGCTCACAAAGCCGCGCTGTGCTTCGCCCACCAGCCGCTCGGAAAAGCGCTTCTGGTCGCCGGGGTCCGACGCCGTGAACATGTACCAGCGCACCGAGTCCGCGCCGTACTGGTCAAACAGCGGCAGCGGCGCGACCACGTTGCCTTTGGACTTGGACATCTTCAGGCCCTTTTCGTCCACGATGTGTCCCAGCGAAATCACGTTGCGGTAGGCGGGCTGGCCGTACAGCAGGGTCGAGATGGCGTGCAGCGAGTAGAACCAGCCACGGGTCTGGTCAATCGCCTCGCAGATAAAGTCTGCCGGGTAGTGCCGCGCGAACTCCTCGCCGCCCCGCACCGCGTGGCCTGCGTCATCCAGCAGCAGGCCCCACTGCGCGTAAGGCATCGCGCCCGAGTCGAACCACACGTCCAGCACCTCCGGCACCCGGCGGTATTCCTGGCCGCCTAAGGTAAAGGTGATGTCATCGATGTAGGGCCGGTGCAGGTCAAGTTCGCTCAGGTCTCGCCCGGTCAGCTGCTCCAGCTCGGCGCGGCTGCCCACCACTTTCAGGTCGCCAGATTCTGACATCCAAAACGGCAGCGGCGTGCCCCAGTAGCGCTCGCGGCTGATGGCCCAGTCCACGTTGCCTTCAAGCCACTTGCCGAAGCGCCCATGCTTGATATTGTCCGGCACCCAGTTGATTTTTTCGTTCTGGGCCAGCATTTCCCCTGCCATCTTCGCCGTGCGGATGTACCAGCCCTTTTTGGCGAAGTACAGGATGGGGTCGCCGGTGCGGTCATGGAAGGGATACCTGTGCTTGAGCGTGCCCGCCCAGAACATCAGCCCGCGCTCCTTGAGGTCGCGGATCAGGCCCTTGTCGGCGTCCTTGAAGAACTGGCCTTTTTCGTGCGTGACCTGCAAGATGCCGTGGTCGTCCACCCCGAAGATCAGCGGCACACCGTAGCGGCGGGCCACTTCCATGTCCTCCGCGCCGTAGACGGGAGCCTGGTGTGCCACGCCCGAGCCGTCGGCGGCATTCACGAAGTCGGCCAGCACCACGAAGTGCATCTGCGGGCGGCCATCTTCGCGGCGTTCGTGCAGCTCGCGGACTGCGCCCAGCTCCACCGCCACCTCCGGGAAGGGCGGCTCATACTCTGCGCCTTCCAGGTCGCGGCCCTGCAAGCGGGTCAGCACTTCCAGCGGCTCTTTGTCCTTGTGCAGGGCACTCAGGCGCTCTACGGCGTCCTCAGCCACGATGATGGGGCCAGCGTGGCTCTGCGCCACCACATAGGTCAGCTCGGGACTGACCGCTGCCAGCGTGTTGCTGGGCAGTGTCCAGGGGGTCGTGGTCCAGATCAGCAGGCTCAGGCCCTGGCGCTGCTCGCCACTCAGGGCGCTCAGGGCCGCGTGTGCCCGCTCCGGCAGGGTGTCCCACCGCACCGGGAAGCGCACGTACACGCTGGGGTCGTCCACCATGCGGTAAGAATCCACCTCGCCCAGCTCGGCCTTGGACAGCGTGGTGGAGATGCGGGGGCTGAGTGGCACCACCTTGTAGTCCTGGGCCAGGAGGCCCCGGCTATGCAGACGCTTCAGCAGATTCCACACCGACTCCACGTATTCCTGGTTGTAGGTCACATAAGGGTCATCCAGGTCCACCCAGTAGCCCATGCGCTCGGTCATGGTGTTCCACTCCTGAATGGTTTCCCAGACCGAAGTGCGGCACAGCCGGTTGAACTCTTCCAGCTCCTCGCGGCTCGCGCCGTGGTTGCGGCCCTGCAACCCCAGCTTTTTCTCCACGCTGATTTCCACCGGCAGGCCGTGGGTGTCCCAGCCGCCTTTGCGCGTCACGTGGTAGCCCTGCATCACCCGGTAACGGGGAAACAGGTCCTTGAAGGCGCGGGCCAGCACGTGGTGCAGCGCGGGCAAGCCGTTGGCGGTGGGCGGCCCCTCATAAAAGACAAAGTCGCCTTTGGGGGCCGGGCGGCTCTGGGTTTGCTCAAAGACCCCCTCATCTTTCCACTGCTGAAGGATGCGGGCTTCCAGCTCGGCGTAGTTGGGCTGGGAGGGAACGGGCTTGAAGGTTGGAGAAGATTGGGTCATGAAGGCTCCTTTTCAGCGCTGCTTCAGGGCAGACTCAGTGCTGGGACGCCTGCTGCGGCGCGGTACCACCCAACTTCGCCCTGGCCTGGGCCTTCATTGCAGCCCACTGACGGAGGGTGACCGGGCGGGTCTAGTCGGCGCTCCACAGGGCCTTTCTTCCGCCGGCGCGGGAGGAGATCTTCACATTCGGGCGTAGGTGTCAGGCTTGCACCGTCCCTGACTCGCTCATTCCCCGCTTTTCCGAAGCTACTGGCCTCACGTTCGCCTTGATTTGGCCCCCACTCTAGCAGAGCCTGCCTCCGGGGCAGTCCAGGTGGCATCTGCCCCAGGTGCCTGCCCGGGCAGACGCGGTAAACTGACCGCAGACCCATCCCCCCGACAACCTGTCAACCCAGGGCCTGCCTAAGCTAAGGAGAACCTATGAAATTTTTTATTGATACCGCCGTCATGGATGAAATCCGCGAAATCCACGCCTGGGGCGTGCTGGATGGCGTGACCACCAATCCCAGCCTGATCGTCAAGTCGGGCCGGGACTTCCGCGAAGTGGTGAGCGAAATCGCTGACCTGGTGGGCGGGGCCATCTCCGCCGAGGTGACCGGCCTGACCGCCGAAGAAATGATCACCGAGGGCCGCGACATCGCCAAATGGTCCGAGCACATCGTGGTCAAGCTGCCACTGACGCCCGCCGGTCTTCAGGCCTGCCGCACCCTTACGGGCGAGGGCATCAAGACCAACGTGACCCTGTGCTTTAGCGTGCCGCAGGCGCTGCTGGCTGCCCGCGCGGGTGCGACCTACATCAGCCCCTTTGCGGGGCGGGTGGACGACATTGGCTGGGACGGCATTGAGCTGATTCGGCAGATCAAGGAAGCCTACGTGCTGGGCGACATCGAAACCCAGGTGCTGGCGGCCAGCATCCGCCATCCGCAGCATGTGGTGCAGTCGGCTCTGGCCGGCGCAGACGTGGCAACCATTCCCTATAAGGTCTTTACGCAGATGGTCGCCCATCCCCTGACCGACGCCGGTATTGACGGCTTTATGAAGGACTGGGCCACCCTGGGCACGCGCCAGGAGAAACAGGCCGAATGACATTGACCTTCCAGGAACTGCGCGAAAAAATCCTGCCGGAGCTGCATCTCCTGGCCGCGCAGGCCGGCATTCAGGATTACCGCAAGCTCAAAAAGGACGCCCTGATCCTGCAACTGCTTGAAGCTCAGGCGGGCCAGGGCGGACAGCAGTTGGCCGAGGGCTACCTGACCGTGTCGGAAGATGGTTACGGCTTCTTGCAAACTGATCTGCTGGACGCAGGCAGCCGGGTGGCGCTGGTGACTTCGGGCCTGATCCGGGACTTTGCACTCAGAACCGGCGACCAGGTGATCGGTCTCTCGCGTCCGCAGCGCGACACCGAGCGCTATCCCACGCTGCTGAACGTCCAGGCGGTGAACGGGGTAGACCCCGAAACGGCCAAGAACCGGCCCCGCTTTGACGACCTCACGCCCACCTTCCCCGATCAGCAGCTGGTGCTGGAAGACCCCGGTATGGACGACGGTATTAGCCTGCGTGTGGTGGACCTGCTGGTGCCGATTGGGCGGGGCCAGCGCGCCCTGATCGTGGCCCCGCCCAAAGCCGGCAAGACCACCCTGATGAAAAAAATCGCCAACTCCATCGTGAAGAACTACCCCGACATTCACGTGATGGTGCTGCTGGTGGACGAGCGCCCCGAGGAAGTGACCGATTTCCGCGAAAGTGTGGCGGGCGCCGAAGTGATCGCCTCCACCTTCGACGAGCCGCCGCAGCGCCATGTGCGGGTGGCCGAGTTTGTCCATGAGCGGGCCCGCCGCATCGTGGAAGAAGGCGGGCATGTGGTGATTCTGCTGGACTCAATCACCCGCCTGGCCCGCGCCAACAACCTGGTCACGCCGCCTACCGGCCGGACCCTTTCGGGCGGCCTGGATTCCAACGCCCTGCACTGGCCCAAGAAGTTCCTGGGCGCGGCGCGCAACACCCGTGAGGGCGGCAGCCTGACCATCCTGGCAACGGCGCTGGTTGAAACGGGCAGCCGCATGGACGACGTGATCTTTGAGGAATTCAAAGGCACCGGCAATGCCGAGCTGGTGCTTAGCCGCCGCCTGGAGGAACGCCGCATCTTCCCGGCGCTGGATATCCTCAAGTCGGGCACCCGCCGCGAGGAGCTGCTGCTGGACCGGGCGGTGCTCGAAAAAATCTGGCTGCTACGCAAGGTCATTAGTGACATGGACCCCGCCGACGCGATGGAAATGCTGACCGCCCGCATGGGCAAGACCAGCAACAACGCCGAGTTTCTCCAGCAGCTGACGGGCCGTGGCTAAGACTCCCGCACAGGTCTTCGCACACGGCGGAGGCGTGCTGCACTGGCGCGAGTACGGCAGCGGGCCGCCACTGGTGCTGATTCACGGCCTGAGCGGCTCACGGCGTTGGTGGCGGCGCAACCTTCCGGCCTTTGCTGCGCACTTCCGGGTGTACGTGATTGAGCTGACCGGCTACGGCTCGGCTTGGCGTCACCGCGCCCTTGGGGTAGAAGGCTCCGCCGAACTGATCGGAGCCTGGCTGGAAGCGCAGAACCTGTATGACGTGACGCTGCTGGGCCACTCGATGGGGGGGCAGATTTCGACCATCGTGGCTGCGCGCCACTCTGAACGGCTGCGGGCGCTGGTGTTGGCCTGCGCTTCGGGCCTGCTCGAAACCGATCTGTTCCGCGCCGCCCTGCAACTGCCCCGCGCTGCCCTGACCGGGCGCTTCAGCTTTATTCCCACCGTGCTGTTCGATTCGCTGCGGGCCGGGCCCTTCAATGTGGTCCGCTCCACGCTGGACCTGCTGGGGCACCCGACAGGGGAGATGCTGCCCGCCATTGCCCTTCCTACACTGGTCATCTGGGGTGAACGCGACGCCCTGGTTCCTGCCGCTCTGGGCCGCACCCTGGCTGAGGCTCTGCCCAATGGCAAGTACGTAGAGATTCCCCGCGCCGGACACGTGGTGATGGTGGACCAACCGGACCGCTTCAACCGTGAAGTGTTAGGGTTTCTCAACTGTCTTGGGCGTACAGAAGACTCGCAAGCCTGCTGAAGCTAGGCCATCAGGTCGCTGAACGGGCGAAATTACTTTGCGAATTATAAAAATAGAGAATAGGAATCAAGAAGCAGAATCAAGGAGAGAATCGCATAGCGCGTGAAAATTTTCACTAATCAAATCAAAAAAAGGTGACTGGGCGGGCCTCTTTTATCCCACCCACTCCACGCCCCAGCCTGGACCCGGCGGCAGCTCCAGCTGTCCAGCTGTCCACTTCAGTCCAGCCACCGGATCAGCCGCCAGCAGCAGGGGAGAGTCCAAATCCACCCAGTCACACAGCGGGGCCAGCATCGCGGCGGCGGCCACGCCGAGTGAAGACTCGATCATGCAGCCAATCATGACTTCCAAGCCATACAGGCGCGCCAGCTCCAGTGCCCGCAAGGCCTGAAGGGGACCCCCCAACTTGGCCAGCTTCAGGTTCACGCCATCGAATGCCTCCGCCAAAGCGGGCACACTGCCCACCGTGTGCAAGCTCTCATCCGCAATGATCGGCAAGCGGGCCGAGCGCCGCAGCGCCGCATGTCCAGCGAGATCATCTGCGGGCAGGGGCTGCTCCAGAAATTCCACGCGGTACTCATCCAGCACGTCCAACATGCGCCGCGCCCGCGTCAGCGTCCAGGCGGCGTTGGCGTCCACCCGTAGAGTCACCGCTGGAGCCACATCACGCAGCGCGGCCAAAATGGCCTCATCCTGCGCGGTGCCCAGTTTCACCTTCAAAATGCCGTGCCCACGGGCCACCGCCGCCTCAGCCTGGGCCGCCATTTCCGGCAGGGCGGCCAGACCGACGGTGAAGCTGCTTTCCGGCACAGGGCCGCCCGGTAGGCCCAGGACTTCGCGCACCGGACGGCCCACGCTTAGGGCACACACCTCCAGCGCGGCCATTTCTAAGGCGCACTTGGCACTCGGATGATGTCCAAGCGCCGCGTCCAGCCGGGCCGCCAGCGTACGGAATTCCCAGGGATCACCTGCCACAGCCACCAGCCGCTCCAGCACAGCCGGGACCGTGGCCCCGGTTTCACCATAAAAGGCATTGGGGGCCGCTTCACCCCGGCCCGTGAGGCCGTCCAGGGTCCAGTCCACCCGCACCCGCTCATAGCTCGAATGGGTCCAGCGGGCAATACCAAAAGGCTGAGCGGTCTGCAACTCAAAGGGGGTCCAGGTGATCATTCTTTACTCTCCTTTCTGGGGCACTGTCTGTATACGGCCAAAGCCAAGCAGGTCACGCTCCAGCAGCTGGCCGTATTGGCCTTGGCCTAGCGTGTCTATGGCCACAGCCATGTGGTAAGAAGTGGCGTTCAGCACACGGCGGTCATCCAGCATCAACCCCACATGGCCGGGAAAAAAGGCCAGGTCGCCCGCCTGGGGCCGCTCGGCGGCGGGCAGTGCCAGACGCTGCGGCCCCGAGTCGCGTGGCAACACGGTCCCATACGCCGCGTGCAGCACCTGCATCAGCCCAGAGCAGTCCACCCCCCACGCCGAACGGCCACCCCAGCGGTACGGCGTCCCCAGAAATGCCAGCCCCAGCTCGGACAGCGTAGAGGGCAGCGGGCGAAACGCTGAACGGCTCACCCAGCCTTCCGGCCAGGCCAGGCGCTCCCAGAAGCGGCCCGGTTCACCTTCTACCACTTCACCAGAGAGCTGCACCTGACTGCCCAAGCTGAGGCGGCCCAGCACTGGAGCCGCTACAGTGGGCGCTGCGTAAACATGAGCACGCAGCGCTGTGACCGTGGACCAGCCACCTGCTGGCACTTGCACGGCGGCGGCCCTGGCCCAGCCCTCATACCCGTCCGCAGCCAGACGCACCCGTTGCCACTCGCCCACGTGTTCCAGCAGGGTCAGCTGTTCGCCCAGCAACACTTCCGAGATGGTTTCAGCTTGCGGGTTGGGCTCCCGGTGTAAGAAAGCCTGCCTCACCGCTCGCATCAGCTGTGGCCTGTCTTGAGAACATGGGCAATTTGGGCGGGCAATTCCCAGGCCAGGACATCGAACGCCGCCGAAGCCACGTCATATGGCACCTTGTGGAGCGTGACTTCCGGGAACCCGCCCGGCACGCAGTCCACCACCGCCACATCGGCCCCTGGCTCATGGTTCAGCGACAGCCCCACTGAACCGGGATCAAGAAAGGTCACTTCGCCCACGCGGCGCAAATAGGGAATATGCGTGCCAGCCGACACAATCAGCCGGGCCGGGAACTGCGCGGCCAGCACCTGCAATTTCTCCTCGGAACCGGCCAGGTCCAGTTTCTGCTCGGGGTCGTGCGGGCTGCCATGGAAAAAACGGATACGTCCCTCGGAAGTCCGGAGCCTTCCACCCACCGGCAGCGAGCGCAGGTAATCGAGCTGCGTAGGCAGCAGCACTTCGCGGGTCCAGCTGATCACCTGCTCGGCCACCCCGTGCCGCCCTTGCCGGTCACCCAGTGGCAGTGCCACCCGCAGGTCACTGGAACCCAAGCACACCAGATAGCCGCGCTGCTGCACAAAATCAATCACTGGCCCCGGATTGGCTCCGTAGCCCACCAAGTCACCCACCACCACCACCTGGTCCACCACCTGGGTGTCCAGAAACTGCGCAGCAGCCGTAAGGGCCTGGATGTTGGCATGAATGTCGCTGATAAAAGCCAGTCGCACGTTGGGTCAATCTTAGCAGCCTGCTCCGGAAAGGCAGCCCTATCATGAAGCGGTGCCTCTTTCCCCACACCTCCGCACCCTGACTGCCGGACTGCTGACCGGCCTGGCGACCCTGACACCTGCTGCACCACTGGCGGTTCTCCCGCTGGCAGTCTGGCTGGCCCTCGCCGCTGAGGACGACACTGCCCGCCGGATGGGGTGGGGGGCCTTCGGCTACGTGGGCGCTCACCTGTGGTGGGTGATGGTGCTGGCTGCCCAGGTCTTTGGCGTTGCTCCAGCAGGCTTGCTGGCGCTGGTGCTGTACGCCATAGAGGGCCTGTTCTTTGCCGCGCTGGGCTGGGCCGTCCTGCGACTCTTCCACACACCACGCCGCCGACTGTGGGCACTGGCCGGCGGCTGGGTCCTGCTGGAATACCTGCGGACCCTGGGCACGCTGGCCTTTCCCTGGCCCACGCTGGGCATGGTCTGGCTGGAGACACCACTGATTCAGATTGCCGACCTGGGCGGTGTGCTGCTGGCTTCCTGGCTGGCGGTGACCGTAGCAGCAGCTCTGGCCGACTGGCAAAGCGGCCACCGCCGCCCACTTGCCCTGAGTCTGGGTTTGCTGGCGCTCGCCAGCGCTTACGGCCTGAGCCGCAGCCCGGCAGAAGGCCCCAGCGCCCGCGCCTACTTGACCCGCACCGATGTGGACTCGTTCAGCCGTTTGGAAGGCGGCGCTTTGCTGCCCAGCTTGCTGGAGGCCAGTGCTGGGCGCGCCCCGGACGAGCCGGTCATCTGGTCAGAGACGGCCTTGCAGCGCGACCTGAATGAAGAAGCCCTCTTTCCTGGCCCTGGCATCAGCGGTGCAGGTCTCTCCTCAGGTGGGCTGAACACCGTCATCGCGCTGGACAGCCGCAACCGGGTGGTGGGGGAGAACCACAAGGGAAGGCCGGTGCCATTTGGGGAGACATTTCCTTTTCAGTTTCTGTTACGCCCGCTGTATACCGTGCTAGGCACCCTGACTGGCTTCAATCTGACCACCAGTGTGCAGCCCGCCCAGAAGATGGTGCCGCTCGACCTCAATGGCATTCGTTACGGGGCGTATGTCTGCTATGACTCGGTCTTTGCGTGGCCGGCGCGGCAACTGACCCGGCAGGGTGCTGAAGTACTGGTCAACGTGAGCAACGACTCCTGGTACGCTGCCACTGGGGTGCGCCAGCACTTCGACCTGGGCCGCGTGCGGGCCATCGAGAATCGCCGCTGGGTGCTGCGCGCCGTGCAGCGCGGCTGGGCCGGCAGTGTGGATGACCTGGGTCGCCCCCAGCAGGTGCTGCGCTCGGGGCAGGGCGGTCTCTCGGTGGAGTACCGCCGACTGAGCGGGCAGACCCTGTACAGCCGACTGGGCGACCTGCCCGCGTTGACGCTGGCTGGAGGCCTCCTCCTGCTTGCCAGTGGGCTCAGGCCCGGCGCAGCCAGAGGGCATAACACACCACACTCAACTTCAAAATAGCCCTTTATTGCCAAATAGAGGAGCGTCACAGTGATAAAATGACCCTTTCTTCACTTGTAGAACCTCCTCCCCGGCTCTGGACCCGCAGTTTCACTGTCTACTGGCTGGCCGGGTTACAGTCGGTGTTCGGCAATGCACTGACTGCTGTGGTGGTCGCCGTATTGGTCTACAACTTGACCGGCCAGGCCAGCGCGATGGGCTTCACGCTGGCGCTGGGGATGTTGCCCGCACTGCTCAGTCCGTTTGCTGGGGTGGTGGTGGACCGGGTGCCGGTTAGGCCGCTGCTGATTGCCGGAGATGTGCTGCGTGGTCTGCTGGTGCTCAGCCTGGCGGTGGGCCTGATGACTGGCCAGGCGGGGCTGTTCTGGCTAAATAGCGTGGTGCTGCTGAGCGGCTTGATCACAGCTTTTACCTCTCCGGCCACCTCCACGCTGCTGCCCCAGCTCGTCCAGCCCGAGAACCTCGCCCGCGCCAATGGCCTGATGGGGATGGGGACCCAGGGCGCCCAGCTGGTCGGCCTGCTGTCGGGAGCGGCACTGGCCTCGCTGCTGGGGCAAAGTCAGACCCTCGTGCTGGACGCGGCCACTTTCCTGATCAGTGCTGCGGCCTTGCTGCTGGTCCAGTTACCTGAGCGGGTCAAAGCGCCGGTCAAAGAAGGCTTCTGGTCAGCATTTCGCGCTGGCCTCCAGGTGCTGAAGCGTCACCCCGGCTTTGCGATGATTCCTGTGCTGGCGTTCGTGGTCAATGTGGCTTTTGCTCCTATGCAGATGCTGCTGCCTGAGCACCTGGCTGGGCTGGGGTTGCCAGAAAGCTTTTATGGTGTGGCCCTGGGCACTGTCATGGGTGGCATGCTGCTGGGAAGTCTAGGCGTGACCGCGCTGGGCCAGCGCTTTCAGCCTCAGCTGGCGCTGCCGCTGGGGCTGCTGGGCGGCAGCGCCAGCCTCGCCGTGATGGCGCAGAGTGCCTCACTGCCGCTGTTTTACCTGGCCCTCGCCACTCTGGGCATTGGCGTGGCCCTGACCAACACCGCCATCGCCTATCTGGGTCAGACCCTGATTCCCGAGGAGTTCCGTGGCCGCGTGTTCGGGCTGATTTCCGCAACCGCTCAGGCAGGGATGCCCCTGGCAATGATTGTGCTGGGTCCAGCCGCCGATACTTACGGCAGCCGCCCCCTATGGACCGGCGCAGCAGCGGTGATGTTCGTCAGCACCTGCGCGTGGCTGTACCTGTCCCAAGCCGGACGCCAAGCTCAGCAGGCCCCCTCTGGGTCTTGATTTGGGCACCAGGCATCAACTTGAAAGCCTCAGTTTTATTGCAAGTTGGGAGTGCTGATACTGGACCTCACTGAGAGAGGCCGTGGCCCTGATGGCCGCAGCACCCTCTGGGGGGAGGGTTTCTCAGTTCCTCACAGGTGGCTTCACTTGACAGTTTAATTTACTTCTTTATTCAGCGTCGCCTTTCGGGGCGACTTTTTTATGTACTGCGGATTGTGTGGCATGAAGATCGGTTATCGGCTGGAGCGACGCAAGCTGCTGTAGGCCAGTCCTGGTCGCGGGGCAGTTTCCGGAGGTTCGCAGATGGAGTCAAGCCTTCTTTGATCTGAAAGAGCAGTATTCCCATACCAGCTTGAGCATCTTATGCGGCTTGGTCATTTTCTTCAGCCCTGAATCCAGCAGAGGGTTGGAAGAAGCCCTCTCTTTCCTAAGTGGACTTAGGAAAGAAATAATAGATTACGTCTATCATTTTTCTACCCTACCTGTACCCCTCAGCGCCCCGCGCAGGCCCCTTCTCGTCCATTCTGTGGCCCCACCTTCGTAGGGCCCAGTTTCTTCAGTCGTCAGGTGTTCAGGTCCTTCTCGGTCTGGGTGGTAAAAAAGTGCACTGCTTGAGGCAGCACGCGGGCTTTGAACGGCGTCGTCTCCACATGAATCTCGCCATCGAACTGAAGCGGGAACGGGTCCTCCGCCACGACTTCAATCTCACGGGCTGTAAAAGTTTCTAGGTTGTCGCTAAATGCGGGATCACCCAGCTTGAACTTGGCCTTGAGCGAGTCAAGCAAGTTGGCGCCCAGGCGCAGGATGTTGCCTTCCTTGAGCAGAATGACCGTGAACTGGCCGTCATTCGGGCTGATGTCCGCCGTGATGGGAATGCGGTAGTTCGCCATCCCAAGATTGGCCACCATCACCCCGATACCCGTAAAGGTACGCGGCTGACCGTCCGCCACAATGTGAAAGGTGGTGGTGGGCGGATTGATCTGGCGCATGGCCGCCATGACATAGGCCATGGTCCCGAAATTCTTCTTGAGTGGCTCGCTTTCTTTGATCATGCTGGCATCTGCGCCTGCACCGGCCAGCATGGCAAAGCCTTTGCGGTCACCGTCGCCAGTTTCCAGCTCACCCAGATCCAGGGCAAAAGTGTGTCCAGAAAGCATCAGCTGAAGCAGGGCCTGCGGCTCATCGGGAATATCCAGGTTCAGCGCAATCAGGTTGGCCGTACCTGCAGGAAACGCCAGCAGCGGAATCTGGGTGCTGCGCTGCGCCATGGCGTAGGCCAGAGCGCTGACGGTGCCGTCTCCCCCAGCCCCAATGACTGCCGCGTACTCGTCAAGGTCATGAATGAACTCGCGCATGGGGCGCTCCCCTTCCAGTGCGCGCTCCGTGAGGGGAATGCCCTGAGCGCGCAGCAGGTCAAGCAGTTCGGGAAGTGAGCTGTCACCCTGGCCACTTTTGGGGTTGAAGATAACCAGTACGCCTTTTTGCAGCAAGGTTTCGGTGAACTGTGCGCCAGCCGAACGCTGACCTGAAGCCGCCATATTGGGGGGGGTGGTTTGACCTGATGTCATAACTCTCATTAGACTGCAAATGCGGAGGAGATCACCATGAAACGAGTCCTGTTTTCTTTAGTTTTTGCCGGCAGCCTGGCTGCCTGTGCCCCCACCCAGCAAGCGCCTGTTCAGCAGGCTTCTGTCACCCCAGTTCTGATTAAGACTTCGGTGGCGGCGGCGCGCGGCGACACGCTGACCATCCAGGGTCGCTACCTGGGCGGTGCCCAAAACGGCACCGTTCGACTGACGGACAGCCAGGGCGAGGGCGGCTACGTCTTTCCTGCTTCAGCGGTGCAGTCTTGGACCGACAGCCAGATTGTGCTGACCGTGCCTCAGAATGCTCCCGTTGGCGGCCACTGGCTGTTTGTGGAAGTGGACGGCCACCGCAGCACCGGCCTGCAATACTCTGTGCGCCAGTAACGTCGGTAGCCGGGAGGGTCTCCAGCTGGAGGCCCTTTTTTTGTTGGTAGACTCGCCTGCATATGGCTATACAGCGCCCCAAAGGAACCAAAGACCACCTGCCCGGAACTCCGGGAACCCCTGAGATTCAGGCTGCCGCCCACGCCCATATCCAGCATGTCGCTGCACAGCTATTGGAGCGGGCTGGGGCGCAGTTCATCGCCACTCCTATCTTTGAGGAGGCCGAACTGGTGCAGCGTGGCGTGGGCGGCAGCACCGACATCGTCCGCAAGGAGATGTTCACCGTGTATTACGCCGGGGACCACGGCGGCTACGTGCTGCGCCCCGAAGGCACCGCGCCGGTGGTGCGGGCCTACTTGGAAAATGGTCTCAAGCAGCTGGGCAGTCCCCTGAAGCTCTGGACACATGGGCCCATGTTCCGCGCTGAGAACGTGCAAAAGGGCCGCCTGCGCCAGTTTCATCAGGTGGATTACGAGTGTCTGGGCAGCACGGACCCGCTGGCCGACGCCGAAGCCATTGCGCTGATGTGGGACATTGTGACCACACTGGGCCTGAAAGGCGTCAGCATTCAGCTCGGATCTATCGGTGATCCGGAGGACCGCGCTGCATACAACGACTACCTGCGCGGGCTGTTTACGCCGCGTCTGGCCGAACTCTCCGAGGACTCCAAAGACCGCCTGAGCCGCAATCCGATGCGGATTCTGGATTCCAAGAGTGAGACGGATCAGGCCATCATTGCAGAGCTGAATGTAAAGCCCATGCTGGACTTCTTGGGAGCCGAAGCCCGCGATCACTTCGGGGCAGTGCAGGGCCACCTGCAGGCCTGGGGCGTGCCCTTTGAGATTGACCCAAGCATTGTGCGGGGCTTGGACTACTACCGCCGCACCGCCTGGGAACTGCACCACGCGGGCATCGGGGCCAAGTCGGCGCTGGGCGGTGGGGGCCGCTACGACGGACTGGCGCAGGAACTGGGAGCCAAGGAAGAGGTGCCCGGCATCGGCTGGGCGTTTGGCATTGAGCGCATCCTGCTGGCCATGGCGGATGAGGGTGTCCCTTTTCCGCAGGGGCCCAGTCCTGCCCTTTATCTGGCGGCACTGGATGGGGACTACATCCCTTTGGCCGCAGCACTGACCCGGCAGGCCCGCGCAGTCGCTGGAGCTGATTTCAGCTACCGCAAGCGCGGCGCAGGGCAGGCATTCAAGGAAGCGGACAAGAAGGGGGCGACCTGGGCCGCCGTGATCGGCAGCAACGAGGCTGCGCAGCGTCAGCTCACCCTCAAGCACCTGGGCAGCGGCGAGCAGGTGGCCGTGCCTTTTGACGAACTGAACACCTTCCTCAAGGAGAACGCATGAAAAGAACCGCACTCATCGGCGAACTGAACGCCACCCACCTGGGCCCCGTGACCTTGCAGGGCTGGGTCACCCGCCGCCGCGACCTGGGCGGAATGATTTTCTTTGAGCTGCGTGACCGCTCCGGCACCGTGCAGGTGCAGGTGGACCCGGAGCAGACTGAAGCATTCGCCCAGGCCGGCGAGCTGCGCGCCGAGTATGTGGCCGAAGTCACTGGCACCTTCTCGCAGCGCCCGGAAGAGCAGCGTAAGGGTGGCCTGGCTGACTACGAGGTGCTGGCTGCTGGGGTGCAGATTCTCAACCGCGCCAAGACGCCGCCGTTTGAGCTGGACAAAGGCGGCGACGTCTCCGAGGACGTGCGGCTGCGCTACCGCTACCTTGACCTGCGCAGGCCGGAGATGCAGCGCAATTTGATGCTGCGCTCACGTACCTGGGCGGCGATTACCGAATTCATGGAAGCCGAAGGCTTTATCAATGTAGAAACGCCGATGCTGACGCGCTCCACGCCCGAGGGGGCACGGGACTTTCTGGTGCCCAGCCGCCTGAACGCGGGCGAGTTCTACGCGCTGCCGCAAAGCCCACAGCTGTTCAAACAAATGCTGATGATGGCGGGCTATGACCGCTACTACCAGATGGCGCGCTGCTTCCGTGACGAGGACCTGCGCTCGGACCGGCAGCCCGACTTTACCCAGCTGGACTTGGAAATGAGCTTTGTGGACCAGGAAGACGTGCTGGAGATGAATTCCCGGTTGCTCCAGCACATCTTCCGCCGCGTGCTGGACCGCGAACTGAGCCTGCCTCTGCCCCGCCTGACCTACCAAGAAGCAATGGACCGCTACGGCTCCGACAAGCCGGACCTGCGCTTTGAGCATGCCTTCAGCGACGTGACGGACCTGTTTGCAGGCGGCGAATTCAAGGCCTTTGCCGGTGCAGAAGCGGTCAAGGTCATCGCCGCACCGGAGCTGACCCGAAAGACTATTGACGAGCTGGAACGCATCGCCAAGCAGAACGGCGCGGGCGGTCTGGCATGGCTCAAGCGCAGTGGTGACAGCTTTACCGGCGGCATTTCCAAGTTCGTGACGGGCATCACGCCGCAGTTACTGGAGCGCACCGGCGTCGAGGACGGGGGCACGCTGCTCTTTACGGCGGGGGCATGGCGCACAGCTGTAGAGGCGTTGGGCGCGGTGCGCCTCAGCCTGCGCGACCTGTTCGACTGGACGGCAGGCGGCCCCGAGTTCGCGCCGCTGTGGGTGACCGACTTCCCGCAGCTGGACTATGACGCAGAATCCGGCACCTGGACCTACATGCACCACCCCTTCACCTCCCCACACCCCGAAGACGCGGCGCTGTTCGGCACTGAGCGACAGCACGAAATCCGCGCTCAGGCCTACGATCTGGTGATGAACGGCTTCGAGATCGGCGGCGGCAGCGTGCGGATTCACAATCCTGAAACGCAGCGCCAGATGTTCCGGGCCATCGGCCTGAGCGACGCAGAAGCGCAGGAAAAGTTCGGCTTCTTCCTTGAAGCGCTGGACTACGGCACCCCCCCACACGGCGGCGCGGCCTGGGGCTTTGACCGCTTGGTGATGGTGCTTAGCGGCGCGCCCAGCATCCGAGACGTGATTGCCTTTCCCAAGAACAACCGTGGGCAGGACCTGATGGCGGGTGCGCCTTCGCCGGTAGCAGACGGGCAGCTGGAGGAGTTGGGCCTGAAAGTTCAGGAGTAAGCAGTGGCCCTGCCCCGGTGGGTGGGGCTTCTTACTGGCATGATTTGTGAAATAAAGATTTTATTCTAAAAGTTGTGAAGATTTTATTTTATATAGATTATCCTTCCCCAACTGGAGCCCCGGCAAAGCGATGTAGCTTGGGCAGCGCCGTAATTGGTCCCGTCCACCGGGTAATGGGTTGTCTGCTGAGGCTCTATGCTTGCGCCTGCTGGAGTCCCCTTTTCTGAAAAGTAGCAAGGGCAGTCAGAGATAACCGACAACTAAGTGAAATAAATTTCCAATATCTTTGCTTGTGAATGTTTGGTCTATCCCTGCTGCTGGTCGCCACAAAGCTGGCTGCAACCAGCAGTTAGACTGCCTGACGTGCAGATAGCCGATCTCCCCGTTCTTCCTGTCACCTCCGGCGTGTACATCTTCCGCAAGGGGGGCACGCCGATTTATATCGGCAAGGCCAACAACCTGCGCGGGCGGGTGATGCAGCACTTCAAAGCGGGCGGCAAGAGCGGCAAGTTTACGGCGCTGGCCGACGAATTGGAATTCATTACCACCCGGAACGAAGTCGAAGCGCTGGTGCTGGAAGCCAACCTGATCAAGCAGCACCGCCCGCACTACAACGTGCTGCTCAAAGACGGCAAGCACTACCCTTTTCTCAAGCTGACCAACGAAGCGTTTCCGATGCTAATCGTGACGCGCAAGGTGCTCAGCGATGGCGCCAGCTACTATGGCCCATACCCGGACGCCTCCGCAGTGCGGCGGGTCAAGCACTTGATCGACACCATGTTTCCGCTGCGCAAGAACTCGGGCCTGCCGATGAAGCTTAAGCCCCGTCCCTGCCTGAACTACCACATGGGCCGCTGCCTGGCCCCCTGCATCCAGGCAGCCGACCCCATCGCCTACGCGCAGGTGGTGGACGACGTCAAGGCGCTGCTCGAAGGCCGCGCCGGACCAGTTGTCAAGCGGCTGCGTGAAGAGATGAAAGACGCCGCCCAGAGGCAGGACTTCGAGATGGCCGCTCGGCTGCGTGACCGCGTCGCGGCAGTGGAAAAGCTGTTCGGCAACGAGCAGCACGCCTTTATCAGCGACGAGAGCGACCTGGACTTTTTGGGTGTGGCGCAGGCGGGGGAATACGCGATGGTGCAGCTGTTCCGCATGCGCGGCGGGCGGGTGGTCAGCCGTGACAAGCGCTTTTTGAGCGCCGGTGAAGCCAGCACCCCCGGCGAAATCCTGACCGCGTTTATGCAGGACTACTACACCCAGGCCACCCACCTGCCGCCGCTGGTGCTGCTGCCTGCCGAGCTGGAAGATATGTCATTGTGGGCCGAGTTCCTCTCGGAGCGGGCCGGGCACCGGGTGAGCGTGCGCCTGCCCCAGCGCGGCGACAAGGTGGACCTGGTCGAGATGGCACAGCGCAACGCAGGGCATGGCCTGGAGTCCGAGCTGGCCGTGCTGGAGCGGCGTGGCGATCACCCCGGCCTGGACGCCCTGCGCGAGGTGTTGGCCTTGCCGGACCGGCCCTGGCGCATTGAGGGCTACGACAACTCCAACCTGTTCGGCACGCACATCGTTTCCGGGATGATTGTGCTGGAAGGGGGCCGCGCCCGCAAGAGCGAGTACCGCCGCTTCAAAGTGCGTGGCCTGGACCATCCCGACGACTACGCCGCCATGCGCCAGACCATCTTCCGGCGCTTTACGGGCAGTCTGAGTGACAAGTTGCCGCTGCCCGACCTGCTGCTGATTGACGGTGGACGCGGCCAGGTGAACGCTGCACTGGACGCGCTCAAGGAAGCGGGCGTGCAGGTGCCGGTGGTGGGCCTCGCCAAGCGTGAGGAAATCATCGTGTTGCCCAGTCCCTACGGTGCCCAGTGGTGGCTGACGGGCGGCACCGTGGTGGGCGACGGCAAAGAGCTGCTGCTGCCGCACACCCACCCAGCGCTGCGGGTGCTGATCCACGCCCGCGACGAGGTCCACCACTACGCCGTGAGCTACAACCGCAAGCTGCGCGGCCAGGCGATGACCGCCAGTATCTTTGATGACCTGCCTGGCATCGGCCCCAAGCGGCGGGACACCCTGCTGGAGCATTTCACCAGCTTGGAAGAACTCAAGGCTGCGGATGTCCGTGAAATCGCCGCGGTGCCGGGGATGGGCCTCAAGGCGGCGCAGGCGGTCAAGGACTTTTTGCAGACGCGGGTTTAGCCTTGTTGAGTTGGGGCTGCGTCCTGAGCGGGCGTGGGGGCGGGTGTATGCGGTGCGTGACCGCTGGAGGTGCAGGCCACCTTGCAAGCCTTGGCCCAGGCTGAGGAAGCCCAGGGTTATCACCTGCCACCGAACGCTTTCTTCGTTGCAGAAGACCTGCTTACCTTCGAAAGCGTTTCATTGGATGGTTAGTCTCCACCTGCGCTTCCAGATAGAAGGGGTGGTTCGGAGTGGCCGTGATGACTTCGGTGCTGGAGCTTTGGCCCTGCTGCCTGTGAACGAAGATAGCGGGGCTGCTTTTCTCTGCCCTACACTCTGAGCATGACTTCTGCACTCAATATTGCCGTGCTGTGCCATACCGGGGCAGGTGGCTCCGGGGTGGTGGCCACCGAACTGGGGTTGCTGGTGGCGGCACAGGGCCACGCTGTGCATTTCGTGGGGCCGTCGGTGCCGTTCCGGCTGGCCCAACACTGCGCCATCCACGGTCCTTACTTTCACCAGATTGGCTCCTTTGCCTATGCGCTGTTTGATCAGCCTTATCCAGAGCTGTCCGCGGCCAACACCCTCTCTGAAGTGATTCTGGAACAGGGCGTTCAGTTGACCCACGCCCACTACGCCATTCCGCATGCCACAGCGGCGCTGCATGCCCACGCCATCACGGGCCGCGCTCCAGTGGTGACGACCCTGCATGGCACCGATGTGACCCTGGTAGGAGCAGAGCCTGCCTTTTTTCACACCACACGCCACGCCATTGAGCGCTCACACCATGTCACAGCGGTGTCGCGCTTCCTGGCCGAGCAGACCCGCGAAGTCTTCCGCACGGACCGCGAGATAGAAGTGATTTACAACTTTGTGGATGCCGAGCGCTTCCGCCCCATCTATGATCCGGCCATGCGGGCACAGTTCGCTCAGGAAGAAGAAGCCCTGCTGATTCATGTGAGCAATTTCCGCCCGGTCAAGCGCGTTGGTGACGTGATCGATACTTTTGCCGGTGTGGCCTCCGAACTTCCCGCCCGCCTGCTGATGGTCGGTGATGGTCCTGAGCGTGCCCCAGCGCTCGAGCGAGCACAGCGGCTGGGCATCGCTGACCGGGTCACCTTTTTGGGGTCCTTTCCAGATGTGCAGACGGTGCTGGGCCTCAGCGACCTGTTTTTGCTGCCCAGCAGCAAGGAGAGCTTTGGCCTGAGCGCTCTGGAAGCCATGAGCTGCGAGGTGCCGGTGGTGGCGACCCGTGCTGGGGGCATTCCTGAGGTGGTCGAGCATGGGGTCAGTGGCCTGCTGGCGGCTGTGGGCGATGTGGACGGCCTGACGCAGGCTGCGCTGGACATCCTGCGTGACCGCTCGGTACGGGTGCGGATGGGCCAGGCCGCCCGGAAGCGGGCCATAGAGGAATTCCATCCTTCCCGTATCGTGCCGCAGTACCTCGCGGCATACCGCAGAACGCTAGAGCACGCTAAGGGCTAAGCCGCGCGTCCAGCGGCTGACCGCTGTAGGGGCGCAGCTGCACACTTTTTCCCAAGTGTAGCCCTAGCGCATTCCAGCCTGGCTGCAACTGCAGCTGATACCCGTGGGCCGCGCTGACCTGTACGGCACGATCCACCCAGACCAGGAACAGGGACTGACTGCCGTCACGGAGCCGCACCTCACGCAGCGGTTCCCCGGCACCAGGCTGCCCGTTGCGATCACGGTCCACAAACGCATAAGCCCGCAGCTCCTGCCCCTGACTGGGCACCGAAACCTGCACCGGGGGCAGCACGCCTGGCCAGTGCAGCGCCGCACCTTGCAGTTCAGGCGTGCTGCTTGGCGGCTGCTCCAGCGTGATCCGCCAGCGGCCCTCGGGAGCGGGGGCCGTGCCCAGCAGTTGCTGAGGCTGCCCAGCGGTGCCCACCGTCCAGATGCCCACGCTCAGGTCCGGGGGCACTTCGCCCCGCAGCTGGCCCTGAAGCACCAGCGGAGCCGACTGCGCTGCACCCAGCAGCAGAGCAACCAGCGCAGGAAGAACAGTTTTCAGGGCCTTCATGGCATGAATCTAACATGAGAAGTGCTCAGGTGCCTGATTGAGTCTTGAGACTGTTGATCCTCCAGAAAAGGCTGTCAAAAAGAAAGGGGGCCCGCTCGGGGCCCGCCGATCCTCACTTCTGGACTTCCGGCTTATTTGCTCAGCGCAGCTTTGACCAGTTCCACGATTTCGGGCATGGTGTCGGCCACAGGCACGTTCGCGGCTTTGAACGCGGCCAGCTTGCTTTCGGGGGTGCCCACGTCACCCATGATGATGGCTCCAGCGTGCCCCATGCGCTTGCCCGCAGGGGCCGAGCGGCCAGAGATGAAAGCCACAACGGGCTTTTTCATGTTGTTCTTGATGTATTCGGCGGCGGCTTCTTCGTCGGCGCCACCGATTTCACCGATGACCACGACGGCGTCGGTGTCCGGGTCGGCCTCGAACATGGGGAGCACGTCGGCGAAGGTCGTGCCGATCACAGGGTCACCGCCGATGCCCACGGTGGTAGAGGTGCCCATGCCCGCGTCGTTCAGCAGCTTGGCGGCTTCATAGGTCAGCGTGCCCGAGCGGCTAATCAGACCGATGCGGCCAGGGTTGGTGTAGATGCGGTTGGGCATGATACCCACTTTGGCTTCACCGTTGGTGACCAGACCGGGGCAGTTGCCGCCGATCAGGCGGATGCCTTCACCGCCACCCGCGCGGCTTTCGGCGTCCAGTGCCTTGACTTCCTGCACGGCCCGCATCATGTCCACGGTGGGCACGCCCTCGGTGATCAGGACAATCAGGGGCATACCGGCGTGGGCGGCTTCCAGCACAGCGTCGGCGGCCCCGGCGGGGGGCACGAAGATGATGCTCACGTTGGCACCGTGCTTCTCTTTGGCTTCGGCCACCGAGTTGTAGATGGGCCAGCCTTCAAAGTCCTGACCGCCCTTGCCGGGGGTCACGCCCGCCACGACCTGGGTGCCGAATTCCTTCATCGCGCGGCTGTGCTTGGCCCCTTCGGAACCAGTCATGCCCTGCACGATGACTTTGCTGTCCTTGTTAACCAGGATTCCCATTACTTGCCTCCCAGTGCGTTGGCTTCTTTGGCCGCTTCTTCAGCAGCTTCGAACATGGTGGGGTACATCTTGATCAGGTCGCTGTTCTTCTCGTTCAGCAGCGCCTTGGCTTCATCCTCGGCGGTCCCGGCGATACGCATACGCACGGGCTTGGTCAGGATGCCTTCGTCCAGCGCCTGAATCACGCCTTTGGCGACTTCGTCAGCGCGGGTGATGCCACCGAAGATGTTGATGAAGATGGCCTTGACGTCGGGGTCTTTGCTGACCAGCTTGACGGCGTTGTACACCACGTCGGCCTTGGCACCACCGCCGATGTCGAGGAAGTTGGCGGGTTTGGCCCCGGCGCGGTTCACCACGTCCAGGGTGGTCATCACGATGCCAGCACCGTTGCCCAGCACGCCGACGTTGCCGTCGTCCAGCTTCACATAAGCAAAGCCGTACTCGCTGGCTTCCACTTCCAGGGGGTGCTCGGCGGACAGCTCGCGGTAGTGGGCCACGTCCTGATGGCGGTACATGGCGTTGTCATCAATCTCGAACTTGGTATCAAGCGCGAGGGGGATGCCATCCGCGCCCACAAACAGCGGGTTGATCTCGACCAGCACGGCGTCACGTTCCAGTGCAGCCTTGCTCATCTTGACCATCATGTCGGCAATCTTGTTCAGGTTGCCCTTGAAGCCCGCCTTGATGGCGACTTCACGCGCTTCGTAGGGACGCAGGCCGGTGACGGGATCCACGCGGTGCTTGATGATCTTTTCGGGAGTGGCGGCGGCCACTTCCTCGATCTCCATACCGCCCTCAGCGGAGGCCATCAGGGTGTAGCTCTGGACGTTGCGGTCCACGATCATCCCGACGTAGTACTCGGTGCCGGCGTCAATGTCCACAGCTTTGGTCACCAGCACCTTCTCGACGGTCAGGCCCTTGATGTCCATGCCCAGGATGTTCTGGCCGTTTTCCAGCGCCTTGTCGGCGGTCGGGCTGAACTTCACGCCACCGGCCTTGCCGCGGCCGCCCACGTGTACCTGCGCCTTGACCACGACCGGCTGGCCGTACTCTTCAGCGATGGCTTTCACTTCCTCGGGGGTGTGAGCGACTTTGCCTTCCTGCACGTTGACGCCGAAATCACGCAGGATTTCCTTGCCCTGATACTCGTGTAACTTCACGGTGTTCCTCCTATGGGAAATAGTTTGGGTGTCCCGATTCCTGAGTATAGCCGCTCATTTCCGCCGCTGCCCCTGTTCCCAGACTGGGGACAAAGTGGCGTGCTAGCGTGGGGAAATGGAAAAAATCGAACAGGTGAGAGCGGCTCTGGCGCGCCGGGGCCTTCAGGCCCTGTGGGTGTCGGACCCGGCCAACGTCCGGTATCTGAGCGGCTTTACCCATCCAGATGACGGCCGGCTGCTCGTCACGCCGGGCGCGGCGGTGCTGTACACCGATGGGCGCTACACGGTGCAGGCCCAGGAAGACGCCCTGCCTGGGATTGAGGTCGTGATCGCCCGACCTATGGAGGCGGTGGAGGGTGCGGCGGGCACAGTGGCCGGAATGAAGCTTGGCATAGAGGGCGCGCATCTGACCGTGAGTGCCCTGGAACGCCTGAGGGAGCGCTGGCAGGTCCAGTTTCATCCGGTGGAGGGCTTGGTTGAGGAATTGCGGCTGCACAAAGCTGAGGATGAACTGGCAGGGATTCGGGCCGCGCAGGACCTAGCAGACCGTGTCTTCGCTGAGGTGCGTCCGCAAATTCAGGCAGGTGTGCGCGAGCTGGACATCGCCATTGCGCTGGAGCAGGGGCTGCGGCAGGCCGGGGCTACTCCTGCTTTTGATGTGATTGTGGCCAGCGGGGTACGCGGCGCTCTCCCCCACGGCACGGCCAGTGACAAGGTGATCGAAGACGGCGATCTGGTCACGGTGGATTTTGGGGCCAACTTGAATGGCTACAACTCCGATATGACCCGCACCGTGGCGGTGGGGCAGCCTTCAGATGAGCTGCGGCGCATCTACAGTGCGGTGCTGGAAGCTGAAGAAGCCGCAGTGCGGGCGGTGCGCCCCGGCCTTAAAGCCGCTGAGCTGGACGCGGTGGCCCGCGACATTCTGGCTGGGCATGGTTTGGCGGAGGCGTTCGCGCACTCGCTTGGGCATGGTGTGGGCTTGGTAGTCCACGAAGGGCCGCGTCTGGCCCAGGGCAGTGAGGACGTGCTGAAGCCGGGCATGGTGATCACCATTGAGCCTGGGGCGTACTTGCCGGGTCTGGGCGGCGTGCGAATTGAAGACCTGGTGCTGGTCACCGAGGACGGCTACGAAGTGCTGAGTCACTCGCCCAAGGAGACGCTATGAAAGGATATGCCGTGAAAGAAGGCGCTCTGAAGCGGGGTTCTCGCTGGTTGGTCGGCTTGTTGATGGTGTCCTGTGCGTTGGGTCCTGCCCTGGCGCTGACGGCTGCTGCTCCGTCTGCGCTGGAAGTCGCTCAGGGTTCGGGGATTTATCAGCGTGGTATGGCGGTGTATTACGGTGGTCGGCGCGACCCACAGACGACCATGACCGCCGCTCATCTCACCTTGCCTTTTGGGACCTGGGTGCGTGTGACCCATACCCGCACAGGCCGCAGCGTAAAGGTCAAGATTAATGACCGTGGCCCTTTCAATGGGGGTGGGCGCATTATTGACCTGTCCAGGGCGGCAGCGCAGGAGCTGGGTATTCTCCGCGAAGGCGTCGCGCCGGTGACGATCACCATTATTTCCCGGCCCTGAACTGGGGCTGGATGTTAGGATGGTTCAGGTTTGACCACAGTGGTGGCCCTGGTGGGCCGCCGTTTCCTAAGGAGGAACACTTATGACGACTGACACTGCTCTGCTGACGCTGGACACCCTCGCCAACTACCTCAAAGAACGCGATGTTCAGCTGGAAATGGACCAGAACCCTGAAACCGGCCAGCGCTTTATCCGCATGGGCTGGCGCTTTGAGATGGGTGACGCTGCCGTGCTGGTATCTGTGAACGACGGTCCTCAGAACACCAGCCGCCTGGAAATCACCTGCGTGACCCAGAAAACCTACGAAGGCCGCATGCAGGAAGTGATGGAGATGCTGAACGCACGTAACCGTGAGCGTGCGTTCAGCCGCTCGGTGGATGCTCAGGGCAATGTGTGGCTGGAATATGTGGGCTTCTACCCTACCCTGGCTGAAATGCCTCAGGAAACTTTCGACACGCTGTTCGGCGGCGTGCTGATGCACTTCCAGGATGACTACGCTGCCCTGGAAGGCGTGCAGCTTCAGCCTGTGCAGCCTCAGGCCTGATTTTCTAATTTTTCTCATCTTGGCGGCCGCGAGGTCGCCTTGTTTTTGGTCTGTTTACTTGGGTTTGGCAACTTTACTTTTGTAATTTGAATATGAAATCGTATTCAAAAAAATTAGAGCATTTGACATAAGAACATTCCAGGATAGGCGTGGGTCATCCAGGCGGAAATGTCTTGTGTGG
>NZ_BNAL01000025.1 GCF_014653275.1 Deinococcus piscis
TAGACCTGCTGACCCAGCCTTTTTGCCCACCAGGAGGGGCTGGAAGTGAAGTTGTCACCTACTGAGAGTAGGCAGAGCCTCGCGGAAGCGCTCATCGGTGACGGCCAGCATTTGCAGCAGCACGTCGCGGCAAGCTTGTGCGTCGTCGCCGCGCTCATGGGTTTTGGGCAAAACTTCCAGTACCGTGCCGTCGGGCAGCCGCAGGACACCGACCCACTGCTGAAGCCTCAGGGCCGGACGGCCCCGCTCGTGGCTGAACGTGGCAACGGGATTCAGGTTGCTCTGATCATGCGTCTCGGTCTCGCGTTCTATCAGGGCCACCAGCGCCTGAAAACTTTGTGCCGCCAAAAAGAACGTCTCACCCTGCCAGCCTGAAGTTTCGCCCTGCACAATGCGGTCATACTCACGCAGGATATGGATCCCCTCTGCGTTCATTCGGTCTCGCTGGCTTCACGGGTGCCGCTGTAGGTACGGACGTAAGCCTCTATATCTGCAAAAGCGTCCTGATTGCGCTCATAACGCCTGATATCGCCGTCGGTGACTTCACGGATGAACTGCTGCTGCTGAGGCTTCTGGTCGTCGCCCAGCACCTGGCGAATCTGGCCCCAATCCTCGAAGAAGTATTCCTCCAGCAGAGGCAAAATACGTTGTTGCAGTGCCTGGGCTACGCCTTGCAGGGTCTGAGGCACATCCAGCAGATAAGCGTGGCCTATCACTTGTTCGCGGCTGAGCAGCCTCTCAATCCGGGCGTTGATGGCGCGCAGGAACTGAGGCAAATCCAGAGCGTCGCCGTTGATATCAATGACAGGCAGCACCTCTGGCTCAGGCCAGACTGGTTCAAACACAAAGCGGCGGCGCAGGGCGGCGTCCAGCAGGGTCAGGCTGCGGTCGGCTGTGTTCATGGTCCCGATGACATAAAGACTGCGTGGCACCGACAGCGGGCGCTTGCTGAGCGGCAACTGTACCGTGAGAGCTTCGGCGGCCCCTGCCCGCTTGCTGGGTTCGAGTAGGGTAATCAGTTCGCCAAAAATCTTGGCGACATTGCCACGGTTGATCTCGTCAATAATGAGGACATGGGGGCGCTGGCCAGGCTGAGGGGGTGTATCTTGCGCTGGCAATTGCGCAAGCAAACGCTGAATATCCGCGTCCACCACCCGCTGCAACGTCTGCGGGGAGAACTTCTTGCCCAGAACTTGCGAGGCTGACCAGCCGAGGTCCTTGGCCAGCCACTGCACCGGGCGGGCGTGGGCATAATCGGTGGCGAAAGGCGACTCTGAGCGGTCAAAGTGATAGTCGCCTGTGACGACCCCCACAGCTCCGATGACATCCATGCCCGTTGCCAGTAAGACCAAGTCACCCACGCGCACGCCATCTTTGAAGGCGAGTTGCTGCGCGTTCAGTTGATCCTCGGACAGAGAGGAAAGGGCTTGCGGTTCACGGCGTGCAGACACGCTGTCCAACCAACTGCCCATCCGCATTTCGCCCCGGTCCAAACTGCGCCGCCTGACCTCGCTGACTGGGACCGTGCCATCAATGTAGATTCGCCAGACCTGCCCATGTGGGTTGACTGCCGCAGACTCAGTCTGCGTCCCCGTCTGACCACTTGCCGCCCCAACCGCCTGCAAAAACAGCCCATCCTCTAGCTCATAGCTGAGTTGTCCACCTTTCATGGCGGGTTTGATTCCTTCTACAAAGTCCTCATACCCGAAGGACTGGTGGAACGTAACAAAGGTAATCTGTCCCTGCGCGGCCAGAGTGTCGTAGCGGGCCTTGCACTCTGCGCGGGTGGGCTGAGACTCCAAGAAACCAGGGTCAAGAATTGCCAGCGCCCGGTCCACCACGCGGTAGGTTTTGCCCGTTCCGGGAGGCCCGTACAGAATTTGATTGAGGGGAACGCCTGGCACAGGGACAAAAGCAGCAGGCGCGGGCGAGTCCTCAGGCTGCGCATGGGCAGGCTGCACAGGCCGAATGGCTTCAGCCTCAGGTGTGGGCGACTCCGGCGGCGTGAGGGCTTCAAAAAGAGCGGTGAGGCGGTCTGCGTAGGCCAACGCACCTTCCAACACTTCGGCGAAGTTGCCAGCTTCCAACTCGGCAGGGGTGAGGCTCAGCCCCACGCGCAGGCGGCGGCTTTTACCCGCGCCCGCCACGTACTGCTCTAGCAACGCCTCCACATGGGGGCGTCCGGCAACAGTCAGGGGATGCAGGACCACCGCTCCAAAGTCCGCATTGAGTGTCAATGTGGGCGCGGCCACAGTGGGCACTGGGGCGAACAACGCCTCGAGCAAGGCGGCCATCCACTCCGGTTGACGCAACCTTTCTCTTGGGCCGTCGCCTTTGCCATCGGGCAGGCCAACTTCCAGGGTCAGGCCCTGTGGCAGCGGCACATACTCGTAGCCATCTTCAGCCAGCAGCAGAGCGCGGCCAAAAGACCGGCCATCCATCTTGACTCCACCGCCCAGACTGACCTTGACCACCAGTTGGGTCTTGCCTGAGTACGGGGAGCGGCCCGGCTGCAACGCGCCCAGACCCGGACCACTGAGCAGCTCCAACAGCAACGGGGCATATTTACGGTCCAAGACCATGTTGCCTTTGACCCGGTCATCCGAAAAGTCCTGGGCATCCTGACAAAACTGCGTGAAGGGAAAGCAGCCTTCTGTCAGCACCGCTTCTTTTTTGTAGCGCTCGTTTTCCAGCCAGGCCAGCTGCGAGAGGGTGGCAAAGTCAACGGCCAGAGGGCGGACCGCTTCCAATACGGCGTGATAGTCCGCAAGGTGCTGTACCTGACTGGCCCTCACCCCCCGCTTCTCCAGGTAGGGCACATTGACCCCATTGAGGGGCAGATAGCGCTCAGGGTTCAGCCAGAACAGGCCCTGGGTCAGCTTGGGCAACGCGACCTGGCGAATGGCGAGGGCCGCCGCGAAGGTCTGCGCGTCCAGCTCACCCGCGACTGCCTGCCGCGCCAAAGCCCAGAGTGTGGGCAGGTCGCCCTCTTGGCGCTTGCTCCGGTAGGCGAAGAACCAGGCGTTCATGGGGTTGCTCCAGGGCACGCCAACCAGGTCAGAGGGCACCGGAGCCTGCAAGTTCAGCCGCTCCTTTACCCTTGCCAGGATGGGCAGAACAGAGCTGTCCGCCTGATGCTTGAGGATAAGCGAGAAGAAGGACAAAGGGTCCAGCACGCTGAGGTCCATGCTCTCGTCGTGCTGAATGCGGACGCCCGCATCACGAAGCACCTGCACCAGCTCGGGTTGGCGCTCCTGGTAGTCCAGCAGGCGCAGGGCCAGTTCGCGGAAGAACGGCTTCCAGGTGAACTCTGAAGCGTCTGGTGTGGGGGTGGACGGTATGGTCCGGAGGGTTTTCTCGGTGGCCCTGCTCGGCGCAGCACTGCCCACCGCATCAACAGTCAAAAAATGTCCTGCGGCATTCATTCCTTGTGGCAAACGCTTAAGCAAGATACGCGCTTCCCGCGCCCACTCCCCCAACGTCTGCCCCGTTCCTTCGGCGCGCCACTCCACGTTGCCGTTGGCGGTGCGGCCCATCACCACAGCGGCGGCCCCGCTGGGACTAGGAAAGGCATAATCGCAGGCAAAGACCAGCACGCCGCCGCGCTCCTCTAGCACACCGTCCGCCAGCAAAGTCTGCCGCTCCCGCTGAGCAGCAGTGCCCTGAAATGAGGGGACTTCTTCCAGCCGCGCCACACTGCCGACCAGCACCGTCAGCCCGTCCAGATGCCCGCTGCGAATGGTCGGCGTGGCCCGCGCCTGAGCACCTCCCGCGTTGATGACAAACGTCGGTACAGGCCGGGAAGTGTCTGGCTGGGTCATAGGGTCAGTCTAACGAGATCATTTGTTCCAGAAGGACTTTTTGAGCAGGGACAGTGCAGGACCATTCAGACCAGAGCCATCCAGGGCGGGGGCGCTGTCTACAACATGGTTGTCGGGCCACTGGCCGAATTTCCCAGAAAAGAAGTCCGCCGAACCCCACACCTTCCCAGTCCAATATTCCCAGTGCAGCGCACTCTCTTCAGGTGGCCGTATGGCTCACCCCGGTCCCCACCCCCCCGCCACGTCCCCGCCAGGCACCCGGCTGCGATACTCGCCCAGCCGCTCCAGCCCCAGCCCACGCTTAGGCAAAATCCGAAAACAACGAGTGGTAACCGCGTTTCTTGCTATGAGGGGCATTGAAAAACACAATAATCTGCCCTCTCTTCTCATCGTAGAGACCTTGCATATACCGTGCGTACTTTTTACGGCTGAACTTGTAGGGAATGGTAGCCTTGAAATATTCGACCTCATTGGGTTTAAATGGTGCTTGTCTTATAGGGTGGGAATCGTCAATTACAAAGTGTCTTCCAGCTCTCAAATGTTTTTTAATTTGATTTACGAAAAAGTCTGATACAAATCCATTTGTATCGAGAATGATTCCTCCGACAGGGCGAGTGGCATCTAGTGCAATACGTTGTCCAGCCGCAGCCAAAGAACACCCTGCCTTGATAGCTAGAATTTGAGCGCGTTTAGCATCATCTTCATAGTTGGCGCATACTTCTAGAAACGTGGGGCGAGGAATAAGAAGTTGAAAACCACCAAGCTCTACGAAAACTTCCTCAAACTCCCTTCGGGCGTCTAGACTTCCTGGAAATATACGCTCAAGTTCACGAACGAATCTGCCATCTTCAGATGTTTTGAAAACGTGGTGGGCAATCTCGTGCATACCAGTAAACCGCTTACGCCGAACTCCTTGATTCCGGTTAAGCAGAATTAAGCGCTTAGGCTTGATGTACTGGTCTTCAATATCAGCCGTATCGTCTACCTTTAAGTCTTCTGCGGCGGCTAATTCCTGAAAGGGCAGATAGCCCGTCACCGCATGCCATTCGTGCAGATAGTCTAAGAAATCTTTACCAAGTGAGTGCAGTAGGCGTTCATTCACGAATACATTGTACTATGTAATCAGCCCAACGCTGCTTCGTATTCTGTCCAGAGCGTGCTGCTCGATTCGCATATAACTCTTCCTGAAAGGCAAAATCGGCAAGTATCGGGTGATTGGGGATTAGCTCCATGAATGCCTCACGCGCTTCTTGGCTCTTAATCAATGGACTGATGGCGGGCGTAGCCTCCGGTTGTTCGACTTTCCAGCCCCCAGCAGGTTCGCCGCCGGGTACCAAGCTTTTAAAGAAGCCGATATTCTCTAGTTTCAAAGCGTGTAGTTCGTCGTACACGCGCAAAATAGCCTCTTTGGTGCGGTACGTCCCATGCGCCGCCTCGCCCTTGCGCCGCACAATCGGGAAGGTGTCCATGATGTAATCCACGTCCTCCCGTGCAATCCCGTACAGGATGAAGTACAGCGCGTCCAGTTCGGCCCGCAGCCAGAAGCGGCGGTCATCGTTCCAGACGAACGGCTCGCCCCCGTAGCCCAGGTCACGCGCAAAGGCCGTGAGGTCGTGGGCGGTGTAGGTCAGTTCCAGCACGCGGGGAGTGATGAAGGATGATAGATGATGGGTGATGGATGATGGAGGGAGAACGGGGAATTGCTTGAGAAAGCCATAGGTCAAGTGAGTGCCGCCTACTTTTTGACGAGCAGAGTAATCGGAAATAAATGCATTCAGGTTTGCCAACAATGCCGCCTGAGTCCTCGCGTCCACCTCAGCGAAAAATAATGGGTTGGTATGACCGATAGCAGCGCGTGGCTCAACCCCAAAAAGAGCGGTGCGCTCATTGGTGGCGTTGGTAATATCCCGAAAGCCCATCAACCAGCCCTTATCCCACTCCCAAATCACGCGCCCGTCTTTGTCTTTCTGAATTAGACGGCTTTCAACTTCCCCAGCTTCCACCCAGTACCTCGGCAAAGGCAAAGCGTTTGCGTCGGCTTTTTCGGCGCTGGTCATGTCCCGCGTGTCGCCCTCTGGCGTGTAGGTTGCAAAGCGGTGGTCAAACTGGTGCATCAGCTTGGCTTCGTACAGCGGCAGCAGTTCGCTTGTGCCTTTGCGGTAGCGGTTGCCGTCCAGCGTGTAGCCGTCGGCCTGTAGCTGCTCGGCGGTGCGGAACAGGCCAGAGTCGTTGGACATGTGAAACATCGCCATAAACCGAATACCCCACGGGTTTTCCTCCGTCGCCTCGTTCAGCAGCACCGGCACGCGCTGATAAATCTCTTTGGTGATGCGGGCGTCTCGGGCGCTGCGGAACACGGGCGCGGTGCGGGTGTTGGGGTTCAGCAGCGCGATTTCTTGCGGCGAGAGGGTAAAAGCCTTGTCGGGGTCGCGCACTTCTTCGGCATTCAGCGCAAAGAAAACGAACTGGGCGGCGTTTTGCTTGTCGTCCTTGCCGCTGACGCCGAGGGTGCAGAACTTGAATGAGCGGTGTACGCCGGGGAAAATCGCGTTTCGGTTTTCAAAGTCGTACAGGCTCACCAGATTTTGACCGTCCATCAAATCCTGAAAGAAGAATTTGGTGGTGTCGTCGGTGGCGATGCCCGTCGGCACGATGATGCCCATGCGCCCATGCGCGTTCAGGCTGTCGCGGTTCGCCTCGCTGAAAATGGCGTAGGTGTTCACGTCGCCGCGCCCGGTCAGTGGGTAGCGCCCGCTGGCACGGATGAAATGGCTTTCGCCTTCGGCTTGCCGCAGGTCGCGTAAAAAGTCGGCGTAAATCTGCGGGCGCTCGGTCTTGAGGTCTTTAATCAGCTTCGTGCGGGCGGCAGCGTTCGGCGCGGTGGCGATTTCGGGCACTCGCTGGGCGAACCATTCCTTTTCTTGCAGCTTGATACGCTCCCACGGCGGGTTGCCCAGCACGCAGTCGAAGCCGCCTTTGCCCGCGTCGCCAAACACGTCGGGAAACTCTATGTGCGGGTGCAGGAAGTGGTACTGCGCGGCGGCCTCGGCCACGGCTTGCCGCACCGGGGCAAGGCTCTCGGCCTGCGGGTTGTCCCTCAGCGCTTGCAGGGTGTAGCTGGTAATGGCAGGCGCACCCGCGACTTTGGGCAGCACGAAGGCGGCGGCCCAGGCGTCGGCCAGCAGTTTTTTGTTCTGCATGTGCGGGTTGCGCTGAATGGCGGCCCAGGTGCCTTCCTGCGTCTGCACGTGCAGCAGGTCTTCGGGTTCGATGTTGCCCAGGGCCTTGACCATCGCGGTGATGGGGGCCAGGTCTTCGGTGAGGTTAAAGAGGGTCTGCGCCCCGTGCGCCTGCTTGATGAGGTCTTCGCGCTCGGCCTTGTTGCGCTTTTTCAGCTCGGAGACGGTTTTCTTGTCGTCACCCTCCAGCGGGCTGAAGGCGGCGTCGGGCAGGTGGAGGGTCTGGGCTTTTTGCGCGGGGTAGAGTTGCCTCCGAATCACTTTTTCGGGAATCTCATCCTCGGCATTCATCAGCTCAGGCGCAGTGCCCAGCAGGCTGTTGCCCACGCGCAGGCGGTGGTCCAGGAAAGCGAGCGGCTTGCCTGCGTCCTGGCTTTCCAACCACAGGGCGACCTTTGCCAGCTCGGTGGCCATCGGGTTGATGTCCGCGCCGTAAATGCAGTGCGCGATGACCGTGCGGGTGGCGCGGCGCAGGGCGCGCGGGCTGGGCTGACCCGTCTCCTCTTCCAGCTCGGCCAGCCGTGCCCCGATGCGGCGGGCGGCGGCAATCAGGAAGTGCCCAGAGCCACAGGCAGGGTCAATCACCTTGAGGTTCTTGAGTGCAGCCACCGCGTCTTCAGGCAGCTTGTCCCGCACAGCGTTCTCAATCACGGGGTCCAGCGCCGATTCCAGCAGCAGTTCAATCAGAGAGCTGGGGGTGTAGTAGCTGCCGGTGGTTTTGCGTTCATTGCCGGGCAGCACCGCCAGCGAGAAGCGCGGGCCAACCTCAATACGTGGCACCAGTTCCAGCAGGCTTTCGTAGATGCTGCCCAGTTCTTCGGAATCTAGGGCCGCGTAGTTCACGGGGCGCAAGCTGCCGTTGACGCTGATTTCGCTGAGTGAGCGCACCGCTGCATAAAAGTCGGCGTTGCTCAGGCGCAGGCCACTCAGTGCATTCGGCTGAAACAGCAGGCTCCCCAGCGCAGGCAGGCCCAACGGCTCGAAGCCTGTGCGGAGGTAGCCCAGCAGCCGCTCCCAGGCTTCATAGGCGTCGGTGTGTTGGCTGCTGCCGGTCACGGCCCCCGCTTTCTGACGCAGGGTACGGGTGAGGTAGTGGGCGGCGCGCGCACGGGTGACGGCATTGGGCTGGTACTCGCCGTCCTCGCGGCGGGCAAACAGCAGGTCGCGGTCTTCCGTCACGAACAGGAAGACCATCTGGTACACGGTGTTCAGGCACGCGCGGTATAGGTCGCCGGGGGTCAGTCCACCGCTACGGGTTCTCTCCAGCAGCTCAGGATTACGGCGCAGAAATCCGGTGCCCAGAGCTTCTGCGGCCTGCTTGACCCCGTCGCGCAGGGTGTCGTTGGCCCGCTGGCCCAGTTCCTTGCTGGCCTCGTTCCAGGCCTCCAGCGGCCCTTGCTTGCCCCCGCGCAGGCGTGAGCGGTGCAGCAGCAGCCACAGCACCCGGAAGGCGCGGGCATCCTCGGTGCGCATGATGTCGCCTATCTGGAACTCAGCGTAGGCGGGGCGCGTCACCTGGGCGTTGTCGCGCAGCAGCCGCAGCGTCTCGCCGTTGGTCACCAGCCCCCACAGATGCTCCGCTTCGGCATTGAGGTAGCCCTGCATCAGCCCGTGTGGGCTAACCCGCACGCCCGTTTCATCAGTCACGCGGTCCAGGTCCAGGTGGCGGGTAAAGTGCAGCGGGACATCGCCCGTTTCCGCGAGGTTGCTCACGGCGTATTTGCCGCTGGCGGCCCCTGTCCCCACAAAGGAATAGTTCAGCACTCTCAGCAGCGGGCGCACCCAACCTGCCCAGACATCGGTGCCGTGCTGCTGATAACGTAGCCAGGCTTTGCGGGCATCGTCCCAGGCGTCCTGCACCGCTTCTTCCAGGGTCATCTTGGGCGCAAGGTCGTAGCTGCTGGGCGTTGCCCCTGCCAGCTTGGCGGTCTGGGCGCGGTCCGAGAGTTGCAGCAGGAAATCGTCGGTGAGGCCCAGGCCATAAACCCGCACATGCTGTAGCTGCGTGGAAGTCACTGGAACCCTCCCAATTTGGGCACCGGTAGGAAAAGGTACACACCCAGGCGGTCAGGTGGACCGGGTGGCTCCACCGCATAAGTCACGCCCTGACCTCTGGCGGCTCCGCGTACCCGCTCATGGGCTTCCAGCAGGGCAGCGGCCCGCTCCTGGGCGCGGTTCATCAGCACGCCGTCCATGCTGCGCAAGTCGCTGAGGGCGCGGGTCAGCCGCTCGGTCTTCTGTTCCGGGGCAAGGTTGCCTTCTGGGGTGAGGCTCAGCAGTGCAAGGGTCTCCTCTGGGGTCAGCCACGTCGGTTCCTCAGCGCGGCCTGCAAAGGCCAGCAGGTCCAGTTCTTCAGCCAGGGTCTGCCAGGTGCGGTTGCCCTTGCGCCCCGTCAGGTGGAAGCGGTGGCGCAGCAGCAGCAGGGTGGTCTGGGTGCTCACGCCCGAAGTGCGAATCACACCTACTCGCTTGGCAGCAGCCTCCTCTGGGGCGTCCAGCGCCTGACCCAGCACGGTGCTGGCAAGCTGCTCAACTAAGGGATGGTTGCGGGCCAGTGGTACCACGCCTCTATCCGCCTGCGGGCTGAAGCGGAAACGCCGCGCTGCCCGAAGAAAGTCGCGGAACTCGGGCCGAATGTCAGCCTGGGCGGGGTCGGCCTCGAAGCTATCGTCCAGCCGTGGACTGACACTCACGCCAGCAGTGCCCAGCGCTTCGAGTACAAAGTCCTGCGCAGCATGTGCGTCTCCCAGAGCTTCGCGCACGGCGGCCAACTCTCCCGCCACCTCTTCGGGGCGGATGCTGTGCTGAGCAAAGCGGCTACGCGACTTCTTTTCGCTCTCGGCAGCGTCGCGCCACTTCAGGTCAAACGCCTGTATGTCTTCGAACAGCAGCGGCTGAATGGCTTCCCGCGAGTCCGTTTCCAGCACGCGGCTGAGCAGCACATCCAGCAGGCTTTCGGCTTCTTCGGGAGCGGGAATGCTGGTGCCCAGGGTGGCCCGAATCAGGCGGTGCTTGCGGACCAGCACGTCCAGAATCAGGGTGTCAATGCGGTTGTCTGCGCCGTACATGGTCAGCACCCGCACTTCGGGCGCACGTTGCCCGTAGCGGTCTACCCGGCCCTCGCGCTGGTCCAGGCGGGTGGGGTTCCACGGCAGGTCATAGTGAATCACGGCACTGAAGGCATTTTGCAAGTTGATTCCTTCGGAGAGGCAGTCGGTAGCGACCAGCACGCGGCGCTCGGCCTGGGCCAGTTCCTCAATGCGGGCCACTCGCTCATCGGGGGTCAGGCGGCCCGTCACAGCCATCACCTCAGTGTCTTTCAGCGCTTTCCTCAAGTGGTCGGCCACCGCCTCCGCCGTGGCGATGAAGCGGCAAAAGACGATGGGAGCCAGGCCCTGCCCAACCAACTCTGTCACCTGAGTGGTCAGCAGCTTCAGCTTGTGGTCTTTGGCCCCTGCCAGCGCGTCAGCCCGCTCCGCCAGGCGCAGCAGCTGGCGGGTGGTTTCGCTTTCCGCGCTGTCAATCTGCGCTCCAGGGGTCATGTCCAGGACACCGCCTTCTTCACCCTCCTCGGGGTCCAGCACCAGTTCGCGGCCCAGGCGGTCAATCACAGCCTCATCAGTTTCGCCCTCGCCCGTAGCTCGCTCGCGCAGGGTGGCGGCGGCGGCCTGCGGGCTGCTCGCCAGGGCACGCAGCAGGCCCAGAGCCGCCCACCAGCGAATGCGGGTGCGGCTCTGGGCTTCGCCGGGCACATGCACACTCTCGCGGGCATAGGCCAGCACATCATCAAACAGCGCCGCGTAATCAGGGTGCAGGGTGTATTGCAGCTCCGCGTCCCGCCGAGCAGGAAAAGGCGTGCCTTCTTGCAAATACTCACTGATGTCCTTACGGCCCCGCTGCACCAGGTGGCGAGCCAGCGTGGCGCGCGCACGTTCGTTCTGGGCCCCACTGAGGTCCAGCGGCAAATTGGCAAAGTCGGGGTTGAGCAGCCGCAGCAGACTTCTGAAGGCGTCCTCTTTGCCACTGTGGGGGGTCGCGGTGACCAGCACCAGGTGCCGCTCAGGGTCAGCGGCCAGCTCTTCCAGCAGGCGGTAGCGCTGATGCCGCTTGGTGCCCATGCCTGCGCCCTCGGCACTGGCGTGGGCCTCGTCCACAATCACGAACTCTGGCGCACTGGTCAGGAAATCCTGCCGCCAACGGTCCGATTTGACCAGGTCGAGGCTCACCACTGTGAATTTGTAGCGCTCGAAGATACTTTGGCCTGGATTACAGCCACGTTCCAGACTGCGGACAGTGCTTGGAAGCACCGCAACGGCGTCAATCCCGAACTTGACCCGCAGCTCCTCCACCCACTGGTCAGCGAGATGCGGCGGGCACAATACGGCCAGCCGGTCTATTTCACCCCGGTCCAGCAGTTCGCGGGCAATCAGGGCGGCCTCCACCGTCTTGCCGATCCCCACGTCATCAGCAATCAGAAGGCGGGCGGGGCTTTGGCGCAGCGCCATCAGCAGCGGCACGAGCTGATAGGGGCGCGGCTCCACGCCCAAGCGGCCCAGCGACCGAAAGGGGCCTGCGCCGCTGCGCACCGCCAAACGGGCCGCATTCAGCAGCAACTTGGCTCCGCTGGCGGTTCCAAATGCGGTAGGGCTGGGGTCATCAAACGCGGCGGTACGGACCTCTTCCCCGCCTTCTTCTCCAGTGTAAATACCCGTGATTTCCGCGTCGCTGCCTCCCAGGGGCTTGAGCAACAAGAATTCCAGGCTACTTTCGGGGAGCACCACCCAGTCACGCCCACGGGCGCGCACCATCGAACCGATATCAAAAGCCATAGTTATCCTTCTCCGAAAATAAAAGCGTAGCGCGCCAGTGTGGCGGGCCACTCACTCTGGTCATGGGTGAATGTGATGACGGTGTATCCCGCCAGCTCCAGCTCCTCACGCTTGCGGACGTCTATGCTGGCCTGCCCCGGCAACTGGTGATGTGGTCCATCAATGAAAATTACTGCCGCTTCAGCTGCATAGGCGAAATCCGGGCGAACATAGTGGTCCGAAATCAGCGGCTGAGCGTGTGACGGAAGCCTCCTGGCCTCTACTTGCAAGAACTGTAACCATGCCCGCTCCAACTCACTGCCGCAGGCCGCCAAAAGCGTCTCTAGGTGGCCCTCCCCGTCCCTATCCGCAAGGAGCACGCCCGCTTCCCGCAGGGAAAGCAGCAAGTCCCGGACGGCAAAGCGGTCAAGCCATTCATGGAATGTTTGATTGCCATATGTCATTAAGCAGTCATAACAAGCCGCCTCGCAGCGCTCGGCAGCATGGGGAGCCTGCCCCTGGTCCCTGCCAGTCTCCGGGTCAAAGTGCAACAGGCCCAGCGCACACCTGGCGACCTCCCCCAGCGCACCAGAGCGGAACACCAGGTCTTGCAGCACCCCAGATCCTCCCTCTGACGCCTCGTACAGCAGAATCTGACGCGGCTCCCGGCTCCCGGGAAGCAGCTCGGCAGCCAGTTCGCTGTCTTCCAGTTGGTAGGCGAGCTGGACAGCATTTTTCAGCGCGCTCATCAGGGTCGCCATGCTGGCTGAGTCTTGCGGCGTCGCTGGCTCAATCAGCAGCACATTGCGGGTGTCCTCGACATAGGGAATGACCTTTTGCACCGGCACGTCCCGCCCACCCGCAGCCTTCACCTTGCGCTGGTAGGCCACCTTGCTCAACCACTGTGAGGTCTCTGGATCAAACAGGAATCCTAGCTCCTGCTTGTTCTCACGGTTGCGCCAGCCGTAATTGATGCGCCACAGCGTCGCTCCATCGCCGTAGGTCAGGTTCAGCAGTGGGCAATCTGCCTTGGCCACCGCCTGCACCCGGTCTGCCCGTCCTCCGCGCGAGGCAAAGCGCAGGCCACTTTTGATATCAAAGCCAATACGCCGCCGCTCTTCCTCATCGCTTCCGATGCGTTCCCGCCGGCGGGTCGCCACCGAAGTCATTCGGAACAGGTCTGGACGGGCCGGGGGCAGCGGCAGACTGCAGTTTTCGCAGACATCCCGCGCCTGAGCGCTGCTCCCATAGTGCAAGTAACCGCACGTCTCGCAGCGCTGGGCACTGATGGTAGGCAACTCACTTGTCTCACCGCGCGCAGGCACAATCACCTTATTGGCTTCGTACTTGGCCCCGTTGTGGTACACGATGGCATTCGGGCCAAACTCGGACAGTGCCAGGAAGCGGGGGCGGGAGAGATAACTGTCATTCCTACCTTTCATGCCGCGCCGACCAGGAATGTAGGCGGATAGAGGCAGGCGGGCGAAGTTGTACCCCGGCAGGAAGCCCTCCGAGGCAAGGTAGCGGTAAGTATAGAAATCCGAAAGCTCACCGTCTGGCTCACGCAGCAGCCTCAGCTGAGTATTGGCCTCAGCATGGAGCCGCTGGGCTGTGTCCCGTATATGCCCCTTGGTGGCGTCAGCCAACACCGCATTGTTTAGGTGCAGCTGCGACAGGGCGCTGCGGTACAAGTCACGCCAGCGATCACAGGCCCGGTCAAACTCCTGCGCTGCTTGCCTGACCGTGTACTCCAGCCACTCTTCGCTGTACCAGGTGGTGTGGCTCAGAGTGGGGCCCAGGCTATCGAGCAGCTGTCTGGCCCGCACCAAGGTACGCTGGCGTACACCCTCGTCGCCAAACGGAAGCAGCACATCGGCCAGCAGCGCCAGACTGGGTTCTTCACCACCTGTCTCTAGCAACTCAGCCACCGACGCTGGCAGCTTATGGCCGGTTTCGGCCAACCAGATGGCGTGAATATGTGAACGAATCAGGGCTTCATTGCCCAACTCAATGCGGGGCGTGGACACACTGCCACCGACCATCAGCTGGGGCCGCCGGAAAAAGTATTGGTCGTGATTGTTGCCCGTGGTGGCATAAGTCATGACCAGTGCTGGCTGTCCGCTACGGCCCGCACGGCCTGACCGCTGGGCATAGTTGGCTGGGGTCGGCGGCACATTGCGCAGATGCACCACGTTCAGATTGCTGATATCTACTCCCAGCTCCATGGTCGGTGAGCAAAAGAGTGCAGGAAGCTGCGCGCTGCGAAAGGCTTCTTCGCGTTTTTCGCGCTCGTCAGGGCGAATCTGGGCGGTGTGCTCCGAGCCATGCAGGTTATGGAATTCCGAAGCAGGCTGCTGATACAGCGAGCGAAAAAAGGCATTCACTCCTGGGGCGTCGCCTTCCTGACGGACCACCCGCAGCACATCTACTGCCGCGTCAGTTCCTGGCCCCGCCCGCCACACGAAACTGGTGCCCTTCAGCTGATAAGCCCCTGGTTCCACCTCTTCAATGAATTCCGACAGTGCAGCAACCAGGTCCTGCAATATGGCGTCAATGTCGCTGCGGCTCAGACTCAGGCTCCAGCCCAGAACCTCAGGACGTCTCAGATAGCGGCCCACCGCCCCCAGCGCACTCAGAGGCAGCCGTCCAGAAGAACGCCCCTCCTCGCGTGAGGAGGACCCCAGGACAACTTTCTGGGCAACAGTGAGATTATTGGCCTCTTCCGGTGGCAGGTACAGCGGGCTGTCCTCCCGAATCTGCCCCTGGTTCTTGACGACCATGTCCAGGAAATTCGTATCCAGGTAGGGCGCTTTGATGGCCAGATTCCGCCGCAACCAGTCGAGCAGAGCCACCGCAGCCCGCTCGCGCGCCTCTACCACCCCGCTGCGCACGACAGACAGGGCCGGGTGCGCCCGCTCCCAGAGGTCCTGTGCCTCACAAACCTCACGCAAATAGGGATAGTCGAACCGCACCAGGTCAACCCCTTCCAAGTTGGGCAAGGTCAGGCGGCGGCCCTCGGCCAGGTCACTGTACAGGGCGTAGCCAATCAGGTTCTGCGCCGTTTTGACTGTGCGGTCGCGCTCCCCGAAGCGGACACTGGGATCGCTGGCGAATGAAGCGAAGTCCAAGTCCATCGCTGCGTACACCTTCTGCGCAATATCCTCAAGGTGAAGGGGACCCTGTTGCAAGGCACGCGCCAGAGCCGCCCGCAAAGAAGCCACAAAAATGAAGTCGTTGAAGTGGCCCGCTTGCAAGGAGGCGTCCTGGCGGTTGTCGGTGAACGATAGGATTTTCCGGGCATCGCTGCGGAGGTCCGATTTCCGCAGGCCCTGAATGGCTGCCATGCTCAGCAACGTGGTGGCTGTGGAGCGGCCCTCGCTCGATAGGGTGGACAGCTTGGTGAGCTTACCTGTGCGGCCGAGATAGGTCACACCGCAGCACAGGCAAAAGCGAAACTCCCCCTGAAGAAAGGCGGCCTGGAGCCCGGCAGCATTCTGTTCTCCCAGGCCACCGACCCGCACCGGCTGAGGCAGCTGTCTGCGGCGGCCTGGTTTGATTTTCAGCCGGCCATTCTTTTCCTCAACCCAGCCCTCTGGCAGCCGCTCCAGCATCTCGTCCTCGTCTACAGGCCACGCCGGGTGCCCCAGATAGAGATAGCCGTCGTCCGGTGTGCTCTCCTGACGAACTTCGTTGCTGCGGGCCACGAAAGTCTCTTGGCCAGTGTCTAGGTCCTGGGTCCGCCGGACCGAGTAATACTCCTGACCACAGTTGCGGCAGAACTCCAGCGGATAGAGTCGCAGCTGCCGCCCGCTCTTTGGTGCATAGACCTGACCACGTAAGGTGAGGTGCTCCAGACGCTCATCCGGCGAGAGGAGCGGGGCATAGACTGTGGCTGCCTTGCTGATGAACTGGTGAAGGCGAAAAGCAAAGACGGGCCGGCCAGTTTCTGGATGAGCAATGGTATTACCGGCCAGCAATCTCCGCTCCAGGGCTTCCAGACACTGGAGCTGTGGCAGTCCCGTCTGGTCAGCCAGCTTCACTGCCAGGCCCTCCTCACCGGAAATGGCCTGAGGCATGCGGCGGTCAAAGCGTTGGGCCTCCTCATCCCAGCGCAGGCCTACTGCATCTTCTAGCCAGACCACCAGTGCATCCTGCACAAACTGCGTGAAATTGTATGGAACTGGCTGGGCCACAGCGGCTTTGAGCTGCTCTAAGGTGGGCTGACCATGAGTCACGCGTTCCAGACTTTCACCAATGACCTGTTCAGCCGTCAGCTTGACACCAAACAGCTGCGAGGCGACGGAGGCCACGGTCCGCTGGCGCTCGGCGTAATCCGGGCTGGACGACATGGTGGCGCTGGTTCCAACACAGATGGCATCCGGTGCCTTAAGCCGCTCACGGAGCCGGCGAATCAGCAGAGCCACGTCAGCTCCCTGGCGGCCACGGTAGGTATGGAGCTCATCAAACACGATGAAGCGCACACCCTCAGCGGCGCGTACCAGGGCCGCCTCGTCCTGACGGGTCAGAATCAGTTCGAGCATCATGTAATTGGTCAGCAAAATGTCGGGGGGGTTGGCGATGATCGCATCTTTTTCTTCGCGCGATTCTTGACCGGTATAACGTTTAAACGTTACCGCTCCACTGTCTCCCAAAAACTTGCTCAGTTCCTCGATCTGGCTGTTGGCCAGAGCGTTCATCGGATAGACTACAATTGCCTGAACACCTTTCCCACTCCCATGGCATAGCACGTGGTCAACAATGGGCAAGATATAGGTCAATGACTTCCCCGAGCCAGTTCCGGTGGTCACCACATAAGAGCGGCCCGCGCGGGCCAGCTGAATAGCTTGACGCTGGTGGGCATGCAGCCGCAGCGGGAGTCTGGATTCACCGGCCACGAACAGCTCGGCGCACTGAGGATGGAGCAAGCCTTGTTGCGCCAGCTCCGTGACGCTTCCTCCCGGCATAAAGTTCGGGTTCAACTGCGCCAGTGGGTCAGGCCAGAACATCCCACTTTCCATCTGGGCATCCACATAGGCGCGAATCTCCCGGTCACGAATGTGAACGAAGGAGGACACATAAGACGCGTATTGGCGGATAACATCGTTTCTGTACTCGAAAATATTCATACGGGTGTGGGCAGACTGTAGGGGACGTGATCGGCTGGGAGCATTGTTCAAGCATAGAAGAACCAGTCAGCAGGACGAGTGAAATTTGCCAGTGGTTCCCGCCGTCTCCTCAACTGGTCTCAGCATGTGGTAAGACAACGCCGCGTCCTTGAAATCATACGTACTCTCCACTCCTCACCATTTCGCAAAAAGCGCGCCACTTGGCTTCATCGCCAAAATTCCTAGCTCAGCCACAATCTGCATCTCCAACAAACGAAGGAGGCAGCGACCCCGCACAGGCCCGCTGCCTCCTGTCCCGGTTCAGACCATCACATGTGCAGGGCGCGTCCGTCCACGGCCAGCGCCGCTTCTTTGACCACTTCGGCCAGAGTGGGGTGCGCGTGAATGGTGCGGGCCAGGTCCTCGGCGCTGCCGCCGAATTCCATAATTGCCACCACTTCGGCAATCAGTTCCGAAACATTCGCGCCAATCATGTGCACGCCCAGAATCTTGTCGGTGCCCGCGTCAGCCACCACTTTCACGAAGCCGCGTGGGTCACCGTGGCCCAGAGCGCGGCCATTGGCGCTGAAGGGGAATTGTCCGGTTTTCACGTTCAGGCCCTGTTCCTTGGCAGCCTTTTCGGTCAGGCCTGCCCAGGCGATTTCGGGGCTGGTGTAGATCACCCAGGGAATGGCGTTGTACGCCACGTGCCCGGCCTGACCAGCTAGCATTTCTGCCAGGGCCACACCCTCCTCTTCGGCCTTGTGGGCCAGCATGGCTCCGCCGATCACGTCGCCGATGGCGTACACGCCTGGCAGGTTGGTGCGGTAGTGGCTGTCCACGCGCACGAATCCGCGTTCATCCAGCTCCAGCCCCACATTCTCAGCCCCCAGACCCTGGGTGTTGGGCACGCGGCCAATGCTCACGATCAGCTTGTCAAAGCGGGCGCTGACTTCCTGCTCGCCTTCTTTGTAGGTCACGGTGACGCCGGAATTGTCCTGCTCCACACTGGAAATGTTCACGCCAAAGTGGAAGTCCAGTCCCTGCTTCTTGAACTGCTTGAGCGCTTCTTTGCTCACAGCGTCGTCGGCAGCCATCAGGAAACCAGGCAGAGCTTCAAGGATGGTCACTTCAGCGCCCAGACGCCGCCACACGCTGCCCAGTTCCAGGCCGATGACGCCTGCACCGATCACACCCAGCTTGCCAGGCACCGCCTCAAAGTTCAGGGCACCGCTGTTTTCGACGATGTGGCCGCCAAAAGGTGCAAGCGGCAGTTCGCGGGGATTGGAACCAGTCGCCACGATCACATGACGGGCCACCACTTCGGTACCAGCGGCGTCCACCACCCAGCCGCCTTCATCCTGTCGCACCAGGCGGCCCAGACCGTGGAAGGGCTGAATCTTGTTCTTTTTGAACAGATAAGCGATGCCGCCGGTCAGCTTGTCCACCACGCCATTTTTGCGGGACAGCATCTTGGCCACGTCCACCGAAGCTCCCTCAACCCGGATGCCGTGCTCCTCGGCCTCAGTCTGGATCATCTCGAACTTCTCGGAAGAATCCAGCATCGCCTTGCTGGGAATGCAGCCCACGTTCAAGCAGGTGCCGCCCAGGGACGCCTTGCCGTCACGCTCAAAAGCGTCTACACAGGCCACCTTGAAGCCCAGCTGAGCTGCACGAATGGCCGCCACATAACCTGCCGGGCCGCCGCCGATGACCAACACGTCATAAGAATCCATGTTTGCCAGTGTAGCGCTGACAACGACGCCGATTTGGCCCTGTCTCCCAAACAGGGACAAGGCCCCTGCGCCTACTGCGGCAGACCCGCAAAGTATTCGGCCAGCCCTGCGCTGATGGCCTGGGCATACGCTTCCTGACCAGCAGGACTCATCAGCACGCGCAGATTCTGGGGATCAGTGAGGTATCCCAGCTCCAGCAGCACGCTGGGCTGCGAAGTGGGACGGGTCAGCGCCAGGTGAGCACCGGGGTGCAGGCCATCATCCCCAGCCTGCGGCAAAGCCGTGACCAGCGCTCTTTGCAGGGCCGAGGCGAGGGGTCGGCTCTGTTCATGCGTAAAGTAGCTGCCGATGCCGCGCACCGTGCGGGGGTCTTTGCCGTCAGGAATGGCATTGGCATGAATACTGACCAGCACTTCGGCGTTTTGTTGTTCGGCCAGCAGGGGGCGGCTGTAGAGCGGCACGGTCCGGTCATCTTGCCGGGTCAGGGTGACCTGGGCTCCCTGGGCACGCAGCAGCTCGGCGGCCCGCAGGGCAATGGGCAGCGTCAGTCCTTTTTCCGGCACCCGCAGCGGCCCAGCTCCGCCCCGCTCAGTGCCGCCATGCCCCGGATCAAGCACGATGCGGCGGCCCGCCAGTGACCCAGGGTGGGGGGCGGTGCGGTAACGCAGCACCAGCGCGTCACCCAGCTCGCCCGTGCGGTAAAAAGCCTGATAGCCGTGCAGTGGCCGGGAAACACCCAAGTCGAGGTAAAGCGCAGCGTCCTGCGCCCAGGAACGGAGGTCCAGGCCCGCTGGCACGGTCCAGTCACCCCCTACCCGCGCCCCAATCAGGCTGAGCCCAAGCCGCCCGGCCTGCTCACTGAGCACCAGCGGCACGCGGGCCGACACCGGAAATTCCAGTTCTTGCCACTCACCGGCTGGTGCGCCCCGCAGGCGCGGTGAGCCGACAGCGGCAGTGGGCAGCGGCGTGCGGGCTGGCAACAGCCGCAGTGTGTCGCGGGTGGCCCACAGCAATCGTCCATCGGCCAAGCGGACCCGGCTCAATTCACCGCGTACACCTATCACCTCAGCACGTGTCCCGGCGCGGGCATACAGCACTGGCCACCCAGCGTCGTCCTCCCAGGCGGCGCGCACCGGGTTGACCCCGTACCCCTGGTCGGGGTCCGTCACTTCGGCGACGTGGGGCGGGTTCAGAAGCTGTAGAGGTGCGGTAGCGCGGGCTGGTGCTGCCTGCCGGGTCACCCGCAGCGTGGCTTTCCACTGCTGGGCACCCCGGCGGCTGGATAGCTGCAACCGGTTGAGCCCCGGCTGGAGCGGCACCCACTGGATAAAGAGACCGTCTGGACCGACGGGCAGCGGCTGCCCATTGAGCTGAAGGTCTGCGCCAGGAAGCACACTGCCCTCGAGCAGCACATGGGCGTGCGCCACCCGGTGACCGTCCGCTGGGTAGGCCAGGAAAATCGGTGCTTGAGGATGGTCCAGTGGCAGACCCGCTTGGGCCATTTGGGCCTGGGGCGACTGGCTTACAGTCGCCTGGGCTGCAGCCGACTGCAAAGCCAGGAAGAGGAGTGCTGCCAGCCCCCCTGTCAGCGGGCCAGGGCGGACACGCAAGGCTCGCGCACAACACCGGAAAGTAGAACGTTGGGACATACGGGCCTCCTGAGTTCAGGCCCAGCCGCCGCAGCGCTCCAGACCAAGGATATCCACTCTAGAGCAGATAAAAAGATGGAAGACTTTCCCGCGAGCGGAGCAAGTGCAAAACGCCGAACAGGACAGGGAATGATGGGACCGCCGGGGCTTTGCGGGGAAACACATCTGCTTCCGGGAAGAGCCCGGAAGGCTGCTATCAGCAAGTAGCCCCTGGCCTCCTGCTGCTCCCCTCCTGCTGCGCTGCGGGTTGCCAATATGGGTTGCAAGTATGTGAACCATCCAGTATAGAAGATTTCAGCTGGAACTTTAGGATGGATAGTTTCTAAAGCTCTGGTTCACAAGTGGGGGGGGTGTCACCCCTACCTTACGCTAAGGAGTGTCTATGAACTTACAAGATCAATTCAGCAACTTTTTTTCCAACCGCGTGGTCGAACTGCTGGCCGGTGCCGTTGGCCTGAACCCCTCGCAAACCCAATCGGCCCTGCGCGCCATCTTGCCTCAGCAGCTGGACAGCCTGGCTGATCTGGCCGCCAACCCGCAGACGGCTTCCAACCTGAGCTCCCTGTGGACCGGCAATGATCTGCCCCAGGACCCTGAGCTGGCGCTGGGCAGTGCTGACGGCCTGAGCCGCCTCGAAACTTTGGGACAGACCCTGAGTGGTCGCCTGTTCGGCGGCAACAGCAACTGGCTGGGCGACGCAGCGCAGTTGGCTGGCGGCAATCAGAGCGCGGCCACCCGCCTGAGCCACCTGGCCCTGCCCCTGCTGCTGAGCTTCCTGGGCCGCAGCGGCGTGACTTCTCAGAACGCCGCCACTCAGCTGCTCGGCATGCGCGGCGCCCTGGGTGCCTTGCTGCCCGCCGCAGGCTTGGCCGGCGCAACCAAAGTGGCTGTGACTGAAGGCATCGGCACCGGCGAAGTGATTGACTCGGTGACTGCACGTCCTGGCGGCGTTGAAGTCCGTGAAGGCGCCACTGTCCACACCGCCGCTCCCACCCCTGCCCCCGAGCCAGAGCGTCACCTGACCGCCGCTCCTGCACCCGTGCCTCAGGAACGCAGCGGCTGCAACCCTCTGTGGCTGCTGCCCCTGCTGCTGCTGGGTGGCCTGGCCTGGTACCTGAGCCAGAACCGTGAAACGCCCATCCCTGCGCCGACCACCTCACAGAGCACCACGTCGACCACCACCACTTCCACAACCACCACGTCGGCAACCACCACTGACGCTGGCATTGTGGTGGGCAATGTCAAGGACGGCGCTGAGCTGCCCCTGGAGCCGTTCGTGCTGAGCGGCACCGCTCCTGCTGACGAAGTGCTGAGCATCACCAACCAAAATGGTGAACTGCTGGCCACCGAAACCGCTGACGCTGACGGCAAGTGGGAAATCCAAATGCCCGCTCCTCTGGCTGGCGAGAACGTGTACACCGTGACTGGCACCCCCAGCGAAGCCACCAGCACCTTTACCATTCAGGGCGCTGGCGAAGCGGCAAGCGCAGCGGCAGCGGCAGCGACCACCAGCACGGTGACCACGACCAGCACCGTGACCACCAGCGAAACCACCACCAGTGCAGCAGTCACCATCACTGAGCCTGCCAGCGGCGCAGCTGTCCCAGCCGAGTCGTTCTCCATTGCCGGTAAGGGTCAGCCCAACGCCAAGTACGCCCTGTTTGAAGATGGCGTGAACGTGGGCACGTTCTTCGCCGACGAGCAAGGTGTCTGGAAGGCCGACATCACCGCGCCTGCACCCGGAGACCGCGTCTATGTGGTCGTGGATGAGAGCGGCAACCAAGTGGCCGAACTGCCCGTGACCGTGAACGAGCCGGTGGCCTCGGCTGACTGCTCGGTCAACGATGTGCTGAGCCTGAGCCTGGCCGACGGTGACACCGTGAGTGCCCCCTTCCGCTTTGGCGGCACCGGCAGCGCTGAGAGCTACACCGTGCGCGTGCTGCGCGGCAGCAAGCAAATCGGCGAGAAGGTTATTGACAACGGCGACAACTGCTCTTGGAGCTACCTGAGCGAGCCCGGCGGTCAAGCTGGCAGCACGGGCGAAATCACCTACGAAGTGATTCCCGCAGGTGCTGACGCTCCCGAAAGCACCATCACCCTGAACGTGGTTCAGAGTGGTGCAAACTTCGAGAACGGCAAGTACGTCGGCCCGACCAGCAACTGAGCCAGAGCTCAGCCTACCTGCCTCGCGGTACATCTGCCCCTGCCTTCGCGCAGGGGTTTTTTGTGGGCCTGCGGGATTAGTCAGCTGTCACGAATCATGGGCCGTGGAGGAAATCCGCCACCACACGGGGCAAGTGGCCAGGGTCCATCAGGAAAGCGTCGTGACCGTGTGGACTGTGCAGCTCCCAGTATTCGCCGTATGGCAAGGTGGTCACCGAATCGCGCACCTCACGGGCGGTATACAGGAGGTCACTGGAAATGCCTACCGCCAGCACCGGCATGCGCAGAGCACGCAGCTCACGGTCAGTCGGCTGGAAAGCGTCCATCGCCTGGGTGATCGCCAGGTAGCTGGCCTCCGAAAACCGGGCGGCCAGCTTCTCGCCGTGATGCTGCAAGTAGGCCACCACCGGCTGCTCACCCCCCACACGGTGCGGCTGACGCTGCGCCAGACTTTCGGGGCTCCGGTAGCTCAGCATGGCAATCTGCCGGGCCACCTTCAGACCTTCGCCGCCGGGGGCCAGGGCAATCGCGCTGCGGGCTGCCGTGTTCAGCCCCACCGCCCAGGGCGAGTGCCGGGCCGGAGCGGCGACGATCACGGCTTTTTGCACCATGTCCGGGTTTTCCAGCAGCCAGGCATAAGCGAGCATGCCGCCCATGCTGCACCCCACCACCTTGACCCGCCGCACCCCAAGGTGCTCCATCAGGGCGCGGCCTGCGCGGGCCATGTCACGTAGGGTCAGGGCTGCGCCCTCGGGCAAATCTTCGGGGCCACTGGAGCCGTTGCAGCCGCCCAGCACATTGCCGCACACGATAAATTCCCGGCTGGGGTCCAGCGGACGGCCCACGCCCAGAAAATCAGGCCACCACGCGTGGACAGCGCTGTCTCCCGTGAGGGCGTGCAGCACCAGCACAGCTTCGTCGGCAGGGCGGCCATAGGTGTGATAGTTCACCTGAATGTCACTGACCGCCAGCCCGCAGTCCAGCAGCAAGGGCTGGTCGCGGAACAGTTTGACGTGTGCAAACGATACCTGCGAGCGCACCGCCGCAGCCTGCACCATCGGTGATTCGGAATAGTCGTAATCGAAGCTGGCCGACTCTGCGGGTACAGGTCTGTCTGGCGTCATGTGGGTCTTCCTGCACCAGAAAGAGACGTCAGCGCCTGAGCAAAATCGGCCTGAAGGTCAGCGATGTGCTCGATACCCAGCGAGACGCGGACCAGCCCTGGAGTGACGCCGCCCGCCCGCTGCTGCTCCGGGGAGAGTTGCGAGTGGGTGGTGCTGGCGGGATGAATCGCCAGGGTGCGGTTGTCGCCCACGTTGGCGACATGCTCGGCCAGCTGAAGCCGGTCAATCAGGGCGCGGCCCGCATCTGTACCGCCACTCAGCTCAAAGGTCAGCACGCCGCCAAAGCCCCGTGGCAGATACTGCCTGGCGCGCTCATGGGTGGGATGGTCGGGCAGGCCGGGATACGTCACCCGCGCCACACCCGGCTGGCCGCGCAGCCACTCGGCCAGGGCCTGTGCATTCTGCGCTTGCCGCTCGGCCCGCAGCGAGAGGGTCTGAATCCCCTGAATAAACTGCCAGGCCTGCTGCGGTGCCAGAGTCACGCCCAAGTCGCGCAGGCCTTCGGTGCGGGCGCGGATGGCAAAAGCCACGTTAGGCAGGCCCAGCGCATTACCTTCCCCAAACGTCTCCCAGAAGTTCAGTCCGTGATAGCTGGGACTGGGTTCACTGAACAGGGGGTAGCGGCCATTGCCCCAGTCGAAATTGCCGCCGTCCACAATCACGCCGCCGATGCCGTTGCCGTGCCCACCAATCCACTTGCTGAGCGACTCGACCAGGACATGGGCACCGTGCAGCAGCGGCTGGCAGTAGTAGCCGCCCGCGCCGAAGGTATTGTCCACCACCAGGGCCACGCCATGCTCGCGGGCCACTGCCGACAGACCGGCAAAGTCCGGCACGTTCAGCGCCGGATTGCTCAGGGTCTCCACATAAAAGGCGCGGGTGCGGTCGTCGGTCAGTGCGGCGAACTCCTCAGGCCGCTCCTCGGCAGAGGTGAAGCGCACCTCAATGCCCAGCCGCTGCAAAGTCACCCGGAACTGGTTGGAGGTGCCGCCGTACAGGTTGGGCGAAGAGACGATATTGTCGCCCGCCTGCGCCAACGTAGTCAGCGCCGTGAACTGTGCGGCGTGCCCGCTGGACACCGCCACTGCGCCGCTGCCACCTTCCAGCGCGGCGATGCGGTCTTCCAGCACAGCGTTGGTGGGGTTGGTCAGGCGCGAATAGATGTTGCCAAAAGCCCGCAGCCCGAACAGGTCAGCAGCCTGCTCCGCCGACCCGAAGACATAAGAGTTGGTGGAGTAAACGGGCACCGCCTGGGCACCGGTAGCGGGATCAGGACGCTGACCTGCATGGACTTGCAGGGTCTCGAAATGGGTCATGTTGTCTCTCCTGAGCGGTCAGGGCCAGCTGGCCTAGAAGTTGACATGGCTGGACATTGACTTGGACGGTAAACAGGTCCAGAGGGCACAAAAAATCCCTCTGCCGGGAGAGGGATCAGAGGCCTAAGTGGGATAACGCGAGTACGAACATCCGCTAAGATTTCAGCCTTCCCTCATCGGTCCTGCGCAGTGGGTCATCGTAACCCTACGTGGCAGGCTGGCCGGAGCACCGTGGGCGAAATGAGGCCCTGGTTGCCGCGCCGTCAACGAGCCAGTTCTCTCGGGCGCTTCTGAATGAGGCTCCTGAACTTGCGGGAGCTGAGTGAAACCCTAGCAGGGGGCCTGGAGCTTGTCAAACCGTGCAGCAGGTGTAGAAGGTGTGCCGCCTGTCCGCGCCCCCTGACTTGACGCCTGCCCCCCGCTGCCCCCTATAGTGGGCGGCGAGTACGGACAGCAGGGTCTCCCCTGCCCTCCTTTGACTGGCCAGGCCGCCGCATACCGCCGTGCGCCCAGTGTCCAGAAGAAGGCCCGCGCACGACGCACCTGCCTTTCCTCGTGCCCCACGACACGAGGAGAACACCATGAATCCAAGTCTATTTACGCCCCGCATTTCTGTGGAGCTGGTCCCCCGCACCCGCGAGAGTATCGCCGCCGAACTGGAAGAACTGCGCCGCCTGTGGCCGGCCATTACCGCCATCAACCTGCCTGATCTGGACCATTTGGACCTTGGTTCATTCGAGAGTTGTGCGCTGCCGCAGGCCCAGGGCCTGAGCCGGATTCCGCACCTGCGGGCGTCGCGGACCCCGCTTGACAGCGTGCCGCAGTTGCTGCGCCGCCTGGATAGCCTGGGCGTGCGCGAGGTGCTGGTGGTGCAGGGCGACCCTCCGCAGGACGGGCGCACCGTAGAGCGCACCACCAGCCTGGAACTGATTCGGGCGCTGAAATCCGGGCAGCCGGACCTGGCTGTTCACGCCGCGCTCGACCCCTACCGCCAGAGCCTGCAAGATGAGCAGACCTATGCGCTGCGCAAGATTGAGGCCGGGGCAGACAGCCTCTTTACGCAGCCGCTGTTCGACACCCGGCTGATGGAAGTCTTTGGCGAAATGCTGCCCGGCGTCCCCATCTACTGGGGGCTGACCAACGTGAGCAGCGAGCGCAGCCGCAACTACTGGATCAGCCGCAACCGCGCCATATTTCCGGCCAGCTTCGAGCCTACGCTGGACTGGTGTACAGCGTTCGCCCGCGAGGCTGTGCAGCACGCCCAGAGCACCGGCAGCCACCTGTACTTCATGCCGATTCGCACTGGCCTGCGCGACTTTCTGGGGGCGGTCTTTCCCCCAGCAGGCGGCGGCACCGACCCCGAAGGTAAAGATCACTCGGCAGCCACCTGGCTTCCGGGCCAGACAGGCCAGCAGGCCAGTGCTTTTGCGGGCGTCTGTGGCGCTTAGCGCGTTTTCTTAGCCCACTGGAGTTGGCCCTCCAGCTTCCACACTTCTGCCGCACCCGCCTCCTTCAGACAGGATTGCCCATGACTTCTAGTTCTCTTCCCTCTTCCACTGCCCTCACCCCACAGACCCAGCTGACCGCCCATCCGCTGTACCGCGCCCTTCAAGAACGCGTGCTGGTGCTGGACGGGGCCATGGGCACCATGATTCAGCGCTGGCGCCTGACCGAAGCCGACTTCCGGGGCGAGCGGCTCAGGGACCACCCCCAGCCGCTGCAAGGGGCCAACGACCTGCTGACCCTGACCCAGCCGCAGATTATCGAGGACATTCACGCGGCGTACTTTGAGGCGGGCGCGGACATTGCCGAGACCAACACCTTTTCCAGCTCGCGCCTGGGCCTGGCCGAATATGGTGTAGACGACCTGATCTACGAGCTGAATGTGCAGGGCGCGGGGCTGGCCCGCCGCGCCGCTGAGCGCTACAGCACCCCCGAGCGCCCACGCTGGGTCGCAGGGGCCATCGGCCCGACCAACCGCACCGCCAGCATGTCGCCGGACGTGAACCGCCCCGGCTTCCGCGCCGTGACTTTTGATGAACTGGTCGGCAGCTATAGCGAGCAGATTCGCGGCCTGCTGGACGGTGGCGTGGACGCCCTCCTGATAGAAACCGTCTTTGACACCCTCAACGCCAAAGCCGCCCTGTACGCCGCCGAAGAAGTGTTCGCACAGCAGGGCCGGCAGGTGCCAGTGATGGTATCGGGCACCATCACCGACGCGTCAGGGCGCACCCTCTCGGGACAGACACTGGGAGCCTTTTTGGCATCTATCTCGCACCTGCCACTGCTGTCGGTGGGCCTCAACTGCGCCCTGGGACCTGCTGAACTGCGCCAGCACGTACAGGAGCTCTCGGCCAGCACGCCCTTTTTTACGAGTGCCTACCCCAACGCGGGCCTGCCCAACGCCCTGGGCGGCTACGACGAAACCCCGGAGTCCATGCTGGCGGTGATGGGCGAGTGGCTGGAGCAGGGCTGGGTGAATGTCATCGGCGGGTGCTGCGGCACGACGCCGGAACATATCCGTGCCTTTGCCGAGGCCGCGCAGCGCTCCGTCCCCCGCACGCCCCCACCTCCCTCCGGTCTGCCCACCTATTCCGGCCTGGAGCCGCTCACCCTGCGCCCCGAATCCAACTTCCTGAACGTGGGTGAGCGCACCAACGTGACCGGGTCGCGCCGCTTCCTGCGGCTGATTCGTGACCAGCAGTTCGGTGAAGCGCTGGACGTGGCCCGTGAGCAGGTAGAGGGCGGCGCACAGATGATTGACATCAACATGGACGAGGCCATGCTGGACTCGGAAACGGCGATGGTGGACTTTCTGAACCTGATCGCTGCCGAGCCGGACATTGCCCGCGTGCCAATCATGCTGGATTCAAGCCGTTTTAGCGTGATCGAAGCAGGCCTCAAGCGCGTGCAGGGCAAAGCGGTGGTCAACTCCATTTCGCTGAAAGAGGGCGAGGCCGAATTTCTGCGGCAGGCCGATGTGCTGCGGCGCTACGGAGCGGCGGCGGTGGTCATGGCCTTCGACGAGCAGGGGCAAGCGGACACGCTGGAGCGGCGCATCGCCATCTGCCAGCGGGCGTACGATCTGCTGACGGCCCACGGCTTTCCACCGCAGGACATCATTTTTGACCCCAACATTTTCCCGGTGGGCACTGGCATTCCTGAGCACGACCGCTACGCCCTGGATTTCTTTGAGTCGGCGCGCTGGATCAAGGCCAATCTGCCCGGCGCACTGGTCAGCGGCGGCGTGAGCAACGTCTCGTTTTCGTTTCGGGGCAACTCGGCGGTGCGCGAAGCGATGAACGCGGCTTTTCTCTATCACGCCCGGCAAGCCGGAATGGACATGGGCATCGTGAACCCCAGCACGCTGGAGGTGTATAGCGAAATTGAGCCGGAGCTGCTGGAACGGGTAGAAGACGTGCTGCTGGCCCGCCGCCCGGACGCCACCGAGCGGCTGCTGGAGTACAGCGAGACGGTGTCTGGCGGGGGCACGAAAAAGGAACGCGACCTGGCCTGGCGTGAGCAGCCGATAGAGAAGCGTCTGGAACACGCCCTGGTGCGCGGCATCAACGAGTTCATCGTGGAGGATGCCGAAGCAGCCCGCCTGGAGCTGGGGGGCGCCCTCGAAGTCATCGAAGGCCCGCTGATGGACGGCATGAACGTGGTGGGCGACCTGTTCGGCAGCGGCAAGATGTTTTTGCCACAGGTGGTCAAGTCCGCCCGCGTCATGAAACAGGCGGTGGCGCACCTGGAACCCTTTTTGCAGGAAGGAAAGGGCCAGCGCCAGAGCGCCGGGCGGGTGGTGCTGGCGACTGTCAAAGGCGACGTACACGACATCGGCAAAAACATTGTGGGCGTGGTGCTGGCCTGTAACGGCTTCGAGGTGCATGACCTGGGGGTGATGGTGCCGACTGAGCGCATCCTGGACGAAGCCGAGCGGCTTCAGGCCGACATCATCGGTCTGTCGGGCCTGATCACGCCCAGCCTGGACGAGATGGTAGGCGTGGCCGAAGAGATGCAGCGCCGGGGCCTGGGCACGCGGAACGGCGGCCTGCCACTGCTGATCGGCGGGGCCACCACCAGCCGGGTCCATACGGCGGTCAAGATCGCCCCGCAGTACGACGGCCTGACCGTGCATGTGCTGGACGCCAGCCGCAGCGTGGGCGTCACGGCCCGCGCCATCAGCGAGCAGGAGCGCCCCGGCCTGGCGGAAGAAGTGGCCGCTGGCTTCGCGCAGGCCCGTGAGCAGTTTGCACTGCGCGGTGAACGCCGCCAGTTGCTGCCGCTGGCCGGAGCGCGGGCAGCGGCGCCCCAGCTGAGCTACGCGCCAGTTCGGCCCAGCTTTCTGGGCGCGCAGCCGGTCACTTTCAACTTGAAAGCGCTGGTGCCCTTTATTGACTGGACGCCCTTTTTTATCGGCTGGGAGCTGGCGGGACGCTTCCCACAGATTCTGGACGATGAAGTGGTCGGCGAACAGGCCCGCACGCTGTATGCCGACGCGCAGCAGGCGCTTGAGTCCCTGATAGCAGGCGGCGAACTGAAGGCGCGGGGCGTGGTGGGCTTCTGGCCTGCCGAGCGGCGCGGCGACGATATCCAGCTGTTTACCGACGACACCCGCCGCACGGAAGGCGCCACGCTGCATACCCTGCGGCAGCAAGCGCAGCAGCGAGAGGGTCGCCCCAACCACGCCCTGGCCGACTTTGTGGCCCCGCAGGGCGACTACGTGGGCGGCTTTGCGGTGGGGATACACGGGGCCGAGGAAATCATCGCCCGCCACAAGGCCCAGCATGATGACTACGCCGCCATCATGACCGGACTGCTGGCGGACCGGCTGGCCGAAGCGTTTGCTGAAGCGCTGCACAGGCAGGTCCGGCGGGAACTGTGGGGCTACGCACCAGACGAAGCCCTGAGCAACGACGACCTGATTCGTGAGCGCTATCAGGGGATTCGCCCCGCGCCCGGCTACCCTGCCTGCCCTGACCATACCGAAAAGGGCACGCTGTTCAGCCTGCTGAATGCCCGCGAGCTGGCCGGGTTGGACCTCACCGAAAGCTACGCCATGACCCCGGCTTCGGCGGTGTCGGGCCTGTATTTTGCCCACCCAGACAGCAGCTACTTTGGAGTGGGCAAGATTGGCGCGGACCAGCTGGAAGACTACGCCGCCCGCAAAGGCTGGAGCCTGCAAGAAGCCAGGCGCTGGCTGCGGCCCAACCTGGCCGAGTGAGTCCAGGGGGCAATCCTGTGTGGCCGGGTTCCCCCAGCACCGAGAGCCCCCGGGCGCAGGCTTAGCGCAGCACTGCTTCCAGTTCGGACAGGCTCAGCCCTGCCGTCGGCGCGTCCAACACGGCCACGCCTTCCCGCAGGGCCACCACCCGCTGCCCCAGTGCCAGGGCTTCTTCGAGGTGGTGGGTCACGAACACCACCGTCACGCCGCGCCGCTGCCAGATGTCCAGCAGTTCAGTGCTCAGGCGCTCACGGGTCGCCACGTCCAGAGCGCTAAAAGGCTCGTCGAGCAGCAGTACGCCGGGCTGGGTCGCCAGGGCACGGGCCAGACTGACCCGCTGACGCTGCCCACCGCTTAGTTCGTGAACGCGGCGGCTCGCCATATCGGGCAGGCCCACCAGCGCGAGACTGTCCTGCTCCCGGCGGCCCTGTTCGGTGCGGGACAGCCCCCGCAGTCCGAAGCGCACATTGCCGCCCACCGTCAGCCAGGGAAACAACGCCGCTTCTTGCTGCACCAACGTCAGTCGGGGGTGGGGGCCACGAACAGCTTCACCGTCCAGCCGGATTTCGCCGCGCTGCGGGGTCAGAAACCCAGACAGCAACCCCAGCAGGGTGCTTTTGCCACTGCCCGACGGCCCCACAATGCACAGGAATTCGCCGGGGGCCACCTGAAGGCTCAGGGGGCCAACGCCTCCACTGGCGGGGTCGCGGCCCGCACGGTAGCGGTAGGTCACGTCCTGCAAGGTCAGCTCCGCACCACTCTGGGCGGCAGCTGCGGCAGTTTCTAGACGGGTCATGCGCTCACCTCCAGGCCATAATCACGCCGGACACGGGTTTCCAGACGGCGCAGCAAGGCGTCAAACACCCCACCAATCAGGCCGATAATCAAGATGGTGGCGAGCACCAGCGCCACGTTGGCCGTATTGCGGCCCACTTCTAGCTGCTCGCCCAGACTTCCAGCTCCAGCAATCAGTAGCTCGCCGCCAATCAGCGCACGCCAGGCAAAGCTCCAGGCGGTCCGCAGTCCTCCCAAGATGCTGGGCAGGGCCGCTGGCAACAATACCCGCAGCGTGAGCGCGGGACCACTGGCACCCAGGGTGCGCCCCGCCATGCGCAGGGCTGGGGGGACATTCAGCAGAGCGCCAGACACCGCCAGCGCCACCGGAATCAGCGCCTCAAGAATCACCACGGCCAGCACCGCCCGTTCATTTAGCCCAAAAAACAAGATGGCGAACGGCACAAAAGCAATGCTCGGCACGCTCTGAATGCCCGTCAGGTACGCCCCCAGCGTGGCCCGCAGCGGTGCCCAGATGCCCATCAGTATGCCGAGGCCGCCGCCGACCAGCAGCGCCAGCACGTAGCCGGTCAGCACCCGGCGCAGACTGCCCAGCACCGAAATCAGCAGCTTGCCGTCCTGCGGGCCAGTGCCCCACAGCCCATAGCTGATTTCGGCCCACACCGCGCCGGGGCTGGGAAACACATAAGGCGGATACAGCCGCAGCACATCGGTCACCAGCCACCACACGGCCAGCAAGAGCAGCAGTCCGGCCAGTGGCCAGGCCAGCGAAGCCCAGCGGCCTGGGGAGCGGGCAGACACGCCCGCAGGCGCAGCAGAAGAAGCAGATTCAGTCATGAGAACGTCCAGGGAGCAGGGGAAATGAGTGGAAGATATACCTTGATTCGATACCAGATATAGTGCTAAACCATACCCCATCGCCGCCCAGTTGAACAGTGGCGGCGTACCCACCCCTTCAGTCTTTTCCCACCCTGACCCGACTTGTCCCCTTTCACAGCTTCCCCAAGTTTTCTCAGCTGTCTCTCCCCGCCTTATCTGTTCCTACCCGGAGGATGTCTATGACCCTGACCCTTTCCCCCTGGCGTGCCACCGCCGCTACCGTCCCCCTTGGCCTGCTGCTCACGGCGCTGCTGGCTGCCTGCTCTCCGCAGGGCGCACAAACCTCTGCCAGCACGACCAGCACCAGCGCGGGCACCACTGCCCCGGCATCTGGAACTGCACCGGCCTCTGGTGCGGCCACCACGGCAGAGGCCACCGCGCCTGAGCTGCGCCTGGGCCTGTTTCCCAACGTGACCCACGCTGCGGGCCTGGTGGGGGTAGACCAGGAGCTCTTCTCCAAGGAGCTGGGAGGCACGGCCCTTCAAGTGAGCCACTTCGCCAACGGGTCACAGATCAATGAAGCCTTTGCCGCTGGTGCGCTGGACGCCGCCTACGTGGGGCCAGGACCGGCCATGAACGCCTTTATGCAGGGGGTGCCGCTCAATATCTACGCGGGAGCCGCCAATGCGGGGGCCGTGCTGGTGGTTCACCCGGACAGCCAGGCCCAGTCCGTGGCTGACCTGGCCGGACAAAAGGTTGCTGTACCCACACGCGGCTCCACCCAGGACATCAGCCTGCGGCACCTGCTGCACGAAAACGGTCTCAAGACGGCAGACGAGGGCGGCGACGTGACCGTGGTGCCTATCAATCCCGCCGATATGCCCGCCGCCTTTGCCAGCGGCCAGGTCACAGCGGCGCTGGTTCAAGAACCCTGGGGCGCTGTGCTGGAGAATCAGGGTGCCCGGCTGCTGGTGGACGAAAAAGGCATCTGGGCGAACGGGGACTACACCACCACCGTGCTGGTCGTTAACCGCGACTATGCCGAGCAGTATCCCGGCACCCTGCGCGCCCTGCTGACCGCACACCGGCAGGCCGTCGCCTCCGCGAACAGTCAGCCGGACGAGGCCCGCGCCGCTGTGGCCCGCCAACTGGAAGAGATGACCGGCAAGCGCCCCAGCGACGAGGAACTGCAAAAAGCGCTCAGCCGCACGCAGGTCACTTGGGACATCAACGAAACCACCCTCGCCGAGTACGCCGCGCTGAACCAGGAAGCTGGATTCTCACGCCAGACCCCTGACCTGAGCGAGCTGCTCAGGCTGGACGTGGTCCGCAGCCTGAGCGAATAACTTTTCACTTCTGCCTGGGGCCAGAGAGGATGAGCTCTGGCCCTGGCTCACCTTTGTTCTGCTCAACCGTTCTGCTCAACTCAACCCCGGCGCTTGTGCCAGCTGCGCCGCAGCGCCAGCCTCAGCTCGCGCAGGGCGCGGCCATAGTGGCCGTTCATGATCTCGGCCAGAAAGCGGGCAAGCGGAGGGTTGGCGGTCAAGCCCGGGTTCATGGTCATGGCCCGCAGGGGCAGCTGGCGCAGGTTGTGTGGGGCATTCATGCTGGCTCCGGTGTCGCCCACCAGGTCTCGCTGATGCCAGACCAACAGCTGGAACAGGCCCACAGCCAGCGGGTGCTCCTGCATCGCGTCAAGCGGCGTGTTGGCGTTGTACATGCCGCTGCGGTAATCGCGGTTGTCCGGCAGCGGGCGGCCATACAGCGCCTGGAAATCGGGGCGGCGGACCCGCAGCGGGAAGCTGAGCTGGCGGTAGCTGGCAGGCACTTCGTCCCGCAGCGTCTCGCCCGCCACCTCTAGGCGGTACTCCACCCGGATATCCCGCGACGATGCGCCAATCCGCACCTGCCACTCACCAGCCTCGGTCCGCCAGCGCCCCCAAAAGGGATCGTAGTGGGCAAAAGCGCGCTGAGGCAGGTGCAGCGTCACGTCCTGAGCCTTGCCGGGAGCCAAGTCTACTCGTGCGTACGCCGCCAGTGCCTGACCGGGACGCAGCACCGCCGAAGAGGCCTGGGAGCGGCGCAGGTACAGCTGCACCACCTCAGCACCGGCCCGGTCACCCACATTGGTCACCCTGAGCGTGACGGAGCGTCCGTCAGCGGCAGGCCGGGCGTCCGAGTAGCGAAAACGGGTGTAGCTCAGGCCGTGACCAAAGGGAAAGGGCACAGGCACCTGCACGTCTGGCCGGTCAAAATAGCGGTAGCCCAGCAGCAGGCTCTCGCGGTATTCCACCGTGCGGGGACCGCCAGGGTACTGGTCGCTGGACGGCCAGTGCTCCAGCGCGGCGGCCCAGCTTTCGGCCAGCCGCCCACTCGGATTTTCCGCGCCGCTGAGCAGGTCTGCGGCGGCGCTGCCGCCCGCTTGCCCGCCCAAGTAGGCATTGAGAATGGCGGGCACCCGCTCGGCCCAGGGCAGTTCTACTGGAGCGCCGCCCTGCAAGACGACCACCAAGTTGGGATTGGACACCAGCAGCTGCTCTATCAGCTCGTTGTGGCTGGCGGGCAGACCGAGGTGCTGGCGGTCAATGCCCTCTACCTCAAACGCTTCGGGCAGCCCCACAAAGGCCACCACCACATCGGCCTCTGCCGCCAACCGCACCGCTTCGGCGAGCAGCTCCGGGTCACTCTGGTCTCCGAGGCGCGGATACCCCGCCGCGTAACTGACCCACTCCGCGCCGAACGCTCCCCGCAGGGCGTCCAGCGGGATATCCAGCTGCCGGGGCACCAACTGCGAGCTCCCGGCCCCCTGATAGCGTGGCTGCGCGGCAAACGCACCGATCACGGCCAGCCGCTGCCCCGCCCGCAGTGGCAGGAGCGGCGCACCGTCAAGCGGGTCATTTTTCAGCAGCACACTTCCCTGAACCGCAGCTTTGCGGGCCAGGGCATGCGCCGCTTCCGGGTCAAATGGCTCAGCTTCCTCCGCCTGGGCCAAGTCAGCGCGGGCGACCAGTTGCAGCACGCGGGCGGCGGCGCGGCGCAGCTCAGCCTCCTGCACGCGGCCTTCTTGCAGGGCCACTTCCAGGGCAGGGGCCGTCAGGGCCGACACGCCCGGCATGTCCAGGTTCAGCCCACTGCGGAAGGCCGCAGCCCGGTCACTCACGGCGCCCCAGTCGCTGACCACCAGGCCGTCATAGCCCCACTCGCGGCGCAGCACGCCCTCAAGCAGCCACGGCGACTCGCAGCAAAAGCGGCCATTCAGCCCGTTGTAGGCGGCCATCACGGTCCAGGGCTGGGCCTCCCGCACCGCTGTTTCAAACCCGGACAGATACAGCTCACGCAGCGCCCGCTCATCGACCACCGCGTCAATGGACATGCGGCGGTATTCCTGGTTGTTGGCGGCAAAGTGCTTGAGGCTGGCCCCCACACCCTGACTCTGAATGCCACTCACCCAGGCGGCGGCCAGGTCGCCCGAAAGCAGCGGGTCTTCGGAAAAATATTCGAAGTTGCGGCCACACAGCGGCGAGCGCTTGAGATTCAGCCCTGGCCCCAGCAGCACGTCCACGCCCTGCTCGCGCCCCTCGCGGCCCAGCATCTCCCCTACTTCGCGCAGCAGCAGCGGGTTCCAGCTGGCCGCCAGCGCCGAGGCGGTGGGGTAGCAGGTGGCGGGCACGCTGTTGTTCAGGTTAGAGGTGGTCTGGTCGCCCAGCTGACGACGGATGCCGTGTGGCCCATCGGTCATGCGTAGCGCCCGCACCCCCCCAGCAGCCTGGGTGTGCCAGTAGTCGCGCCCTGAGAGCAGGGCCAGCACTTCGGGGAGTGGCAAAGCCTGGGCGCGGCGCAAGCAGGTCTGAAAGTCGTCGGCGGGCAGTGGAGTCGGAACAGCAGCTGATGGGTGGGGCATCGTCCTGGTAGTTTAGCGGGCGGCCCACACACGCAGCGCTGTCCTGGACAGAGCGCAAACACCAGCCAGGACCAGAGGGCGCAGGGCCAGCGAACGGTCAATGGCGTGCCCTGCGGAGCCTCACGCCTGTTTCCTCCTTCGCTGGCCCGAGTTCCAGCGCTTGACAGTTCCCCAGGGCAGCGACTACACTCCCCCTTCAGACCCCCATACGTGGGTCGCAACCTTTATCCAGAGCGGTGTAGGGATCTGGCCCGACAACCACCGCAGCAACCGGCCCTCATTACGGCCAAGGTGCTCCGCCAGCCCGCGTGAATCACGATGTGAAGCGACGGGAACGATAAGGGAAGGGGGCATGCCTGCGGGCCGTGCCAAGCGAGAACAGAGTTGTAAGCGTTCCCTTCCGAGTTTTGACGCCCAGGAAAGGGAACGTTTTTCTATTGCTCCGGCCATAGTCGCCGGTGGCCTCCGTTCCGCTGACCGCTCACTCACGAAGAGGTATGCCGTGACCATAGCGACTCCCCTCACCCACGTTTCCAGTCCTGCAGCGGCTCCGGCCAGCGCTGCTCTCGAACTGCGCGGTATCACCAAAAGATTCGGCGGCCACACGGCCCTGGAAGACTTCACACTGCACGTGCCCCGGGGCAGCCGCACCGGCATCATCGGGCGCAGCGGCGCAGGCAAAAGCACCCTGGTGCGGCTGCTGAGCGGCCTGGACACCCCGGACAGCGGCGAGCTGCACCTGGGCGGCGAGAACCTGCTGACCCTGTCCCCGGCGCAGCGCCGCCAGCGTCAGGCGCGCACGGGACTGGTGTTCCAGCACTTCAATCTGCTTGCCCAGCGCACCGCCCTGCAAAATGTAGCGCTGCCGCTGGAATTTGCCGGTGTGCCCAAAGTGAAGCGCGAGGCGCAGGCGCGGGACACTCTGGCGCAGGTGGGCCTGAGCGGGTTTGAGGACCGCTACCCGGCGCAGCTCTCAGGCGGCCAGAAACAGCGGGTGGGCATTGCCCGTGCGCTGGTCACTGGCCCTGAGCTGCTGCTGGCCGACGAAGCCACCAGCGCCCTGGACCCCGAAACCAGCGCCAGCATCCTGAGCCTGCTGACCCGCATCCAGCAGGAGCGCGACCTGACCCTGATCATCGTGACCCACCAGATGGAAGTGGTCCGCAGCGCCACCACCCATGTGGCTGTCTTGGACCATGGCCGCCTGGTCGAGAGCGGCGAGACGGGCCGGGTCCTCGCCAACCCCCAGCACGCCACCACCCGCGCCCTGCTGGGAGCCCACCAGCCGCTGGCCGAGCTGGCCCCCGGCGAGACCCTCCAGCAACTGACCCTGCCTGCCCTGGACGCCGCCACGCTGGGACGATTGGCCGCACTGGGTGGCCGCGTGGTAGAAGCCCAACCTACGGTGATCGGCGGGCGTCAGCAGGTGCTGGTCTGGCTGGGCGTGCCGCAACACCTCAGCGCGGACCGCCTGCTGGGACAGCTCCAGCCTCAAGCGGAGGAAGTCGCATGACCCTGGACCCGACCGTCTGGCCGCTGCTGTGGAAAGCCACGCTCGAAACCCTATGGATGGTGCTTCCCTCTGCCCTGCTGGGGCAACTGCTGGGTACGGCGCTGGGCGTGTGGTTGACCCTGACCCGCCCCGGTGGCCTGACACCCAACCCGGCACTGTTCCGGGTGCTGGACGCAGTCGTCAACATAGGTCGGTCCTTTCCCTTCATCATCCTGATGATTGTGCTAATTCCGCTGACCCGCTTGCTGGTGGGCACGTCTATCGGTAGCACGGCAGCCATCGTGCCGCTGACCGTGGCGGCGGTTCCTTTTCTGGCGCGGCTGGTCGAAGGTTCGCTGCGCGAAGTGCCCGCTGGCGTGACCGAAGCGGCGCGGGCGATGGGGGCCACCACCAGTCAGATTGTCACCAAAGTGCTGCTGCCCGAAGCCCTGCCGGGGCTGCTGCATGCCTTTACCGTGCTGGTCATCAGCTTGCTGGGATACTCCGCTGTGGCCGGGGCCATCGGTGCGGGCGGCCTGGGTGACCTGGCGATTCGCTACGGCTACCACCGCTTTGATACCGCCACCATGACCGTGACTGTCGCCGTCCTGTTGCTGCTGGTGCAGCTGGTGCAGTGGCTGGGAGACCGGGCCGAGCACCGCGCCGACCACCGCTGACCGCTAGAACCACCCTGGCCCACCCGTCTTCACATGCCACCCGTCAATAACCAAGAAGGAGTCTTTCCATGCGCCACTTATCCCTTGTCACTGCCCTCAGCCTGACGCTGCTGGCCGCCTGCGACAGCCAGACCACCCAAACCCAAACGACCAGCGCTGCAACTGTAAGCACAGCCCAGACCCAAGCAGCCAGCACTCAGACAACCAGCGCTGCCAATGCCCAAACGGCCAGCGGAGAAACCGCCAGCGCCGCTGCACCTACCCCCGCCAGCGGCGAAGCAGTCACCCTACGCGTCGGGGCGACGCCCGTGCCCGCAGGCGAGTTGCTGGAATTTATCAAGCCAAAACTGGCCGAGCAAGGCATCACCCTGGAAATCACCGAGTTCACCGATTACGTGACGCCCAACACCGCCCTGGGCGAAGGCAGCCTGGACGCCAACCTGTTTCAGCATCAGCCTTATCTGGACAGCTTCCAGGCGGACCGGCCCCTGAACATCGTGCCGGTGCGCCCCATTTATCTGCCCGCACTGGGCCTGTACAGCGAGAAAGTCGGAGCTCTGGCCGAACTGCCGGACGGAGCCACCATCGCCGTGCCCAACGACCCCAGCAACGAGGCCCGCGCCCTGCTCCTTTTGCAGCAAGGCGGCCTGATCACCCTGAAGCCGGACGCAGGAGCCAACGCGGGCCTGGACGCCATCGCGGACAACTCCAGAGGCTTCAAGTTCTTGGAGCTGGAAGCCGCGCAGCTCCCCCGCTCCCTGGCGGACACCGACGCCTCTATCGTCAACGGCAACTACGCGCTGGAAGTGGGCCTCAACCCTGCCAAGGACGCCATCTTGCACGAGGAAAAGGACAGCCCTTATGTCAATGTCCTGGCGACCACGCAGGACCGCCAAAGCGACCCCAACATCACCCGCCTGGCCGACGCCCTGACCACACCAGAAGTGCGTGACTGGCTGCTGCAAAAGTACGGTGGCAGCATCATTCCTGCCTTCTGAATCCTGCTTTTCCCTCACTCACTTTCACGTTGAAAGGAACCCTGAATCATGACCACTCTCCGCTCTATCCGCTCTTGTGTACCTGCTTTGACCCTTACCCTCCTGCTGGCTGGCTGCACGGCTCCGCAGAGCACCGAAACGACGACCAGCACAGCAACCACCGTCAGCACTACGGCCACTTCCACCGCACAGACCGCCAGCGCTGCGGCTATGGGTGAGGCGTCCGGCACCGCCACCAGCCCGGCAACCACCGGCGCAGGCGGCGTGTTGCGCGTAGGGGCCAACCCAGTGCCACACGCGGAGATTCTGGAATTCGTCAAGCCGAAGCTGGCTGCCGAGGGCCTGGACCTGCAAATCGTGGAATTCACCGACTATGTGCAGCCCAATGTGGCGCTGGGCGAAGGCAGCATTGACCTGAACTATTTCCAGCACCAGCCTTATCTGGATGAGTTCCAGGCTGACCGCCCCCTGGGCATCGTCGGCGGACCCAAGATTCATGTGGAGCCGCTGGGCCTCTACAGTGAGAAATACAATGAGCTAAGCGCTCTGCCAGACAGCGCGACCATCGCCATTTCCAGTGATCCCAGCAACTCGGGCCGCGCCCTGAAACTGCTGGAAAAAGGCGGACTGCTCACCGTCAAGCCTGAAGCGGGCATCAGCGCCACGGTGCTGGATATCACGGACAACCCCAAGAATCTGAAGTTCCGCGAGCTGGAGCCTGCCCAGCTTCCGCGTTCGCTGGCCGATGTGGACGCGGCGGTCATCAACACCAACTACGCCCTGGAAGCGGAGTTGAGCCCGCTGGAAGACTCGTTGCTGCTAGAAGACGCAGACAGCCCCTATGCCAACTTCCTGGCGGGCAAACCTGAGATGCTGAATGACCCCCGGGTGCAGCAGCTGGCACAAGCCCTACAAAGCGAAGAAGTGCGCCAATTCCTTCTGGACAAGTACAAAGGCGCAGTGGTACCCGCGTTCTAAACCGGCTGGAATCCAAATTTCAGGCCCCGGCTGACCAGTGCAGCCGGGGCCTTGGCCTTGCAGGCGGAGGTCGGTCAGCGCCGCGCCGAAGCCAAGCTTAGCCCAAAGTCAGGGTCTGCTCAACCGCAGCGGGCACTGAGCCTGTCAGGCCCGCCGCCTGAGCCAGCAGCTCATAGCTACGGCGCCGGGCTGCCGGGTCATGAATGTGAGTTGTGATCATCAGCTCCTGGGCCCCCGTTCGCTCGGCCAGGGCCTGCAACCCAGCCCAGACCTCGGCCCCACTGCCAATCACAGCCTTGCCCAGCAGTTGCTGCGGCGCGACTTCCATCTGCTCCAACCACCGGCGGGCATCCGCGGGACTCATCAGCGGTCCACGGCGTCCTGAAGCGATGCCCAGGGCCAGGGCCGCGCTGGTCAGCGACAATTCATGGGCTTGGGCCGAGTCTTCAGCAGCCACCACATTCACGCCCAGAATGGCGTATGGCGCGGCCAGATGTTCGCTGGGCTGGAAGTGGCGGCGGTAGGTGTCCAGCGCTTCGCGGGGGTCAAACCCGCTGAAGTGATAGGCAAATGCGTAGGGACGGCCCAGCTCCCCGGCCAACTGGGCACCGAACAGACTGGACCCCAGAATGTACAGCGGGGGCAGGGTTCCCTGGGGATAAGCCCGCACGGCGCTGAACGGCGAAGTCATGGGCCACTCTGCTTCCCCGGCAAAGGCACGCAGCATGGCAATCTGCTTGCCAAAGTCGTCGGTTGCCAGCGCATCCGGGGCGCGGCGCAGGGCCAGCGCTGTGCGGCCATCGGTGCCCGGCGCACGGCCCAGGCCCAGGTCAATCCGGCCAGGGAACAAGGCTTCCAGGGTCAGAAAGTTTTCGGCCACCTTCAGTGGCGAGTGATTGGGCAGCATGATCCCGCCGGACCCCACACGAATGCGGCGCGTACGCTGCGCAGCCAGGCCGAGCAGAATCTCCGTGGACGCGCTGATAAATGTCTCGGTGTTGTGGTGCTCGGCCACCCAGTAGCGGGCGTAGCCAGCGGTGTCGGCCAGCTCGGCCAAGCGGAGACTGTGCTCCAACGCCTCACCTGCGGTCATGGCCTCACTGACCGGAAACAGGTCCAGCACGGAAAGGGGAAGATCGGTCATACCCCGTTTTATGCCTGCCCTGTCGAAGACAAAGTGGGCTGAGCTGGGATATCCGCCTTAGCCCGGTCAAAGAAAGTGTGACCTGGAGATGGCGCAGGCCCGCACCTTCTCAAGTGCGGGCCTGCGCTTCAGACTGCTCCAGCCTCTCCCCTACAAAGCTGAGGCTCTCCGCCAACCAGCCCCAGTGAGGGTCAGGAGATCACTTCCACAACTTCCGGCTCTCCTTCGGGACGCGGACGCAGCAACACGCGCGTGATCTTGAGCCCCTGGACCTCCTCGGCACTCAGATCGTAGCCAGGCACACTCACCGCAGTACCTGCACTGGGCAGCGTGCCGTGTTCAGCCAGGAGCACACCCGCAATGGTGGTGGCTTCTTCACTCTCGATAGCAATGCCGTGATCGTCGCGCAACTCGGAGAGGGTCACCTCGCCGTCAAGGAGCAGCGAGCCGTCACTCTGGACCTTGATCCAGTCGCTCAGCAGCGGGTCTTCGTCTTCGACCACATCAGCGATCAGGTCGTCCATCGTCACCAGGCCCATCGTGCCGCCGTACTCGTCTACCACCAGGGCGGCGTGCATACGCTCACGCTTGAAAAGGGCCAGCAGGTCTTCAGCCGAAGCAGTGGCCGAAACACTACTCAGACGCCGCACCAGCTGACGGAGCGGAGGCACCTGCCCACGAACCCGCGCCCGAATAAAGTCCTTAGCGAGCAGTACACCCACCACCTGATCCAAGCTCCCGTCGTAGACCGGATAGCGGCTGCGCGGCGAGCGCACAATCAGGTCGCTGATTTCCTGTGGACTGGTCTGTACATCCAGGGCCTCAATGCGGGTACGCGGAGTCATCAATTCCTCGGCGGTGCGTTCTTCCAATGCGAAGATGTTCTGAATCAGGTCGCGCTGCCCCTCAGCCAACTGTCCGCCCTCGGTGCTCTCCTCAGTCAGAATCGAAAGTTCCTTGGAGGTATACAGCGAAGCGTTATCGCCTGGGTCTTTGATCCCCAGCAGGTGCATCAAGCTGACCGCAATCCAGTTCAGCAGCGTCACCAGCGGACGGAACACAAACGCGAAGACACGCATCAGCGGATAGATTTTCAGGCTGACCTGCTCAGGCGTTTGCAGGGCCAGCGCCTTAGGAATCATTTCCCCGAACACCACATGCATAAACGTAATCAGGCTGAGGCTGATCACCGTACCCAGTGTGTGGGCTTGGCCGTAGGTCAGGCCGCCTTCTTCCAGTGGGTGATAGAGCCAGCCAGCCACCTGCTGCTCGCCGTACATCCCCAGCCCGATAGAGGCCAGCGTAATTCCCAGTTGGGCCACCGCCACGTAGCGGTCCTTGCCCATCGGCTGGTCAAACACTTTTAGCATCTGCTGCGCCGCACTGCTCCCCGACTCAGCAAAGGCCGCGATCCGGCTACGGCGCGAACCGACCAGCGAGAACTCCGCAGTTACAAAAAGCCCGTTCAGCACCACCAGCACCAAGATGACCAACAGCGGCACCACATAGCTCAGCAAGTCGCTCATGACCGTACCTCCGGGGCGTTGGCGTTCAGGGCCGAGCTGGGCAAATCAAAGCTCACCCGGCGCACGGCGCGGCGGTCCATCGCTTCGACCCGCACGACCAGGTCACCAAGCACCACCTGATCGTCCACGGCGGGCAAGCGGCCCAGTTCGCTCCACATCAGGCCACTGACGGTATCCACCTCATCGGCGGGCAGGTCCAGCGAATAGCGGTCATTCAGCACTTCCAGCAGCACGTCACCGCGCGCCGTGATTCGGCTGCCATTTTGCGTAATCAGGTCATCTTCCTGGTCAAACTCATCTTGCATTTCCCCGAAAATCTCTTCCAGCACGTCTTCCAGTGTCACAAAACCCGCCACACCGCCGTATTCATCAACCACGACGGCGTTGGGGCGACCTGTCTCGCTCAGCTTGCGCCACAGGTCACCGACGGGCATAGCATCGGCCACGACCAGCGGGGGGGTCATCACTTGCGATACCGGCACGTCCGGCGCGGCTTCAGACATCTGGTACAAGCGCCGCAGCGAGACCATGCCGCGCAGGTCATCCACCGAGTCCCCGACCACTGGAAAGCGCGTGTAGGGCGTTCCAGCCAGTTCGCGCAGCGCATCTTTGACCCCCAGCTCGGCACGCACCGCCGTCACCCGGATACGCGGCGTCATGATCTCGCGGACCACCCGGTCCTCAATGCTGAAAACCCCGGCGACCATATCCCGCTCGGCGGCGTCAATCAGCCCTCCAGCCGCGCTCGCTTTGAACAGCCCTTCAAGCTCATCCGGCGAGTGCACATGAGAATGACTATGATCAGCATTCAAGCCAAGCAGCTTCATCACGCCGAATGCTGTGCCATTAAACAGCAGAATCAGTGGGCGAAACAGCAGCAGCGACAGCTGCATAGGCCGCAGAACTGCCAGCGAAAGTTGCTCGGGGTAACGCAGCGCCACCGTCTTGGGCAGCAGCTCTCCCAGCACCACCTGAAGCACCGTGATCAGCAGCAGCACAAGCACAGTGGACGCAGCTGCCCCACCGAAAGCACCCAAATACGGCGTCAGCAAGGGCGAAAGCCGTGACTGTCCAAAAGCACCTGCCACCAGGCTACTCAGGGTGATTCCAATCTGGCAGGCCGCCACATAGGTATCCAACTTCTGACTGTCACGCAAAATGACGCTCAGATCAGCAGCGGCAGCGTTGCCGTTCTCGGCCATCTCCTGAACCCGTGAGCGGCGAGAAGACACCGTAGCGAACTCGGCAGCGACGTACAGAGCGTTGATGGCCACCATCAGCAGCAAAATGAGCAGTGGCAAGGCCGCCGCAGTCATGCTTGCCTCCAGCCACCCAAGAGGCCAGGAGCACGGGCCTTTAGCAAGTTACGCGGGGCGCAGCCAAGGTCCAGCAAAGTCGGAGAAGAACTGGAGCGGGAACTCGAAGGCTCTCCGCTGTCACTGCCAAGCAGAATCATCAGGAGGCATTATAGAGAATTGACCTCTAAGACAGTCGCCCGATGTTTACGAAATGCTGGGAAAATGCCCCCAGCCCTGACGACTTCCGCCCTGCTGACTTTGGCCCTGCCAACTTTGGCTCTGGCACTGGTGCCCCGAAGAGAGCACCGCAGGCACAGCAGGACAATCCTGACCAGGACAGGTACAGCAAAGAGGCCCACTTGCCATGTGGGCCGGGAATGCAGCAATGAAGCTAAGGGGTGAGGGGGCAGTTCAGTTTAGCTGAGCGTGACGGTCACGCTTGTTGGCCTGGAGGCTGCTCCAAATCGCCAGCCCAATAAAACCAGCCCCAATCAGGCCAGTGACAAGCTCGGGAATATGGACTTCGCGGTTCATGCTCAGCAGCATGATGGTCGCCAGTGCGCCAATGCCGTAGTGGGCACCGTGTTCCAAGAAGCGGTAGGCGTCCAGCGTGCCCTTTTTGACCATCATGATGGTCAGCGAACGCACGAAGATGGCCCCGATGGTCAGGCCAGCGGCAATCAGCACCACGTCTTTGGTCAGGGCAAAAGCACCGATAACGCCGTCCAGCGAAAACGAAGCATCCAGAATTTCCAGATACAAGAAGGCCGATGCGCCCGCTGCACCGCTTTTTTCGGTCAGACCGTCCATCTCAAACAGATTGCTGATGGTATCCATGACCAGATACACCAGCAGACCGACCAACCCGGCGCTCAGCGCCGACAACTGTTCCGCTGGGGCCACCGTGTAGTGGACCAGCAGGAGCAGCAACGTCCCCACGATGATGCCCTGAATAGAATCCAGCTTGCCTGCGCGGGCCAGCAGCCGCTCGGTATGCCGGAGCCAGTGAACGTCTTTGGCGGCGTCCATAAAGTACTTCAGGAACACCATCATCAAAAAGGCTCCACCAAAAGCGCTGATGGTCACATGGGCCTTTTCCAGATGCTCAGCGTATAGGTCGGGGTTGGTGAACGCCTCACGCACCACTTCGCCAAAGCCCAGGCCCGCCGAAAGCGCCACAATCAGGATAGGAAAGATAAAACGCATCCCGAATACGGCGATCAAGATGCCCCACGTCAGGAAGCGCTGCTGCCACTTCTGCGACATGGTCCGCAGGACGGTGGCATTGACCACTGCGTTGTCGAACGAAAGCGATATCTCAAGCACGCCAAGCAGCACCGCAATGGCCAGCGCCTGCCACATCGCCTGAAGACCGCCCCCACGGGTATACCCGTCCCAGGCCGCCACAGCCAAGCACACCAGCGTCACCAGCGACGCAAACCCAAAAAACTCCCTGAATACTTTCATCCCGCCTCCTGCACCTGCCCCAGCTTGCCCGGCTTCTGCCCAGCAACACTTTTAGCCAGTTCCTACAACCTACAAATAGCTCCAGTTTAAATGGCCCTATTTCAAACGGCCCAGTTTACTCCGCTCAGCGGCAGTGGGTTGACCCCGCGCCAAAGCAGTGCAGAGCAGTGCATGAGCAGCTACTCTTTGCAGGTCACCCCTACCGAGAAAAGAGCACAAAAAAAACAGGCTCCCCTAGAGGAACCTGCTGGTGACTGAACTTGGCAGTCAACCGCTTAGCGGCGGGTGGTGTCGTTATTGTGGGTGGTCGTGGTATGGGTAGTGTGGGTGGGGGTGGTGTGCACAGGAGCAGTGCGGACCACGTGCTCGGGCTCACGGCGGCGAGCACCGGCCAGACCGGCCAGACCCAGCAGACCCAGCCAACCCCAGTCAAAGCCGTCGTTTTCGCGTTCGACAGTGGTGGTGGTCACAGGGGTGGAGGTGGTGGTGGTGGTTTCGCTGGTGGACTGAGTCTGAGCAGCGGCGGTCATAGGGGCGGCCAGCAGGCCAGTCAGCAGCAGAGCGGTTACTTTTTTCATGGTGTTATCTCCTCTTTCGGTGGGCCGGAACAGGCGCTCCTGCTCAAATCGCAGGGCATAGTGTTCCGGCTGCTGAGTAGCAGTGTGTGGCCTCAGGGCTCAGTACCTGACAGGTTGCCTTTCGGCCCCTCCTGGCGCAGGAAATGGAGTCCTCAAGAGGTCC
>NZ_BNAL01000026.1 GCF_014653275.1 Deinococcus piscis
GCAGTTGGTGGAGCCAACTGGGGAATTGCAATATGATGCAATCTACACCCGGAAGCTACTTAGCAGCCAACTTGGCCCCGCAGAAAAAGAAAAAACCCACCTTGCGGCGGGCTTCTTATCTGGTAGTTCCGAGCGGATTTGAACCGCTGACCCCTACCGTGTCAAGGTAGTGCTCTACCCCTGAGCTACGGAACTGCATGTGGATGGGGGTAACAGATTTGGAGGCGCTGACCGGACTCGAACCGGTGGTGGAGCTTTTGCAGAGCTCTGCCTTACCACTTGGCTACAGCGCCGGCTATGCGGATGACCTCTGCTCAGGCCAGCGGAGAGAATGGTAGCACGGGCCTAGAGGGTTGTAAAGCTAAGCACATTGGCGCAGGCCGGTGCGGGGAGCTTGCCCGCTATGATGGTCGGCATGACCGAAGGCAAGCAGAGCGGCAAAGAGCACAAGCAGGACCACAAGGCCAAGCAGTATGGCGTGACCCCGCAGAGCGAGGATTTCAACGACTGGTACAACGAAGTGGTGAAGAAAGCCGACCTGGCCGATCATTCCCCGGTGGCGGGCGCGATGGTGGTCAAGCCTTATGGCACGGCGCTGTGGGAGCGCATTCAGCGCGGCCTGGATGACCGTTTCAAAGCCACCGGCCACCAGAACCTGCTGTTTCCTACGCTGATTCCGATGGGCTTCATCATGAAAGAGGCGGACCACGTAGAGGGCTTCGCGCCGGAGCTCTTCACCGTGAGCAAGATCGGCACCGAGGAGCTGGCCGAGCCGTACGTGATGCGGCCCACCTCCGAGACCATCATCGGGCACATGTGGTCCGGCTGGCTCAACTCCTACCGTGACCTGCCCTTTTTGCACAACCAGTGGGGGAGTGTGTTCCGCGCCGAGCTGCGGACCAAGCCGTTTTTGCGGACCTCCGAGTTCTTCTGGCAAGAAGGCCACACCGCCCATGCCAGCGAAGCCGAAGCCCGCGCTGAAGTGCGCCAGCAGCTGGACGAATACCATTCTTTTTGCCGGGACGTGCTCGCGTTGCCGGTGGTGCGCGGCGAAAAGACCGCCTCCGAGCGCTTTGCCGGGGCCGAGAATACCTACTCCATTGAGGGCATGATGCGCGACGGCAAGGCGCTTCAGTCGGGGACCAGCCACTACCTGGGCCAGAATTTCAGCCGGGCCTTTGAGGTCAAGTTCCAAACCGCCGAGCAGCGCGAAGAGTTCGCCTATACCACCTCCTGGGGCCTGAGTAGCCGCATCATCGGGGCACTGATCATGACCCACGGCGACGATTTTGGCCTGATGCTGCCGCCCAACATCGCGCCCATTCAGGTGGTCATCGTGCCGGTGGGCCGCAAAGAGGACTTTGCCCAGATGGTAGAAGAAGCTCGCCGCCTGGCCGCCGAGCTGGAGCGTGAAGGCATCCGCGTGAAGGTGGACGACCGCGAGGGCCTGACCAACGGCTTTAAGTACAACGACTGGGAACTCAAGGGCGTGCCGGTCCGCATTGAGCTTGGTCCCCGTGACCTGGAAGCCGGACAGCTGGTGGTCAAGAACCGCACCAGCGAAGACAAGGAAACCCTGGGCCGTGTGGACGCCGTGACCAGCATGGACGCCCGGCTGGACGGCATTCAGCGCTACCTCTACGAGCGCGCCAAGAACTTCATGCTGGAGAACACGGTTACCGTAGACACCTACGACGAGTTCAAGGCGGCCATTGAGGCGGGCAAATGGGTGCGGGCGTTTCACTGTGGCGACCCCGAGTCGGAGCGTCAAATCAAAGAGGACACCAAGGCCACAGCGCGCAATGTGCCCTTTGACGACGCCGAGTTCTTCGCTGATCGTGAAGAAGGGGTCTGCGTGCATACCGGCAAGCCCGCTGCGTATGGCAAGCGTCTGCTGTTTGGCCGTCAGTACTGAGTACTGAGTGAGGGCCTGGCCTCCGCGCTGCGCCTGCGATAAGTCCCAGCGTCTCAATGACTGAGGTAGGGCGAAGTGGATGTCACTTTGTCTCAGGTGCTCTCGGTCACTAGTGGCCTAGACGCCTAGAGCAAGAGTGGTCGCCGCCTCTTTTTGCGCTATGTATGGGCGCTTGTCCGTTATTGGGCGCCGTGCTGCGAAGCCCCTTTGCCGGCGCCTGCTCCGCTGCGGAGCTGGGGTAAGATGTGAGGCGTTGTGGTGTGGTTGCGGGCCACAGCCGGAGCAGGTGTTTCCTGAGGCCGCAGGTGTCCTCGCCCTGGGTTGCACTGGACTGTTTAGACGCTTACACTGCTGCAATTGGCTTCCGGCTCGGTCAATCCTTTCTCTTCAACTTGCTCGTGAATTCATTCACTTCTGCTCGCATCATCTCCTGGAGGAATCATTATGAAAACCATCATCCTGGGTGCCGGTTACGGCGGTATGGCTACGGCCACAGCCCTCAAGCCCACTGACAATCTCGACGTTTTGCTGATTGACCAGCGTCCTTATCACACCTACTACACCCTGCTGCACGAGGCCGCTGGCCACGGCAAGACGGTTACTACGCCAATTCAGCCGCTGCTGCAGGGCACAGGCGTGGAGTACGAGCAAGCCAGTGTGGATCATGTGGACCTGGACGCCCGCGCTGTCCACCTCAAGGATGGCCGCGTACTGGAATACGATAAGCTGGTGGTCTCGATGGGTTCCGAAACCAACTTTTATGGTATTCAGGGCCTTCAGGAAAATGCAGACGTGCTCAAAGAGATTGAGGACGCCGAGAAGATTTATGACTGGGTCAACCGGGCCTTTGAGCCGGGCTTTACTGGCAGCCGCGATGTGGTGATCGGCGGCGCGGGCCTGACTGGCACCGAGCTGATCACGGAACTGGCCCAGCGCTCCGAAGAGCTGAGCTACAAAACCGGCCTGCCTAGGCTGAAGCTGTACCTGGTGGAAGCCGGTCCTGCGGTCTTGCCCACGGTAGATGCCAAGCTGCGTGAACGCGCCATCGGTGTGCTGAAGGACTACGGCATCGAAATTCTGACCAGCCACAAGATTGTGGAGGCCGCTCCGGGTAGTGTCACTGTCGAGAACGCTGCTGGTGAGCGCCGCCAGATTGCAGGCGGCAAGATCGTCTGGACTGGCGGCATCCGCGCCCGCAACCTGCTGCGCGGCGAGAACATCGTGGGTGGACCGGGCAACCGCATCAAGGTGGACCAGAACCTGGTGGCCCACAACTACCCGGACGTATTCGTCATCGGGGATATGGCTGCGGCCAACGCGAGCGACGGCGCACCTGTGCCCTCAACGGCCCAGCATGCCGGACAGGAGGGTCGCCACACCGCCGCCAACCTGATGCGTCTCGCGCATGGTGAAGCGCTGGAGGCTTATGAGCCCTACAGCCAGGGCGAGTTCGTCAGCCTGGGCGGCCTGATGGCCGTAGGTGCCATCAACCTGCCCGGCGACTACCGACTGGCCCTGACGGGTGTGGCGGCGCACGTCATGAAGATCGCCAGCCATGTGCGCTGGCAGCTGAATATCAAGTAACTGCGCTCGCTTTAGCTGGGCTTCTTAGAAGCTGCCGCCCGCTTTCTCCGGAGAGCGGGCGGCACTGCTTTGAGGCAATCAAGCGGACCTCAGCAATTGGGCAAATACTGTGCCGTCATACCTTCTGTGACCTGGAAGCTGCACAAAGAAAAAGGACCTGCCGGGGAATACCGGGCAGGTCCTCTTGGATGGGAAGAGTTCGCAGTTGTCTGTAATGGCTGCCGTTTGGGACTTATTCCCTGCGGTCGCGGGGCGGGGTGTTGCTGGTGCTCACGCCGGTGGTCACTTGGCGTACGGGGCGGACGCCACCTGCTGCGTTGGCTGCACCCATCCGGCTGGCCAGCAGAATCAGGCCAGCGGGGATCAGCCAGCCCAGACCGGCATAGGTGGCAGTCTTGCGGGCAGCAGCTTCGGCAGCCTCAGCAGTTTCGGCAGCTTGCTTCTGGAGGCGGTCTACTTCCTGGCTGACTTCGGTCTGTACGTCCTGCGCCTGCGCCGTGCTCAGGCCCTGACGCTCCAGACGGGCGATGAATTCTGGGCCGCTCAGCTCATTTTGCACGTACTCGGTGCGGCTGCGGGTCACGTCAGCGATATTGGTCAGATTGACGCCGCTCGTGTTTGTGGCGCGGCGAAACACGCCCGCCACGACATTGGAGGTCGCAGACACCTGCTCTGGGGTCAGGTCCGTGTTGTCAGCAATCAGATACTCAATGTCCTCAGGCTGAATACCTGACACGAAGTCCTGCACGCTTGGGCTCTGAGAAGCGGCAGCTCCAGCGGCGGCGCCCGTGGTGGTGGCCGCAGTGGCCAGGCCACCGGCAGCGTTACCGGCCAGGCCCAGCAGGCTGCCGATGCCGCTGGTGAGCATCCAGGTAAAGGCCAGCACCAACAGTCCCCCAGTCACCAGGCCAGTCAGGCCAGCGTCGTCTTTGGTGATGGCTGCGTCGCCGTCATACGTGGCAGGCGAGCTGGCACGCACGGCGGTCAGTCCACCAGCGTAAGCGCCCACCAGGGCCGAGAGGGCCACCCAGATCAGGGCCTGAATACCAGTGCCTGACAGGGTGATTCCGGTGAGGGAGGTAACGACGGTGCCGAGGGCCAGCATGGTCATGGTCGAAACGGCACCCATAACGAGGCCAGCCAGAATGCCGCTCCAACGGAGGCGGCGTGAACGGGGATCAGTGTAAAGGGTCATAATTTCTCCTTGCTTAAAAGCGAAAATAGCGGGGCTGATGTGTTGCTGGTGGTGGCTTAATTGTTGGCGCTTCGCTGATACGCCGCCACTTCAAGGCTGCCAGGCTCAGGTCAATTCGCGCCTGGTCGAAAAGTTCCAGCCACGGGGCTGCCGTGGGGCCTTCTAACTTATGCGGGCAACGGCTCATAAAATAGGGAGAGTCTGTTGGTGCCCTGCTCATTAAGTGGGCCGTGCTGATCGAGTGGCCAGATCTATCAAATGGCTCTGTTTGTCGCTGCACTAGGGCTCACCAGCCTTCTGTAGCCCGTCCACCTGATGGCTGCCCTTGGCGGGGGGGCTGAAGGTGGTGCAGATGCTGCGGCGCAGAGTCAAGATCATCTGAATCGGGGATACCTGGACTAAGATGGCGGAGTGAAGCAGCGAGAAACACACGGCGGCCTGATGATTGTGCTGGAACCGGGAGATACCGGGACCAGTGTTCGGCGCAGCCTGGAAAGTCAGAGTCTGGCGCGGGTCAACGTGACCCTGGAAATTCAGGGCGACACCGCTCCAGACGCGGTATCCGACGCCATCAGCGTGATTGCCCGCTCCGGGGGACGGGTAAACCGGGTCCGTGCGCCCCGCGTATCGGTGAGTGCGCCTGCGCCAGTTTCGGCCTCCGATGAACGCGCCCGTGAGGAGAGCCCGGCGACCTCCTCGGACGACCCCAACCGCACGGTGATCCTGCCGCATTCTCTGCGTTCCGGGTTTCGCCGCGAGTACGGCGGCAGCGTGGTGGTCCTGGGTGATGTGAACCCGGGCGTCGAGATCGTGGCAGGCGGCGACATTATCGTGATGGGAGCGCTGCGGGGGGTGGCGCATGCTGGCGCTTATGGCAACACTTCGGCCATCGTCTGGGCACGGCCCATCGCCAGCGCCCAGATTCGGATTGCCGACGCCCTCGCCCGCTCGCCGGAAGGCAGTTCTCTAAGCACCATGCGCCGCCTGGAAGCGCCTGCCGAGGCCGAACTGGCCCGGATTCAGGAGGACCGCATTGTGATTTCCCCGGCATTTTCGGCCATGCCTCCGGTGGGCGGCGAGGGCTGAAGTGCGCGGCGTGTCTGCGGACTGCTTTTGGCGGCCAGGGGCGCGCCTGTTATACTGAGGTCTCAGACCTCGAACGGGAGGTGGGCGAGGGAGCCCACCTTTTTTCGTGGAGGAGGTGAGCGTGGCCCCCTGGGCCAGACATATGAATAACAACTTAGAACTGAGTAACGAAATAGCCCGGCAGCTGGGCAGCGAGTACGAGCTGCTGGAAGTGCAGATGCAGAATGCGTCAGGCCGCCCGGTCCTGCTGGTGCGGATTGACCGTCTCGATGAGCAGCCGGTAGCGGTGAACGATATTGAAGCGGTGACCCGCCGCCTCAGCACCTGGCTGGACGAAGCCGATCCCATCGGCGGTGAGTACCGTCTGGAAGTCGAGTCGCCTGGGGCCAAGCGTCCACTGCTGCGTTCCCGGCACTTTGAACGGATGCTGGGTCTCAAGGCCAAGGTGCGCGGCGGTGAACACGCTTTTACCGCGCCGATCAAGGCCGTGGACGGCGAACAGGTCACCTTTGACGTGCCTGGTCAGGGTGACGTGACCCTGCGAATCGCCGACCTCAAGGCCAACCTGGCCGAGTTTCCCAGCGAACACCGCTGAGCTGTTGGGGCAAGGCCGCACCCAGTGCTGGCCTCCCCTCAAGAAAGGATATCCATGTCGCAAGAAATCAACTTTGCGGACGCGCTGCGTGAAGTGGCGCAGCAACGCAATATCAACGAATTACAGCTGATCGAAGCCTTCGAGGAATCGCTGGCCCTCGCCTACAAGCGCAACATTGACACCGAAAAGCGCGTGGAAGTGCATCTGGACCCCCAGAGCGGCGACCTGGAAGTGCTGATCATCAAAGAAGTGGTGGAGAAGGTCGAAGACGAGAACATGCAAATCTCGCTTGCCGAAGCGCTGGAGCTGGACCCTGGTGTGGAAGTGGGCATGGAGATGGAGTTCCCAGTCGAGCGGGAGCAGTTCTCGCGCATCGCCCTGCAAGCGGCCAAGCAGACCCTGACCCAGAAGATGCGGGAAACCGAGCGTAATGTGGTCTACAACGAGTACAAGGACCGCGAAGGCCAGGTGCTGACCGCTCAGGTGGTCCGCAGCGACAACAAGGGCAACTGGTTCGTGGAGCTGGGAGCTGGCGAAGCCATCATGCCGCCCCGCGAGCAGATTCCCGGCGAGAAGCTGACCCCCGGCAACCGCGTCAAGATTTACCTCAAGGAAGTGCGCAAGACGCCCAAAGGCCCCACGATCTTGGCGAGCCGGGCCGATGAGCGCCTGCTGGACTACCTGCTGCGCCAGGAAATTCCCGAAGTGCAAAACGGTGTGGTGGAAATCAAGGCGGTCAGCCGTGAAGCTGGCCAGCGCTCCAAGGTGGCGGTGTTTTCCAACAACTCCAACGTGGACCCCATCGGTGCCTGCATTGGGCACCGGGGTGGGCGCATTCAGGCCGTCACCGGCGAACTGGGCCGCGAGCGTGTGGACGTGATTCTGTGGGACGAGGACCAGCGCGAATTCATCCGCAATGCCCTGAGCCCCGCCAAAGTCGGCCCCATTGAGCTGGACGAAGAAACCGGCACTGCCACCGTCACTGTCACCCCGGACCAGCTATCGCTCGCCATCGGTAAAGGTGGCCAGAACGTGCGCCTGGCGGCCAAGCTGACCGGCCAGAAGATTGATCTGCGCGAAACCGCCGCAATCAGTGACTTGGATGAAGCGATGAAGCAGGCCGTTGAGGCCGAAGGCGGCAAGTCGGGCGGCAAGGACACCTCGGCGTTTGATGCCCTCTTTGCAGACACTGCCGCGAGTGAGGCTGACACTTCAGACGCGGACGCTGGCACCGAGCAGGGCGAAGGTGACGCGCAGGTCTGAGACCCCCAAGGCGTCAGCGGCAGCTCCCCACGTGCCGCTGCGGACCTGTGTGGCTTGCCGCTGCACCCGCCCCCAGGCGGAACTGCTGCGGCTGACCCAGACCTCGGCAGGCGGCTGGCACCTGGCTCAGCCCGGCACGCGCCGCTTGCCTGGACGCGGGCGCTACCTGTGCGCGGAGAATCCAGCCTGCTGGACCGAGAAGAAACTGCGCCGTGCTTTTGGCGCTGCTGCGCCCGCTCTGGCCGAGCAACTGGCCGCAAGTTCCACCGAGCCGCTTTCCCCACCAACGCCATCAACAGCTCTACCATGACCATTGTTCCCCACCGGCAGAATGACCCTTTCCCCGAGGACCGGGCCATGCACTAAGCCGCTCTCCCTGATTCAATCTTTTCTCACCCGGAGGTGAGCTATGTCCAAAGTTCGTATCTATACCATTGCCAAGGAGCTTGGCATTGACAACGCTGAAATGCTCAGCATTCTTGATGACCTGGGTGTCAGCTACAAAAGCGTCAGCAGCACCATCGAAGCCGACACCGTGGAACTGATCAAAGGCATCGTCGCTGAAGGCGGCAGCTCAGCTCAGGCCGTTCCTGATGCAGCTGCAGCTGCACAAACGGCTGACGCCGCAGCGGGCAGCGCGCCTGCCCAGGCACAGCCCAAAGCTGCTCCGAAGGCTGACGCTGGCACCGACATGACCCCCGAAGAACTGGCCGAGTTGGCCCAACTGGAAGCCGAAGAGCAAGCTGCCCAGGAAGCGGCGGCGGCCCGCGGGGGCCTGCCTCACCGCGCCCCAGTGGTGACCATCATGGGGCACGTGGACCACGGCAAGACCAGCCTGCTGGACTACATCCGCTCCAGTAAGGTGGCCGCCAAAGAAGCAGGTGGCATTACCCAGCACGTGGGGGCCTTCGAGGCGCAGACCAGCCGGGGCAAAGTCGTGTTTATTGACACGCCTGGCCACGAAGCCTTTACCACTATCCGCGCACGCGGGGCCAATGTGGCCGACATTGCCATCATCGTGATTGCCGCCGATGACTCGTTGATGCCCCAGACCCGTGAAGCCATCGCCCACGCCCAGGCGGCGGGTGTGCCGATGCTGATTGCCATCAACAAGGTGGACCTGGCCCAGGCCGACCCTGAGCGCGTCAAGGCCGACCTGACCACCATCAACCTGGTGCCGGAGGATTACGGCGGCGACGTGATTACTGTGCCGGTCAGTGCCCGCACGGGCGAAGGGGTCGAAGACCTGCTGGAGTACATCTCCCTGACCGCCGAACTCGAGGACCTGCGCGCCGACCCCAAAGGCAAGTTCGCTGGCGTGATTATCGAAAGTCGCGTGGACAAGCAAGCGGGTGTGCTGGCGACGGTGATGGTGCAAGAAGGCACGCTGAAAGTCGGGGATTTCCTGGTCGTGGGCGAGAACTACGGCAAGGTCAAGGCCATGACCGACTCGGCAGGCAAGCGGATCAAGGAAGCTGGGCCCAGCACGCCGGTGCAGATTCTGGGCTTCAGTGAAGCGCCCAGCAGCGGCGAAATGGTCGCCAGTGCGGGCAACGAGCACGAAGCCCGCGAGTTGGTGGCGCAGCGTCAGGAACAGCGCCGCGACGAGGAAGACGCCCGCAAGAAGCCCAAGCTGAGCCTGGATGACATCCTCGGTCCGCTGAGCGAAGTGCAGACCGTCAACCTGATTCTGCGCGCCGACACGCAGGGCAGCCTGGAAGCCATTCAGGGCATCCTGGCCCAAAAGGAAACGGATGACGTCAAGCTGAACGTGATGCTGGCCGGCATCGGTGCACCTACTGAGGGCGACGTGCTGCTGGCGTCCACCGCTGAGGCGACCATTCTGTGCTTTAGCGTGGTGCCCAGCGGAGCCGTGAAAAAAGCCGCTGAGAACAAAGAAATCGACCTCAAATCCTACCGGATCATTTACGAGATGATTGACGAGGTGGACCGCCTGATCAAGGGCAACTTGGAGCCGGTCTACGAGGAGCAGTACCTGGGCCGCGCTGAGGTCCGCATGGTCATTCGCCACCCCAAGACCGGCAACATCGCCGGTTCGTACATCACCGACGGCCTGTTCAAGCGTGGGGCCAAAGCCCGCGTGACCCGTGGCAAGGAAGTTGTGTACGAGGGCAACGTGGCTGGCCTCAAGCGCTTCAAGGATGACGTGCGTGAAGTGCGTCAGGGCCTGGAGTGCGGTATCAACCTGGACTGGGATGAAGTGCAAGAAGGCGACATCATCGAAGCCAGCGAGATGGTCGAAGTCGAGCAGTAAGACTTCTTTTCAGGAAGAGAGGCAGCCGGTGAGAGGGCTGCCTCTTTTTTTCTCTGGATATGTCTAAGGAGCTACCGGGTGTGGCTTGGGTCATAGGCTGCACAAATGTGCAGAAGGTCGGCCAGTTTCTGAGTAGGATGCAGAGAGAAAAAGACCGACTGGTTCACCGCCCGTTGCGGCCTGTTCGCGCAAACGCCATCCAACCTTGAGGAGTTCCGAAATGCAAAAAACCGTTCTGATGTTCGCCGCCCTGACCCTCGCCGCTGCTCCGGCCCTGGCTGCCGGCAAAATCCCCGCTGGCGGCTTCAAATCCTGCAAGGAAGCCAACGCTGCCGGCTATTACAACATCAAGAAGGGCGACCCGGCTTACAGTGCAAAGCTGGACCGAGACGGGGACGGGATGGCCTGCGAGAAGAAATAGACGAGACAATCAGGTCAATATTTTAGGTTTGAGCCACAATACATAGCTAGGGGGAAGAATATGGGGAATACAGATGACTTCTTCAGTAGTAATCAAAAATTACCTTCTAAAATTAAAACAGAGATAGTTAGAAAATATCTAAGGGCTTGGTCGGTTATTCTGTCATCGAAGCACAAAAAGATAGGCTACGTTGATTTATTCTCTGGAACGGGATATTTTATTGATAAGGATGGTCATAGGGAGCCGTCAACCCCTATTGAAGTGATGGAATTTTGTGCTTGTTATTACCGTGATATGGCTAAGAATTTTTATATTCATTTTAATGAACCAAATGTCGAGTATTTCAATGCTCTATCAGAAAACTTAAAAAATCACAGGATGTGGCCGCATATTCAGAGAAGATTGACACTAACTCATGAGTTTATATCTGCTGAAAATCTAGAAGAGTTCATTCGCCCGTATCCGTGTCTATATTTTCTAGATCCATTTGGATATGGAGGATATTCTATAGAATCTATTAGTAAAATATTATCTGGCAGAGGGAATGATATCTTATTCTTCTTTAACTTTAACAGATTCAATATGGATATATCACATCCATCGGAAAAAATAAAAAGTCAATCGGAAATTTTCTTAGGCGTGGAAAGTAAAGCCGAACTTTTAGAAAAAATTCATAGTTTGCATGGAAGAGAAAAGCAGAAGGCTATAGTAGACCACATTTGGTCAGCGTTAGAAAACTGTTTGCCTGAGAAATGTTATGTGGTGCCGTTCGAATTTGAATTTCAAGATAAAGAGCGTACTAGTCATTATCTCGTATTCGTTTCTAAGAATATTACCGGTAGAAAGATAGCCAGAGAGGTAATGTCAGGATTAAGGACTGAAGAAGGCGGGGAATTTAGGTTTAGTCTAAAAAAGTCTCAAAAGACACAGGGCCTTTTCAGTAATTATTATCTTCTAGGGGATCTACTGCTTAAAAGATTTTCCAGACAGCAGGTGACCGTAAGAGAAATTATCAATATTTATGATACTGAGAATCCACGTAATTCTTATGTAGATAAAGATTATAAAGATTCTCTAAAACAACTCAGAGAACAGGGCATTATCGCAGTTGAGAAGCCTGACGGAAAAAGGGTACCTGACAGTCAGATGCCAGATACCTCAATCGTGACTTTTCTTAGATAGCGTTTAACTCTTCATCGGTAAGTAATTCTCTATAAACAGCCGGCATTTCATCCCAAGAGCGCCCGTCGAGCATTCTGCCATTCTTTTTAGGTGTGGAACCGCCCCATTGCTTGTGAAAGAAAGCAACCTTGCTCTCTAGGCACTGATCTCGTATCGAACGTACCCAGTTCTCATCTATCGGGCGATGGTTTTTGCCAGATTCGCCACCAGTAATGACCCAATGAATGCCGGTCAAATCTAGCTCTAGCGGTCCTAAGAGAGGCTCACACGAAAGGAAACGTACTTTGGCATCTACCTCTCTCAAATGATCGATGCGATATGCGTACTTTTGCGTCTCTACTGATACGCCCATCCAAACGTTGTCAGGCCAGTCTAGATAGGGTGCTATTTCACTTAGCCGTTCTGCTCTTTTGGTCAGAACTTGGAAAACATGTTGAGGGCAGTCTGCCATGACTTCAAAGATTCTTTCAAGATAAGAGAGTGGCATCTGCTCGTGGAAGAGGTCAGACATGGAATTGACAAAGATACGACTCGGTTTTTTCCAAGTCCTTGGCTGTTGCAATCTCTCCTCATGGATGGTGAAAGTAAACCCGTTGGGAAAGGTGCCCTTAAAACGACGGGTAATTTCCTCGGCGTAGCAGTGCTTACATCCAGGAGAGACCTTATTGCACCCTGTTGTAGGGTTCCAGGTCTTGTCGGTCCATTCAATTCCCGTTTTGGTGCTAGCCATAATTCCTCCTAAACTTTTCAGTTTACTAAATTATACGCTAAAACACAGTAATATGGATGGGGTGTTCGATAAACACGGGTTGAAAGCCTTTTTGGCTATACGGACAGGGAGTGGGCAGTCATGTGGACGTTGAGTGTGCCTTGCCAACAGGTACAGTCGGAATATGCCGCTATGCGGTAGTTTTTTGTTGCCATTTTGTTGGATGGCAACTAAGGTGAACGCCAAGGATTGCTGGACTGACTGTGAGGAGCAGGTGTATTTGCTGGACGACTAAGGTGACACAGGTTCAACTCTCGCTGCCCTGATAGACTGGCGAGCGTGAAAAATGCTGTAGTTATCGCACCGAAGAACCTGGAGAACCGCCATGTCTAACCTTGCCATCGGCATCGTGGGCCTGCCCAACGTCGGCAAATCTACCCTGTTCAACGCCATCACCCGCGCCAATGCGCTGGCGGCCAACTATCCTTTTGCGACCATTGAGCCGAACGTGGGCCGCGTAACTGTGCCCGACGAGCGCCTGAGTGCACTCAGCCAGGTCTTTACCAAGGGAGACCGGGTGCCACCGATTATTCCCACCTACGTGGAGTTCGTAGACATTGCCGGTCTGGTCAAGGGGGCCAGCAAGGGCGAGGGTCTGGGCAACCAGTTCCTGGCGAACATCCGCGAGGTGGACGCCATTGCCCACGTGGTGCGCTGCTTTGAGGACGACAACGTGATTCACGTGGCGGGCCGGGTGGACCCGGTAGACGACATCGAAACCATCAATACCGAGTTGATTCTGGCCGACCTGGCCGGGCTGGAAAAGCGCCTGACGAATCTACAGAAAAAAGCCAAGGGCAACGACAAGGAAGCGGCAGCCCTGGCGTCGCTGGCCGAGCAGATCATCGCGGTGCTGGGCGAGGGGAAGCCGGCCCGTGCGGGCAGCTATGACGCGCCGATTCCCAAGGATTTTGGCCTGATTACCACCAAGCCGGTGATCTACGTGGCGAACGTGGGCGAAGACGAGCTGACTGAGGAGAACGACCACGTTCGGGCGGTGCGTGAGTACGCCGAGCGTGAAGGCGCGCTGGTCGTGAAAATCAGTGCCCAGATTGAGGGCGAGCTGGCCGCCATGCCTGAAGATGAAGCCCGCGAGTTCCTGACCGACTTGGGCGTAGAGGAATCCGGCCTGGATCAGCTGGTCAAAGTGGGTTACGACACCCTGGGGCTGATCACCTTTATCACCTCTGGCGAAAAGGAAGTGCGTGCCTGGACCATCCGCGACGGCGAACGGGCCCCTGAAGCCGCTGGCGAGATTCACACCGACCTGGAAAAAGGTTTTATCCGCGCCGAAGTGATTGAGTGGGACAAGATGGTGGAAGCGGGCGGCTGGGCAAATGCCAAATCGAAGGGCTGGGTTCGCACCGAAGGCAAGGACTACGTGATGAAAGACGGCGACATCATGAACGTGCTGCACAGCAGCTGAGCGGGCAGTAGTCAGCCAAAGGCGGAAAGCAGAAGGCAGAGCATCTTCGCTCTCAGGCCTTCTGCTTTTTCCTTGCTGCCTCTGCCCCTTACACTGACCCATGACCTTGCAGCAGATTTCGGACCGGGTGTGGTGGCTGGGCGGAGCGGTGACCAGTGTGGCCGTGGACAATGGGGCCGGTGGCGCGCTGATTGTAGATACGGGCCTGGACGACGCCCAAGCGCGCCGGCTGCTGCGTGGGCTGGAGGCGCAGGGCCTCACGCCAGCGGCGATTTTGAACACCCACTCGCACGCTGACCATCACGGCGGCAATGCCCACATCCTGAAAAAGTGTCCTGGCCTGCCGGTGTATGCGCCGCCGCTGGAAGCCGCCATCATTCGCCATCCGGTGCTGGAGCCGCTCTCGCTGTACGGGGCGCTCCCGCCTGCCGAGCTACAAACCAAGTTCCTGCTCGCGCCTGCTTCGCCCGCGCAGGAGGTGGAGGCCGGCCAGCAGACGCTGGGTGGAGCCGCCGTAGAGCTGCTGGCGGTGCCCGGTCACGCCGCGCAGATGTTTGCGGTACGCATAGATGACGTGCTTTACGCGGCTGACGCTCTGTTTGGCCCAGAGGCCCTGAGCAAACATCCCCTGACCTTCTGCGCCGATTCCGCCGCGCAAAAGGCATCGGCTCAGGCGTTGGGTGAGTTGAGCGGGATTCGCACGGTACTGATGGGGCATGGCGAGCCGTCCGGTGACCTGGCGGGCCTGGCCGAAGCGAATGTGCAGTCTTACGCCCAGACCACGGCCTGGGTGCTGGAGGCAGCCACGCAGGGCGCAGCGGGTCTGGACGAGCTGCTGGCGCGGGTGGCCGAGCTGGCCGGTGTCCAGATGAGCCACATGGGGCCGCTGCTCCTGAACCGCGCCGTTGTGGCGGCGCACCTTAAGGAGCTCTTGACCGATGGCCATGTCAGGGCGGAAATTCTGGAGAATCGGCTGCTCTGGGGCGTATCCTGACGCCATGACCAAAGCGAAGAAAGACACCAAGAAGCCCGCTGTCAAAGCGGAAGCGGGCAGGGCCAGCAAAGCCAAATCTGCCAAGGCCGATTCGCAGCGGACCGCCACCGATGCCGCCCATATGAAGGTCCAGCACAACGATCTGGTGGATCACAACTACCTGTCCGAAGAGCAGTTCGGTGCGGTGGCCGAAACCTTGCAGCGCAACCTGGCCACCACCATCTGCCTGTACCTGAAGTTCAAGAAGTACCACTGGGACATCCGGGGCCGGTACTTCCGCGATCTGCACCCCGCCTACGACGAGTTTATTGATATGTTCTTCCCCGCGATTGACGAGCAGGCCGAGCGTCTGGTGGCCCTGGGCGGCAGTCCGGTGGCTGCTCCCAGCGACCTAGACCGCTACAGCGTGGTGCAGGTGCCTACCGAAACCGTGCGGGACGCCTACACCCAGGTGCAGGACCTGGTGAGCGACCTGACCCGCGTGAGCAAGGGCTTCCGCGACGACAGCCTGACCGCCGACGAGAACGACGACCCCGCCACTGCCGACCTGTACAACGGTTACGCAGCCACCATGGACAAAATCCGCTGGATGCTTCAGGCCATGATGGACGACGAGTACATGCAGAACAACCGCTAAGGCGGAGGCGCAAGAATGAGGGCCTGCCCACCGGGGCGGGCCTTTTTGCTAGAGGACGGCAAATGCTGAAACTTGACCATGTGGTGATTCATGTCAGTGACTGGGAGCGCTCAAATGCCTTTTATGCCGAGGTCCTGGGTGCCGAGGTGGTGCCGCACGGTTCAGGCTTTGTCTACCGTATTGGTGGGCAGCAGCTGAATGTGCATGGACCAGGTCTGGAGGTGCAGGAGGTGGCCCGTCTGCCGGTGCAACCAGGCAATTCGGACCTGTGTTTCCAGTGGGACGGAAGCGTCGCTGAGGCGCAGGCGTATCTTGCGGTGCGGGGAGTAGAGGTGATTTCTGGCCCGGTGCGGCGGCCTGGGGCTGGAGGCGAGGGCCAGAGTGTGTATTTCTATGACCCGGACGGCTCCTTGCTGGAATTCATCAGCTATCAGGAGGACAAGTGACCGAAAAGGAACGGGTGTCCAAAGGCCCACAAAAAAAGTCGGAGCGCGACTTTGACTACGACCTCCACTACGCTGAGCTGAATCTGCGTGAGCAGCCGGAGCTGTACCGCGTGGGCCGGGGCGAGCAAGGTGTGCTGCTGGTGCAGCCGTACAAGGCCGAGATTCTGCCGCACTGGCGCTTTGCCACGCCCGACAAGGCGCGGGAAAGCAGCGACAAAATCTACGCGATGTTTCTTGGCTATTTGGCGCAGGGCGATTTTGTGGGAGCGGACATGGCCCGCAAATTTCTACAAATGGGCTTTACGCGTGCCCGCCGCTACGCCAACCACAAGGGCGGCAAAAAGTACGATGGCCCCGTGCCAGATGACAAAAAGGGCCAGTCGGGAGCGCATGGCCGCGCTGAATTGCCCCGCCAACCCGAAGACCCTATTAAGGCCGAAGCGGCCCGTATCTTTAAGGCCAAGTGGGACGAGGCCGAAGCCAACACGGAGTACGCAGCCTTAAAAAAGGACTGGAAAGCGCGTTTGGGTTGAGGTCGCCAGGAGCAGAAGGCAGAGAGCTAATCTGGACGTTCAGGACTCTCTGCTTTCTGCTTTTTTCCTCTAGAGCAGTCCGCTGCGGCGGAGCAGGGCCTGCGGGTCGGGGTCACGGCCCATGAAGTCGCGGTACAGCTCGGCAGGGTCCTTGCTGCCGCCCTGGCCCAGCAGCGTGTCCACAAAGTCGCGGCCTGTCTCGCGGCTAAAGATGCCTTCTTGCTCGAAGCGTGAAAAGGCGTCGGCGTCCAGCACTTCGGCCCACTTGTAGGAGTAATAACCTGCCCCGTAGCCCACCGGGCTGGCAAACAGGTGTCCAAACCGGGCAACCATCGCGTAGTCGCCGGGCAGGGGCAGAGGGCTAAAGCGGTTCATCACTTCGCGGGCGTAGGCCACCGGGTCCGTATCGCTGGCCGGGTCGTATTCCACGTGCAGGCTCAGGTCGGTCATCCCGAAGGAATACTGGCGCATGGCGGCGCTGGCGGCGCGGTAGTTGCGGGCGGCCAGCATCTTGCGGAACAGGTCTTCGGGGAGGCGCTCGCCGGTCTGGTAATGCCGCGCGAACAGGTCCAGCGCTTCTCGCTGCCAGACCCAGTTCTCCATGATCTGGCTGGGCAGTTCCACAAAGTCCCAGGCCACGTTGGTTCCGCTGAGACTGCGGACTTCTACCCGGCTGAGAGCGTGGTGGAGCAGGTGCCCGAACTCGTGAAAGACCGTTTCCACTTCGTCCAGCGAGAGCAGGGCAGGCGTATCTTTGCCCGGCGGGGTCATGTTGCCGCACATCAGGCCCAGGTGGGGCAAAAATTGGCCCTCGGCAGGTCCACCAGTCACAAAGGCGTTCATCCAGGCCCCACCGCGCTTGGTGTCGCGGGGGAACCAGTCGGTATAGAAGCTGGCGATATGTTCGCCGCGCTGTCCATCCTTGCCCTCAGCAAAGATGTCGTAGTAGCGCACGTCAGGATGCCAGCCGGGAGCCTGCGCCTCCTTGACCGTGATGCCGAACACCCGCCCGACAATCTCGAACAGGCCCGCCAGGACGCTGTTCAGTTCGAAGTAGGGGCGCAGCTCTTCTTCGTCGTAGTCGTACTGCTCCTGGCGCTGCTTCTCGGCCCAGTAGGCGATGTCCCAGTGTGCCAGGGCCGGGGCGTCCGTGCCAGCCTGCTGCCGGTAGAAGGCTTCCAGCTCAGCGTTTTCCCGCTCCCAGGCGGGCCGGGTCTTGGCTTCCAGGTCGCGCTCGAACGCCAGGGCTGCGTCGCCCGTTTTTGCCATGCGGTCTTCCAGCACCAGGTCGGCGAAGTTGCGGTAGCCCAGCAGCTGCGCCTTCTCGCGGCGCAGTTCCAGGATGCGGCGAACCAGTGGGCGGTTGTCTCCCTCCGGCTGCTGGCCTACCAGGCCGCTGGCCTGCCACAGTTCACGGCGCAGCTCGCGGTCATCGGCGTAGGTGAGCACGGGCGTCAGCACTGGGGCATGCAAGGTCAGGCGGTGCCCTGCTTGGCCGCGCTCCTCGGCGTCTGCCCGCGTGGCCTCCTGCACCCGCTGAGGCACACCGCTCAGGCGCTCGGCCGGCACATACAGCTCAAAGGCGGCGGTGGCGTCCAGCACGTTCTTGGCAAAGGTGTTGGTCACTTGGGCCAGTTCGGCGTTCAGCTCCTGCAAGCGGGCTTTCTTGTCTTTGGGCAGGTCGGCTCCGCCCCGGCGGAACTCGTCCATCGTCAGCTTGAGGAAGCGGGCGCGCACCGGGTCCAGATGCTGTGCGGCGGGCGTCTGCGCGTAAGCCTTGAGCGCTTGCCACAGCCCGGCATCCAGACCCAGTGACGTGTAGAACTCGGTCACGCCCGGCAGGATGGCTTCCTCAGCGGCGCGCCACTCGTCAGTGGCCACCACGCTGTCCATGTGGCCTACTACGGTGCGGGCCGTGTCCAGCTCGCGGGTCAGCCGGTCCAGCTCATCCACGAACCCGGCAAAGTCGCGCTCACCAGCCCCGGCAAGTGCACCAAGCGCGGCGCGGCTCTGATCCAGCAGGGTGTCAATGGCAGGCTGGGCGTGCTCGGGCCGCAGCCGGTCAAAAGGAATCTGGAACTGGATGTCCAGCAAAGGATTGGTGGATTGGGTCATGAATCCGAGTATAGGTGAGAGCGCTTAGTTTCCAGAGCGCTTAGTTTCCACTGCACCCAGCCAGCGCGCTGTCCACCTTGCGTCGGTGCTCGGCCTGCCACGCTTCTAGTGACTGGGCCGCCTCCTTTGCTTCTGCCTGGCGGGCCTGGTCTAGCAGCACCGGGGCTTCCCTGGCGGGAAGACATAGGATGCCCTCGCTGTCGGCCACTATCCAGTCGCCAGGATGGACCGTCACGCCACCACACTGAAGCGGTTGCTGCCACTCGCCGCGTGGCTCCTTGCTGCCCGGAATAGGGCTGGTGCCCAGGGCAAAGACCGGAAAGCGGGCTGCCTCAATCTCAGCCCGGTCACGGATGACACCATCAATGACCATGCCAGCAATGCCGTTCTGCTGCGCGGTCAGGCAGACGTTGCCTCCAGCCACCGCATGCCGCCGGTCCGGGGACTGCACCACCAGCACCGAGCCGACTGGTGCGTGATAAATCGCCGCGTGCAGCATCAGGTTGCAGCCGGGTTCCAGCCGTACCGTAAAGGCTGGACCGCTCAGCCCTGGCATGCCCGTGTACAGCGGGCGGATATGGTAGTCCAGCACCCGCTCTCCGGTCAGCAGCGAGCCAAAGGCTGTGGTGGGCGGTGCAGTCGTGGAAGTCATACTTCAGAGTAACGGGCAGAATGCTGCTGTTCTGAACATGGTAACTGGGGCCAAGGGGTACGTAGGCCACTTGGCGTAAGGATTCCGGCGCGGATTGGGGCAGACTGGCGTATGAAATCACTGACCCTGCATCCCCTCACCCCACCGGACCTCCCGGCCTGGGCTGAGGCGTTTAGCTGCTGGCGGCCAGACAGTCCGCGTACCGCTGCCGAGCTGGCTGAGCGTGACCGGCTGCGCACGGTGGATGAAGTGGTTCAGCGGTTCTGGGTGTGCGGCAGTGAGGAGCAGCGGGTAGGTGTGCTGGAACTGGAAACCCCCCGCGCCGAGAATCATCCCGGTTGGTTGCAACTGCGGGTCGGCACGCCGCAGCCTGAGCTGCTGCCCCGGCTGCTGGACTTGGGCCACCGGCAAGCGCGTGAGCTGAATGCCGCCGCGCTTATTGCCCGCGTCCGGGAGGACCGGCCTGAACTGGCGGCCCATCTGAAGGCAGGCTTTGCTGAATATGACCGCACGTTCAGCAGCCGCTTGGACCTGGCCTGCTTGGATGTTGGGAAGTTCGCGGACAGGGAAGCAGCGGTACAGGCGGCAGGGGTCCATATCCTGCCCTTGGAACAGGCCACGCTGGAGGCAGGCTGGGGTGAGTTTGCCCAGTCGGAGGCGGCGCAGCGGCGGCTGTATGCCCTGGTCGTCTCACGGCTGGCGGCTGTGCCGGGCGTTGTCAGTTACCGCCCCTGGTCCTTCGAGGTGTGGCGAGAACGCGCCGCTGACCGCTACGACCCCACGCTTGTCTTTGTGGCGGTGTCTCCGGCAGGCGAGTGGGTGGGGCTGACCGAGCTGTTCGCCGAGGCTTCAGGTGCGCTACGTACTGGGCTGACCGGAGTAGAGCCCGCGTGGCAGGGGAGAGGAGTGGCCTATGCCCTCAAGCTGGCGGCCCTGCGGGCAGCGCGGGAACGCGGCTACCACTCGGTAGACACGGTGAACCATCAGCGCAATGCTCCCATGCTGGCAGTCAACCGGGCACTGGGATTTGTGCCGAACCCGGCAACCGTGTTGCTGCGGCGCAGGGTCTAGCAAGGCCAGCGGTTAGAAGGAACGGGCCTGTCCTTCCAGCCGTTCGAGGTCGTCTAGGGAGGCGTAGGCCTGGGCCAGCGCAGCATTCAGGTCATCCAAGCTGGCCGCGCCTTCCATGCGTTGCTGGGCCCCTTGGAGTTGTTCGCTGGCCTGCGCCGCCGCCGAGCGCAGCTCTGCCGCCTGCACTGCCCGGCGGGCCAGCTTCAGCGCCAGGACCACACCAGCTGCACTTCGCTCCAACTGCGTGTCCAGCTCGGCGGCCTGTCTGCGGGCCACCTCCAGGGCCAGCTGCGCCTGGGCGGTGGTTGCCAGCGCGGTGTTCAGGTCGGTGCGCCGCTCCCGCACGAGGTACAGCACTTCGCTCTGCACCGCTGCGGCGTGCAGTGGTTGCCGGGCTTCCAGGTCGGGCAGGCTGGCACTCAGCAGGTGCTCTACCTCGGTGGTCAGGGCCAGAGCGCGTTCCAGTTCGGCTTGGCTGCCCGCAAGCTGCTGCTGCTCCTCGCTCAGCGCAGCTTGCTGCCGCCGCAGGGCGTCCTGGCTGCGGTACAGCCCTTCCAATAGTGGCGTGCTCTGGGCAGCGACCTGGGCATATTCCTGTGAGGTGAGCGCCGTAGGGCGGCGGCCCAGAAGCCGGGCCAGCAGTCCAGGTTGGGCAGGCTGCAAGCGGGCCATGAGCTGCCGCAACTCGCTCAGGGGCGGCGCGTGATTGCTCCCGGCTGTGGGCAGCGCACGGCCCAGTCTCGCTGCTTGGGCCTGCGCTCGCCCGCCCAGCGCCTGCACAGCGGCCACCTGCCTGCGGAATTCGGGGCTGTGGTGTGGAAGCAGGGCCAGGTCAGTTGCCAGCCGCTGCGCCTGCGCCCGGAGCTGTGCTTGTTCCTCGGGGGTCAGGCCAGTGGGCGACAGTCCGCTGCTCACTGTTCTAGCAGGCTGTCTGCTCCCTCTTCCCGGAGCATCCGCAGGAATACATCCACGTAGTGAGGGTCAAAATGCTTGCCTGCTTGGTCCCGCAGTTCCTGTAGGGCACGCTGCTGACTCCAGGCTTCCTTGTAGGGGCGCTCGCTGGTGAGGGCGTCATAGACATCCACGATGCAAAAGACGCGGGCCGTTTCGGGAATCTCATAGCCGCGCAGTCCTGCGGGGTAGCCGCCGCCGTTCCATTTCTCATGGTGATAGCGCACCAGGTCCAGCGTTTCCGTCGGCAGAAAGTGCAGGTTTTGCAGCAGATCGTAGCCGATTTTGGTGTGCGACTCCATCACTTTGCGCTCCGATGGGGTCAGCAGGCCCGGCTTGTGCAAGATGGCGTCCGGAATAGCGATTTTGCCCAGGTCGTGCAGGTAGGCTCCCCAGCGCAGGGCCGTCATCTTGGATTCGCTGAAGCCCAGGGCATGGCCCAGGCGCAGGCTGAGGTCCACCACGCGGCCAGTGTGCCCGCCCGTTTCGTCGTCGCGCTGTTCAAGCGTGCCGCCCAGCGCTTTGAGGCTGAGGTCACGCGCCTCACTCAGTTCGTCAATGGCGGCGAACTGGCCCAGCTGTGCGCCCAGCAAGCGCGTAAATGACTGAAGCACACCCACATTGTCCGGGTGAAATTCGGCGTTACCGGGCCGCGCCAGCACAATCGTGCCCAGGTGCTGGGTGTCGCGGTTGTTGACCGGCACGGCCAGAAAGCGGGTGCGCTGGTCACGTGGCAGCCGCACGAGCGCTTCTTCCACGACCCAGTGGTCGGCCTGTACCGAGCGGCTGTCATTGTGGCTGGGAAAAATGGGTTGCCCCATAAACGGCACGAACGCCCCACGGGCCGCCAGAATCTGTGGACTGCCTCCCCGGTAAGCCAGATACGCCAGGTTGGGGGCCAGCCCCAGTTGGTGAATCATTTCTGCGCCCGCTTCTGTCACCTGCTCGGCTGTTTGGGCCTGGGCCAGCCGCTCACTGCCGCTCCGCAGGGCCTGGACGGTCCGGCGTTGCCAGCGCAGGTCGCTGACATTCAGCTGATCGCGGTAAATGATCAGGAATAAGCCCGCCAAGACCAGCGTGGCGGTCAGCAGGTCCTGGGCTACCAGCTGCTTGGGAAACAGCACGATGTAGGCCAAAAAGGCAGCTGGATAAGCCAGCAGCGCTGCCCAGCGGATAGGGCCGGTGAGCGAAGTGGTCAGGGCAGCCAGCAGCACAGCCGAAGCAGCCATCAGTGCCTGATTCGCCTCTACTGCAGCGTACCCCAACACCCCGACGGCCAGCAGGGCGGTGAGTAGGGGAAGAACTTGTGCGAGCACGGCGCTTAGTGTAGCACCGCGTCTCTTGCAGGGCGCTGGCTGCTTTCGCCTGTTCGCGTCTTCTTTAGGCGCTGTTTCTTTAGGCGCTGTGCCCCGCTAGGCCAGGCCTCCCTCTAGACTGAGTGTATGGTCTCAACTCAGACGCTGGGCACTCCTGGCCCGCTCCGGCTGGCTTCGCTGGTGTGCAGCAACACCGAAATCCTGCAAGTGTTGGGCCTGCTCGGTCAGGTGGTGGCGGTAGACAGCCATTCAGACAGTCCTGGTCTGGAAAGCGCAGTGCGGCTGGGCCCCGATCAGGACATTGATATACCTAAGCTGGTCCAGGCCCGCCCTGACCTGGTGCTGGCCAGCCTGAGTGTGCCCGGCCTGGAACGGGTGGTGCAGGCGGTAAGGGAAGCTGGACTTCCAGTCTTGGTGCTGGACCCTATTTCGCCCCAGGACATCGCTTCGGATATCCGGCAGGTGGCGCAGGCGGTAGGGTGCCCGCAGCGCGGCGAGCAGGAAGCTGAGCGGTTTCTGGCTGGCCTGGAAACGGCCGCACGTGGGAGCCGCCGGGCGCTGGCAGCCTGGCCCCGCCCCCCCCGCGTGATGGTGGAATGGTGGCCCCGGCCCATCATCGCCGCGACCCGTGACTCGTGGGTGACCCATATGTTGCAGGACCTGGGAGCCCAGAACGCCTTTGCTGAGCGGGCGGGCCGCAGCAGTCCTTTGACTCTGGAAGAGGTCCAGGCCGCTGCCCCTGACTTGATGACCTGTTCATGGTGCGGCGTGAAGAAGCTGCGCCCTGAAGTGATGGAAGCCCGTGGCCTGGGCGCGGAGGTGGTGTGCATTCCTGAAAGTGGTCTGGGTCGGCCCGGCCCACGTCTGCAAGAAGGTATGCAGGCTCTCGGGGCGGCGCTGGCGGCCCTGCCAGTCCCTGAGCGCTAGCGCAGCGGAGGCAGGCAAGGCTCCAAATGACAACCGCTCACCCGTGGGATGAGCGGCTGAGACAAATGGCGCTGACTTGTGGCGATTACTTGAGCGACTGAACCCAGGCGTAGATGTTGTTCAGGTCGCCTTCAGAGACCTGGGCTTCGCCGAAGCGGGGCATGGTGGCCGCCAGCTCTCCATGCGGTGAGACGCCTTCACGCACAGCCTTTACGAATTCGGGCTGTGCCCAACCAACCGCGTTGGCCGTCATGGCAGGGCCAAGGGCTCCTTGACCTTCAGCCCCGTGGCAACCGGCGCAACTAGAAGCGAAGACCTGCTTGCCAGCTGCGGGGTCGCCCGTTGCAGCGGCTGCAGCATGGGCATCGTTGCCCTCCTGGGAGGTGCTGCCTTCAGTTGCAGGCTGGGCAGTGCCCTCTGCGGCAGCTGGGGCAGAAGCTGAGCCTGCAGCTGCGCCAGCTGCCGCACCTTCTGCACCGTGGTCTTCCGCGCTGTGGTCTTCAGTGCCAGCTTCAGCGTGAGCTTCGTGGGCGGCCACCTTGTTCACCGCTGCTCGGTATCCGACCACTGAGCCACCGATTCCCAGCAGCAACAATGCCGTCATAGCCAATGCATACGTACTTTTCATTCCTACCACCTTACCACACGGTCATGCGGGAGACAGGGCCAAAAAGCCTGCTCTCAGCGCTGCTCAAGCAACCGGTTTTTCTCGTCTACCAGGACCACACGGGGTTCCAGCGTGCGGGCTTCTTCCTCGCTGAAGTTGCCGAACGCCGCAAGAATCACCAGGTCGCCCGGCTGCACCAGATGGGCCGCTGCGCCGTTGATCCCGATCACGCCGCTGCCGCGTGCGCCACTCAGGGCGTAGGTATACAGGCGGTTGCCGTTGGTGATGTTCCAGATCTCCACCTTCTCATTGGGGAGGATGTCGGCGGCGTCCAGCAGGTCCTGGTCAATGGTCACGCTGCCCACGTAATCCAAGTCAGCCTGGGTGACGGTTGCGCGGTGAATCTTGGCCCGGAACATAATTCTTTCCACGGGCGCAAGTATAGGCGAGTGGAGGACGCCAAATGCGCCGCCGCCTTGAACCAAGCTGAAGCTTCTGGGGGCCGCTGCGTGCGGCCAAGCAGTCAGCTCCAGTACTTCCACAGCAGCTGCGCCGCCGTGAGCAGCAGCAAGCCGGCAAATCCCCCCTTGAGCTGCGCCGTGGGAATGCGCTCCTGTAGACCGGCTCCAGCACGTGCGCCCAGCAGCACGCCCAGGGCAACGGCGCAGGCCAGAGCGGGGTCAAGCAGGCCCCCCGCCTGATAAATCAGCGTGTTGGCGACTGCCGTCAGCCCCATGATGAATGTGGACGTGGCGATGGCCTCGCGCAGCGGCAGCCCCCCCAACAGGTTCATGATGGGCACCTGTACCGTGCCCCCGCCGATGCCCAGCAGTCCGCTCATGACTCCCGCAAAGCCCATGCCAGGTGCTGCCCAGCGGCTCTGCGGGCGGCGTTCCTCGGCGCGGGGGCCACTGCGCAGCAGCCGGTAGGCCGAGTACAGCAGCAGTGCTGCAAAAGCGGTGGCGACGGCCTGCGCGGGCAGCACCAACCCCAGCAGACTACCGATCACCCCGCCTGCGATGGTCAGCGGAGCATACAAGTAGCCCGTGCGTGCCTGCACCAGCCCCCGCTGAAGGTAACCCGCTGCGCCACTCAGGCCTACCGCCAGTACTCCCACCTGACTCACGGCGATGGTGGCGGCAATCGGGAGCGGCTGCCCCAGCGCCTCTGACACCGCTCCCAGGGCAGGCACCACCACCACACCCCCGCCCAGTCCCAAAATGGCCCCCAGCACGCCAGCCAGCAGACCAATGAGGAGGGCGGCGAAGGTCAGTGTCATGGCAGCAATGCTAGCGCGTACGCTGCCTCACGCCGCCAGGATTGAGAGCTGGTCTCTGCGGTGCAGCCTTGCCAGGCTATGAGGCGTGATAGAAGTGGTTTTTCCCGCTTTATCCCCGCTCCTGGTCCTGTTCACGTCTTTGCCAAATTCCGACTGCTCTAAGCATGTTCTGCTGCTACAGAGCGGGCAGCTACCGGCACGCTGGGCGGCAGCTCAACCACCCGGTTCCGTCCGCTGTTCTTGGCCCGGTAAAGCGCTTCGTCGGCGCGGGCGATCAAGGAGCTGACCGTGTCATGTGGCACGGCGCGGGTCAGACCTACACTCACGGTGATCCGGAGTCCGGGAATATCCCAGTTCAGCTGCATGGTCCGCAGCCGAATTCGCTCGGCCACCCGGCGCGCTTCCTCGTTGTGGACACCGGACAGCGCCACCAGAAACTCCTCGCCGCCGTAGCGGGCGGTCAGGGCGTCCAGACCGGCCACTTCTGGTAGCAGCTGTGCCAGGCACCGAAGCACCCTGTCGCCGACCACGTGTGAGTGATTGTCGTTGATCTGCTTGAAGTGGTCCAGATCAATCAGCATCAGGTGCAGCGACTGGGTCGGGGCCCGCAGCTGGTGCAGCAGCCCAGGCAGGATCTCATCTGCTCCCCGGCGGTTGCTGATGCCGGTCAGGGCGTCGCGGCGGGCCATGCCTTCGGCCAGCTGTACGCGCTGTTTCCACTCGGCCTGCACGCTGCCTTCGGCCAGCAGGTCGTCCGTGGGATGAAACAGGCCGGTGAATCCCATAGGATCAACGGCCTGCCCACGCAGTTCTGCGGCTACCTGCCGCATGAGATTCAGCGCCTCAGCAAGCCGCTCCTGCGCCTCATACAGCCCAGCCAGGAGTTCTAGGGCTTCTACTCGCAGGTGGTGCTTACCCCAGCGGTCCATCAATTCTAGGGCGGTGTTGATGTGTTCTTCGGCTTCGAGTTGAGCGGTGCGGCGCTGCGCAGCACAGTCACTGGGCCGCTTGAGCAGCAGCTTGCCCAGCCACAGGTGCAGGTCAATCTCGCCGTCCATGTACTGTTCCGTCAGGTGCTCCAAGCGCTGTGAAAGCAGGGAGATGGCCTCGTCATACTTGCCTTGGTGCGCCAGGAGCCGCGCTTCAAGGGCGCAGCGGGTGTTGTGGTAGAAGAGCTCGGTGGGGGGGAGCACATAGGTTTGCTCCAACATCTGCGCTGCTTGCTGAAGGTGCGCCGCCTGCTCCTCGCTGCGTCCGAGCCGCTCGCTTTGTTCGGCGAGGAACAGATGGGCCATGCCCTGTGCCAACTGGGCTTGGGCACGCACCTGTGCTTCTGGATGGTTCTGCAAGTGATAGGCATCAATCAGGTGCAGGGTCCGCTCAGGATCGCCCCAGTCCAGATGCAGGTTGGCCAGATTGATCTGAAGCATGCTGAGCAGAACTTCCGGCACCTGCATTCCTTCTTGGCGGCTGAGCTCCTGAGCCAGCAGAAACTGCTGCGTGGCGCTGTGCCACTCGCCAGCGGTGTGGTGCAGGAGGGCCATGTTGTTGGCCACCTTGAACTGCACTTCGGTGTCCCCTGTACGCACGGCCTCCTCACGGGCACGGCGAAAACTGACCCGTGCTGCCCCCGGCTGACCCAGGTCAATCTCGATATTGCCCATCAGATTGAAGGCATGGGCCAGTGCTCGCCTTCCCGCTTCGCCTTCGCGCTCGGCCTCTTCTATCGCCAGCCGCGTGCAGCGATAAGCCTGCTGCATAGACCGGCCACACAGCCAGCGCCCAACCGCGACCAGCCGGTCAGCCCGCATCTTTGACTGTGCTTTCTCCTTCATACGGCCTTTAACATAGGGCAGAAATATTAGGAAAGTTACGAACATATATGCGCCAATTACATTGTTGTAGGCAAACGACATATCTGGCGAAAAGTGAAAAATTTTGCACTGGCCCGGCAAAAATCGGCAGACTGGGGTCTATTTTTCAGTCCTCACCGCTGAAGGGGAGTGTCCACTTCTACTGGACAAACTCACTAGAGCATTTGACAAAAAGACCCTTTGTCTTTTTGGCGAACGGAGTGAGTGCAAAACAAAGAGCAGGACGGAGAATGGAGCTATGTGGAGTGGGGTTCTAGGCATAGCGTAATTCGGAGAACTGCTCTAAATTTCTCACGTTTCCAGCCCTATCAATTACGAAAAAGCTGGGGGTGTCACTCCCCAGCTTCTGAACGCTGAACCTCTGCTTGTTGTCTGGCTGCTCTAGAAAGCTGTTTCCAGCGCTCCCAGTGCGCCTGCTGCGTCTGTAATGCCTGCCTGCGCCATATCGGGGCGGCCACCGCCTTTGCCGCCGCCAGCCGCAGCCAACTTGCCGACCAGCTGACCGGCGTGTGCCCCTTTCGCTACCGCATCCTTGGTGGCTTTGACGACCAGGCCCTTGTCGGAAGCGATGACCACGATGTCGGCTCCGCTCTGTTCCAGCAGTCGGTCCGCTGCGCCGCGCAGCTCGCCGCCCTCAATTCCGCTGAGCTTCAGGCTGGCGACCTGGAACCCGCCCAGTTCGCGGGTGTCGGCGCTGCCGCCTCCGCCCATCTGCGCTTCGGCCAGTTGGCGTTTCACGTTCGCCACTTCTTTCTCGCTGGCTTTCAGTTGACCCTGCAGGCCCGCAATGCGGTCTTCCAGGCTCTCAGGGCTGGTGTTCAGGAGCGCAGCGGCTTTGGCAGAAGCGCTCAGGCGCTCGCGGACCCACGCCGTCGCCGCTTCTCCGGCCAGCGCCTCGATGCGGCGCACGCCCGCCGCTACGTTCTCGTCGCTCAGCAGCACAAATGCGCCGATGTCACCGGTCCGGCGCACATGCGCCCCGCCGCACAGTTCCATGCTGGATACAGCTTGGCCGGAGTAGTCCACGTCACCCTCAACCCGCACCACACGCACGGTGTCGCCGTATTTTTCGCCAAAGAGGGCAGTAGCGCCCGCCGCCTTGGCCTCGTCAATCGGCATCTCTTGCCAGCTCACTGGGAAGTTGGCACTGACCCAGCGGCTGACCAGGCTTTCCACGGCGGCCAGTTCCTCCTGGCTCAGGGCCGCCGTGTGGGTAAAGTCAAAGCGCAAACGGCCTGGGGCCACCAGTGAACCGGCTTGCCGCACCCCGCTCCCCAGCACGGCCCGCAGAGCGGCGTGCAGCAGGTGGGTGGCGGTGTGGTGGCGCTGAATGGCGGCGCGCTCTGGGCCGACCACGCCGCGCACGCTCTGGCCCTGGCTCAGCTCGCCACTCAGCACTTCGACTTCGTGCAGAAAGACGCCGCCGACCCGGCGGGTGTCCAGCACCCGGCCTTCGCCGCCGCTCCACTCCAGCCTGCCGGTGTCGCCCACTTCGCCGCCGCCTTCAGCATAGAAGGGGGTGCGGCTGAGCACCACGGTTTTGTGCCCAGCGGTCTCGCCCTCCAGCACGGCCAGCACGTCGCCTTCGGCGTCCAGTTGGTCGTAGCCCACGAACTCGGTCTGGGGCAGGTTCTGCACCGCTTCGGCCCCGGCGTCGAACAGCTCGGACTTGCCGAAGCGGCTGCCTGCGCGGGCGGTTTCCTGGGCGCGTTCCAGGGCCAGCTCGTAGCCGGTGACGTCCACCTCTACGCCGTGCTCGGCGGCAATTTCCTGGGTCAGGTCCAGCGGAAAGCCGTAGGTGTCATACAGAGTAAACGCGTCTTCGCCGCTCAGCACCTTCTCACGGCCCAGGTCTTCCAGCAGGCCACTCAGGCGCTGAATGCCGCCTTCCAGGGTCCGCAAGAAGCGCTCTTCTTCGGCCTTGATGGCGGCTTGTATCCGTTCCTGCTCGGCCACCAGCTCCGGATAGCCGTCTTTCATTTTCTCGACCACCAGCGGCACCAACTGGTAGATGCTGGGTTCGTTCAGGCCCAGCAAGTACGCGTGCCGGGAAGCGCGGCGCAGCACCTTGCGCACCACGTAGCCGCGCCCGGTGTTGCTCAGGGCCACGCCGTCGGCAATCACCATGCTCACCGAGCGGGCGTGCTCGGCAATCACGCGGTGCGACACGCTCTGTTCGCCCTCGTAGGGGCGGCCACTCAGCTCGGCAATCTTTCCGATGATCGGAGCAAAGATGTCGTTGGTATAAAAGTCCGGGACATCCTGCACCACGCTGGCGACACGCTCCAGGCCCATGCCGGTATCAATGTTTTTGAAGGGCAGCGGGGCCAGAATCGGCTCGCCGTTCTCGTCCAGGCCCTGACGGTCGAACTCTGGAAAGACCAGGTTCCACACTTCCAGAAAGCGGGCGCTCTCGCGGGTGTCGGCGTACTCGGCCCAGGTGTCGTCGCCGTACTTGGGGCCACGGTCGTAGTAAATCTCGCTGCACGGGCCGCAGGGACCGTTGGGGCCTTTGAGGGGCGCGTCAGCGGGCCAGAAGTTCTCATCGGCACCAAAGCGGTGGATGTGGTCAGCGGGCAGGCCGTGGTCTTCGGTCCAGTAGCGGAACGCTTCGTCGTCGTCCACGTAGATGGTCACGTACATCCGCTCTGGCTCGAAGCCCATCCACTCCGGGCTGGTCAGAAATTCCCAGGCCCAGGCAATGGTGTCGCGCTTGAAGTAGTCCCCAAAGCTGAAGTTGCCCATCATCTCGAACAGGCTGAGGTGACGCCGGGTGCGGCCCACGTTCTCGATGTCGTCCATCCGTACGCACTTTTGGGCGGTGGTCACGCGCTTGCTGGCGCCTTCGTTGAATACCGCTGGTGCGCCCATGAACTGGGGCTTGAACTGCTGCATCCCGGCCACCGTGAACATGGTAGTAGGGTCGGGAGCCACCACCGGGTGACCCGGCAGGATCAGGTGTTCTTTGCTCTGAAAAAATTCCAGGAATTTGCGGCGAATGTCCGCTGTGGTGAGGTGCCGAGCAGACGGGGAAGCAGGAGAGGACTCTGGCGCGGTCATAACCGCGAGTATAGCGGCCCGCAGCGTGGCCTGGCTTTGGGCGATTCGGCTCTGGGGGTACTCCGCTTCGGGCTGCCCATGTTTGGACCAGGCAGTGGCCAGATCAAGGCATTGCTCTGTCTGGGCGTTGGCTGAACTGGCCGAACGCATGCTTGGGTATCAGGCAAGCTCAGCTAGCGGCGACCTTGCCTTTCCAGCTCCTGAATTCTGGCTTCCAGTTCGCGGATACGGGCCTGTTCGCTGGGGCTGTCGCTCTGGCGGGCGCGGCGCAGCAGCATGACCAGTGCTGTAATGCCTAGCACGGGCAGGCCAAGCAGCACGGCGATCATGATCCATTCCATCGGTCCAATAGGCATAGGGCAGTGTACAGGACACTAAAAACCGGTATACGGTCTCCGGCAAGCCCAGCAGGAAGTCACGGAGCAAGAAGCGGCCCCCGTCTTTATTGGGGACTGCCTATGCCAATCCACTTGCATTCTCAGGCGCAGGCCAGTCTCGGCCTTATCTCAGCCCAGTCTCGGTGCAGGCTCAGCCGAAGTCGCTGTCCCACCACATCTCACGTTCGCGGGCTTGCCGGGCGCGGGATTCGTCGCTGAGGGCCTGCATGGAGGCAGCCAACTGGTCCCAGTGCTTGTCGCCCATCGGGTCAATGCTCAGCGCACGCTGCAAGTAGCCGGCCATCTCCTTGTGGCTGCCCGCTTGCTGCGCGGCGGTCGCGGCACTGTCCAGCACGCTCAGTTGTAGACCTTCGAGCCGGGCGCGTACATCGTCAATCCAGGGGCCGTCGCTGCCCGGCAGGTACTCGCCGTACAGGCCGACCACCTCGCGCAGTTCTTCCAGGCCCAGCTTGCCCTGCTCAGCCTGAGCCGCCAGCAACTCAAAGCGCTGCACATCGTACTCAGGGCGAATTTCATCCGACAGGCTGTAGCGGCGATTGGTGCTGGTCACGGCGTCACTGCCCAGCGATTTGCGCAGGCGGTGCAGTGTGGTGTGAAAGAGACTGCTGGCGCGCGACTCGTCTTTTTCGGGCCACAGCGCTTCTGCCGCTTCCCAGGAGGTGACTTCGCCATTTTCCAGCAAAAAGAAAAACAGTTCCAGCGCTTTGCGGGACACCCACGACACCACTTCGCCGTCCTGCGTGACCTGGGCGCTGCCTAGCGCGGTGGCCTTGAGGCCGCTCTCGCCCTGTAGGGTCATGCCAGCGCGGCGCAGACGGGCCTCCACAGCCCCGTTCAGGTCGGCGGGCGTAAATGGCTTGGGCAGGTAGTCGTCGGCCCCCAGGTTCATGCCCCGGCGGACATCGGCCCGCTCGGCGTGGCTCGACAGCAGCATAAAAGGCACCCGCGCCAGCTTTTCGTCCTCGCGCATCTTTTCCAGAAAATCCAGGCCAGTCATGTACGGCATGACCACGTCGCTGATCACCAGGTCCGGTACAAAGACCTTCATCAAGTCCAGCGCCTCGACGGGGTGGCTGGCTGTCCGTACGTCGTGACCCGAGCGGGTCAAGATGACAGAGATCAGTTTGAGAATAGCGGCGTCGTCATCCACGACCAGGATTTTGGGCATGACACCCAGTGTAGCAGCCGTTTTTCAGCGGCGGCTCATGTCCTGCCTGCGTGCGCGGCTGCGTTAAGGTAAAGCATGTCCACACTGCAACTGATTCTGGCCCAGGTGCTGACGCAGACTCCCGGAACCTCAGCGGCGGAAGCGGTGCTGGTCGGTGCCGGGCGGATACTGGCGGTGGGTCGCCGCGCCGAGCTGAGCGCCCAGGCTCCGCAGGCACAGGTGCTTGACCACCGGGACCTGGTGCTCACCCCCGGCCTGTGCGACGCCCATACCCATCTGGCGACCTACGGCTTTACCCTCTCGCAGCTGAACCTGCACGGTACCCGCTCCGTAGCGGAAGTGCAGCGGCGACTGGCCGAGCGGGTGGCCCGCACGCCGAGCGGCGAGTGGATTCAGGGCGGCGGATTCCTGCTCTCGGAGCTGGGCCTGAGCGACTACCCCAGTGCGGCTGATCTGGACGCGGTCAGCCCTGAGCATCCGGTGGCGCTGTATTCACGAGACCTGCACCTGCTCTGGGTGAACAGCCGCGCCCTGGAGCTGGCTGGCATTCACGCTGGCACGCCTGACCCAGAAGGCGGCCAGATTGTGCGCTCACGTGTCGCCGGACCGGATTCGAGTGGCCTGGGCTGCTTGCTGGAGCATGCCTGCGGCCTGGTCAGCCGCGTCATCCCTGAGCCGGACGCGGTGGCCTATCTGGCGGCGGCGCGGGCCGGGGCGGATGACCTGCGGGCACGCGGGTTTGTCAGCACACACACCATGGCGTACGAGTCACCACAGGCGGCGCTGGCCCTGCAAGAGCTGGACCGCCGGGGCGAACTGGGCGTGCGCGTGTGGGCCTGCTTGCCCCACAGCGAACTTGACTCGGCTGAGCGTCTGGGGATTGGCGGCAATGGGGGAGGTGGCATGTTTCAGTGGGGAGGGGTCAAGTTCTTCGCAGATGGGGCGCTGGGCAGCCGCACCGCCTGGCTGCACGCGCCGGGCTTCGCTGATGGATCGGGTACGGGCATCGCCCTAGACCCGCCGGAGCTGATTCTGGAACGTGGTCGCCGCGCCCTGGAGCTGGGGCTGGTGCCCGTCACGCACGCCATCGGGGACCGCGCCAATACCGAGGTGCTGAACGTGTACGACCAGCTGCGTCCGCTGGCCGATGCCCGGGGGCTGCCACTGCGGATTGAGCACGCCCAGCACCTGCGCCCCGAGGACCTGCCGCGCTTCCGGGGCGTGGTCGCCAGCTTGCAGCCTTCGCACCTGCCAGCCGACGCCGCGCTGATTCGGGACTTGGTGCCGCACCGCGAGGCCCTCAGCTTTGCCAGCCGCAGCCTGCTGGAGCACGGCGCGGTGCTGGCGTTTGGCAGTGACGCTCCGGTCACGCCGCCCAGCGCTCCAGTCAACTTCGCGGCCAGTGTGACCCGCAGCGGGGACCGTGGCGCGCCGCTGGCTCCCGGCGAAGCCCTGACGCCTGAGCAGGTGCTGTGGGCACACACGCGGGGCCCGGCCCTGGCAGCGGGCTGGGCCGACGAGGGCTGGATTCGCCCTGGCGGCCGCGCTGCATTTACCCTCTGGGACCGGCTGGGCGGCGCGGCGCAGGCGCTGGTGCTGTAGGGGCGTTTCCTGGCGAATCTGTCCAGATGGAAAAAGCGCGGCATAAAGCGGCAGCGCAGAGCGAAGGCAGAGCGGCCACAGGACACAAAAGCGGGTCATGCAGGGTGCGCTCTCCCGCGTGGCTTAACCGGGAGAACTGCTTTAAGCTGGGCCATGCCAAGTCCGACCCCTAGCCAACCACTGCACGCCCAGCACCAGGTTCCGGTGCGCGAGATTACCCTGGGGCTGCTGGGCTGCGGCAGCGTGGGCACCGCTTTCTTGCAGCTTCTGGACCGCCGCAGCTCCGTTTTTGAGGACATGGGCGTGCGGATTCGTGTGGTCGGCGTATTGGTGCGCGACGCCGCCCGGCCCCGCGACGTGCCCGCTGGCACCCCGCTGACCGAATCGCCAGACTTTCTCAATGAGTGCTCGGTGGTGGTGGAGGTGATGGGCGGCACCGTTCGCCCGCTGGAGCTGCTGCGGCCTTACCTGCGCTCAGGTCGCCCTGTCATCACCGCCAACAAGGCCCTGCTGGCCGAATGCTGGGACGAACTGCGGCCCTATGCCCTGGCCGGACAGCTGTACTACGAGGCCAGTGTCATGGCCGGGACCCCAGTCATCGGCCCCATGAGTACCGTGCTGCGGGCCAGTACCTTTCAGCGCCTGCAAGCGGTGGTCAACGGCACCTGCAACTTCATCCTGACCCGTATGGAAGAAGGCCACACCTATGCGGCAGCCCTGGCGGAAGCGCAGGCGCTGGGCTACGCCGAGGATCCCCCTACCCTGGATGTGGGCGGCTTTGACAGTGCCCACAAGCTGGCGGTGCTGGCCCGCTTTTGCGTGGGCGGCGACTTTGCCTACAGCCAGATAGAGGTGCAGGGCATTGAAGGGCTGACACCTGAGCTGGTGCGCGCCGCCGCCGAGCGCGGTAAACGCTACAAGCTGGTGGCTGAGCTGCGCCGCGAAGGGGAGGGCTGGCACGCCAGCGTGTCCCCGCAGGCACTCCCCGCCGACCATGCCCTGTGTACCGCTGGGGCCAGCCGCAACGCGATGGTATACGAAGGCGAAGAGTGCGGCCCGCTGTTCTTCGCGGGCGGTGGCGCAGGCGGTATGGTCACAGCCTCCGCGATGGTGGGCGACCTGCTGGACTGGCTGATCGGCTTTCCGGGCCATGTGCCGCTGCACGGCGTAGAGGGCTGAAGCCGGGCAGCAAGCGGCTGGTGGACACCCCCGGTTGCCTCACGGCAACGGCCCCCTGGGAGGGGGCTGAAGCTGACCTGCTAAGCCTTCTGTACCTCCTGCTTTACTCTTAGCCCCCGACCCGGTCGGCCCGGATATTGCGCACCGTCTGGTCACGCAGGTCGGACACGTCCTGACCGATGCTGACCTTGTAGTGGTGCGGGTTCAGCAGGCGCAGCGTGCCTTCTTGCAGCTGAAGCGCCTCGGTGCGCGCACGGGCCTGTATGGTGGGTAGGTCGTCGGCAGGATGCACGCGCTGACCATCACGCATGACCACTTCGCGGACATCTTCCCACTCCAGGGCAGGCAAGTGCGTGTGCTTGAGCGGGTTGGTCGGGTCGCTGACCAGGTCGCCCTCTTTGGGCTGCCCTCCCAGCGTCATCACGTCAAAAGTGAGGATGCCTTCGCGGTCACGGCCACGCCAGACGCGTTTTACACCTGGAACATTGCTCTTGATGGGGTCGCCGGTCAACTTCATCTTGGGCTCGCCGTTCAGGGCGGCCAGCTTGTACACGCCGCCCAGTGCGCCGCCGCCATCGCCGCCAGCCGTCGCCAGCTGGGTGCCAACACCGTACACATCAATGCGTCCGCCTTCGGCAATCACCGAGGCAATCACCTGCTCATCCAGGTCATTGGAAGCGATGATTTTCACGTCTGGGAAGCCGGCTTCGTCCAGTGCCGCCCGCACCCGGCGGCTCAGGTACACCAGGTCACCGCTGTCCAGGCGCACGCCGCGCAGTTCGTGGCCTTTGGCGCGCAGTTCGCGGGCCACGGTCAGGGCATTAACCAGGCCGCTTTTGAGGGTGTCTACCGTATCGAGCAGCAGCACGGTGCTGTCCGGGTAAGCACTGGCATAGGCGCGGAACGCTTCCAGCTCGCTGCCAAAGCTCTGCACCCAGGCGTGCGCGTGCGTGCCTGACAGCGGCAGGCCGTAGCGCAGGCCCGCTTCCACGTTGGAGGTGGCAGTAGCCCCGCCCACAAAAGCGGCGCGGGCGGCACTCAGAGCACCGTTGGGGCCCTGGGCGCGGCGAGCACCAAACTCCACCACTTCGCCGCCGTACGGACTGCTCAGGGCCGAAATCACGCAGCGGGCCGCTTTGGTCGCCACCAGGGTCTGGAAATTGAGGGTATTGAGCAGCGCCGTCTCGACCAGTTGGGCTTCCCATAGAGGCGCTGTGACACTTAGCAGCGGCACATGCGGAAACACGATGCGGCCTTCGCGGAAAGCAGTCACCGTGCCGGAAAAGCGCCAGTCTCTCAGCGCCGCCAGGAACTCGGGACGGAACAGGTCCAGCGCCGCCAGGTAATCCAGGTCTGCTGGGCTAAAGCTGAGGTGCTCAAGGTAATCCAGCGCGGGTTCCAGCCCAGCCCACACCGCAAAGCCGCCGCTGTAAGGCTGCTTGCGGTAGTACAGGTCAAACGTGGCTTCCTGGTCGTGCATGCCCTCAAGGAAATAGCCCTGCATCATGGTCAGCTGGTACAGGTCGGTAAAAAGCGGCGTGGAGCAGACCAGGTCGCGCTGCTGGGTAGGTGTCACGGGATTCATAGGAGCCTCCAGGGGCCAGAACAAAGAAGAAATGAGGGGGGAGAGGGACACCGGCCAGAGTGAAGAGTGACACCGGCCAAAGTGATTCCGGCAAGAGCTTTACCGTAGCGCAGAGCCGGGGCAGGCGGCCAGCTTTAGGCCAGCCTCGCCCCTGGGGCAGCCACGTTCAGGCCACCACGTCGTCCAGCTGCTGTCCCCGTGTCTCTACCCCAATCGCCCAGGCGCTGGCCGCAGCAATGGCAAAGCACAGGGCAAAAACCGTCAGCGCAATGCTCAGGTTGCCGGTCAGCAGCATGGCTCCTACGCTGGGCGAAATCAGGCTGGCGGCGCGGGCCATGCTGCTCATCAGGCCCATGCCGGTGGAGCGCAGCCGCGTGGGAAAGAGCTCTGGCGTGTAGGCATACACTGCGCCCCAAGCACCCAGCAGCGCGAAGGACAGCAGCGCGGAGGTAGCGAGGACGCTCTGCGGAGTGCCTGCTGACAAGAACAGGTAGGCTCCCACCGCGCCCAGTGCCAGAAAGCCGCTCACCGTGGCCCGGCGTCCAATGCGGTCCACCAGGTAGGCGGCCAGGGCGTAGCCAGGCAGCTGCGCCAGCGCCAGCAACAGCGTGGTGCGGTAGACCGCGCCCAGGTCCATGCCGCCCGCTTTGAGGAAGCTGGGCAGCCAGCTGAAGATGCCGTAATACCCCAGTGAGAGACCGAACCACACGATGCCAAGCAGGACAGTTCGCTTTCCCAGCGCGCCGCGCAGCAGGTCTGCGGGGGTGACGCGGGCCGTGGTGACTGGAGGGGCAAGTTCCTGTCCACTGAGTGCCTGCGGCTCACCGTTGGCCTGCGCCACCTTTTCTACAGCGGCGCGGGCCTGTCCCTCCTGACCGCGCAGCAGCAGGTGCCGGGGCGAATCGGGAATGCCGAAGCGGGCCAGCAAACCAATTAGGCCTGGCAGCGCTGCCAGACCCAGCAGCCAGCGCCAGGCCTCCTGCGGCGGCAGCTGCGTGCTGAGGAACCAGGCCAGCCCAGCCACGACGATGGTGCCCACGGCCCAGAAGCTTTCCAGATATACCAAGAAGCGCCCGCGCCAGGCGGTTGGCACGAATTCAGCCATCATGGCGTAGTCCACCGGCAGGGTGCCGCCGATAGCAAATCCGGTTAGGAAACGGGCCACCATCAGCAGGGTCACTGTAGGCGCAAAGGCTCCAGCCACCCCAAACACGACGCCCAGAGCCACCGTCGTCAGAAAGACACTGCGCCGCCCGATCCGGTCCGCCATGTATCCCCAAAAAGCTGCGCCCACGAACATTCCGGCAAAAGTCGCTGTCAGCAGCCAAGTCATTTCCGGTGAGCCTTTTTGTAGTCCAAATTCGGCACTGATGCCGGGCATGGCGAAGCCCATCAGCAGCACTTCCATCGCGTCGGCGGCCCAGGTCAGCCCGCAGATGGCCAGCAGCTTCCACTGAAAGTTACCCATCCCGATACGGTCAATGGCGTCATCTACGCTCAGAGACGGGGAGACAGCACTCCCGCCAGGCGCTTGTGAAATGTTTGTCATGCCTCATGATACGGGGCAAATGCCCCCAATGTCATCATGGGAACATTGCTACTTCGTGAGTAACTTCACGAGCTGCCTGGTGTGGTTGTGCTGGGTGCCCATTCGGACAGAGGCGCCTCAGTACAGGCCCGTCAGGAGAATGGAATATTTCTTCCCTGCGTTCTTTGCAGGAATGCCCGGCTGTGCGTCAAAGTACAGGGTGACGAAATAGACAGCTCCTCGCCGTAGCGCTGCCGGCCTTCTTCGCGCAGTGCGTCCGCCGCATTGTCCAACTTGAGAATGACCCGGTTTGCTTCCTGCCAAAAGCCAGGAGTCACCTCACGCCCCTGCGGCAGCTCGGCGGTGCGGTAGACGAGCGTCCCACAGTGCAGATCATCACAGGTGACATTTTCATACAGCCAGGTCACTTCTCCCCGGTTCAGCGTGTCTTCCGAACTCAGTGTGCCTGAGCACTGTATTTCCGGCAGGGCGATGACTCCGTAGGTCGGCGTCCTTGATGGGCGGGAACGTGGTCAGGGCTGCCGATCCACTCGCACTGCCCGCTGGCAAGTCGGCTGGTGGTGCCGGTGTACAGCTGAGGAGCAAAGCAAGCACACAAACTGTAAAAGCGCATAGGCCAGTGTACTGAGGCAAAAGTGGAGTGAGCCGGAGTAGCGGACTAGAAAAGAGAAGAAACCCCACCCGGTTGGGTGAGGTTTTTGATGGTGTACCCAGGAAGATTCGAACTCCCGACCTTCTGATCCGTAGTCAGACGCTCTATCCAGCTGAGCTATGGGTACATTATTGAGATGGGCTATCACTGCTTGGCTTGGTGCTTGGACTCAGTGCTCAGGCAGGAAGGGAGTATACCGGGCACTCCACAAAAGTGCAAGCGGACAGCAGGTGCGAAGCGCCAAAGGTTAATGGCAAGGTAGACAAAGAGAAAACCCCACCCGGTTGGGTGAGGTTTTTGATGGTGTACCCAGGAGGATTCGAACCCCCGACCTTCTGATCCGTAGTCAGACGCTCTATCCAGCTGAGCTATGGGTACGCACGTGGCGGAGAGGGAGGGATTCGAACCCTCGATACCTTGCGGTATACACCCTTAGCAGGGGTGCGGTTTCAGCCACTCACCCACCTCCCCAAATTGTGCGGCGCTTGTGCCCCTAATCGCCAGTTGGCGGAGGGTGAGGGATTCGAACCCCCGGTAGGTTGCCCTACTGCAGTTTTCAAGACTGCTGCCTTCAACCACTCGGCCAACCCCCCGTTTGCTCATGTGCAGAGCGTGTGCGGAAAACCCTTTCGGGCGGGGCCGCTTCTCAAGCGCGAAAGGAAGTATAGGGACCAGCGCCGCATCTTGTCAAATCGGCTCACATTTGGCTGGGTACTGCGTGCTGGGGCCGTATTGCCGCATGGGGCAGCGAGTGGGTATCATGGGCCCATGTCCCGAGGCCCCTTTCCTGACCCCATGCGTGGCCCGGTCAGGCACGGCCAAGGTGATGCTGCCATGCGTGGTCTGACCCGAACTTCCTGCGCCTGAGAGCCTGTTTTCCCCGGCTTTCAGGCGGCTTCTTTGCGGCGGGCCACGCTTTCCTTGTTCCTGACCACTTCTTTTGGATTCTTCTGGAGAACCTATGCACATTATCCTTCCTGACGGCAAACAACTTGACCTTCCCCAAGGAGCCACGGCTCTGGATGTGGCCCGGCAGATTTCTGAGCGCCTGGCTGGTGACGCTGTCGCGGCAACCGCCAATGGCGAGCTGACCGACCTGATGACGCCTTTGTCAGACGGCGCACGGCTCAGCCTGATCACCAAGAAGAACCCCGGCGACGCAGCGGCCCTCTTCCGCCACTCGCTGGGTCACGTGATGAGTCAGGCCGTGGGCGAGTTTTACCGCGCCAAAGGCTACGGGGATGATCAGATCAAACGCGGCGTAGGCCCGGCCATCGAGAACGGTTGGTATCAGGATTTCGATCTGCCTGAGCCACTCAGCGAAGATGACTTGCCCGAAATTGAGCGGCTGATGCGCGACATTATCGGGCGCAAACTGGAATTCTCGCGCCGCGAGGTGAGCCGCGCCGAGGCGCTGGACGTGTTTGCCCACGATCCTTATAAGGCTGAGTTGATTGAAGGTCTGCCCGAAGGCGAAGCCGTCACGCTGTATACCCAGGGCGATTACACCGACCTGTGCCGTGGCCCACACTTTCCGAATACTGGCCGCTTGCCCACTGCCTTTAAGTTGATGAGTACCTCCGGGGCCTACTGGCGCGGCAACGAGAACAACCCCATCTTGCAGCGCATCTATGGGGTGGCCTTTGCCACGCAAAAGGAGCTAGAGGACTACCTGAACCTGCTTGAAGAAGCCAAGCGCCGCGACCACCGCCGCCTGGGTAAAGAGCTGGAGCTGTTCTTTACCAGTGACGTGATTGGGCCGGGCCTGCCTATCTGGCTGCCGTCAGGCGCAACCATTCGCCGTGAGCTGGAACGCTTTATTGTGGATGTAGAGCTAAAAAACGGCTACCAGCATGTGTACTCGCCGGCACTGGCGAAGTCGGAGCTGTATAAGATCAGCGGCCACTGGGATCACTACCAAGAGGACATGTTCCCCATCATGTATCTGGACCAAGAAGAACTGGTGCTGCGCCCCATGAACTGCCCGCATCACATCCAGATCTACGCCCACAAGCCGCACTCCTACCGTGAACTCCCCCTCAAGATTGCTGAGTTGGGCACCATGTACCGCTATGAGCAAAGCGGCCAGCTGACTGGCTTATCGCGGGTCCGCAGCATGACGCTGAACGACGCCCACATCTTCTGCCGCCCTGACCAGATTCAGGAAGAATTTAAGGCCGTGGTACGCATGATTCAGGAGGTGTACGAGGTGTTGGGCTTCGAGCATTACAGCTACCGCCTCTCGCTGCGTGACCCTGGCGATACCGAGAAGTACTACCAAGACGACCAGATGTGGGACACCGCCGAGGCGCAGCTGCGTGAAGCGCTGGCCGACCTAGGCGTGGACTACTACGAGTCGCCCGGCGACGCGGCCTTCTATGGCCCCAAGTTGGATGTGCAGGTGCGCAGTGCCCTGGGCAAAGACGAAACCATCAGCACGGCGCAGCTGGACTTTTTGCTGCCGCAGAAGTTTGATCTGGAGTATGTGGCCGAGGACGGCTCGCGCCAGCGTCCGGTGATGATTCACCGTGGGGTGATTTCCACCATGGAGCGCATGACGGCCTTCCTGATCGAGAACACTGCCGGCAACTTCCCCTTCTGGCTGGCACCACGCCAAGTCATGCTCATTCCCATTGCTGACCGCCACAATGAGTATGCCGAGCAGCTGCGGGCCGAACTGGTGGCCGCCGGTCTGCGCGCTGAAGTGGACACCGGCAGCGACCGTATGAATGCCAAAGTGCGCGACGCTGAGCTGAAAAAGATTCCCGTCATGCTGATTGTGGGCGACAAGGAGCAGGAGGCTCAGGCTGTGAGTGTGCGTGAGCGCACCCCCGAAGGCCACCAAGAGCGCAAAGGCGTGGCGTTTGCCGACCTGAAGGCGGAGCTGCTGGACCGCTACCAGAACCGCCGGTAATTGAGGCGCGTGGCCCGGAGAATTGACAGAATCCGGGCCGCCCCTTACACTGGTTGAGCTTTTGAGCGGATGATTAGCTCAGCGGTAGAGCGTTCGCCTTACAAGCGAAGGGTCGGGGGTTCAAATCCCTCATCATCCACCACAAACACCCCGCCTGGAGCGGGGGTTTTTGCTGTCTGATCTCTGGTGTTTGGGGTATCAATCTTGAGGCAGAAAAATTCCGCCCCTCCAGCGAGTAAAAGGTTGCCGATAGGGGTACATTGGGCAAAAATTAGAAAACCTCAGCACACGTTTTATATGTGCTGAGGTTGGAAAAGTGCTTAGCTGCCAATTGAAACGATGATGGTCGGTACCATTCTATCCCTCCTTTGATATTGGTCTAGCTCATGTCTTGTCCAAGTGCAGTTGTCAGGCTGCTGGGACAAGCAGTTCATCCGTGAACAGAGTATCCCAAGTAACCTACTTGTCATGGAACCTTCTCTCACAAGTTCGGACGTGGCCATCGCTACACCGGAGCAGTGTCGTATACTGCTCAGTTCGGACTATAAGGATGTTATTAAGAGACTGCTTACTCGACCTCACTCTCTGAAAGAGCTTGTAGATGATCTCAATTTATCTATGGATAGAGTTTATTATCGTGTTAAACAACTAGAGGCCATTGGTCTGGTAAAAGTCGTAAGTGAGGAGCGACGGCCTGGAAAGCCGATAAAACGCTACGCAATGACGGCGAAGAGCTATGAACTTCCTTTTTCTAATACTTCAAGTGCAACACTTGATGAATTGATTCTTGGTCAGATGATGGAGCGGCAAGAAACATTTGGGAAATATTTAATGGAGAACCTGATTGGGAAGGGAGGTGTTGGAGCTACAGGACCAAGCTTGCTGGTCACTCTTCAGAAAGGTACTCTGGTTGTAGATCTAAAAGCCGATGAAACATTAGAAGGAGATTCTAAGTAGCTTCCGGGTGTAGACTAAGTCATCAGACGACTTGACCCCCAACTGACTCCTGAAGACGA
>NZ_BNAL01000027.1 GCF_014653275.1 Deinococcus piscis
CGGTGGTTGTGGAGCCACTATGCTGTTCTGGACAGAGAAAAAGTAAAGTTGTCGGGTACTGAGCAACGTGAGGCTCTGGAAGTTAATACCTTCATAAATGTTCCCAAGAATTGTTGATGACACCGAAATACAGTCAAAGGTTTCTTACAGTAAAACGATATAAATTAACATTAGATAAAACTAATAAACATTTATCCTTTCGAGTATTTCTCGCTCCCTATAGGAGTTCCAGGCGATCCTTTCGGGACGCTCTCTGAACTCCGAATACCCATATCTAACACATAAATTATTCAAAAAACTTACCCATTCTTGATCAGGATAGTCAGCCCCGACCCAGTTATCTCTCGCCTGTACTTGATCAAACCAAGGGGAAAGGGGATATTTCTCGAATCCTTCGGAAGTATCCCCCCAATCAGGATTGGAGTCAGAATAGGGTACTATTTTTGAGGACCTATAGTAAGTAGATGTCAAAGGAATTGCTATTACAAAATCCTTTTTGCTCCAAATAATTCGCTCTTTGCCTCTGATCTTTATAGGTATGCCTACATCAAATTCATAATAATACCCGTTCTCAGCGACAATATCTAATATTATTACTTCAGTATCATCTGGAGTCAATGAGAAGAATTCAAATTCTCGCCTTTTCGCATTAGGTAGACTAGGGACTTGCCCCTCATCTAAATATAGCGTGAATTCGCTATCAATATAGCTAGCGCACACAATCTGCTGGGATTTTCCAGAAAGACTCCCGTAAAAGTATCTAGGCAGCCCGCCCCCACCTATGCCATCTTTTGGCGATACATAAGATATAGTGTTATCAGGAAGCTTAAAGCGAGATTTCAGTCTTATAAATGCAAATGGGGCTATCTTTATAGAGCCTTTGTCGGCCATATTCTCAAAGCTAATATGTATTGATTTATTACTTTTTAGTATCCTACCATTGTCCTGATAATCTTCGAGTGTTCTCTCTGGAGAAAAGTCCAGCAATACACCATCTCCAAATCCGTAGGAGTCAAAGTCAACCTTTATAAATTTATGCAAAAGCATTCCTGATAGTAAATTCCCAATTATAGGGATAGAGAATAAGCTAAGCAGAATAGAAGCTAACTCCATATTGTCACCCCTCCAACGCCAGCTTATCCACGTCATTCAGCAACGGCACGCCCGCCGGGTACTCGCCCGTAAAGCACGCCCCGCACAGGCCCTGGCCCCCGATGGCTTCACGCAGCCCACCTTCGCTGATAAAGGCGAGGGTGTCGGCCCCGATCAGGTCGCGGATTTCGTCCACGCTGTGCGTACTGGCAACCAGTTCTTTGCGGGCGGCGGTGTCGATGCCGTAAAAGCACGGGTGGGTAATGGGCGGGCTGCTGACGCGGAAGTGAACTTCGGTGGCCCCGGCCTCGCGCAGCAGGTTCACGATCTGGCGGCTGGTGGTGCCGCGCACGATGGAGTCGTCCACCAGCACCACGCGCTTACCGCGAATGGCCGAGGTGGGCGACAGCTTCATCTTGACCTTCAGTTCGCGGGCTTCCTGGGTGGGCGCGATAAAGGTGCGGCCCGCGTAGGGGTTCTTGTACAGGCCGTAGTCGAAGGGAATGCCGCTCTCGCGGGCGTAGCCGATGGCGGCCCCGATGCCGGAGTCGGGCACCGGCACGACCACGTCGGCGTCCACCGGCTTTTCGCGGGCCAGCTGCTCGCCCATGCGCAGGCGGCTTTCGTGGACATCCACCCCGTCCAGCTGGCTGTCCGAGCGGGCAAAGTAAATCCACTCGAACGAGCAGGGCGTGGGCTGAGCAGGCTCCACCATCAGCGAATGCAGGCCCTGGTCGTCAATGCTGACCAGCTCGCCAGGCTGCACGTCGCGCAGCAACCGGGCACCCACCGCGTACAGGGCGCATGGCTCAGAGGCCAGCACATAGGCCCCGTCCTCGCGCTGCCCCAGCACCAGCGGACGCACACCGTTGGGGTCGCGGAAACCGATCAGCTGGCTGCGGCTCATCAGCACGCAGGCGTAGCCGCCCTGAAGGCGCTGCATGGCGTGGGCCGCCGCTTCCACCAGGTCCTTGCTGCTCTCGCGGGCAATCAGGTTCAGCATCACTTCGGAGTCGTTGGTGGTCTGAAAGAGTGCGCCTTCTTCCAGCATCTCGGCGCGGACTTCCAGCGCGTTCACAAAGTTGCCGTTGTGCGCAAAGCCCAGAATGCCCTTGTTGGTGCGGGTGTTCAGCGGCTGAGCGTTGAAGCGCAGGTTGGAGCCGGTGGTGGAGTAGCGCACGTGCCCGATGCCCACGCGGGCGTCCGGCAAGCTGAACGACGCCATCCGCTCCGGGGTGAACACCTGCGTGACCAGACCCAGGTCCTTTTCTATGTGCAGCTTTTCGCCGTTGCTCACGCAGATTCCGGCGGCTTCCTGGCCCCGGTGTTGTAGGGCGAACAGGCCCAGGTAGGTGATCCAGGCCAGGTCCTGCGGCTGGGGCGAATAGATGCCGAATACGCCGCACTCGTCTTGAGGTTTGTCGGTGGTGGAATCAAAAATCATGCTGAAGCTCCTGCTGGGGGCGCGGGGGACCGCTGGGGCGCGGAGTGGAGAACCTGAAAGGGAGAGCGTGGGGCGGGCAGGCACTCAGGCCAGAATGTCGCGCAGGGGCTGGCTGTGCGCCTGCTTGAGGGCCGCCGTGCTGACGCTGAAGTTTAGGCTGTGCTGCGGCAGGGCAAAGGTGAGGCGCTCGCCGCTCTCCTCGCTGACCGTGCCCAGCAAACGGCAAGGCACGCCCAGTTCGCTCAGGCGGGCTTCGGCGGCAGTTTCCCGGCCCAGCGGCACGGCCACCAGCACGCTGGAATGGGTTTCCCCGAACAGCAGCGCGTCCGCGCGGGTCTCGGCGGGTGCGTCGAGGGTGATGCCCGCGCCCTGGGTGCCGCCCAGCAGCATCTCGGCCACGGCCACGCCCAGCCCACCTTCGGCGGTGTCGTGGGCGGCGGCGGCGAGACCCTCGCGAATCAGGGCCAGGGTGCCGTCAATGACTTTGCGGTGCAGCTCCAGGTCCAGCGCGGGCACCTGACCCGCTTCCAAGCCATGCACCGTTCCCAGGTACTGGCTGGCCCCGATGCCCTGGCCCAGTTCGCCCAGCAGGTAGAGGCTATGCGGGCCAGCGGGGATGTGCTGGCCCACATGCCGGGTCACGTCCGGCAGCACGCCCACCATGCCAATGGTCGGGGTGGGGTGAATCGCCACTTTCTGGTCACCTTCTACGTACTGGTTGTACAGGCTCACGTTGCCGCCGGTCACGGGAGTATTCAGGGCGCGGCAGGCGTCGGCAATGCCCTGCACCGACTGCTGAAGCTGGTAGTACACGCCCAGGTCGTGCGGGTTGCCGAAGTTGAGGTTGTCGGTGATCGCCAGTGGAGTCGCGCCCACGCAGGCCAGGTTGCGGGCCGCTTCGGCCACGGCGGCAGCGGCCCCGGTGTAGGGGTCCAGATACACGAAGCGGGGATTGCAGTCGCTGGTGGCTGCCACGCCGATTTGCGTGCCACGCACGCGCATCACGGCGGCGTCGGCGGCTCCGGGCACCACCACGGTGTTGGTCATGACTTGGTGGTCGTAGCGCTCGAAGATGGGTTTCTTGCTGGCAATGGTGGGGTGAGAGAGCAGCGTGGTCAGCACTGCGCCCAGGTCGGCGGGCATCTCTACACCGCTGAGGTCCATTTCGCGCTTGGCGATGATGTCAGGGTTCTCCACGCCTTCGCGGGTGTACTTGGGGGCTTCGTTCAGCAGGTCTACGGGGAGGTCACACACCACTTCGCCGTCCCAGACCAGGCGGTAGTTCTGATGGTCTTCCACCTGCCCGATGTTCACCACGTCCAACTCCCACTTGGCAAGCAGGTCATACAGCTCCTGCTCCTTGCCGGGCACGGGCACCAGAATCATGCGCTCCTGCGACTCGCTCAGGCACAGCTCCATTGGCACCATGCCGGTTTCGCGGGTAGGCACGTCGTTCAGGTTCATGCTGATGCCCAGGCCCGCGCGGTAGGCCATCTCACAGGTACTGGACACCAGACCCGCCGCGCCCATGTCCTGCACGCCCGCCACCAGCCCGGCCTGAATCGCTTCCAGGGTGGCTTCCAGCAGCAGTTTTTCCATGAAGGGGTCGCCTACCTGCACGGCGGGGCGGTCCGCCTGAGACGCGGCGCTCAGGTCGGCGCTGGAGAACACGGCCCCGCCCAGCCCGTCGCGGCCCGTCTTGGAACCGACGTAGATAATCTGGTTGCCCACTTCGCCCATCGTGCCAGTGGCAAGGTCTTCGTGCCGCAGCAGGCCCAGCGCCATCACGTTGACCAGAGGGTTTTCCTGATAGCTGGGGTGGAAAATGGTTTCGCCGCCCACTGTGGGCACGCCAATCGCATTGCCGTAGTGCGAGATGCCGTCCACCACGCCGTTCAGCAGAAAGCGGGTGCGGGGGCTTTCGGGGTCGCCAAAGCGCAGGCTGTCCAGCACCGCAAAGGGCCGCGCCCCCATCGCAAAGATGTCGCGCAGAATACCGCCTACGCCCGTCGCCGCGCCCTGCACAGGTTCCACGGCGGAGGGGTGGTTGTGTGATTCCATCTTGAAGGCCACGCCGTAGCCCCCCCCAATATCAATCACACCCGCGTTTTCGCCGGGGCCTTGCAGCACCTGGGGACCTTCGGTGGGAAACGCCTTGAAGAGGGGACGGCTGTTCTTGTAGCCGCAGTGCTCAGACCACATCGCGCCCACGATGGCGGCTTCCAGCGCGTTGGGCTCGCGTCCGATACGCTCTACGAGGATGTCGAATTCTTCGGTGGAAAGGCCGAAGGTGGCGGCTTGGTCACGTAAGTGTTGGGTGGGTTGGGTCATGGGGTTTGCTCCTAAACGGGATGAACAGGATGAGGAAACTGTGCCGAGATTCGACTGCGAGTAAAGGCCATTAGGTCAATAAGCTCCACAATTCCAGATGCTGCGCTTTCGTCTGATTTGCGGGTAAGCTGGGCATTGTCGTAGGGAAGTGACAAACGGATGTCAGAAGTCATCAAAATCTTGGCTTTCAGTCCTTCAAAAGCCAGTTCCATAAAATCTAGAATTGCCTTTTTAGGATCGTTGGGCAAACAGGAATTCCACTCAAGAGAATTGAATTTTTCCTGGATTTCCTTTCCCTTCTTGCCTTTAAGGTCCAATCCAATATTCACAAAGTAGTTAGCAACGCCCTCAAAATAGACGGCATACCACGCGGGGGATTTGCCCCAAACATCTGCTACGCGAAATTTTTCTTCCGGAATAAGACTGAGGAGTCTGTAAAGTTCCGCAAATTCAAGCCAAATCTGCTCAATCAACATCTTCTTTATGGGAAGAGGACGGCTATTTGGCCTGTCAAGGCTAGAGCTCACGCTGCCGCCTCCAGTATCAGCTTGACCGCCGTTTCCACCAGCTTTGCGTCAAAGGTGACGAAGCGTAAGCTAATGCTTTGGCGTAGGGCGAGGGTATCAACGTAAGAAGGCTGCATCTTCATCCCCTCTCCCCTTCGCTTACTTCGCCTTGAGCGACTCGAACACACCCCGTCCGTCCTCACTGCCCAGCAGCAGTTCCACGGCCCGCTCGGGGTGGGGCATCATGCCCAGCACGTTGCCACCTTCGTTCACGATGCCCGCAATGTCGTTGAGGCTGCCGTTGGGGTTGTCCTTGTAGCGGAATACCACGCGGCCCTCGGTTTCCAGGCGACCAATGGTTTCGGCGTCGGCGTAGTAGTTGCCCTCACCGTGCGCGATGGGAATCTCAATCACTTGACCCTTGTCGTAGGCGCGGCTGAAGGCGGTGTCGGCATTTTCCACCACCAGATGCACGGGAGCGCAGTGGAAGTGCAGGTCACGGTTGCGGCTGAGCGCTCCTGGCAGCAGGCCCGCTTCGGTCAGCACCTGAAAACCATTGCACACGCCCAGCACGTAGCCGCCCGCTTCAGCGTGGGCGCCCACCGCCTTCATGATGGGGCTACGAGCGGCAATTGCACCGCTGCGCAGGTGGTCGCCGTAGGAAAAGCCGCCGGGAATGAACACCAGCTCGGTGCCTTCCGGCAGCTCGGTTTCGGTGTGCCAGACGAACTGCGCGTCCCCGTCCAGCAGCAACTTGGCGGCTTCCAGCGCGTCGGTGTCGCAGTTGGAGCCGGGAAATTGGATAACGGCGGTTTTCATGCCTCGGTGAGCTCCCAGCGGGCGTCTTCCATGATGGGGTTGCTCAGCACGTTTTCCACGATGTCCTTGAGTTGCGCTTCGACTTCGGCCTTCTCGCCGCTGAGGTTCAGTTCGATGTACTTACCGATGCGCACGCTGCCCACGTTCTCGTGGTTCAGGTGGCTCAGGGCGCGTTCGACGGTGCGGCCCTGTGGGTCGAGGATGGAAGGCTTGAGGGTCACGTACACTTTGGCGTTGTATTGAGGCATTGAGGACTCCTTCGGAAGTTGTCTGAGGGTCAAAAGGTCTAAGGGTCTAAGCTGCTGGGGCGGTCATTTGGTCTGGTCTTGAAATGAGCCAAGGGTCTAAACATTCGGTTTGCCCGACTTAGACCCTTTGACTCCTAGACCCTTAGACCTGCGCAGTCACGCGCCGCAGCATCTCGGCATACGCCTCGGCCTCGCCGCCCAGGTCGCGGCGGAAGCGGTCTTTGTCCAGCCGCTCGCCGGTCTGGGCGTCCCAGAAGCGGCAAGTGTCGGGGCTGATTTCGTCGGCTAGGACGATCTCGCCACTCGGCAGCTTGCCGAATTCCAGCTTAAAATCAATCAGGCGCACGCCGCGCTGCTCGAAATAGGGCGTCAGAAAGTCGCGCACCTTCAGGGCCAGTTCGCGGATGCGGGCCAGGTCTTCTTCACTGGCCCAGCCCAGGGCCACGGCGGTGTCAGTGTTGATCAGCGGATCGCCCAGGGCGTCAGACTTGTAGCAGTACTCCACCACCGGGCGGGCTAGAGGCTCCCCTTCTTCCAGGCCCAGGCGCTTGCAAAAGCTGCCAGCGGCGACATTGCGCACAATCACTTCCACCGGCACGATGGTCACGGCCTTGACACGCTGCTCGGTATCCGACAGCTGCTCGATAAAGTGGGTGGGCACGCCGGCCTGCTCCAGCAGGGGAAAGAGGTGTGCGGTCATCGCATTGTTGACAGCACCCTTGCCCGCCCAGCTGCCGCGCTTCTGGGCATTAAACGCAGTGGCGTCGTCCTTGTACTGCACGCGGTATTCGGCAGGGTTCGCAGTGGCAAAGACCTTTTTGGCCTTGCCTTCGTACAAGGGCGCACTGGTGTTCGGGGACGCGGTATTCATAGGGCCTCCATCGCCGTCTCTCGGACGGGCTTACCGCCGCAGGCTCCTGGTGGGGTGCCGGGCGGGGCATCTCGCAGGATGCGGACAGAATTCGGGGTCTGGCTGCTTCCCTCTTTGGGGGTTGCACATCAGATTAACGCAAACCGGGAGCGCAAAGAGGGCGCGGCGTCCCTTGCCCGCAGGCCACCGTGCGCCGCACCCCTGCACTTCTGCCATGCTGAGCGGCATGATTGACACCCACTGTCACCTGGACTATTTGGACGACCCGGCGGGCGCACGCGGCGAGCTGGGCCTGAGCGGCATGGTCTGCATCGGTGCGGGCGTCCAACATGCCCACAATGCCGTCGCCCTGGCCGAGCAGTTCCCGGACGTCTGGGCCACCGTGGGCATTCATCCCACCGGCACCGAAGACGACACCCCAGAGAACCGCGCCGAGCTGGAGCGGCTGGCCCGCCACGAGCGGGTGGTGGGCATCGGGGAAAGCGGGCTGGATGACTACTGGGACGCCGGACAGCGACCGCAGCAGCTGGCCGCGCTGGAGTGGCAACTGGACCTGGCCGCCCGGCTAGGCAAGCCGCTGGTGATCCACGTGCGCGACAAAAAGGGCGAGGGCAGCGCGGCGCGGGGCCTGCTGGACGTGCTTCCGAGCTGGCCGCAGGTGCAGCTGATTCTGCACTGCTTTTCGGGACACCGGGACCTGCTGGCGTACGGCATAGAGCGGGGCTGTTACTTCGGGTTTGCGGGCAACGTGACCTACAAGAACGCCCCAGAGATCCAGGCGGCGACCCGCGAGGTGCCGCTGGACCGGCTGCTGCTCGAAACCGACGCCCCTTTTCTGGCCCCGGTGCCCAAGCGCGGCAAACCCAACCGGCCCGGCTATGTCCGGCACACGCTGGATGTCGTCGCCGGCCTGCGCGGGCTGGATGCCGCCGAGCTGGAGAAGCAGACCGACCAGAACGCGCAGCGGGTCTATAGGCTGACTCCGCCTTCCAACTGACCTTGCGCCTCACCTGGCCCTGTCCCTCAATCGCTCAGGGGCTGCCACAGCCGAGGTCAAAGGCGGTCAACTCAAGTTTGGAAAAGATTGGAATGGACCGCCATCTATGTACCTCACACTACAAAAATCCAGCATAATTATGAGTATTCTTCAAGCAGCATTAAGTAATTCAGGTGCTACGCGCAAGCGGGCCAACCCAGGGGGGGTGATGTTGTGGAAAGGTTCCACAGCTGGGCCAAAGACCAAACATTCTTAAATTCGACTTTGAGGTTGTATATGACCCTAGCTGGTACTTTCCACAATCAGGATTTCTCACAGGCACTCAGTAGCGTCAAAGCCCAGACCGGCATCCTGGCGCTCAAAAATTTGGCGAGTGAAGCCCGCATGTGTCTGCACCTCAGCAATGCGCGGGTGCAGGCCGTCTTCGTCAATGGCCGGCCCCTGCGCTGTAGCGACGAGGCCCGGCGTTTGTTGCTGCGCCAGTTCAGTGAGCCCGCCAGCAGCATTCAGTTTGAGCAGGCGCTGCCCGAAGACCTCCGCAAGGGCCTGGACATTTCTCTAGAAGGCCTGCTGGCCGACGCCCCTGAGCCCTGCACCGGTGCATCTACAGGACTCCTGCAGAGAATGCGTCAGCGATTTGCTCGCGTGACCAGCCCAAGCTGAGCATTACCAGCAGCAGGATGCGCGCCTTGTGGGCGTTGAGGAAGCTGGCGGGAATGGCCCCGGCGTCCTGCAAGGTGGCCCCACCGCCAGCGTAGCCATACGCCGGAATCACGGCCCCGGCGTCGGTGCGGGTAGCCAGGACCACCGGCTTGCCGCTTTCCTGCACCCCGGCCACCAGCGGGAGCAGTTCGGCAGGCAGGTTGCCCGCACCCAGCGCGGCAATGACCAGCCCATCGGCGCGGGCCAGGGCTTCGGCAAAGCCTTCGCCTTCCCAGCCCGCATAGGCATACAGGATTTCCACGCGGGCATTCAGGGCTGCTGGCCGGTACACTGGGCGCTCCTCAGGCCGGGCGAAATAACGCACATGGTTGCGGCCTTCAAGCCGGTCTATCCGTCCGATGGGGCCAGGGTAGCCGCCAAATGCGTCAATGGCCGTGGAGTGAACTTTGGTCACGGTGCGGGCGTCAAAAATGTCACCGCCGAACACCACCAGCGGACCCCGCCCCCGCGTCTCGGGGTCCAGGGCCACGCCCGCCGCGTCCAGCAGGTTGCCGGGGCCGTCCCAGGACGCTTCGGCCTGGTGACGCATGGAGCCGGTCAGCACCACCGGCACCGGGGTGTCCACCAGCAGGTGCAGCGCGTAGGCGGTTTCTTCGAGCGTATCGGTGCCGTGCGTGACCACGATGCCGTCCGATTCGGGGGCCACCTCTTCTATCAGCCGCGCCAGCTCCAGCATGTGCCGGGGTTTGATGTGAGGACTGGGCAGGGTAAACGGCATCCGGTCCTGTATCTCGACCCCGGCCAGTTCCGGCAGGCCCGGTGCGCCCTGCGGCGTCACCCCGTGCCCTCCTCCCGCCTGCGGGCGACTGGCGATGGTCCCGCCTGTATGAATCACCGTCAGGCGTGGCTTTTGGGCCGAGTGGGCAGCATGCGAACTGGAAAGCAGCGACATGGCCAAAGTGTAACGGGGCAGGCGACTGCTCTGGCCTGCCCCGTCCCCGCTCTCACCACGCGACTTTATTCTTCTCGGGCGTTCTCAATCAGTTGCAGGGCCCCCTGGCTCAGCATGTCTTCGGCCAGCTCAGCGCCCAGGTCAGCGCACTCACTGGCGTCGCCGCTGGTGGTGGCCTTGATCACCTCGGAACCGTCCACGGCCCCCACCCAGCCTTCCAGGGTCAGCAGGTCGCCCTTGACCGTGGCAAACGCACCCACCGGGGCCAGGCAGCCAGCGCCCAGGCCCGCCAGGAACTCGCGCTCGGCGGTGATGCGGTCATCGGTCACGGCGTCGTTGATGGCGTAGGCCACCTCCGCGATCAGGTCGTCATCGGCGCGGACTTCCAGCGCCAGGGCACCCTGACCGGGGGCCGGCAACAAGATGTCGGTGGGCACGAACTCGTCGGCGCGGTGGCGCTGGTCGGTGCGAATCAGCCCGGCTCCGGCCAAAATCACGGCGTCGTAGTCGTCCGTTGCCACAGCCGCCATCCGGGTCTCGATATTGCCGCGCACCGGAATCACTTGCAGGTCTGGCCGGAACGCCTTGAGGAAGGCCCGCCGCCGCACCGAGCTGGTGCCGATGCGGGCTCCTTCGGGCAGTGCGGCCAGCGACTTGAAGCCTTCGGCGCCGACCAGCACGTCACGGGCGTCGGCCCGCTTGGGAATAGAGGCAATCTCTAGGCCCTCGGTTTGCTCGGTGGGCAAGTCCTTGAGCGAATGGACGGCAATGTCAATGCTTTTGGCCAGCAGGGCGTCCTGAATCTCCTTGATCCAGAAGCCTTTGTCGCCAGCCTTTGCCATGCTCTGCAAACTGGCGCGGTTCTTGTCACCTTTGGTGGTGATGGTCTGGATTCTGAATTCGGTCTCGGGCCACTGCTCCTTGAGTCTTTCGACCACCCAGCGGGTCTGGGAAAGGGCGAGCGTGCTGCCACGGGTGCCGACGGTTACGGTACGCACAGGCCGCAGTATAGAGGGCACCCGCAGCCGGTGCGAACCTACACCACATCCACCTATTCCCGCCAGATGGCCCACATGGGCGAATCGAGCTGGTCCATCTGTTCCGCGCTGCGCCCACCTTGCCGCAGCAAGCTCATGATCTGGCCCCGGTGGTGGCTGTCATGAACGATGATGTGCTGCAGAAAGTGGGCAGGGTGGGCCTGATAGGTGCCTTCGCCGTGCGGGTCGGGAAAGGTGCGGCCTTCCGCCACCGCCAACTGCACCGCCCGCAGCGCGGCTTCGTCGCCCAGGCGAAAAGCCTCAGCCAACGTAGGCAGGTCAGCCGACAGCTCAAAGTGCTGCCAGTCGCCGCTGACGACTTCGGGGAGCCCCTCCGCGTCGGCGGGCGAAATCACCGACAGCCAACCGGGGCGAAAGTAGGCGAGGTGGCCCAGGTGCTGCCCCACGGTCCAGCCGCCGCGCCCGTCCGAGAGGCCGAGGTCATCCGGGGTCAGGGCGGCGAGCAGCGCCGCATTGACGCGGCCATTGCGGCGGAAGGACTCCAGTGTCAGGTCGGGAATGGTCATGTTCGTTCTCCTGGTCGTTGATATGGAATAGGGCCGATTTGGAAAGGGCGGAGCTTTACTGCCGCAGGAGGGTCCAGAGTTCTTCCAACTCGGTCATCCGCTCCTTGCTGCGGCCATTCATTCGCAGCAGCGCCATGATCTGCCCCCAGTGGTGACTGTCGTGGATGACAATGTAGGACAGAAACTGGGCTGGGTTGGATGGAAAGGCAGTTGCGGCGTAGGGGTCGGCGAACGGCTTGCCCGCCTGAACGTGGGCCTGTACGGCCTTCAGCACGGCCCGGTCACCCGCCGTGAGCATGGCCCGCACCTCTGCCGGGCCCCTGGCTTGCCACTCCCACAGGTTCACACCGCCCGCCAAGTTTTGAAGCTCAGAGGCATGTTCAGGCGATAGACCTATGTCCAGCAGCCAACCTCCACGCGCCGAAGCCATGTGGCTCAGCAGTTGCAGGGCAGTGTCACCGCCCCGCCCATCCGAAAGCGTCAGGTCGGCGTCAGTCAGGTGATCCAGCAGGAAGTCGTTCACGCGCGCGTTGCGGGCAAAGGTTTCGAGGAGTTGGTCAGGAATGAGATTGGTCATCGTCAGCCTCCTTTGAATCCAAGGCTAGAGCCGATTTATGACAGAACGCGTCGCAATTTGTGCGGAGTCGTGCGGCTAGGCTCTGCGTTTGCTGGCCCCGACAAAGCTGGCCGCCGCCTGAGCCAGCGCTGGAAAATGCTCGGCGTGGATGCCCGGCACCGTGACCCACTCGCGCAGCACGCGCCGCCCGGATGGGTTGGCCTGCCTCGTGCCCGGCAGCCCCATGGCCTGGGCGTGGGCTTCTGGCGACAGTTTGAAGGTCACATCGTCAGTGTGAACAATCAAAAAGACCTTGCCGCGTACCTTCAGGCACGCAGAGCCAAAGATGCGGCCCGGCTGCACATCGGGGTCGGCAGCAAAGGGAGCGGCAATGCGGTCAAGAAGCGTGTCAGTCATGGTTTTTCCTGCCGCCCATTCACAAAAGCCGCTGAGCTGCGCCCCGAGTCCACGGCGTTCAGGTAAAACAGCAAATCCAGTTGCGGGGGCCTGATGCCCTGCACCCGCAGCAGTGCGGCAATCTGCGCGGTGTGCCTGACTTCGAGGAGCAGCACATGCCACAGCAGCCCGCCCTGCCGGAAGTGCTGGTGGCCCGGCGGCCAGTCCTCGACGGTCACCACGCGCTCTGGGTCGGCAGCCAGCGCGGGCAGGTGCCTCAGCGTGTCTCCCTCCACCGCCTGCCAGTAGGCCAGCAGCTTTGCCAGCGGCACATCGGCGTAAAAGTCGCGGCCCCGCAAGTCAGTAGAGCCGTCCTGCACGGGCGGCACGCGCAACAGGTCGCCGTGAATCCAGCCGTCCTCGACTTCAGCGATGTGAAACACGAGGTCTTTGATGCAGCGGAAGCGTTCGCCGTCCAGCAGGTTGTTGCTCAGCGCGTCGTCTGGCGCGGCTTCCAGTGTGGCCCAGAGGTCGCGGCGAGTCTCGGTCAGGTAGACGTACAGGTCGGGAATGTTCATATTGACCTCTGAAAAATGAGTTCGAGTACGAGCTAGACGGCAGCGAGGTGCTGCATAGCGCTCTTTTCCACCACCGAGAGTTCTCTTAACCTTTCGGCAGCTTGCAGAATGTCCTGACGTTCACCTGTCTGCGCCACCTGCTCGAACAGAGCACTGATTTCAGACCAATTCTGGGCAATAGCTACAAATTCTGCGTGCGCCGCCCCGATGGGTTCTGCGCCCGTCAGTTCGGCGGCTTCCAGCAGAAAATCCCGGTACAGATTCCTGAACAGTGCGCCGCCCGTGCCCGCCCGCTCCATCAGCGTGGCGGCTGCCGCAAATTCGGTTCTGTCATCTGTGCGGTCAAACCACTTCACGATTTCACGGCTGGCTTTTTCAATGCCCTGGTAGCCCAGGTTTTTGATGGGTGGCTGAAGATATTCCGCTGCATTTGACCGGATGGCTGCCCTGACTGCCCGCTCAAGCGCCTGGGCCGTATGGCCCTCCGGGGCGCATTTTTCCAGGGTGTACCACAGGTTTCTGGACGACATCGGCCCCCGTTCGTTGCGGGCGCGCTCCAGACTCTGCAGCGAGGTGACGACCTGCGACCCCTGCTGCACGGTGTCTACCAGAAAGGCGCTCTGTTCGTTGTAGCCGAGAATGGCGACATAATGCCCGGCGAAGTGAATGGGGTCGGTGAAGTAGTCCAGGTGAAAACAATCGAGTTTCAGGCCCACCGCTTTTCCTGCATCAAGCAGACTTTTCACGCCCTCCCAGGCCTTCGTTCTGGATGACGTTTCCTGCACCCTGAGCTCCATCCCCAGATGGTGAGCGATGTTGGCCGTCAGGAGGTCAGGCTTGATGCGTCCGCCGATGAACGGAAAAGGCATGGTTTTCATGTTCCAGAACACGAATCCTAACCCCTGACCCAGACCGAATAGCATGGGTTCACTCAGGTGGGTGCCGAGTTGCCCCAGGAGGGTGCCCGTGGCCGTGGTTTCGCAGTGCTGGCCGATGAAGGGACTGGCATTCACGCGCACAGGGTTCACTTTCACAGGGCGTTACTCCGAAAGGTCGTAGCTCAGCGTGTACTGATGCACCCCGCTTGCAATGTCTAGGTGCAGCGTGCCGCTGATGCCCGCCAGTTCGCCCGTGCCGGACGCCGGAACCATCTCGTAGCGCAGCGTGGTCTGGCCCGCGTGCATGGTGCCATACTGGTGAAAGGCAAAACTGCCGCGCCTGCCCGCCAGTTCGCCCTCAAAGACTTCCAGCACGGTATAGGCCGCCGTGCCGCTTTTCGGGTCGCCCACCGAGAGCAGTTCGCCCGTGCCTGTGCCGCTCAGGTCGCCCTCCCAGATTTTGGAAAACGACATGCGGCCCAGTTGCGGGCTGGTGGTTTCTTCGGGCTGCATCCTGATTTGACAGGTGCCTTTGGCGGTGTGGGTCATGGGTTCTCCAGAGTGAAAGGGGGCGATTTACTGGGTCAATTCCATCAGCCGGGCGTAGGCTTCAGGGTCTTGCCGGGTGTGCAGGGTCAGCCAGGCTTCGCCCACCTCAGGCGTCATCACATCCATCATCTGCATGGTCGCTGCTGCGAAATGCACCGGGGCCGTGCCCGAAGCCGTGACCAACTTGCCGCTTTGCACAGCGGGCTGCGCCTGGTAGTGCCGCTCGCCCTGGTAATGGGGAGCCAGGTACTTCAGCGCCCCCAGGTCGTTGCTGGTATGTGGGCAATTATCCAGAAATCTCGCTTCAGCCAGGGCAATCGTCGCGCCGCAAATGGCGGCCACTGGAACACCCGCCGCCAGAAATTCAGCCGTCAGGTCAAGGATGGCGGAGTGCCGTTCTTCCGCCCAGGTGTCTGCACCGGGCAAGATCAGTAAGCTGCTGTTCTCCGGGCGTAGTTGCTGAACACTCAGGTCGGCACTCACCCGTAGGCCACCCATGCTCTCAACGGCCTCGCCACTGACACTGACAGCCTGCACATCAAATTGTTGATGGCCCTTCAGATACCTGCCCGTGCGGAGCTCAGCGAGCAAGTAGCCGGGCTCCCAGTCGGCGAATGTGTTCTGGATATAGAGGTGAACGGGTTTCATCTTGGTTTCGGCAATCTGAGTCATGGGCTCTCCTCTATCAGTACAAGTACGGTGCTACACCGCCGTGCGTTGGACGTGGTCTGGAGGACGCACGGCAGCGTCAGCCTCCCCCAAATTCACATCAAACTTATTCCTGCGTTACGTCGGCCCGTTCGTAAAAGCCAGGCGGCGTCACACCCAGTTCGCGCAGGTACACAAAGCCCTGAGCGCGGTGGTGAATCTCGTTTTCAATCAGGTATTCCACGCTCTTAAAGGGCGACATCTTGCCGAAGGGCGTGTCCACCGGAGTCAGCCACGTTTCGGCGCTGACTTTGGGGAATTCGGCGGCCAGTTCGCCGGTCTGCTCGTCCCAGCGTTTCAGAATTTCAGCGCGGCTGGGCAGGTTTTTTGTCTGCTCCTCGCCCTCTTCCGTCTGCGGCTTGCCTGTCCGCAGCCAGTTCAGCTGGTAGTCCACCATGTGAGACAGTTCCAGCGTCATCTTGCGAAAGGGGCGCATACCGGGCGCGGCGTGCTGTTCAAAGGCTTCCTCCGGGAAGGCCTCGATGGTGCGGCGGGTCAGGTCACGGTGGCCTTGCCAGTGGGCGAGAAGGGTAGCGGGGGTTTGCAGGGTGATTTCGCTCATTTCTTTTGCCTCCTTATGCCCACAGCGTAAGCGGCATTCCCGTCAGGACGTGACGTATTTGGGCGCTAGACTGAACGCATGTCTGACCTGAAAGTGGTGCTCCATGTCTCCGAAGCTGACCGCTGGCACGCTGCGCTGGGCAACCTCGCCAACCTGACCGCGCTGGATGACCAGCCAGCAGTGCGCGTGGTGGTCAACGGCTCGGCGGTGTACGTCCTGCAAGGCCAGCACGACTGGCTGGGCCACATGGCAAAAGCGGCAGCAAAAGGCGTGACATTTCAGGTCTGCCAGAACTCGCTGAAGGCCCACGACATCGAGCCGGGCACCCTGCCCGAGTGGGCCACCACTGTCCCTAACGGCGTCCTGGCCCTGGCGGAAGCGCAGCAGGGAGGCTTTGCCTACATCAAACCCTGAGGCCTGCAAAGGGCGCGGGCTGTCCAAGAGGCTGAGCGTGATCCCTTAGACACTTAGACACTTAGACTCTTAGACTCTTGGACATTTAGACCCTTGGACATCCCATGACCTATGACCCCTCCCTCCGTGTCCTGACCGTGCTGGAACTGCTCCAGGCGCGCGAGGAAGTCACGGGCGCGGAACTCGCGCGGCGGCTGGAAGTCAGCCCGCGCACGGTGCAGCGGTACGTGATGAAGTTGCAGGATCTGGGCATTCCAGTCGAGGGCAAGCGCGGCGTGGGCGGGGCATACCGCCTGAAACCGGGGTTCCGGTTGCCCCCACTGATGTTCACGGGCGAGGAAGCCCTGAGCCTGGCGCTGGGCCTGCGGGCGCTGAGGCAACTGGGCCTGCACACGCTGGCACCCGCCGCTGAGGCCGCCAGTGCCAAGCTGACGCGCACACTGCCGCACAGCCTGCGCGAAGAGGTGCAGGCGCTGGAGAAGGCCGTGCAGCTTGACGATTCGCCCTGGGTGGTCAGCACCGACGCGGCCACCCTCGCCACACTGCTGCGGGCGGTGCGGGCCAGTCAGGTGGCCGAATTCGCCTACACCTCCAACAAGGGGGCAGCCACGCGCCGCCAGGTGAATGTCTACCGCGTGATGCACGTAGACGGGCGCTGGTACGCGGTGGGCTGGTGCCAGTTGCGGCAGGAAGTGCGCTCTTTCCGCCTGGACCGCATTCGGGAACTGGCCGTGCTGGAGGGAACCTTTACCCCGCCGCAGAACTTTGATGCGCTGGCGTATGTGCGCTCTCATCCCTACGGCCCGCCCATCTACGACATCAGCGTATGGCTGGCCCTGCCTCCGGAACAGCTGCACGGCTACCTGAGCGTGTGGAACACCGAAATCCGCCCCGAAGCAGGCGGCACTCGCATCTGCTGTCAGCGCGAACGGCTGGACTTTTTCGCGTCCTTTTTGCTGACCGTGCCGTGCGATTTCCGCATAGACAGCCCACCGGAACTGCTGAGCGAATTCCGGCGGCTGGGCGAGCGCTGCGCGGCTATGCTCAGGTCAGACCAGGCGCTCCACCGCTGAGCAGCGGCGAGAGTACCCGCGCCACATCCTCTACCGTGTCCACCTTGACCAGTTCGTCCCTGAGTTCGGGATGGTCAGGCAGATATTTGGGCAGCACTTTACGCAGGGGCTTCACCGAGCGCACCCCAAAGCGGTCCTCGCCGTAGAATTCGGCCTGCAATTCGGCGTGGCGCAGCGCGGTGCGGGCACGGGTCTGGGCGCTGGGGTACTGGTCACTGCCGGTGGTGAGTGCCTGAAAGAGCCACGGGTTGCCCACCGCGCCGCGCCCAATCATCACGGCAGCCACGCCGCTGCGCTGACGCTGCCGGGCGAGGTCCAGCGTGGTCACATCACCTGAGCCGATGACTGGAATGCTGACGCTCTCAGCCACCCGCGCAATCGCGTCCCAGTCGGCCTCGCCGGTGTAGCGCTGCTTGGAGGTGCGGCCATGCACGGTGATGATGGCTGCGCCCGCCGCTTCCAGGCCCTGCGCCACTTCCACGGCGCGGTTCTCATCCCAGCCGAGGCGGATTTTGGCGCTCACATCCAGCGCGGTGGCCGACTTCATGGCCCGAATCAGGCCATAAGCGACTTCGGGCGTTTGCAGCAGACAGGCCCCACCCTTGCCGTGGACTTTGGGCACCGGGCAGCCCATGTTCAGGTCAATGGCCGCTGGGGCAAACCACTCTTCAGTGCGCTGCACAGCTGCCGCGAGGTACTCCGGAATCGCCCCGAACAGCTGGACCACCCGCGCCGATTCGCCGGGATAGGGCCGGCCCAGTGTCAGGTCTGGGCCGTCGTGCTCCATCAGGCCACGGGCGCTGATCATTTCACTGACGGTCCACAGCGCCCCCTGCTCGGCGGCCAGCTGACGCATGGGCGCGTCACTGTAACCCGCCATTGGGGCCAGGACTGCACCGGGGCGACTCAAACGGGAAGCGTAAAACCCACTCACAGCTTATACCCTAGTGCATCGTGCTGCGCTGCGGCAGGGCCGAGCCTGCATTTGTACGCGGCAGCCCAGCGCAGTCCTTTGTGTGGAAGGGTTGAAAGAAATGCCAGTCTCCGTCAGGAGTTTGTAGGAAAGGTGGGGGGTATGCTGGGCCTGTTCCTGTCCTGGTCTCCCCCAGCACTAGGCGCGCAAGCGGCGCTCGCTGGCAAACCGGACCGGGGCCAAGGAGGCTCATTTTGAAGACCAAAACGGCCCACCTGGGTGACGCGCAGGCCCTGTACCGGGTTTACCGCGACTCGCCAGACTATTTCCAAATGTTGGGCACCGAAATCCCCACCGCCGCCGAAGTCGAGCTGGAGTTAGGGCTGGCGCTGATGGACCCGCGCCGCCACGTTGAGCTGATTGAGCACGGTGGACAGGTGGTTGGCGTGCTTGACTGGAAGGAAGCCTATCCAGAGCCGCAGGACGTGACCGTCAACCTGCTGCTGCTTACCCCAGGGCAGCGCGGGACCGGCCTGGGCAGCCGGGTGATGTGGGACCTGGAAAGTCGGCTGCCGCCCAGCACCGCCCGGCTGATGGCCTCGGTGCTAGGGGAGAACCCAGCCGGGGCCCGCTTCTGGGAGCGCCTGGGCTACCGCTTTGCAGTGGACGCCCGCCCGGTCATGACGTGGTACGCCAAACCACTGGACCCGCCCACTGGAGAGCATCCGGGCAGTGGCCCCAGAACCAAGGAAGCCACCGACCAGGCCACCAGTGCCCTGCGGGGCAGCGCAGGCGAACGCCCGCTGGGCCTGAGTCCGCAGGCCCTCCCCCTGCGGGTGCCCTAGAAACGTCTACCCACAAGGGAAACACCGTAGTACCAGACGAATAAAAAACACTGAGCAAAGCGGAATGGAGTGATGCGGGAAGAGGTGTCCGCATCATTCCATTCCAACTTTCAAGGCTACACAGTCAAGTGCAAAACAGCAGAGAAGCAGACAGGGCCGCGTAAAAGGAACATCCCTTACGCGGCCCTGTCGGCTAAACCTCACTTGGCTTGCTGCGGTCTTCTGCCCGCTCCTTTTGCCGGTTAATCAGTCGGCTTGGTTGCCCGGCAACTGGCCCACCGTTTCGGACGGCGCGGCGTGAACACCGGTCCGCAGCGATTCGTGGACGCCTTTGGCAATGCCCAGCGCCACGCGGTCAATGTAGTTCTGGTCGGTCAGGTTGATCGAATCCACAGGATGGCTCACGAAACCGATTTCGACCAGGGCGGCGGGCACCCGGTTGCTCCGCAGGACCGCCAGCGACTGCTGGTTCTTGATACCGCGTGAGAAAGCGCCGCTGGTGTCCACCATGTTCTTTTGCAGGATGCTGGCGAACGCGGGCGAGAGACGGTGGTTGGGGTTGTACCAGGTTTCTATCCCGTACCCTTTGAGGGCACTTTGGGAAGGCAGGGCATTGGCGTGAATGCTGACGAAGGTGTAGCCCGCTGAGCCCATGTTGGCCCGCATCCGCAGGTCGGTGGCCTTGTTGGCATTCAGAGCAACGTCGCGGTCACGGGTCATGACCACATCAATGCCAGCGGCGTTGAGGAATTGCCGGGTCCGCAGGGCCACGTCCAGCACGACCTTTTTCTCCTGCACGCTACCAACCGCGCCAGGGTCATTGCCGCCGTGTCCAGGGTCCAGCACCACTTTGGGTTTCAGGGCGCTGGCATAGGTCAGGCCACCCGCTGCCGGGAGGGCCGACATGGCCGTCAGTTGCCGCTCCTGAGACGGCACCGGACGCAGGTTGGCCAGCGCCGGGGCCACGTCAATCGCCAGGCGGTAGCGGTCCGTGCTGCCATTGACCGGCGGCAGGAAAAAGGCGCGCCAGCCCCGTGCCACCGTCGTCGGGCTGCCGGTCCGCAGGTTCAGGGTCACGCTGTTGCCTGCAGGACGGTAACTCCAGCTGACCAGCTCCGAGCTTTGATCCGAAGCGCCGCCGCTCTGGGCCCGCACGCCGCTGATCACCACATTCAGGCCCGAGCCCAGCGGGTCAATGCGGTACGAAGCGCCCGGCGGCAGGTCCACCACCACGCGGGTCATCCCGGGGCTGCGGCCCACACGCGGCGCAGACAGGGCGGTATTGCCGCTTGAACCTGGCACACGTCCGCTCATATCGCTGCTGGAGGTGTAGCCCGGTGCGTCGGCCAGCTCAGGAGGCAGGGCCTGAGGCTTGACGGTGCCCACCGTGTCGCCGGGAGCATCTTCACCGGCGGATGCAGAAGGCGCAGGCGCAGCCGGACGGACTGGGGCGGCGCTGGGCGTGACCACCAGCGGTTCGCCACGCTGAGCCGCCAAGGGCCGCGCGGGCAGCTGATACGGGTTGTTGCTGCGGTCAAGCGAGTTGGCCCGCGCCATAGAGGACGCCAGGCCCGTGCCCGCTGCGCCACTGCCCCCCGCACTGGCATAGACCGGCGCAGCGGAGCCAGGCTGCATGGCCCGCAGACTCTCGCTGCCCGCGCCGCCCTGCACCGATTCCCCGAATTCCAAGATCAGGACCCGGCTGCCTGAGGCGATGGTGGCTTCACTGGCTTTCCAACCTCCAGCGGCACCCAGCGGATGGGCCGTGCCCAGAAACACCTGATTGCCACCCGCCTGATAATGGGTCACGGTGCCGCCCAGAGCCCCACGGTTCTCGGCCTGGACGGGCGCGCCGTCGACACGTACCGTCAGGCCACTGTAGGCCGGGCTCAGGACATAGCGGGCTCCAGCGGGCAGGTCAAAAACCACTTTGGTCACTTCACGTCCACTGATACGCGGTGCGCCAAAGCTGAAGGCAGCGGCGCGCCCCTGGGCGACCTCTGCAGGGACATCGGCACTGCTCGAAAGTGCCGGAAGCGCTGTGGTCGGCGGGATGCGCTGGAAGGGATCGGACTGTGCCGAAGCCCAGCCAGCACAGCTGACCAGCATCGAAAGGGAGAGGGCGCGCGACTTCATATTTCCTATAGTGTCCCCTCTTCCTATGAGAAAACCAAACGGCGAGCCGGGTTCCGGGCACCAATCCTCTAAAAAAATACTTTTGTATGACACGAGTAAGGGATAAAATCACCTTTCAGACAACATGGATGGGCTTGGAACATTTCCAAGAACTTTATGAGAAAATGAAAACCCAGGCCCAATATGGTGCTCTATGGCCGCTGGGTGGGAGTCAAGGCGGAAAGTTAACTCTGCCCGGCTGCGCCCCGCCCGCCCGATTTGGAACAGCGTTCCATAAACGGTGGCCCGTCCCGACTCAGCGAACTGACGGAAGAGGCCGCCAGTTGCACTAAACTGACGGGCAATGAGTGAGCCCGCGCAGCCACGATTCCCGTCCCCGGTGCCGGTGGCAGTGGTTATTCCTGCTTTCAACGAGGAAACCACTGTGGCCGAGGTGGCCCGTGTGGCCCTGGACTTTACGCCTGAAGTGGTGGTGGCCTCGGACGGCAGCTCAGATCTGACCGTAGCGGCAGCGCAGGCGACGGGCGCAAAGGTGCTGGACCTGCAACCCAACGGCGGCAAGGGCGCGGCCCTGTACGCTGGGCTGCAAGCGGCTCAGGCCGAATGGGTGGTTATGCTGGACGCCGACCTGACTGGCCTGACGCCCGAGCACCTGCACAAGCTGACCCGCCCGGTTTTAAGCGGTGAGCTGGACATGACCATCGGGGTGTTCGAGGGCGGCAAGTTTATGTCGGAGTGGGGCAACCGCCTGACTCCGCAGCTGAGCGGACAGCGGGCCTGCCGCCGCGAGTGGCTGCTGAGCGTGCCCCGACTGGCACAGGAGCGCTGGCCGGAGCCAGCCATTACCGAGCACCTGGAACGCACCGGCCTGCGCTGGGATTACGTGGAGCTGCCCGATATGGGCCAGGTGCTCAAGGAAAAAAAGCGTGGGCTGGTCAAGGGCGTGGTGTACCGCACGCGCATGTACGCCGACCTGCTGACCTACCGGGTGCGGCGGCGGCGTGACAAGCCTGAGCGCTGACAAACCTGAGCGCTGAGGTCCAGCATCGCCAGAGCAGGTCAGCGTAGAGCCAGCGAAGCACAGGTCAAGAAACTGTGCAGGTCCCGGCTGGCAGAGCATGCGGCACAATGTGGCCATGACGAATTTCGATTCTGACACTGCGGCGCAGCGGGGCAGCCCATCTGAGCTGCGTCCCGACGCCCGCCTGATCGCCCTACACAGCGAGCGCGGCGACGCCCATAGCCGTCTGGAAAGTGCCCTGGCTGCACTGGAAGGTGCCGACTGGGGCATGACCCTGGCCGGCGAAGCCGCGCTGGCCCAGCAGCTCCGCGCGCTCCTGGGAGCTGGCGTGCTGCGTCTGGACCCCCGCTTGCCGCTACGACGTGACCTGCTGGCAGAAGCCGGGCTGGCGGCCGCTGGCCTGGAAGGCGACTGGCGCGGCGCAGTGGCGCTCTGGCTGCTCGAACCAGGCGAGGACGACTTGCAGCGGGCCGAGCGGGCGGGTGTGCCGGTGATTGTGGACGCGGCCCTGGCTCCGGGGGCCCACTGGCTGGCAGCAGGCGCGCAGTACGTGACCTACCACCACGGCGCGGCCCTCACTGGCTTTGCCGACGGCGAGCTGGCCCTACTGTTCGGCAGTGGCCGCCGCCCAGTGCCTGCTGCGCCCGCCGCCGCCGACCTGACAGCCGCCCTGGCCCTGCGTGACGTGGCGACCCTGCCGCTGCGCCTGGCGCGGGCCGCGCAGACCGCCGCCAGCCTAGCGAGCCAGTTGGCGGGCCGGGCGCTGCCAGTTGGCCCGACGGCGCTGCTGCTGCCTCCCGAAGCCGCAGCCGCGACGGCGGCACCGCTCGGCGGAGTGCTTCCCGCGGCGCGGCCCGTGCAGGGCGGCGTGATCCTGACTCCTGGCCTGGCGGACACGCGCCAGGTGCGCTCCCTGCTGCGCGGCGAACAAGAACGCCTCCCGGCTCAGGCCACAGAGAGACAAACGGCGAGGGCCATAGAGAGAACGGACGAGAGGCCGCAGGGAAGCGGGGCCGAGCGGGTGGCCGAACACAGGGCGCAAGACCACAGAACTCCGGCAGCGGCAGAGCTGCCCACGCCCTCCGGTCAGGAACGCGGCCCGTCCTCACAGGCCGCAGAGCGTCCAGAAACCACAGAGCGTGCGGAAAGCAGGCAAGGCAGCCGACACTTTCAGCGCACTGAGCGGGTGCGAGAGGACCGCGTCCACCCCGACCAGGGCAAGCGTCACCAACCGCAAAGGCCGCAGAGCTCAGAGCGCCCCCAAAGCACCGCCCAGGGACCGCAGCACCCCGAGACGCCAGCGGGCCGCAGTGGTGGCCTGGAGCGTGTCGTCTTTGAAGCGCCGCGCACCACAACCAGCGGCGACAACCCCAACACGGAAAACCTCGGCGAGCTGCCAGCCAGCAACAAAGGTCACGGCGACAAGAGTCATAGCGACAGGGGCCGCCCTGAACCTCGCCAGCCCTCAGATCACCGGCAGGACCGCCGCAACCGTAACGGGTCACAGGAATCGGCAGAACGGGCCGAGGCCCATCAAGGCTCCGCTGAACCGAGACCAGAGCAGCCGCAGCAACCCACGCAGACTGCAGCTGCCCCCTCTTCCCCGGTAACCGAACCGCTGCAACCTGACCTGCCCACGGCAGCGCAGCCCGGCGGAGCCAAGCCCGACCCCGCTGCCGACCTGACTGAGGAGCAAAGCGCCGTGTTCGCCCGCCTGCGCGACTGGCGCAACGCCGAAGCCAGCCGCCAGGAGATCAGCCGCTTTATTGTGGCCAGCAACGCCACCCTGGCCGAAATTGCCCGCCGGGTGCCCTACACCGTCGAAGACCTTCAGACCATCAAGGGCATGGGCCCAGCGCGCCTGAGCAAGTACGGTGAAGCCATCGTGCAGGTGGTGCGCGGCACTCGCGGCTAAGTCCTCTACTACAGCAGCAACCACCCCGCCCCCGCACAGGCCAGCACCACGGCCCAGGCGGGGGCTTTGCCAGCACTGAGAAGCGCGTAGGCCAGCAGCGCCAGCGCAAGGTGCAGCGGGCCGGTCACGCCTGCCCTGAACACTGGGTCGTACAGCGCGGCCAGCAGCAAGCCCACCACGCCAGCATTGAGCCCCAGCAGTGCCCGGCGGGCCCAGTCCTGCGCCGCCAGATGGCTCCAGAACGGCAGCGCTCCCAGCATCAGCAGTGCGCCCGGCAGAAAAATGCCCAGAGTGGCGATAAGCACTCCCTCCAGGGCCGGCAGCCGGTGCTGCGCCGCACCCAGATAACTGGCAAAAGTAAACAGCGGCCCCGGCACCGCATTGGCCGCGCCGTAGCCTGCCACGAAGCGTCCATGATCCACCCACGCGGGCACCAACCCCGCTTCCAGCAGCGGCAGCACCACATGCCCACCGCCAAAGACCAGCGCACCAGCGCGGTAGGTCTGGTCGAGCAGCTCCCAGGCCGGTCCCAGCGGCCTCAGCAGGGGCAGCAGCACCAGCAGCCCAGCGGCCAACAGCAGCAACCCGGCTCCCGTTCGCGGCGCTGGCCCCAGCTGGAGCGGCTGTGCGGGGGCGGCGGGCGCAGCGAGCGTGGCCCAACCCACTCCCGCGCACAGCAGCAGGGCCAACACCTGCATGCCTGCGCCCAGACCTGTCCCGCCGAACTGTGCCCCGGCCAGCAGCAGCGTGGCTGTGCCCAGCGCCAGCCCTGCTTGCACCGCGCCCTGTATCAGGCTGCGCCACATGCTGACCGCCGCGTGCGCCACCACTGCAGCGGCGGCCACCTTGAGCCCCGCCAGCCAGCCCGCCTCCGGGTCTGGCCACTCCCCCATCCACAGGGCCAAGGCGACCAGCAGCAGCACGCTAGGCAGCGTAAAGCCCGCCCAGGCCAGCAGCGCGCCGGGCAGCCCAGCCCGCAGATACCCGATGCTGAGGTTCACCTGCGAGCTGGACGGCCCCGGCAGGAACTGTGCCAGCGCGACCAGATCGGCAAACTGCGCTGCACTCAACCAGCGGCGACGCTCCACGAACTCGGTCTGAAAGTAGCCAAGGTGAGCCGCTGGCCCCCCGAAACTGGTCAGGCCCAGGCGCAAGAAGACGGTCAGCAGTTCCCGCATCTGGCCCTCAGCTTAGAGCAGTTCTCTGCGGCGCAGCTTTGCACAGCCGGATACCCAGAACGATGTCTCACGGTGGGGCTCAATTTAGGGAGAGTGGCCCGGTAAGCATGTGCTTGAATGGCGGGTGTGATTGTCTCCCCTCAGGCCTTGTTGAACCAGACCGCCCCCGACTTCACGCTGAACGCCGTGCAGCCGGGTGGGACATGGCAGCCAGTCACCTTGAGCAGTTATGCGGCAGCTGGGCGCTGGACAGTGCTGGTGTTTTATCCGCTGGATTTCAGCCCTGGCTGCACCGCTCACGTGCCCGACTACAGCCGCCACGCTGCCGAGTTTGACGCTGCTGGCGCTGACGTGCTGTGCATCAGCCGCGACTCGGTGTATACCCACCGCGCCTGGACGCGTGAGCTGCGCTTGCAGGTGCCGCTGCTCGCCGACATGAATCTGGCTGTGGCCGCTCAGTATGGCGTGGCGTTGCCAGAAAAGGGCTACGCTGGGCGCGCCGCCTTCGTGGTGGCCCCGGATGGCCGCGTCCGCTGGCTGCATGTAGAAGAAGACCCCACCGGCCTGACCCTCAGCGCCCGTGAAGTGCTGGCTCAGCTGCCGGGCTGAGGCGCGGGATTCTAGGGAGCGCCAAACCAGATTTTTCCGGTTCCAGACGAGGCAAGCCCACAGCTGCGGGCGGTTCACTGTAACCCCGCCCCTTGCCAGCCCTGTGAAAACTGCGCTAGAGAGAGCCTTATGCAAGATGCCGTTATGGCCGCCCTATCGACTGTCAACGACCCCGAGCTGCACCAAGACCTGGTCAGCCTGGGCATGATTGAACGCGTGGTGGTCGAAGGGAGCGTGGCCGCTGTCCAGGTGCAGCTGACCACCCCTGCCTGCCCACTCAAAGGCACCATCGAAAATGATGTGCGCCGGGCCGTACTCGCCGTGCCGGGCATCGAAGAAGTGCAAGTCAGCTTTAGCGCCCAGGTGCGGACCCCGCAGCAGCCCCCACTGCCGGGCGTCAAGCATGTGATTCTGGTCGGCAGCGGCAAGGGCGGCGTGGGCAAGAGCAACGTGGCCGTGAATGTGGCGGCGGCCCTGGCGCGGGACGGTGCGCGGGTGGGCCTGCTCGACGCCGACGTCTACGGCCCCAGCGTGGCGCACATGCTGGGACAGGGCGACACGCGCATCACCGCCAACGAGCAGCGCCAGATGATGCCAATTGAGGCCCACGGCCTGCGGTTTATCTCGATGGCCAACCTCACGCGCGCGGGTCAGGCGCTGGTCTGGCGCGGCCCGATGCTGCACTCGGCGGTGCAGCAGTTTCTTGGGGACGCGGCCTGGGGCAACCTGGACTACCTGATTATTGACCTGCCGCCAGGCACCGGCGACGTGCAGCTGTCGATTACTCAGTCGGTCAAAGTGACGGGGGCGCTGATCGTGACCACCCCGCAGGACGTGGCCCTGATTGACGCCACCCGCGCCGTAGATATGTTCCGCAAAGCCAGCGTGCCGGTGCTGGGCGTGGTGGAAAACATGAGCTACTTCGTGGCTCCCGACACCGGGCATGTCTACGACATTTTCGGGCGCGGCGGCGCACGCAAGCTGGGCGGGCTCACCGTGCTGGGCGAAGTGCCGCTGGACCCCGAAGTGCGCCAGGATGCCGACAGCGGCGTGCCTGCCGTGCTGGCCCACCCGGACTCGGCGGCGGCCCAGGCCCTGCGTGAAGTGGCCCGCGCCCTCGCCGGCAGGGTCAGCGTGGAAACCCTGAGCGACTTCTCGGCGGACAACCTTGAGCCGCTGCCGGTGATTTGACGTTGCCACTCGTCAGCCACCAGAGCGCCCAGCAAAGCGAGCGCACCCGGGACCGCCTGCTGCTGCTGCTCAAGGAACGGGGCATGCAGTGCGCGGCGCAGCTCAGCGAGCAACTGGGCCTGACCCAGCAGGGCGTGCGCCGGCACCTGCTCCGGCTGACCGAGGACGGCCTGATCGAAGCGAGTCCAGGCAAGCCGCTGGGCCGTGGGCGGGTGCAGCAGGTGTACCGCCTGACCGAGCAGGGCGAGGCGCGCTTTCCCAAGAGCTACCCCAGCCTATGTGTGGACATCCTGGAGCATCTGCAAGCCGAATACGGCTCAGACGCTGTCGAACGGGTAATCAGTGCGCGCGCGCAGACCGCAGCGCAGCGAATGCAGACTGAATGGGCACCGGGGCTGTCGCTGGCTGAGCGGATAGAGGCTGTGGCTCATGGCTTCCGGGAAGCTGGCTACGACTCATACACCGAGGAGAGTGGTGAGTTCTACTACTTGACCCACCGCAACTGCCCCCATCTGACCGTGGCCCGGCAGTTTATGGAGCTGTGCCAGAGTGAGCGGGCAATGATCGAGCATCTGCTAGGCACCGAAGTCCGCAGCGAGACCCGCGCCGCCACCGGAGCTTGCGACTGCCGCTACCGCATCCGCAAAGACGGAGCAGCGCCCGCCCCTATGGGCCGCATGCCACACTGAGGTGCCTGAAATGCTGCCCCCCTGCGACCCCACTTCCCCTGTTCCAGCCGCCGAGCCTGACCGCCGTGCTGGCGACCCGGCCCACACAGAAACGGGGACCAAAAGCCCCGCGTCGGCGGACCCCATCAGCTCAGGGGTCATGGATGGCGCTTATAGCCTGGTGGCCTGGCCTCCGCCCCGGCTGGACGGCTGGCTGCGCAAGCTGCAAGACCAGTTGGGTGTCAGCGGTTTTGGCGTGCCGCACATCAATCTGCGCGCACCTTTTCAGACCGAGCTGAGCCGCCGCGAACTGATTGAGCGCTTCCGCGATGTGCTGGATGGAGCCAGCTCCTTTGAAGTGAGCATCAAAGGCTTCAAGCGCTACAAGGGCGTCATCTTTCTGGAATGCGAAACCAGCGCCCGGATGCTGTACCTGCATCTGATGGCACTCAGCGTGGGCCCCTCCACCCGCAGTCCTTACGACGGCGAGTCTTATGCACCGCACCTCACGCTGGCGCTGGGCGTCCTGCCCTGGGCCGAAGACGACCTGTGGGAACGGGTCACGACGCTGGAGTTGCCGCTGACCCATTTTCAGGTGTCGGCCCTCAGCCTCACCATCGAGGAAAAGGGCGAATTTCTGGAGTTGCATACCTTTCCGCTGACCGACCCTGCAGCCGGTACGCCACCGCCGCATCAAGCAGATCAGCCGGAGGCAGATCCCCCCGGCTGACCCCAACTCTGTACTTGCTGCTCCTCAGCCCGTTCTGACTCCGGCGCGGGAGACTCTGGCAGTAGCGGACTGCGCTTCATTCCGTAACAGTGCGCAAAAAGTGCCCACTGCGACTTCAGGCCGCGCAGACCGTCGCCTTATCAGAGGTTCAGGCCCGTCACGAACTCCCGGAATTCAGCGAAGTCCAGCTGCTGCTCGTTGTCGCTCATGGCGGTGGCTGGCTGCGGGTGAACCTCGACATGAATGCCGTCGGCTCCGACGGCCAGCGCTGCTTTTGCCAGTGGCAGCAGCAGGTCACGGCGTCCGGCGGCGTGGGTCACGTCCACCACCACCGGCAAGTGGCTTTCCTGCTTGACCAGGGCCACGGCGCTCAGGTCCAGGGTGTTGCGGGTCCACTTCTCGAAAGTGCGGATGCCGCGCTCACACATGATCACATCCTCGTTGCCGCCCGAAAGAATGTACTCGGCTGCGTAGAGCCACTCTTCCATGGTGGCGCTCAGGCCACGCTTGAGAAGTGCAGGCTTGCGGACCGCGCCGACCTCGCGCAGCAGGCTGAAGTTGTGCATGTTACGCGCCCCAATTTGCAGGATATCGGCGTACTCGCTCACCACTTCCACGTCGCGGGTGTCCATCACCTCGGTCATGAACTGCAGGCCGTAGCGGTCCGCCACCTGCCGTCCCAACTTCAGACCTTCTACGCCCATCCCCTGAAAGCCGTAGGGGCTGGTCCGGGGCTTGTAGGCGCCGCCACGCAGAATCTTGCCGCCCAGCTCGGCCACCAGTTGTGCGGCGCTGTCCATCTGCTTTTCGGACTCGATGGCGCAGGGTCCGGCAATCAGCACCGGCGCTTCAGGCCCGCCAATCCTCACATCACCGATGGTCAGCACGGTGTCTTCAGGGTGCTTCTTGCGGCTGACCAGCAACTTGCGCTGCTCGCGGGTTTCTTCCAGGTCCAGGCTGGCCTTGAAAATTTCCTTGAAAATGGCGCTGACGGCTGCGTCGGTGAAAGGTCCTTTGTTGGCCTGGCGCACCAGCCGCAGCTGGTCTTCTTCGCGCTTGGGATCGTAGAACTTGGTACCGCCCTCACTGGACTTGAGGCGCCCGATCTGCGCGACCAGCTCGCCGCGCCGTGAAAGCAGTTCCACCAGCTGATTGTTCAGCTGATCCACCTGCTGGCGCAACTCTTCGAGGGTGCTTTCGGTGTGCTGAGTCGTACCTTTGCCGCCATTGAGGTCTGTCATGCCGCAGCCTAGCGAACAGCGGGACTTCTGTAAACCTCAGCGCGAAACCTCAGGGCACCGAGGCTTCTCTCTGCCTCTCTCCACAGCGCCTCTCTCCTCAGCCCAGCCACAGCACTTCTACCTCATCGCCGGCGGCCACCAGCTGAGCAGGGTCCACCCGCACCAGCACCTGCGCGTCACTCAGCGAGCGCAGCACACCGCTGCTCTGCTTGGGGTACGGCACCACTTCGCCGCCGCGCAGTTCGCCGCGCCAAAAGGCCGTCTTCTGGCCCGCGTGACCAAACGGTGCCCCAGCCCGCAACCGGGCGGTCCGCAGGCCCTCGCCAGTCAGCGCCGGGCGCACCAGCAGCTCAAACACCACCAGGCTGCTGACTGGGTTGCCCGGCAGCCCCAGCACGCTCAGGCCGTTCCAGCGTCCCAATAGGGTCGGGCCGCCGGGCCGCAGCCGAATCTTCCAGAAGGTGACTTCGCCGCGCTCCAGCAGCAGGTCACGCATAAAGTCGTAGCGCCCCATACTGACCCCGCCGCTGGTCAGCAGCAGGTCTGCGCCGCCCACCGCGTCCAGACGGGCGGCCAGCTCTGCCACATCGTCTGGAGCGCGGCCCAGGTCCAGCACCTCCGCGCCGCAGTCCAGCAATAACCCGCGCAGACCGTAGCGGTTGGAATCGTACACTTCGCCGGGGGCCAGCGGGGAGCCGGGAGCCTTGAGCTCGTCTCCAGTGCTGAGCAGGGCCACCCGCCAGCGCCGCAGCACCGGTAGCTGGGCGTGCCCACCCGCCACGGCCAGCGCCACCCGCGCCGGGGTCAGGCGCGTGCCTGCCGCCAGCAGCTCATCGCCAGGCGCGAAATCATCGCCCAAATGGCGCACGTCTGTGGTTCTGGCCGGAGTCAGCAAGCTCACCTCGCCTTCACCGCGAAACTCCAGTTGCTCGACAGGGCAAATGGCATCTGCGCCCGGTGGCAGGGGCGCGCCCGTATAGATACGCACGCACTCGCCGGGGCCCACCTCTCCAGCAAAAGGCTGCCCAGCGCGGCTCTCACCCACGATTCGGAGCGTAACCGGAGCCTGTGCGCTGGCGGCCTGTGTATCGGCAGCGCGGGCAGCAATGCCATCCAGAGCGCTTTCGGTAGCGCTGGGGTGGGCCACCTTCGCCTGAAGCGGTGCAGCCAGCCTACGGCCAAACGCCTCTTCGGGAGCGACCCACTCGGTGCCGGGGCCGGGCAGAGCCGCCCGCACAGCAGCCTGGGCTTCTTCCAGCGTGACGAACTGCGCAAAGTCTGCGGGCAGCGGAACAGAATCAGCAGGAACAGGGGTCATGAATGCCAGGCTAACCCTCCGCGTGGCCTCCGGGGCCAGACCGCCCGTTAGACTGAGACAGCTGCATTCCCGCAGCGCACCCGCGAACTTCCCTTACACGTTTAGTGCCGCCCGCAGCTGGGGGCCAAAAGGAGCATCACATGCATATTGCCAAAGACAAAGTGGCCGAAATCGATTACATTCTGCGCGTGGAGGGTGAAATCGTCGACCGCAGCGAAGAGGGCGAACCGCTGACCTACCTGCACGGCCACGGCAACATCATCCCCGGCCTGGAAAAAGCGCTGGAAGGCAAGTCGGCTGGCGATCAGGTCAAGGCCACCGTGACCCCCGAAGAGGGCTACGGCGTGTACGACGAGGAAAACACCGACCAGCTGGACCTGGCCGACTTTGACGACGATGTCGAAGTCGGGGCCACCTACTTCGGTGAGACCGACGGCGGCGAACTGGTGCCCTTTACCGTGCTTGGTCTGAGCGGCGACAAGGTCGAAGTGGACTACAACCACATGCTGGCTGGCGAGACCCTGGACTTTGAAGTGACCGTGCGCAGCGTGCGCGACGCCACCCCCGAGGAACTGGAACACGGCCATGCCCACTTTGACGGCATGGACGACGACATCGACGAAGACGAATAAGCTGCTCCGGCATTTCAGCCGCCCACGCCCCTGTCTCCCCGTACGGAGACGGGGGTTTGTATTGGCGGGGGCCTCAGTGGAGCAGCTGTGGCCGGCACCCGCCCTGCGCACAACTGCTCTAGACTGCGGCCCATGAAGCTCGCCGCCCTGGCCGCCGACGTTCTCAGGCTCCCCACCCCCGCACAGAATCCGGACGTGACCGGCGTGACTCACAATGCCGCTTGGGCCGAGCCGGGCAGCCTGTTCGTGGCAGTGCGCGGCGCACGGGCCGACGGCCACAGCTTTATGGCGCAGGCACAGGAGCGCGGTGCAGTGGGCGTGGTCGGCGAGGGGTTGCCGCAGGGCATGCAGACGACCCTGCCCTACTTACAAGTGCCCGACGCCCGCGCGGCCCTGGCCGACCTGGCAGCGGCGCTGCATGGCTGGCCCAGCCGTGACCTGAAAGTGGTTGGCGTGACTGGCACCGACGGCAAGACCACCACTTCCTGGATGACCCGGCACCTGCTGCGGGCGGCGGGCCTGCCCACCGGGCTGCTCAGCACCGCCGGCTACGAACTGCCAGACGGCCAGCTGCGGCAGTTCCCGGCCCACTTCACCACACCCGAAGCGCCGCAGCTACAGGGCATCTTGCGTGAAATGGTAAAGGACGGCGCACAGGCCGCCGTGCTGGAAGCCAGCAGCCACGCCCTGGCACTGCACCGGGTGCGCGGCGTGGAGTGGGACGCGGCCATCTGGACCCACCTCACCCGCGAACATCTGGACTTTCACGGCACCGTAGAAGGCTACTTTGCCGACAAGCGCAGGCTAATTGAAGCGGCTCCCTTCGCTGTGCTGAACGCCGACGACCCCTGGACCGAGCGCTTGCGCGGCGTGGCCCCCCAGGAAGTGACCTACTCCGCCGAAGGCCAACCCGCCGACTGGCAGGCGGCAGCTGTGCAGCAGAGCGGGCGCGGCCTCCAGTTCAGGATCCACTCCCCACTGGGCGAATTCAGCGCCGAGCTGCCCATGATCGGCGCATTCAATGTCGCCAACGCGCTGGCCGCCATGGCCGCTGCTGCCCACCTGGGTGCTACGGCCCAGCAGCTTCAGGCCGGGCTGGCGTCCTTTGATGGTGTGCCGGGCCGGATGCAGCTGGTGCGCGGACCAGGCGGGGAGCCGCAGCCACGGGTCATCGTAGACTTTGCTCATACTCCGCCCAGCCTGGAAAAAGCCCTCCAGACTCTGCGCGCCACCACCGAGGGGCAGCTGTGGGTGGTGATTGGCTCGGCGGGCGGCAACCGTGACCCCCGCAAGCGTGCACCGCTGGGCGAGGTGGCTGGGCGCTGCGCCGACCAGGCGATTTTTACCGAAGAGGACTACCGCGACACCCCTTTGCAGGACATCCTGGCGGAAATGGAACGTGGGGCGCGTGAGGGCGCACACCACAACTTCAGGTCCATCGAGGACCGGCGCGAGGCGATTCGCTTTGCCATTACTCAGGCCCAGCCTGGAGACACTGTCCTGCTGGCCGGCAAGGGCCCAGAAGACACCCTTGAGCGGGGGACGGAGTCACTGCCCTGGAACGAAACCCAGGAAGCTGCCGACGCCCTGGCCCAACGCAGCCACTGACAGAGACCGGGTTGTAAGTCAAATTACATAAACTTCAGAAGTCCATGTTATCTTTGTTTTCGCTGTTTTATGGCTGTGCCTTTGAGGTAACGCCGCAGAGCAGGGGTTGTTAGCTCAGTTGGCAGAGCAGCTGACTTTTAATCAGCGGGTCGTAGGTTCGAGCCCTACACAACCCACCAAAGACCGCCTCCGGGCGGTTTTTTTGTCGTTTCTGTCCGGCAAATCAGGGCTTTTGCCAACTGATGCTGAACTTGCTATACTCCCTGACGCACTTGCGCCAACTTGCCTGTACGGCGGGGGGAGGTGCCAGAGTGGTTGAATGGGGCGGTCTCGAAAACCGTTGTACGGTCCTGCCGTACCGTGGGTTCGAATCCCACCCTCTCCGCCAAAGAAGTGCGCAAGCATGCAGGAGTCGCCCAGCCGGGCGGCTTTTTTTGCGGCCCCGGGCCCGGAGCGATCAGCGCAAGCATGGACACTGCCCCAACCCGTTGCTCACGTTCTTTGCCGCTCTGCGACCGATACTGAAAGCCGGTGTCGTCAAATTGTTTTTTCTGAACGGATGTGTGTTGGGCGTTTAGGCCAGCAGACAGAGTATTCACTGAGAAATCAAGGAAGAAGGTAGCGAACTATTACCAAAGTACATGGAAACACTGCCGGCCTGAAAAAAGCCCAGCTGAAGTCGCTAGAGAACCTTTATCGCCGCCGCATCGAGCCGGGGCGTGTAGGTTCACCTGAGCTGGCCCGCAACCTGGCCGAGCTGTCGGCTGACGTGCGCCGCGAAGTCAGCGTGCTGATTGACCGCCGTGGCCGTGTGATGAGTGTCAGCGTGGCTGACGCCAAAGGCACCGAACTGCCGGAGAGCCGTCAAGGCGAAACGCGGCTTTCGGGCTATCACCTGCTGCACACCCACCCACGCGGCGGGGAGCTGAGCAAAGGCGACCTCTCCACCCTCTTTATGAAACGGCTGGACGCGGTGAGCGCCATTGAGGTCGAGAGCGATGGTCGGCCTGGGCGCGTGCATACCGCTCACCTGACCCCACCAGGCAGCGCCGCTGAGGAAGAGGATTGGCGCATCCTGCCTTCAGTACCCAGCTACGAGATTGACGAATTTGACCTGGGTGCCCAGGTGTCGGCACTCGAAGAGGAAATCGCCCGCGCCGCCCGCACACGCGAGGCCCAGAAAGACCGCGAGCAGGCCATTTTGGTGCAGATTGACACGGGCGAAGTGGACGCCGAAGAGCGTCTGGCCGAACTGGGCGAGTTGGCGCGCACCGCCGGGGCCGCCGTGGTGTACCGCGAACTGGTGTACCGCCGCAACCTGAAAGCAGGCACGCTGGTTGGGGCCGGCAAACTGGAAGAACTGACCTCCCGCGCCTACCACCTGGACGCCGACCTCCTGATTTTCGGTCAGGAACTGGGCCCGGCCCAGGCCCGTGAAATCGAAGCGGCCACTGGCCTGAAGGTGGTGGACCGCACCCAGCTGATTCTGGATATCTTCGCGCAGCACGCGCAGGGTCAGGAATCGCGCCTACAAGTCGAACTGGCGCAGCTGCGCTACATGAAGCCGCGGCTGCTGGGCGCGGGCGCGCAACTCTCGCGCATCGGCGCTTCGGGCGGCAGTGCGGCCAGCGGAGCCATCGGAACTCGTGGCCCCGGTGAAACCAAGCTGGAGCTGGACCGCCGGCGCATCAATGACCGCATCGCCTTTTTGGAAGGGCAGCTGCGTGAAGTGGCCGTGCGGCGTGAGCAGCGCCGCAAGAGCCGCGCCCGCAACGACGTGCCGGTGGTGGGCATTGTGGGCTACACCAACGCGGGCAAGTCCACCCTGCTCAACGCCCTGACCCACGCTGCCGAGGAACCCCAGCGCGTACTGGCCGAGAACAAGCTGTTTGCTACGCTGCGTCCCACCAGCCGCCAGGGCTATCTGAGCGGTGTCGGGCAAGTCGTGCTGACCGACACGGTAGGCTTTATCCGCGACCTGCCCGCCGACCTGAGCCGCGCCTTCCGCGCCACGCTGGAAGAAATCGGCGACTCGGATGTGCTGGTGCATGTGCTGGACGCCAGCAGCGACGCGGCTGAGCTGCACTTCGAGGCCGTGACCCGCATTCTGGATGACCTGGAGCTGGCAAACCTACCGGCTGTGGTGGCGCTGAACAAGGCTGACCAGGCCCGTCCCGCCGAGCTGGCCCGCTTGCAAGAGCGACTGGAACAGGCTGGCGTGCAAACTGTGGTCATCAGTGCCTTCAGGCGCCAGGGCCTAGACGACCTGCGCAGCGCAGTTGCCGCTGTGCTGCACCGTCAGGGATATGCCCAACCGGGCTACGCCGAGCTACAAGCCGAGCTGGCTCACGGCGCTGACTAGAGGCAGGCAAGAGCAGGCAAAAAGCAGGATGCGGAAACCCTATTCGCATCCTGCTTTTTGCCTTTTTCCTTTACAGCAGGTTCAGAAACAAGCGGTGCATCCCGTCGTCACCGCTCAGCTCGGGGTGAAAGGTCGTTGCCAACAGCCGCCCCTCACGTACCGCCACCGGCTGCCCGCCGTACTGGGCCAGGACCTCTACCCCTGCACCAACCCGCGTAATGGCAGGAGCGCGGATAAAGAAGGCCTCAAACGGCGCTTGCAGCTCCTGCACCGTCAGCGGCGTGGTAAAAGAATCCACCTGCCGCCCATAGGCGTTGCGCTGTACAGCCATATCCAGCAGGCCCAGGGCAGGTGGTAGCCCTGGTACGTCCGAATCGCCCGCAATGTCGCGCGCCAGCAGGATGGCTCCGGCGCAGGTGCCCCACAGCGCCCCACCAGCAGCGTGAAAGTCGCACAGGGCTGTATCCAGGCCCCTGGTCGCCAGCAGACGGCGCATGGTGGTGCTTTCGCCGCCTGGCATCACCACGCCGCTGAGACCTGCCAGATCGGCGGGCAGGCGCACTTCCTGTATTTCGGCTCCCAACCGCCTCAGTGCCTGAGCATGCTCCCGAAAAGCCCCTTGCAGGGCCAGGACACCGACGGCCCGACTCACCAGCCGCGGGACGCCAAACGTTCTTCAGGCAGCAGCGCGTCAATGTTGATGCCGGTCATGGGCGCACCCAGGTCTTCGCTCAGCTCGGCCAGCAGCTCAGGGTTCTGGTAGTGGGTCACGGCCTGCACAATCGCTTTGGCACGGCGCTCGGGGTGATCACTCTTGAAAATCCCGCTGCCCACGAACACCCCGTCAAGCCCCAGCTGCATCATCAGCGCGGCGTCGGCGGGAGTCGCCACTCCACCCGCGGCAAAATTCACCACTGGCAGCTGCCCATGCTCATGCACGTAGCGCACCAGGTCATAGGGCGCACTGAGGTCACGGGCCACAGTCATCAGTTCTTCGGCAGGGCGGGCCTGAATCTGGCGAATTTCGCCCAGTACGGTGCGGGCATGGCGCACCGCTTCAATGATGTTGCCGGTGCCCGCCTCGCCTTTGGTCCGAATCATGGCGGCTCCTTCACCCACGCGGCGCAGCGCTTCGCCCAGATTCTTGGCCCCACACACAAACGGCACCCGGAAGGCCTGCTTGTCAATGTGGAACTGGTCGTCGGCGGGCGTCAGCACTTCCGACTCGTCAATAAAATCCACACCGATGGCTTCCAGAATCTGCGCCTCCACGACATGTCCAATGCGCACTTTCGCCATCACTGGAATGCTGACCGCCCCGATAATCTCTTTGATCATCTTGGGGTCGCTCATCCGCGCCACGCCGCCGTCCTTACGAATATCGGCAGGCACACGCTCCAGCGCCATCACCGCAGTCGCGCCAGCCTCTTCGGCAATGCGGGCCTGGTCAGCCGTCACCACATCCATGATGACGCCCCCCTTAAACATCTCGGCAAAGCCACGCTGCACTTTTTGCACGTCTGCCCTTCCGCCCACTCCATCTGATTTGGTCATGGCTGACATCATGCGCGGCGGATTGGTCTAATACCAGAGCCAATTGCAGCACATTAGAGTAGACCAATGAATGCCCTAGAGCGGGATCTCCACCTAGACCGCACTTCCGATACGCCACTGACCCGGCAATTGGCTGCGGCCCTCCGCACTCAGGTTGCCAGCGGCCAGCTGCCAGCAGGCACCCGCCTCTCGCCCACCCGCCAATTGGCCGACTTGCTCAAGGTCTCCCGTGGCACCGTGACCGAGGTCTTTGAAACCCTGTGCGCTGAGGGCTATCTGGAAGCGCGGGTAGGATCGGGCACGTTTGTCCGCGCCCTACCAGAAGCGGGTCAGTCTCTCAGTCAGCCCTCGGCCCGCGCACGGGCCCTGAGCGGGCTGCGTGCGCTGCCCGGCCCCGGCGCAGGCCACTCGCTCCGACCTTTCCGGCATTCACGGCCTGATCCCAGGCTCTTTCCCTGGAAAAGCTGGGCACGGCTCGAAGCCCGGGCCGACTGGTCCCCGGCCCAGCGCTCTTCAGCGGCGGGCTGGCCTCCGTTACGGGAGCAGGTGGCAGCCTACTTACGCCAGGAACGTGGTCTGGACTGCCAGGCTGAACAGATCATCATCACCACCGGCACCCAGCAGGCCCTGGACCTGGCGGCCCGCACCCTGCTGGACCACGGCGAGCGGGCCGCGCTGGAGTCGCCCGGCTATCCCGGCACCCGTGCGGCGCTGCTGGGCGCGGGGCTGGTTCCTGTCCCCTTACCCGTGGACCGTGAAGGACTGGACCCTGCTCCTTTGTGGCGGCAGCGTGACCTGCGCTTGGCCTGCGTGACGCCAGCTCACCAGTTTCCCACTGGAGTACCTCTTAGTGCTGAGCGGAGGCTGGAACTACTGCGCTGGGCCTCCGAACGCGGTGGCTGGATTCTGGAAGATGACTACGATTCCGAGTACCGTTACACCGGCCCGCCACTCACCCCGCTGCAAGCCCTGAGTGACCGCGTTATTCATCTGGGCACTTTCTCCGCTTTCCTGTTCTCTGGACTGCGCCTGGGCTTTTTGGTGGTGCCGCCGCACTTGGTCCACACATTCACTGCTGTCAAGCAAGCGATGGATGGTGGCTCCTCGGTGCGTGACAGCGCCACCCTGGCCCGCTTTATGGCGGAAGGCCACTTTACGCGCCATCTGGGGCGTACGCGGCGTATCTATGCGGCACGGCACGACGTACTGGTCCATGAGCTGCAAAACCTGACTTGTGAGCTGCTTTCCTCTGGCCGGGGTCTGCATCTCACAGCCCACTGGCCTGGAACACAGGAGAGCCAACTGCTCCGGCAGGCAGAGGCCCTGGGGCTGGACCTGACGCCCGTGCAGGCCTTTCAATGGGGGCGCAGCGCCAAAGTGCCCGGTTTGCTGCTGGGCTTCGCCGCCTTCACCCCCCAAGAGATTGCACACGCTACAGCACAGCTCGTCCAAGTCCTTTAGGCTCACAGTTCAGGTCAATTCGTTGATCTCTGGCCTGAAGCCCACCTCGCGGATGTAATGCAGATATTCCTGAGGTGTGAGGGCTTCACGCTTGCCACTGAGAGTCACGAAAAAGGCTTCCAGAACATTGGTGGCAAAGTTGCGTGATCCCATGCGCGGCGTGGTGGTGATCAGCCGGGTCACGCCCCGGTCCTGCATCCACTGCCGGTCTGCGGCAGTGATGGTCTGGGTCAAGACAGTCTTGCCGCGCAGGTCCTGTGGCGCGTAGCGCTTGACGAAATGAGTGTCTCCAGCGATGACATCAGCCCAGGCATAGTAGCGGGTGCCTTTTCCTTCTACGCTGGTGTCCTGCTTGTCGCCGGTAGGATAAAACCACTCCTGAGGTAAGGTGGTCAGCGGCGGCAACAGCACGCGGGCAGCGCGGCGCAAAGCAGATAGGCTTCGTAGCGGCAGATCCAGATTCAGCCCAAAAATAAGATCGCCGTACACGACATCAGCCCCTACCTGTGCCAACGCTTCAGCCATCCCAAAGCGGTCCACAGCGCTCACCATCAGCACACGCTGAGTCTGCCAATTCAGTTCTGGATCCAGCTGAGCAATGGCCTCTCGCTCTAGCGTATTTTTCAGACCGGAGCCGTCCAAGACCGGAGTTTGCCGGGCATGGGACACCAATTTACGGATGTTCTGAAAGGTGTAGCGCCGACCATCAGCCAGCACATACAGGTCAGCGCCGCCCAAACCAAACGCGTCCACCCGCCCGTCCAGTTCACGGAACAATTGTGCCGCTTTCTTGGTATCACCATCCGTGCCCAAGCGCTCCAAGACAAATGGCTGCCCCAGAACCTCTATCTCTTCGCGGGCATTCCGCTTACTGCTTCCCAGCGAGATACTTACCACATGCTTGTATCCAGGTGGCGCAGGCTTCCAGGAATGCAACAAGTCACTCATGAAACCGATTGTACGCCCCCTCTACTGGAAGGCTGTCATAACAAAGCCCCTGCACTTCATCGTGCAGGGGCCAGTGGTGCCGAGAACGGGACTTGAACCCGTACACCCTTGCGGGTGGCAGATTTTAAGTCTGCTGCGTCTACCGATTCCGCCATCCCGGCAGGAATGGAAGGGCAGTATAGCGCAAGAAAAACCACCCCGGAGGGCGGTCAGGTGGTGGAGGTGGGCGGAGTCGAACCGCCGTCCAAAGGTCCATCCAGCGTGCGTCTACGTGCGTAGTCTGCTCTTAGATTGTCGGGCCTGGGCTGCCAGCAAACAGGCTGCCTTCCGCCTTAGTCCTATTTATTTTCGCCGTCAGCTATAGAACATCGCTTGGGCTAGCCTTCTTTTGTCTCAGTTCGCACGTCGCCAAAGGCCGGGCTTCGTGGTCACTGTCTCACTTAAGCAGCGAGAGCGTAGTTATTTTCGCCAGTTAATGGCTTTGCCGTTTGTTTACGAGGCCAACGGCTCCTCGGCACGCAGCAGCGCTTTCCGTTCCTCTGTCGAAACCGGAGCACCCCCAGCAGAAGAAAAGTATAAAACAAAAGCCCCTCCATGTCTAAGGGAGGGACGTTCATCATGTTGGAGCGGGAGACGAGATTCGAACTCGCGACATCTACCTTGGCAAGGTAGTGCTCTACCAGCTGAGCTACTCCCGCGCGGCCATTACTTTACTCGAAGGCGTGCCTGTTTGCAAGCGTTCCGAGGTGGGTCCACACACTGTCATGAAAAGAAAAACCCCCGCACTGACCGACTTTTCCAGGACCCTGCGGTCCAAGTATCATAGGCGCTGCCACGTTTCACGACCCAGTTCGGCATGGAGTGGGGTGGTTCCGAGGCGCTAAAGGCACGGGGGTATCCGGTGTTGTGGTGGTACAAAACAAGCGTAGTGCAAAACACAGCGGACATGAAGAGTCAATGCGAGGGGAACAAGCGCGGGTACTGTTGGGCGAAGCCCAACAGCGGTAATAGGGCATGTTGATGGTCAAGACCTCGTCTGATGAGCACCAGTCCGCTGAGTACATTGCTGCACTTGCACGCCTGGCCTCTCAACCCGGTGGTCTTCCGGGAGACTTACCTGATAAACAGTGGGATATC
>NZ_BNAL01000028.1 GCF_014653275.1 Deinococcus piscis
CCCGCAAGTCATTCCCATACCCAGCCGCCCCAACACGTTTCATCCTCTTATTATGTCAAATGCTCTATTGGGGCTTGCTGGCCCTCGCCGCCGCCAACGCGCTGCTCAACACACTGATTTTTGCGGCTGGAAGTGCATTGGTGCCGCGCCTGGTGCCCGATGAGCTGCTGGCCCGCGCCAATGCACTCAACAGCGGAGTGATGATGGGCCTGCCCCTGGTGGGCCTCGGCCTCGGCGGGGTACTGCTGGGGCTGCTGTCACCCGCCAGCGTGTACCTCTGCGCCGTGCCGCTGCTGGCGTTGGCTCCGCTGGCGGCTTTCTTTTTGCCCAAGCTAGCCGCGGCTGAGGCTAGAAAAGCCAGCGTGCTGGGCCTGTGGCACGACCTGCGGCGTGGCCTGCGGACCATCTTTGGGCAGACCTTTCTGACAGCGTCGTTTGGGTTTTCTTTTGGCCTGAATATTGGGCTAAATGTGATGAATGCCCGCGCGCCTCTTGCGCTGCGTAGCTCTGGCGGCGACATTCATGCCTACATCGTCTTTGAAGTGCTGGGCGCAGCGCTCGTGACGCTGGGACTACTGCCGATGCTGTCGGCGGCTGCGCAGGCGTGGTGGGCAGGGGCCGTGTGCTTTGGCGTGGGTCTCGGCCTCGTCAGCGTGGCCACCACCACCCGCTCGCAGCAACTGGTGCCCACGGCTGAGCGGGGCCGCACCATGGGTGCACTCATTGGCCTGAATGCACTGGGCCTGACCCTCGGCGCGGCGCTGGCCGCTTCAGCCCTATCCACACCCGCGCTGATGCTAGGGCTGGCGCTTGGGCTGGGGGCAGCAGCGTGGGCGCTGGACAGGGCGGTGAGGGCAGGGTAGGCCCCACTACAGCGCCCGCAACACCGCCGCTGTCAGCTCCTGCGTGCTGGCGGTTCCGCCCAGGTCGCGAGTCGGCTGCTCGCGCAGGGCCGTACGCACCGCCGCTTCTACCCGGTCTGCCTCGGCGCTGCGGCCCAGGCTGTAGCGCAGCAACATCGCCGCGCTGAGGATGGTGCCGCACGGATTGGCAACGCCCTGCCCCGCAATGTCAGGGGCGCTGCCATGAATAGGTTCGTACAGGCCCGTGCCTGCGCCCAGGCTGGCCGAAGGCATCAGCCCCAGCGAGCCGGGCAGCACCGCCGCAAGGTCGCTCAGGATGTCGCCAAACAGGTTCTCGGTGAGCAGCACATCGTAGCGCTCTGGCTGCGTGACCAGCAGGGTCGCCACACTGTCCACGTACTCGTGGTTCAGGGTCACCCCAGGAAACGCCCGCGCCTGGGCCGTGACCGTGTCGCGCCACAGCTCACTGACTTCCAGCACATTGGCTTTATCCACGCTGGTCACTGCGCCCCGGCGCTCCTGCGCGGCCCGGAACGCGTGCTCGCCCACCCGCTCGATTTCGGCGCGGGTATAGCCGATGGTGTTGAAGGCGGCTTCCTCGCCCCGTTCACGGCGGGGATCAAAGTACGCGCCACCCAGCAGCTCACGCACAATCAGCAGGTCCACCCCGGCGGCAATTTCGGGGCGCAGCGGGCTGAGATGTTCCAGCCCCGGCATCACCTGCACCGGGCGCAGGTTGGCGAACACGCCCAGATGCTCACGCAGCCGCAGCAGCCCACTTTCGGGACGCTGCGGCCGGGGCAAGCGGTTCCAGGGGCTGTCTGGCGCACCGCCCACCGTGCCCAGCAGCGCGGCGTCCGCTTCGACCAGGGCCGCCTGCGTGCTGGGCGGAAAGGGGTCGCCCTCGGCGTCATAGGCGCAGCCGCCAATCCGGCATTCCTCTAGCGACAGGTCCGGAGCCACCTCGCGCAGCACGGCCAGCGCCGCGCCGATAACCTCGGGGCCGATGCCGTCGCCGGGCAGCACGGCGACCTTAGGCACGGTCCGGCTCCGTGCCTGGCACTTCAGGTGATTCAGGAGATTCAAAGCTCTGGGCGTCGCCCTGCGGCTGCCCCGCGTGACCGTGCCCGGCCTGGGTGCTGGGGGTGTTCAGCGTCTCCCCTGCCAGAGCGGCAGCGTCCTGATCGCGCATGTACTCAAGCCAGCCGCCTGCTTCCCGCACCGCCAGCGCAAAGTCGGGCAGCGGGGTGAATCTCAGCTCGCGCCCCGTCGTTTCGTTGCGGATGGTGCCTGCCTCCAGGTCCAGCGTGGCCTCGTCGCCGTCGCTGAACAGCTCCGCGATGCCTTCGCATTCCAGCGCAGGAAAGCCGTTGTTGACCGCATTGCGGTAGAAGATACGGGCAAAGTTGGGAGCCAGCACCGCGCTGACGCCAGCACCGCGCAGCGCCCAGACGGCGTGCTCACGGCTGGAACCACAGCCAAAGTCGGCCCCGGCAATGACGATGTCGCCTTTGCCCACGCGCTGCACGAACTCGGGGTCGTAGTCCTGCATGGCGTAGGGGGCCAGTTCTTCCTCACGGTCCGTGGTGAGGTAGCGGGCGGGGATAATTTCGTCGGTGTTGATGTGGTCGCGCCCAAACACATGCACTCGGGCGGTGCGGGTGGTCATGGGCTGGAGCGTCTGGGTCTGGGTTTGCGTCTCGCGGGCGGGGCGCTGCTGCGGGCCGGTGCGGGGGTTGGTCATGGGGCAAAGCTCCTTGGGTGAAGGGGACGTGGTAAGCGGGCATGAACTGGGCAAGCAGAAGGCAAGCTCAGTCCGCAGCTTCCGCCTGCATGGTGCGCGGATCGGTAATCACGCCAGTCACGGCGCTGGCGGCCACCGTTGCCGGACTCGCCAGGTAGATCTGGGCGGTGGGGTCACCCATACGGCCCACGAAGTTGCGGTTGCTGGAGCTGATACAGACATCGTTCGGCCCCAGCACGCCCGTATGCATGCCCAGACATGCGCCGCAGCTGGGGTACGACACCGTCGCCCCCGCATCCACGAAAATCTCCATCAGCCCTTCGACTGCGGCCTGCTTCCAGATGGCCTGGGTGGCGGGCACGATGATCATTTGTACCCCGTCGGCCACCCGGCGGCCACGCAGAATCTGCGCCACTTCGCGCAGGTCGCTGATGCGGCCATTGGTGCAGCTGCCCACATAGGCGTGAGTCACAGGAATGGCGTCTGTCCCGGCCACGCGCCCATTGCTGGGGATGTGCGGATAGGCCACGGTGGGCTGCACCTGCGAGGCGTCAATCTCGATGGTCACGGCGTAGCGGGCATCCGGGTCCGACTGGTACTCGGTGTACTCGCCCGGCTCCACGCCGCGCACCCGCAGGTACTCGCGGGTGATGTCGTCCACCGCCACGATCCCGGTCTTGCCGCCCGCCTCAATCGCCATGTTGGTCAGGGTGAAGCGGCCTTCCATATCCAGGCGGTCAATGTAGTCGCCCACCCACTCCATCACCATGTAGTTGGCTCCGTCCGCACCAATCTGACGAATCACCTCCAGCACGATGTCTTTGGGAGTCACGCCGGGGCCGGCCTCGCCAATCACGCGAATCAGCATGGTTTCGGGCACCTTGAACCACACCCGGCCTGCGTAGATGGCCCCGGCCAGGTCAGTGCTGCCGACACCTGTGGCGAAGGCCCCCAGAGCGCCCGCGTTGCAGGTGTGGCTGTCGCCCGACACCAGCGTCTGCCCCGGCTTAATCAGGCCGCTGTTTTCGAGGACCACGTGGGCAATACCGCCGCGGCCCACGTCATAAAAGTGCCGGATGCCTTTGTCCTGCACCCAGCTTTTGAGCTTCTGGTACATCTGCGCGGCTTTGATGTTCATGGCCGGAACCGAGTGGTCCGGCACTGCCACAATTTTTTCTGGGTCGAACACCCGGTCCATGCCGCGCTCTTCCAGCATGCGCAGCGCGGCGGGCGTGGTGATTTCGTGGCACAGCACCAGGTCAGTGGTGCACTCCAGCAACTCTCCGGGAGTGACAGTCTCACGGCCAGCGTGCGCGGCCAGGATTTTTTCGGCGATAGTCGAGCCCATAGGTACATCTCCTCGTGAGTGGTGAGCGAAAGAAGGGGCCTGATCCAAAAAACCGGCCCCAGCAACGCATCGCTGGGGCCAGAGCGCAGAGAAACGCTAGGACCCGGAAAGCCGCAGTAGGCGGACAGAGGCAAATGTTTGCTTGCGGGTCCAATCAGGCATGCGAGGACTATACCCATCCCTCCATATTTTGGCAAGTGTAGAAGAAGACTTGCCAAATGCCTGACATTCGCTTAGGATGCCTTCTATGTTCCAGACCGCCGACCAGCTCCTACGCTGCTGTTCTCCCTGAGAGACAGTCGAGCGCCACAGTTTCGCGCCTCCCCTGCCCCCCGGAGAACACCCCACTTCTCCGGGGGGCCTTCTTTGTTCCGTGTCCGTCCACCGCGCTCACCTCTTCGCCTTCATCCCCGCTCAAGCATTCCCACTCAAGCATTTCCCCTTAAGGAGACCAATATGACCACTGCCCCCACTTTTCCAGCCGACCCCAACTACGTCCGCATCTTCGACACCACCCTCCGCGACGGTGAGCAAAGTCCCGGCGTGGCGCTCAATCACGCCCAGAAGGTAGAAATCGGCCAGCAACTCGCCCGCCTGGGCGTGGACATCATCGAAGCTGGGTTTCCCATTGCCAGCCCCGGCGACCTCGAAGGCGTGCAGCGCATCGCCCGCGAGGTGCGCGGCCCGGTGATTGCGGCGCTGGCCCGCGCTGGCCGCGCCGACATCGAGGCGGCGGCGCGGGGCGTGGAAGCAGCGCAGCGCCCACGCATCCATACCTTCATCGCCACCAGTCCTATCCACATGGAAAAAAAGCTGAAGCTGACCCCCGATCAGGTGGTGGAGCGGGCGGTGCAGGCGGTGGAATATGCCCGCACTTTTGTGGACGATGTGGAATTCAGCGCGGAGGACGCCACGCGTTCGGACGCAGAGTTTATGATTCGGATTTTCCGGGCTGCGGCTCAGGCAGGCGCGACCACCATCAACGTGCCCGACACGGTGGGCTACACCACCCCGGAAGAAATCCGCGCCCTGTTCGCCCGGCTGCGGGCCGAACTGCCCGGCCACATCATCCTCTCGGCGCACTGTCACGACGACCTGGGCATGGCCGTCGCCAACTCCATCGCAGCAGCCGAGGGCGGAGCGCGGCAGATTGAATGCACCGTGAACGGCATCGGAGAGCGGGCGGGCAACGCCAGCCTGGAAGAAATCGTGATGGCCTTTCATACCCGCGCCGACGTCTACGGCTTTCAGACCGGCATCCAGACCCGCGAACTGTACCGCGCCTCACGCCTGGTCAGCCGCCTGAGCGGCATGCCGGTGCAGCCCAACAAGGCGGTGGTGGGCGACAACGCCTTTGCCCACGAATCCGGCATTCACCAGGACGGAGTGCTCAAGGCCCGCGAAACCTACGAAATCATGAACGCCGAGCTGGTGGGCCGCGAAGCCGCCGTGATGGTGATGGGCAAGCACTCGGGCCGCGCCGCTTTCAGGGACGCACTCGAAAAACTGGGCTACAGCGACTTCAGCGACGAAAAAGTGCAGGGGCTGTTTGGCCGGTTCAAGGACCTGGCAGACCGCAAGGGCCAGCTGTACGCCGAAGACCTGCGCGCCCTGGTTGAGTCGCGCACCGACGTGCCGCAGACCTACAGCCTGGAAGCGTTTCAGGTCACGTCCGGTATGAACGTCGAGCCGGTGGCTTTTGTGCGCCTGCACACGCCTGGGGGCAGCCGCAGCGCCACCGCCCACGGCGACGGCCCCGTCGAAGCGACCTTTCAGGCCATCAGCGACATTACTGGCGTGCAGCCGGAGCTGGAAAAGTACCGCATCCAGTCGGTGACGCAGGGCGACGACGCCCTGGGCGAGGTGAGCCTCACCGTGCGGCACGGCGAGCAGTACCACAGCGGCGTGGGGGTCGCCACCGACATCGTGGAGGCCAGCGCCCGCGCCTGGCTGCGGGTCATCAACATGATCGAGGCCGGCATGGGCAAGGAGAAAGTCAGCGCCCAGGGGGGCACGCCCTAAACCCAGCGCTGAAGGCAAAAGATAGGGCCTGCGGAAAATGTGTACTCCGCAGGCCCTATTCTCGGCTTATGCCCAAAAAGCATGTCAATGGCAAAGCCACCCAGTTGCCCTCCGAGCGGGCCAGCAAGGTGTGCCCAGTGTACGGTCTGCCCTTTTCTTGGCGGCGCCGGTGGGAGCGCGACTGGGACAACGTGCGCTACTGCTCAGACCGCTGCCGAGCGGCAAAGGGACAGGCGGGACAAGCGCACTAAAGAGCGTGACGCCACAGGGGGCGAACAAGGGCATGGTCAGCCCTGCTTGTCATTTCCCGAATGACTGTTGGCAGCGGCGCGGCATAGCTGCATCACGCTGTACTCCAGCTGGGCACACAATTATGGATCATGGATGAGTCCATCCGGACCGAGGGCGCTGCGGGGAACAGGGAGAGGCAAGCAGGCGTCCTCAATCACCTGTGCCCCAACGTACCCCAGCACAAGCCGCAGGGAAGCATGGGCGTCTTTGGCCTCGGTGGGCGCAGTGGAGACATTGATCCAGGCCACGGACTTGTCGTTCATCACCACGCTGCCCACCGTCCACTCCAGCAGATTTTTGAATGCTCCAGGGAGTGCGCCCGCGTATTCAGGGGTACACATCAGCACAGCGTCGGCTTCGGCCACCGCGCCGCGCAACTGCTGGACAGCGGGCGGCAGCGGGTCATGGTCCAGGTCAGGGCTGTAGTAAGGGAGGTGCTCTGTCCCACTGTAAATCCTCACAGATAGGCTGGCTGGGGCAAGCCGCTGGACCGTTTGGAGGGTGGCACCGTTCACCGACCCTTCCCGCAAGCTGCCACTCAGGAGCAAAAGGTTCATGGCGCTCAGGCTAGAGGCTATGGCGCAGGCTGGGAAGAGAGCCTTTTCTCGCAGTTGGAGCACTGCTCTAGGGGATTTGGAACAGCATCATGAAAGCCATCATTCCCAACCCCAGCAGAACCCGAACAGCCAGAGGGACCAGCAGCACGCTCAGGCCCAGGCGCAAGCGGGCGCTGGGTAGGTAGCGCAGCGCATAAAGGGCGGGCTACGTCCACACGCAGCCCGCCCCCTCCTCTGATGCAGTCCTCTCAGCGGGCCACGTTCAGCGCCTGCGGCAGCCGCAGCCACAGCACTTCGGTGTCGTCCTTCACGTCTGCGCCGCGCCCGCCGGTGGCCGGGTAATTGTTGTCGTTGGCGACCAGAATGGTGTTCTTGTCGAGCACCAGCACGTTTTCGATGGTGAAGAAGGGGAAACCCAGCACGCCACTGACACTGTTGGGTGAGAGCTGTTGCGGGTCGGCCAGGTTCATCAGGTCAGCGACCAGCGTTTTGTGGATGGTGCCGTCCGCGTTCTGGCGGGCCAGGTCCAGCAGGTAGATGCGCTTAACGCGGGCGGCTGCGCCCTGCTTGTTGTCGCGCTCAATCACCAGATACTGCGTGTCGTTCACAGCGGCCAGGTCACCGATGGCTTCGGCTCCCTCGTCCAGGCGCAGGCGGCCCGCCAGCTTCCATTGGCGGGTAGCCAGGTCAAAGGCGTGCAGGCGCAGGGTACCCGCTTCATCGCCCTGCACAGCCTTTTCGAGCAGCGCATACAAGGTCTTGCCGCTGGGGCTGATGGCGAGGCCCTCATAGCCGCCGCTGGCAGGCAGGTTGGACGCATTCGGCTGACCGCCAGCGAAGGCAGGATTTTGCGGGCTGCGCACCTGAGCCGCCGTGTATTCCCGGGCCACTTCTGCGCCGGTGGCAGGGAAATCGGTAAAGAAGCCGTCCACCCCAGCCCGCAGCGCCTGACGCATTTCAGCTTTGGGGTCGCCGCCGTAGCAGGGCAGCAGGTAGGTTGGTTCGTTGCGGAGCGTCCAGATGTGCAGCGGCAGGCCAGCGGCGTGGGCGCGGCTTACAAAGTCCGTCACCTGGCATTTTTCGTCAATCACCCAGCGTTTGTAGGGGCCGACTGCATCGGCATAACTGGCAATTTCGCGCAGGCCCGCGTCCGAGAGCATGTCGGTAGAGGTGCGCGGGTCACCTGCCGCCTTGAGGTCATAGGCGGGTTCGTCAGGGCTGCTCACCAGCTGCACCAGCGGGATATTCACGCCCGCCTTGGGCATGATGGCGCTGTTCAGCTCTTTGAGGTTCCCCACCTCAAACGACTGAATGTAGATGCGGGCCGGGTCGGTGAACTGTTCGCGCACCAGCGTGTCAATGAGCAGCTGGCTGGTGTTGAACCCGGCCACCTCGCGCATGTAGGTGGGGTGCTTGGTCTCGGGGTAGATGCCGACCTTGCGGCCCGACTTCGCTTCTTCCTCACGCACCAGCGCAATCACTTCCGCGAGGGTGGGAATCTCGAACTGACCGTCGTAGGCGGTGCCGCGCAGCTTGGGCAGGCGCTCTACGGCTTTCAGGGTCTTCAGCTCGGCCAGGGTGAAGTCTTCCACGAAGTAGCCGCGCACCGGCACGCCGTCCAGCGTCTTGGTGGTCAGGCGGTCACGGAATTCGGGGCGGCTGTGAACATCGGCGGTGGCTTCGGTCACTTTGTCATCTGCGCCCACCATGGCAATCACGGGTTCATGGCGGGCCACCAGCACGCCGTCTTTGGTCACCACCAGGTCCGGCTCGATAAAGTTGGCCCCCGCCGCAATCGCCTCACGGTAAGCGGCCAGTGTGTGCTCAGGCCGGGTGCCCGAGCTGCCCCGGTGGCCGACCACCACGGGGGGTTTGCCGTTCAGGGTAGGGAGGCCAGGCAGGTTGGGCGTGGCAATGGGAGCTTCCAGCAGCTTGCCATCCGCGCTGAAGTGCAGCAGGTAAGGGCCGAACTCGTCCCCAACCCACAGCGTGCCGTCGGGAGCCACCACGAAACCTTCGGGGTCAAAGTCCGCGCCCGTCAGCAGACGCCCTTCGCTGTCCTCATTCACGATGCGGAAGGGAATGCGCCGGTCCGGGTCGCGGAGCTGCACCGACTGCCCCACCTGCGGCACGCTGCCAGGGCGGGTCTGCCCCTCAAAGCCCACGCGGTACAGCCGCAGCAGATAGTCCGCCGAGTTGGCCCTGGAGCCGAAGCCGTTGTCGCTCAGGAACAGGTAAGAACCGTCACGCAGGCGCTGCACACCGCTGAACCCCTGCACGGGCTGCCCCTGAAAGCGGGCCTCGCCGCGCAGGCCTTCGCCGTTCCAGGCCCCACTGGCCGGGCCACCGGCAAAGGTATCGGCGGGCAATTCGGCGTAGCCTACCAGGGTCACGCGGCCCACAGTGGCTGGTGCCGAGGCCGGGCTGGCAGCGGCTGGAGCAACAGCAGGCACGCCACCGCCGGCCACTGTGGCCAGGGCGCTGGACAGCGAGGCGGTCAGCAGCGTGGTCAGGGTCAGGTTTCTCATCCCTGAAATGATGGCGGTGAATTGTCAGGCGGGCATCAATCGGGGCAGCGTGGCTGGTGGGGGCGGTCTGCGCCCCATTCTTCACGCCAGCTTAAGTGCAGAAAGTTAGGCCTGCACGCCAAAGAAGCTGCCCACCAGGGCGCTCAGCGCCATCGCCGCCGCGCCCCACAGGGTGACGCGCAGCGCGCCTTTCCAGATGGATGCGCCGCCTGCATAAGCCGCCAGGGCTCCCAGCAACAGCAGGGCCAGCAGCGTGACCACCGTGACCCCCACGCCTACGATGTCATGCGGCAGCAGCACCGCCGCAATCACCGGAATAATGCCTCCCGCGACAAAAGCCAGCGCCGAGGCCAGGGCCGCCTGAAACGGCTGCGCCCGCAGCTCCTCGGTGATGCCCAGCTCCTCGCGGGCGTGCGTGCCCAAGGCGTCGGCAGCGGTCAACTGCTCGGCCACCTGCCGGGCCAGAGTCGGCTCCACGCCGCGCCCCACATAGATATCGGTCAGCTCCTGCAACTCGTACTCGGGTTGCTCGCGCAGCTCGCGGGCTTCCTTGGCGAGGTTGGCGTGCTCGGTGTCGGCCTGCGACTGCACCGAGACGTATTCGCCCGCCGCCATCGAAGTGGCCCCGGCCACCAGCGCCGCCACACCGGCCAGCAGGATGGTGCCGGGAGTGGTGCCCGCCGCCGCTGCTATTCCCACCACGATGCTGGAGACCGAAACCACGCCGTCGTTGGCTCCCAGAACGGCGGCCCGCAGCCAGCCGATGCGGTCCGTGTTGTGATTTTCCTGATGCATTACTTGAGTCATAGGGCACATGCTGCCACGGCTCAGCCCAGAATGCGCCGCTGCAAGGCCAGCGCCACTGGCCTGAAACCGGCGCGGTGCACCTCACTCACGCCCAGCTCGGCCAGGGCGGCGCGGTGCTGGGGCGCTCCGTACCCCTTGTGGGAAGCGAAACCGTAGCCAGGGTACTCGGCGTCCAGCCGGGTCATCAGGGCGTCGCGCTCGGTTTTGGCGAGGATGCTGGCCGCGGCCACGCTGTAGCTCAGCGCGTCGGCGCGGGGCGGAGCCAGGATCGGCAGCGGGGTGCGCAGCCGCAGATAATCGGTGACCAGTGCTTGCGGCTCTGGGTCCAGTGCAGCCAGGGCGCGGGCCGCCGCTGCGTGGGTGGCTCCCAGAATATTGAGCTGCTCAATTTCATCCGGCCAGGCGTGCTCCACCGCCCAGGCCAGCGCCACGCGGCGCACCTCGGCGGCCAGCTCAGTGCGGCGGGCGCTACCCAGCGCCTTGCTGTCGGCAAATGGCAGCTCCGCGCCCGTGTTGGGCAAAATCACGGCGGCCACCGTCACCGGCCCCGCCCAGGCCCCGCGCCCAGCTTCATCTACCCCCGCCACCCGGAAATAGCCGCGCACCCAGTGCTGACGCTCCAGCGACCAGTCGGCGGAAACAGCGGGCAGGCGGGCGTCGGTCATGCGCCCCAGCATAGAACACTCGGCAAAAAAATAAACTCCTTTTCCGCAAGTGAAGCGCGTGCGAAATGCCCTGCACGACGCGAAATGATGCCGTTCGGCCTTGCAAGGTGACGCAGCAAAGTAGAGGCGGCCAAGCGCGGCGCTATGCTGGGGAGCGTGCATGGGATGGAACATCTGCGCGGCCTGGTGGCGGAGCGGCCAGCAGCCGAACGCGACCTGATAGAGCGCGCCTACGACTTTGCCCGCGAGGCTCACGCAGGTGTGGTCCGCAAAAGCGGCGAGGAGTACATCACCCACCCGGTGGCTGTGGCAACCATTCTGGCCGAACTGGGCATGGACAGCACCAGCATCGCTGCTGGGCTGCTGCACGACACGGTGGAGGACGTGGACGGCGTGACCTTTGAGGTCATCACCGAGCAATTTGGCCCCGAGGTCAGCCGCATCGTGGAAGGCGAAACCAAGGTCAGCAAGCTGAGCAAGGCTGGCTCGCAGACCGCCGAGGTGAGCGACGACGGGCGCGACATGCAGGCCGAAAACCTGCGCCAGATGCTGATCGCCATGACCGACGACCTGCGAATCATCGTGGTCAAGCTGGCGGACCGGCTGCACAACATGCGCACCATGGACGCCATGCCCGCAGAGAAGCAAAAGCGCATCTCACGCGAGACGATGGAAGTCTTCGCGCCGCTGGCGCACCGCCTGGGCATCGGGCAGGTCAAATGGGAGCTGGAAGACCTCAGCTTCCGCTACCTGTATCCCGAGGAATACGCGGAATTGCGCTCCCGCCTTCGGATGCAGCTGGACGAGCGCGACGGCATCGTCAAGGCGGCCGAAGAAAGCCTGCACTCGGCCCTAAAAGACGACCTGGAGCTGCCCGACTGGGTGGCCACCATCGACATTTCGGGGCGCTCCAAGCACCTGTGGAGCATCTTTGGCAAGATGCGGCGCGAGGGCAAAGCGCTGGAACAGATTTTTGACCTGATGGCGCTGCGGGTCATCCTGACGCCCCGGCCTATGGAAGCCCGCGAAGGCACCGACCCCGAGCGGCTGGCCCGCGCCGAGGAAACCCGCGAAAAGCGCATCTGCTACCACACCATTTCCATCGTTCACTCGCTGTGGACACCGCTGCCAGGCCGCTTCAAGGACTACATCGCCGTGCCCAAGCCCAACGGCTACCAGTCGCTGCACACCACCGTCATCGGCAAAAGTGGGCAGCCGATAGAGATTCAGATTCGCTCGCTGCGAATGCACGAGGTGGCGGAATACGGCGTGGCCGCGCACTGGATGTACAAGCAGGGCGGGCAGCTGAACCAGCGCGAGCGCGACCAGTGGATTGACCAGCTGCGCGAGCTGCAAAACGAAGTGGGCGACGCCACCGAGTACATGGACACCGTCAAGAACGATTTCCTGTCGCAGCGGGTACGCGTGTTCACGCCTAAGGGCCTGGCGATCAGCCTGACTGCGGGCAGCACGCCGGTGGACTTTGCCTACCACATTCACACCCGCATCGGAGAAACGATGGTGGGCGCACGGGTCAACGGCAAAATCGTGCCTCTCAGCCAGAAACTGCAAAACGGTGACATGGTCGAAATCCTGACCAGCAAGAATGGCAAGCCCAGCAAGGACTGGCTGAACTTCGCTGGCACGCGCTCGGCCCGCACCAAGATTCGCTACTTTTTCCGCCAGGACGAGCGCCTCGGTGCATTGGCGCACGGACAGCAGATGCTGGAGCGCTACTTGCGTAAGCGCCAGCTGCCGGTCCGCAAACTGATGAGCATCAAAAAGCTGGAGGAGGCCGCGCAGAAGCTGGCCGGCAGCCGCAACCCCGACGAGCTGTTCTTGGCACTGCATGCGGGCAAAGTGACCACGTCCCAGGCCGCCCGCACGCTGGACCCCTCACTGACACTCAAAAAAGGTGCAGCGGAGCAAGTTTCAGCCCCCATAGCGACCAAAAGAGACAGCGGAGCGCCCACCGTGTACGTGGACGGCATGAGCACCGCCACCAAGCTAAGCCAGTGCTGCCAGCCGATCCGGGGTGACCAGATCATGGGCTACCTCACCCGGGGGCGCGGAGTCAGCATTCACCGCATTGATTGCCCCAACATGATCCGGCTGCTGGCCGATGAGCCGGAGCGCTGCGTCTCGGCGTCGTGGAATACCCGCTCAGAGGAGCGCTTTGAGGTCAACTTGGATGTGGTGGCCCCTGACCGGGACGGTCTGCTGGCCGATATTCTCAGTGTGCTGGCCCGCAACCGCCAAAGCCCGCTGCGCTTCGAAGCGTTCGTGGACGCGGAGCAAGCGGCGCACATCTGCCTGCGGCTGGATTTCGGCAGCAACCCGGAGATGACCAGCCTGCTTGATGAACTGCGCACCGTCAGCGGCGTTGAAGAGATTCGCCGCACACGCGGCTTTGGTCAGACGGCCCTGAACGAATAAGAGGGCCTGCGGGGGATTCGGCGCTGCTTGAGTGAAGGGAGACCAGCGCACTCCGTATCCCTGGTGCCAGGCGACCCAGACCGCTACGAGAAAAGCGCCGCCCACCAATGGTGCGGGCGGCGCTCTGTCAGGGGCGTGAGCAGCCAGGCTAGCGCTTGCGGCGGCGTGAGCGGCAGGCTAGCGCTTGCGGCGGCGTGAGCGGCAGGCTAGCGCTTGCGGCGGCGCAGGCGGTCCATGGCCGCGCTGAGGCTCAGGCGCATGCGTTCCAGAGCCTGTGCCAGATCGCCCAGCTCGTCATTGGCCTCGGCGCGCACCGGCTGGCTCAGGTCACCCGAGCTGATGGCATCGGCAGCCCGCACCAGGCGCTGCACTGGCGAGAGCAGGGCCTGCGCGGCGCGGCGGGCCCACAGCGCAGTCAGGCCCAGCAGCAGCAGGGAGGCCAGGACCCAGGGAGGAACCACACGGCCCAGGCTGCTCGTATAAGGCACGCCTACCGTCACCTGAGTTGCTGACGTGGTGCCGGCGTCTACAGCCTGTCCTCCAGCCTGGCCAACCAGGTAGGATTCACCGCTACGGAACACCCCGTTGGCCCCGCTGCCTTGCCACTTGGCAAAAGCTTGTTGCAGGGCCTGTGCCTGCTCATCTTGGACATCGCTTGCAAAATAGGTGGGGCCACCGGGGAAACTCACCTGCAGAAACCCGATCTTGTCATCATCCACCAGGGTCCGCAGTTGGCTTTGCAAGGTGGGAGCGTCGGCAGCCGCCGACAAGGTGGTGCTCAGGGTGTGGGCCAGGGTATCGGCCTGTGCAGTTGTGCGGCTACGTTCGGCGGCTGGCAGCAGAAGCAAGAGCAGCAGCAGCGACAGCAGCGACAGTGCCGCAGTAGGCAGCAGTGAAGTCAGGAGCAGCTCACGCCCCAGGCTGCGGCGGGGCCCGCTCACCATGGGGAGCGCGGCGCCATCCGCCACGTCCATAAAGCTGGTAGCCAGGGGCGCTGGGGTTACTTCCACACCTGACTGCACCGGCACATCCACTTTCAGCGAGTCGGCGAAGTCAGCCCAGACATCTTCGCTGGCGTCCGCTGGGCGGCGGTCTGCTGCCGCACTCCCGCCCAATTCCTGAGTGAAACTGGCCCACTCATCCACCGCACCCGCGTCTTTGCGGTCTGCACGGTCTGAGGCCAGCGCAACAGTGCCTGGCACCGCGCTAAAGACCTGGGTGTGGCCTGCGCCCTGAGCAGCACTCTCCCCAAACGGGTCTGTGCCGAAAGGGTCACTTCCAAAGGGAGCGCCGCCGAAAGTATCGGTTCCAAACGGGTCAGCCGCGAAGGGAGCTGCGCTGAACGGGTCTGCTGCGCCAGCACTGGCACCAAATGGATCAGCATGAGGGCTGAATGCACCTGAATCCGTCCCTGGAACCGGCCCCTGTGCCGCTCCAACATGGACTGCACCTGAAAGGCTGCTGATTTCGCCTTCCTCGGGCACTTCTTCCAGGTTGACTGCTGCGCCCACCGCGCTATAGATACCCAGGAGCTTTTCGGCTTTGGCGCGGGTGGTGGGCTTGAGCAAACGCCCTGAGCGGCGGCCCGCCAGCTTGCCAGCAGCAGCAGCGCTCAGTCCCAGCCGCTGCGAGAGCTGCTGCTCCAGCTCGGCGCGGACCTCATCCTGAACAGGGTGCTGAATGACTACGGTGTACTTCATGCTTTCCTTCCTTTACCTGGCTGTCGCCCGGTCTGGCTTAGCCGACATAACCTCAAACTGTGTGACATGCCCAGGAATCCCCGACCCCGGCCCCACTGGAACAGTGGTTCTAGCTTAGGGTCCACCGTCTGACCACTTAGGCACAGTCCGGCAGCCACAGGATAAAATCCCCGCCGCACCAGAACCCGTCTCAGGCCAGCCCCTGATCACGTGCCAGGTGGGCAAAAGCGCTGCGCTGCTGTGGTTCCAACTCCTGCGAAATTCGTTGGAACACCGTTCCAGCACGTGGCGCTGGCCCTAGCTCCTCTACCGCTTCTTCCACAAGTACCCCAGCAATCGGACCAATCAAGCTGCCCAGCACCCGCGTAATCTCCTGCTGAAGACTGGCGTCCACAGGGCGCATCAGGCGCTGGTGGCTCTCGGCGCGGCCAGCCGCTTCGGCCAGCGCCTGGGCCACCTCGTCCTCACTGACTCCAGCCAGGCGGGCCACTTCCGCCGCCGACAAGTGCCCGTCGATCAGGTCCAGTACTTTCCAGGTACGGTAGGGCAGCGGCGTCTCGTCGCTCAGCTCCTGGGGCCAGACTGGGGGGCGGGTCATGCGCCCTCTCCTTCTAGCGCAGGCAGGCCACTCGCATTCCAGAGTTCATGCTGGCGCAGTGTGCTCAGTGGTAGGTCGCTCAGACGGAGACCGAGCCGGGCCAGCACAGCCCGGTAAGCGGCCAGCAGGGCAGGCTGCAATTCCTGGGGCCGGACGCTCGGCTCCACCTGCAACTCGCCGGTCCGCACCGTGACCTCACGGACAAAGGGGTCCAGCACCGGATAGTGCGGAGCCAGCGCGAGAGACACTTGCCGCCAGACTTCGTCCACTGCGGCGCGGCGGTGGGTCACGGCCAGCACTTGCCGCCAGAATTCCGTCAGCGCGGCGGCGTCCGGGGTCCGGCGCAGTGCCACGAACCGCCAGTCCTGCTCGGGCGCATCGGGCGTCCAGTGGCCCCAGCGCGGCTCGCCTTCCTCCCAGTAAGACATGGCCTGGGGCGCGGCCCCCATGCCGCTCAGCACTCCAGTCTGCCCCGCCAGCTGCCCGGCCACCTGCGCTCCGGTGCCCCGCAGTGTCTGGCCTGCCGCCGCGCGGTGTTCCCACATGGCCGCCGCCGCCCTTTCATCCAGGGGCACCAGCGTGACGCGGGCACGTGGCAGTCCCCGCATCAGCGCCGCAAAATTCAGGTCGCGGGCGCCACTGTACCCCCCCAACAGTTGCCCCGCTTTCCACACGAACGAAGCACACGCCGCGTCCGAGTTGGCCTGAAACAGCAAGCTCTGGCCAGCCTGCGAACGGGTTTTCAGGTCAGCGATCACCTCGTCCCAGGGGTAGAAGTCGGTGGAGAGATGGAGGTAGACCGGCGCAGGCATGCTCCGCGCCGCAGTGGCCTGGCCGCCGGTCTGAACTGGAGAAGTGGGGTCAGTCATGGCTCAGAAGGCAGTATAAAGGGCTGCCTCCTACAAATGGCAGCCACATGAGAAAATGAAGGTCGCAGACGTGAGATTTCTGCCACGTAGGTGGCCCTTGGTTCTGCTCACAGGACCAGAGGCGAACCTCCCCGTCAGGCGTTCTGTCCGCGCAGGGCCAGCAGCTCACCGCGTAGCTCTTCCACACGCGGGCGCAGGTCGCCGCGTGACGTGGGCGCACCCAACTGGTGCAGTCCGCCGTGGTAGGCATCTGGGTCACCGAACAGGCGCGAAAGCAGCTCGAATTCACGCTGTGAGCGCAAGCTGGCGTCGTCGCGGAACAGCGGCACCCAGCGGTCCTGGAACTCGAAATCGTTGAGCTGTCCGCCGAGGTAGGCGTCCATCAGGTTCAGGTACGGCTGGATATTGCCCTCAGTTTCCACGCTGCCACCGGCACGGGCCGGCACCAACGCCGTGAAGACGGGCTCCAGCGCCTCGGGGGTAATGTCCCAGTTGTTCACCTCAAAGCGCGGCTGGCCCTGCTGGAAAATAATCAACTGGGGGCTATGGTGCTGAATGCCGGTCATCTCGGCCACAAAGTTGGAGGCCGGACGCCAATCCACCACGCGGATAAAGCCCACCGGCAGCTCATGGCGCTGCAAAAAGGTTTCCAGCACGCCAAAGCCCTGCATGGTCTTGTGGCAGGTGCCGGCCTTGAACACGGCGGCCAATGGGTACTCGGCCAGGAACGTCTGCACTTCTTCGGGGGTGGTCAGGGGCAGGAGCACCTGCTCTGCTTGGGTCGCTTGAGTCATACACGGGAGCATAACAAAGGGGACACAGGACAAAGGTGGCATGCGGCAAAGAGTGGACGGAAGACTCCCGGTCCACTGCTTATTCACATCCTTGCCAACTGCGCCCGTCCGCTTGCCCCGGCAGGTCAGGAGAAGGCCTGGCCGCTAGACTGGCAGGATGTTTGGTCTTGAGCTGGGCACTATCGGCCCCGAAGTGCTGCTGTATGCCCTGCCGCTGGCCTTTTTGGCTGGGTTTATTGACGCAGTGGCGGGCGGCGGCGGCACCATTTCACTGCCAGCACTGTTTTTTATGGGCCTCAGCCCGGTGCAGGCGGTGGCGACCAACAAACTGCTGGCCATTTTCGGGTCGGCCACGTCCACCTATCAGTACTGGCGCGGCGGGCACCTGGACCGTGCGCTGCTGCTGCGCACCGTGCCCCTGGCCCTGATTGGCAGTGCGCTGGGGGCGTATCTGGTCCGCTTTGTGGACCCGGACAATTTCCGCACCCTGGTCGGCGTGGTCATTCTGGTGGTGGGCGCCCTGGTCATCGCCAACAAGCGCTTTGGGCTGGAGTCCACCTATCCGGGCCTCACGGCGCGGACCCTGGCCATCGCGCTGCCGGGCGTGCTGACCATCGGCATCTACGACGGCTTTCTGGGACCGGGCACCGGCACCTTTTTGATGCTGCTGTTCGCGCTGACCGGCATGAATCTGGTGAGTTCCAGCGGCAACGCCCGCGCGGTCAACTTCGCCACCAACCTGGGCGCACTGTCGCTATTTTTGCTGGCAGGCAACATCGTGTGGTGGCTGGGCCTCAGCATGGGTGTCGCCAACGCGCTGGGCGCGGCGACAGGCGCACGCATGGCCATGCTCAGGGGTAGCAGCTTCGTGAAGGCGATTTATGCCGTGATCGTGGTGATCGTGGCGCTGGTGATGTTCCGGGGATAATCTCAAAAAAGGTAATGACTCAGCATTACTATTGGACATAGAATGGATAATGCACTTGAGGCCTTCTCCGAACTGCTCAGGTCCTATGTAACAACCATAGATTTTCAGTTTTACTGCGTCGGGGATTTAAAAGATGCAAGTTCGCTCCCCGCCTGGAAGGGAATATTCCGCAATCCAAAAGTAATAGAATATAGACTGTATTGGGACGACTAGCCCATTGAGATGACCCTCATCGCTGTCAGTGTCGGACAGATGCCAGAAAACATTAAGGACTCCCTTGAAAAGTCTATAATCGAACTCTCTCAGCATTCGCCATACATATTTGCCTTACCAGAAGGAGTCTTTGATGCATCTACGCTGGATAGCGAGTGGTTCATCCAGAGTACATACGCCATAGGGGCTGTCAGTACCGGTATACATTTGTGCTTAGATGAAGATCAGAGAAAAGAAGCCGACTAGAAAAATGCGGTGGGAAATTTCTATAAGAAAATCTATCAAGATTACCCAGGCTTGAGAGGCGTAGATTCCCCATAGCTCTCGTCCACACACATGGAGGGGCGCGAGCTTGTGCTTGCGCCCCTTACACATTTTCCGGTCTTCTCAACCTTTCTTCAGCCAGCCCGACAGCCAGGGCAGCTTCACATCTACCTTCTCGCGCAGGCCGCCCCAGTAGCGCCGGCTCCAGCCTTCCACGTTGCGCTGCTTGCCGCGTGCCACAGCCATCGCGCCTTCGGGCACGTCTTCATGCACAGCACTGCCAGCGGCAATAAAGGCGGCATCGCCCACGCTGCGGGGCGCAATCAGGGTGGAGTTGGAACCGATAAACACGCCCGCGCCCACGCTGGACTGGTGCTTATTCACCCCGTCAAAGTTGGCGACGATGGTCCCCGCGCCCACGTTGGTCTCGGTGCCGATGGTCACGTCGCCCAGGTAGGCGAGGTGCCCGGCCTTGACGCCTCTGTCCAGCCGGGCATTCTTGGTTTCCACAAAGTTGCCGATATGCACCCCCTCGCCCAGCACCGTGCCGGGGCGCAACCGGGCAAACGGCCCCACGTCTGCCCCGGCTCCCACTTCGGCGCTTTCCAGCACACTGTGCGGCTTGATGATGGCCCCAGCCCCGATGCGGCTGTCCCCAACCACCGAGTAAGCCCCAATCACTGCGCCGGACTCAATCACGGTCTGGCCGGTCAGAATCACGCCGGGCTCCAGCAGCACGTCCCGGCTGATCTGTACGGTGTCCTCGATCCGCACGGTGTCCGGGGCCTGAATGGTCACGCCCTCTTTCATCAGGTTCTGGGTGATCCGGCGGCGCATCACGGTTTCGGCGTCGGCCAGCTGGCGGCGGTCATTGGCTCCCATCACCTCGTCGGGGTCACTCAGCTTGAAGGCCCGCACAGCCCCGCCCTCGGCGCGGTACAGCTCCAGCAGATCGGTCAGATAATACTCCTGAGCGGCGTTGTCGTTGCCGATGCGGCGGGCCAGTTCGGGGGCGCGGCGGTCCATCACGTACACGCCGGAGTTGAATTCGCGCACGGCTTTTTCCTCGGCGCTGGCGGCCTTTTCTTCCACAATCCGCTCCACTTCGCCGCCCGCACCCCGAATAATCCGGCCATAGCCGGTAGCGTCGGGCAGTTCGCCGGTCAGCACAGTCATGGCGCTGCCCTCGGCGCGGTGGTCGGCCAGCAGGTCGCGCAGGGTGGCTTCGGAGAGCAGCGGGGTGTCGCCATACAGCACCAGCACGTCGCCGTCACCGCTCAGGCCCTCAGCTCCACACAGGAAGGCGTGGCCGGTGCCCAGCTGCTGATCCTGGCGGGCAAAGGCCACGCCCTCGCCGCCCAGCGCCGCTTCGACCCGTTCGGCCCCGTGGCCCGTCACGACAACAATGCTGCGGGCTCCCAGGTCCTGGGCAGCCTTGACGGCCCAGCCCACCATCGGGCGGCCCGCCACCGGGTGCAGCACTTTGGGCAGGTCGGATTTCATGCGGGTGCCTGCCCCAGCAGCCAGGACAATGACATCAAGAGGGCGGGTTTGAGATGAAGCGGGGTCTGGTGTGGTCATAGAGATTCTCCTTGGGTGAAGTGTCTGATTGGTGACGTGTCTGAGCATGGCCGCTGTGGGCTGCCGGAAAAAGTGCAAATGTTCAGGACTTTACCGTGCAGCGCCGCCAAGAGCAGAGCGGAACGTCCCGGAAGATGCGTCCTTCGCCTGCACCGAAGCCTGGGCCGTGGGGGGATGCCACCAATTGTAACCGCCTGCCGGTGACGTTGCCGTCAGGGCAGGCGGTAGGCAGCGGGGTGAGGTTACTCGCCGCCCCGGGCGCGGGCCTCGGCATGGGTCATGACTTCCCCACCGGCCACTGGCACCGGCTGCGGCTCAGGCTGCGCGGCCAAGCGCCACAACATGTACAGGCTCACCAGCACGATGGGCACGCTGAACACCTGGGTCATGGTCCACAGGCCAATACCGGGCTGGTCCAGACCCTGCTGGAGGTAAGTGTCGAACATCAGTGGATTGAGGCGGAAGGTTTCCTCTACCCCGGCCCGCAGCAGCGAGTACCACAGCCAGAACTGCCAAAAGGCCCAGCCGGGCTTCTTGCTGCGCAGCCAGAAGAAAGACGCGATGAGGAGCGCTGCGCCAATCAGGACACCGTACAGCTGCGTGAAGTGGACCGGGGCCGTCATCACCTGCTGCCCGGCAATGGTCTGGCAATACTGCGAGAGGTCCATCGTGGGGTCAGGGTTGGGGATGCACATGCCGTCATGAAAAGCGCGGGCCGAGTCGGGCCAGCGAAAGCCCACCGGCCAGCCGGTGACGCGGCCCACCGTGTCGGTGCCGTTCATGATGTTGCCTAAGCGCCCGCCGATGATGCCCAGCGCCACACCCGGCGCGGCCAGGTCCAGATAGCGGTAAAAGTTCATGCGGTACTTACGCGTGAACCAGATCGCCGCCAGGATGCCCCCCAGCAGCCCGCCGTGAATAGAAATCCCGCCCTGACGCAGGTTGATGATGTCCAGCAGCCGCTGCGGCATAGGCGTATCGGCAAAGAGGTCCCACGAGGTCGCCACGAACACCAGCCGCGCCCCGATAAAGCCCCATAGCAGCATGGTGTAGATCATGCGCTCGAACAGGTCGGCGTCCAGGCCACGCTCACGCGCCAGCTTGAGGCCGATACTGATCCCCGCCACGATGCCCAGAGTCATCAGTACGCCATACCAGGCGATGGTAAAGCCCCCGATATTTAGAAAAATTGGGTCCATAAGTCCTGAGCAGTGTACGGGTTTTGTGTGAGGGCGGGGGTGAACATGGGGAACGGAACGGTGCGCAAAGCCACCCGCAGCCATGAAGTGCCTCTCCCGATAAGTCGCCAGGTACACGGCAGGGGCAACCAACCACTCAGCCCATTTGCGGGCGGCTTCGCCGTAAACCCGCCGCCCCCACCAGTCCCAGTCCGGCAAGCCCCCACGCCGTCGGATTAGGCCACAGCAGCCCACTTTGCCTTAGGCAGACGCCATTCTCCCCCGCCTGCTCCTCGCAGCGCCGGGAGTAAATCAGTGCCGGGCCAGCCTGCACGGTCATCACATCGCCCCGTGCCAAAAAGGCGTTTTGTACGCGCTCGCCGACTTCCAGCAGCGGCCAGCCCAGCCCCAGCGTCAGCACCAGCGTCCAGAGGTTGACGCGCAGCATCTGCCGCGCCTGCTGACCTTTTTGCCGCATCAGCCACAGAACAAGTGCATTCAGGGCCAGGACACCGAGGACAATGGAATAACTTGGATTGCCGGAGTCAGGGCCGAGCGGGCGTCCCCCACAAAAGAAACTCAGTCCCTGAAGGCCGTAGGCGACACGGTCAGCCGGCTGATACGGGCAGGGACCGCTCTCTGTCATGCTCTCTGCTGCGAAAAGCAAATCCAGGAACGTCACACCTCACAGCAGCAGTGCAGCGAGCAAGGTCAGCACGGCCCAGACGGACATCAAGCGGGAGCGGCGCATGGTGCAAAGATAGTGGCGAACAGTTAAAGCACTCGCCGCCCACCAGCTAAATTCGCACCGGCTCGTCGTCCTCCGGCACCCGCACCTGGAACATCCGCGAGAGAATGATGCTCAGCTCGTACAGCACGTACAGCGGCACCGCCACCAGCAGCATGGTGCCGGGGTCAGGCGTGGGCGTAATCAGCGCCGAGAGAATCAAGATGCCCACCAGCGCGATGCGCCAGCCGGAGCGCAGCAGTTGGTGGTTGATCAGCCCGATGCGGGTGAGCACCACCGCCAGAATCGGCAACTCAAAGGCCAGGCCAAAGGCCACCAGGAACGTGACCACCATACCGATATACTGCGAGACATCCGGCATGGCCTGCACCTGCCCGGCTAGGAAGTCGAGGAAAAAGCGCACCATCGCGGGCAGCACGAACAAATAGCCGAACGTGACGCCCGCTGCGAACGCGGCACCCGCCCCAACGATAAAGGGCACGGCCCAGCGCCGCTCGTGGGCATACAGGCCCGGCGCAATAAAAGCCCACACCTGCGTCAGAATCAGCGGCAGAGCAATGGCGAGGCCAGTCCAGAAGCTGAGGTTGAGCGCCGCCATGAACTGCCCGGTCAGGCTGGTGCTGATCAGCTTGACCTCGCCTGCTTGGAACTGCGCCGAGGCGTTCAGCGGCGCTTGCAGCAGCCCCAGCAGCGGCTCATGCACCCAGAAGGCCAGCCCCATACCTACCGCCAGAAATGCGGCGGACCAAATCAGGCGGGTCCGCAGTTCACCGAGGTGTTCCAGCAGCGTGGCGCTCTGAAGTTCTTCCTGGGGGGCCGTGGGCGTAGGGTCAGGCACAGTTTCAGGGGGCACCCGGTCAGCCCTGACGGTCACGCGGCTCGGCGACAATCTCACGGACCTCTACGCGGGGCAGCTCGGTGGCCTGCACGTCGGTCACGTCGCGGCGCAGCTCAGGATTGAGTGGCACCGCGTCCGGGCCGGGGCGGTTCAGGTCGCGGGTTTCTTCCTTGAATTCCTTGATGCCGCGGCCCAGGCCCTTGCCCAGCTGCGGCAACTTGCTGGCCCCAAACAGCACCAGGATGACGGCGGCGATAATCAGTAGTTCCAGTGGGCCAAATGGCATAGTTTCTCCAGTCTAGCGGGCCAGCGACAGCCTGCTGTCAGGTCCACTCTATCCCCGCTGCATCAAAACACGGGGAAGATGCGTCCATTTCCCCGCTCATACGGATGGCACGCCCTCAACCCATCCGCGCACAGTGCTCCACCCTTCTTGACCGCGCACCCTGACTGGTTTCACCCAGCCTCTGCCGAGCCGCTGCCCAATCGGGCCGGGCTGGGAGCCGCGTCAGCCAAAGCGGCGCAGAAACTCGGCGCGGGGCATGATGCTCAGGACTGGCTGGGATTTGCGGGGCGCGGTGCCGTAGGCGTGGTGCATCAGGTCCGACCAGAGCTTGAGGCGGCGGGCATCCAACGGGGCCAGCGGCACCGAAGCGAAGCCCAGGCGCGCCAGCACCGGCCCATGCACGCTGAGGCAGTAGATGAACTCGGCTTCTTGCAGCTCCGGGCGCTCCCGCCAGTCCTGCGCCACCCAGCCGAATTCGCGCCGGGCGCGCGGAATGAACTGGCGCAGGCCCAAGTCCACCAGCAAAGGGTTGTTCACATGAAATTCCAGGGCTGGCGTGCCGCGAGCAATCACGCCACCGTCCGGCCAGCGCAGCCCCGCCAGCGGGAAAGGCAGCGGTTGCAGCCGAAAGAGTCCCCCGCGCCGGTCCAGTGCCGGGCGAATCCCCAGCTGCGCGTCCAGTCGGCGGTCCAGCCCGGCCATCAAGCGGGCGGGCAGCTCCGGGCGCGTGACCGGCGCAGCATTCAGCTCGCTCAGCGTGACCGAGGAAAACCCGCGCTCCGCCATCTCCCGCAGTATCTCTGGCAGTGCTGTGGGCGTAACCCGCGCCCCAGGGCCGCTGTCGTGCAGCACGATGACCGCCCCACCGTGCAGCTCGCGCCGCACCTTGTCCTGCACCCCCTGCGGCATGGCCCCGCGCGCCCAGTCGCCGCCCTCAATACTCCAGTGAACGGGTGTCAGGCGAGCACGGCGCAGGCCCAGCAGGTTCGCCAGGGTGTAGGCCCCGTGCGGCGGGCGGCCCCAGCGGAGGCGGGAGCCACTCAAGCGTTCCAGCTCGCGGCGGGCCTGAACCGGGTCGCGGTAGGCGTCCCAGGGCAGCCGCGCCCAGGCGTGCCGGTGCCGCGCCGCATGCACACCGATTTCGTGTCCTTCGGCCAGGATGCGGCGCACCAGCTCAGGATGCCGCTGGGCCGTGCCCGACAGCAGAAAGAAGGTGGCCCGCATGTCCGCCGCCGCCAGCGCATCCAGCACGGCGGGGGTGTGCTGCGGGTCGGGGCCGTCATCGAAGGTGAGCGCCACCTGCTCGCCGCTGGCTCGGCCCTGGCGCACGGTGCCCAGCCCCAGCCGCTGCACCAGCAGGTACGGCAGCCCGATGTAGGCGAGCAGCCCAGCAGCAAGGCCACTCAACCAGCGCCCGCCCGGCCAGTGACGGGCTTTCACGCCTCCCACCCCAGACGGGCCAGCAGTTCACCGGCCACCTGCCGGGCCGCGCTGGGGCAGCCCAGGGCGCGGGCAGCGGCAGCAGTCTGGGCGCGGCCCGAAGGGTCAAGCAGGCTCAGTACAGCCCGGCGCAGCTCGTGTGGCGAGCGCGGCCAATACGCTGCGCCGCGCTCCAGCAGGTACTCGGCGTTGTGCTCCTCCTGGCCGGGAATGGGGCGGTAGACCACCAGTGGCACGCCCAACGCCGCAGTCTCCGCCACCGTCATGCCGCCCGCCTTGCCCACCAGCAAGTCCGAACCGGCCAGCAACGTGGCAAAATCGGCGCGGTAGCCCAGGTGGTGAATCTCAGCCCCACCAATGCGCTGCACCCCCGGCGGATGCGGCCCCGCCACCACCAGCACGCGCACCCGCCCCCCCAGGTTGCCCAGGACCGACAGGACTTCATCGAACGCGCTGTACACGCCGCTGCCGCCCGATAGCAGAATCAGCGGCTCGGGCGGGTCTGTGTCCCAGTTCAGAGCGGCCAGCAGGGCGGAGCGGCGCTCGGCATGCCCCAGCTGACTGAGGCGCTCCACCTCCAGCGACACGGGCAGCCCGGTCACGGCCAACCGCTCCGGGGCCATGCCCCAGGCCAGCATCTCGCGGCGGGTGCTCTCGGTGGGTAGCAGAATCAGGTCAGCCTGCGGACGGGCCCAGTGGTGATGTACCCGGTAGTCGGTCAGCACCAGGGCATTGAGAAAGTGCAGGCCCTCGCGCCGCCGCACCGTATCGGCCAGCGCCACCGAGGTCGGAAACGTGCTGACCACCAGCTCTGGCCGCTGCGCCAGCAACTCACGGCGCAGTCCGCTGATGCCCAGCCACTCGAACGACGAGGTCACGATGCGCGGTTCACTCGGTTGGTCGGTCCAGCGGTAAAAAGCATGGTACGCCGCTGGCAGATGCCGCAGCCAAAAGCCGTATACCCCCACGATCAGGGCCCGCTCAGCAGGGGTCAGCATCTTTACTGCGTCCACCTGGGCCAGCCGCAGGCTCACGCGCTCCGCCAGCGCCTGCGCCACCGCGCTGCTTGCCTGATGGTGCCCGCCCCCAAAAGACGCCGAAATCATCAGGGCCGAGTGGGAAGATGAAGAAGCAAGAGGCTGCGCTTCAGGCGACATGGCGCTCCTCCCGTCTTCCCTCCGGCTCGGTCATGCCCGCCTCAACAGCAGCAGTCCGGCCAGCAGCACCGCCACGTTGCCCAGCCAGGGCCAAGCCAGCGCCAGCGGGCCCGTGGCGGAACCGGCCAGGGTCAGCCCCAGCGCCGTGAGCAGGTAGTACGCCAGCGACGCCAGCAGCGCCAGCCCCAGGCTGACACCTAGGCTGCGCCCAAAGCGCAGGGCAAACGGGAGCGCCGCCAACGCCAGCACCAGATTGCCGAATGGGAGCGCCACCTTGCGGCTGAGGGTCAGGGCGGCGTCCTGGCGGTCAGTGGCGTGCGCCTGCGGGTCGTTCAGGGTGGCGGTCAGCTCGTTCCAGCCCTGGTCATCCGCGCCGATGGCGTCAGCGAAGCGGGCCAGCGCCTCTTTGCGCGAGGTGCCGGACTCAATCTCCAACGGCTTTTGCGGGTCGTCTTCCAGGGCCACAGCTGGAAAGACCGAGAGAATCTGCCCGTTCATCTTCTCTGCCTGTTGCCGCAGGGCCAGCAAACTGGCGGCGGGGTCGGCGGTGGTAGCCGGGGCCGGCTGCTGCGTCCCGGCGGCCAGCTCAGCGGCGGCGGCGTAGTTGACGGTGAACGCCTGATAGTCGCTCAGACTGAGCAGGTTGTCCTCGAAGGTGCCCTCGCGCGCGAACACCAGTTCCACCTTGCGGGGATCGTCTTTGCTCCAGCGCTCGGCCCTGACATTCTTCATCCGGCGGGTGGCCGGGTCATAATCGGCCCAGTACACGCTCAACCCGTCTCCCAGGTCCAGCGTGCGCCCGACCATGCTGCTCAGGCCCGAGCCGGTCATCGCGTCCCAGTAGAGGCTGCGGGTTTCTACATTGGCTCTGGGGGCCACCCACAGGCTCAGCCACAGCGACAGCAGTGCCAGCAGCAGCCCGATGACCGCCACTGGCCGCCCGGCTTGGCCCAGCCCAATACCGCCCGACTGCATGGCCACCAGTTCCGAATCGGTATTCAGCCGCCCAAAGGCCACGATGGTCATCAGCACGGCGGCCATGGGCAGCACCTTGACCAGCGTGTCAGGCAATTGGTAGCCAATCCACTGCGCCACCAGCCCCGGGGCCACGCCCTGAAGCCACTGGCTGCTCACGAAGAAATACCCGAACGACAGCAGCGCCGTAAACAGCAACACGCCTGCCAGCAGCGGCGGAATCAGCTCAGAGAGAATGTAGCGGCTGATCCTCGACACTTATTTGGCAACCGCAAACAGAATCGTGGCTTCGGCGGCCACTTCGCCGTCCACCTCGGCGCGGCAGACCGTCTTGCCCAGGCCCCGGCGCAGGAACTCCAGCCGGGCGTACAGGTGCAGCTGGTCACCCGGCACCACTTTGCGCCTAAAGCGTGCGCCTTCTACCCCGGCCAGGTAGCCCACCGTGCCCGCTGGCATCTCGCCGTGCAGGCAGAACATGCTGGCCTGCGCGAGGGCCTCGGTAATCAGCACGCCGGGCATCACCGGCTCCTGCGGAAAGTGCCCTGCGAAAAACGGCTCACCGATGGTCACGTTCTTGAGCGCATGCACTTCACCGTTCTCCACCGACAGCACCCGGTCTACCAGCACGAAGGGGTAACGGTGCGGCAGCGTTTCGAGGACTTCCTTGATCATCAGGGGGGCAGGGGCCGGGGCAGCATCTGTCATGGGTTCTAGTTTACGCCCGTCTCTTCCACCTGGTAGGAGAAGGCGTAGGGCGAGGCCCGCCGCTGCCTGCGGCGAGGCCAGGCCCAGGCCGCCGTGCCCAGCCCCACACTCCCCAGCACCGCCAATCCCAGCGCACGGGCGAACTCGTCCCAGCCAGCGTACTCGGCCCCGAACAGCAGCTGCCCCGCCAGCAGCTCAGCGGCGGAAAAGGTCTCCAGCCACAGCGGCGCTCCGGCCCCCAGCGCGGCGAAGCGGCCCACGCACAGCGCCGCCAGCCCCAGCCCCAGCAGGGCCAGGAGGGCGGCCAGCACGCCGCGCAGCACCCGGCCAGCAGCCTGCAGCAGTGGCCGCGCACCGGAACGAACCGGAACGGAAGTGACAGCGTCCATAAGATTACGTTTCAGCATAGCGCTTGCCGGGGTCTGCGGAGGAGACATTCGCGCTGCCCTACACTCAGGGCTGACATGACCCAGCCTCCGACTCCTCTGCCGGTCCCCCATCCTTCTACCGAACTGCCGCTCCAGCGCAAGCTGGTACTGGGCGTGCAGCATTCCATCGCCATGTTCGGGGCCACCGTGCTGGTGCCGATTCTGGTGGGGCTGCCACCCAGTGTGGCGCTGTTCGCCGCTGGCGTTGCCACCCTGATTTTCCATGCCCTGAGCGGCTGGCGGGTGCCCATCTTCCTGGGCAGTTCGTTTGCGTTTATTGCTCCGACGGCGCTGGTGGTCAAGGAAATGGGCGTGGGCGCGGCGGCGGGCGGCCTGATCGCAGCGGGGGCGATGTACCTGCTGTTCTCGGCGCTGGTGCAGGTGTTCGGCACCCGGCGCATCATGAGCATTTTCCCGCCCATCGTGACCGGGCCGGTGATTATGGTGATTGGCCTGGGCCTGAGCCACGTGGCGGTAGACCAGGCCAAGACGAACTGGCTGCTGGCCCTGATCACCCTGCTGGCCGCCGTGATTGCCAGCATCTACGGGCGGGGCCTGTTCCGCATGATTCCTATCCTGGTGGGCATTGTGGTGGGGTACGCGGCGGCGCTGCTGCTGGGTGCGGTAGACGGCGCGGCCCTGCAAAGAATCAGCGACGCAGCCTGGCTGGGCCTGCCGCCTTTTCACGCCCCCGAACTGAACTGGCAGGCCGTGGCGATTATCGCGCCGGTGGCCGTCGTGACTTTTATTGAGCACATCGGAGACGTGGTGGTCAATGGCCGCGTGGTGGGCCAGAACTTTCTGGAAAAGCCGGGCTTGTCGCGCACCCTGTTTGCCGACGGCATCGCCAACATGACCAGTGCGGCGCTGGGTGGTCCGGCGGCCACCACCTACGCCGAGAACACCGGTGTGCTGGCGCTGACGAAGGTGTATGACCCGGCCATCATCCGCATCGCCGCCGCGTTCGCCATTCTCTTTGGCTGCTCGCCCAAGCTGGCCGCCGTGCTGCAAAGCTTTCCGGCGGCGGTGCTGGGCGGAGTGTCCATCCTGCTGTTCGGCATGATTGCCAGTGTGGGCATCCGCACGCTGAGCGAGGCGCAGATTGACTTTGCCCACTCGCGCAACCTGATTGTGGTCAGCCTGATTCTGGTGCTGGGCCTGGGCGGAGCCGCTTTTCCGGTGCATGTGGGCGGGACCGACCTGGAACTGTCGGGCATGGCGCTGGCCGCACTCGTGGGCATTGCTGCCAACCTGCTGCTGCCCGCCCAGCGTGAGGAGGCGGACGCGGGCACAGGCGCAGTATGAGCGCTGACCTGCGCCTGGCCGTGCTGAGCGACGTTCACGGCAACGCGTTTGCTGCCCAGGCCGTGATTCAGGACATCCGGGCCTGTAGCCCCGACCTGACGGTGAACCTGGGCGACCAGGTGTGGGGCCAGGCCGACCCGCTGCGGGCGCTGGAGCTTCAGCGCGGGCTGGACGCAGTAGAGGTGCGCGGCAACAATGACGAATTACTGGAACGCCCTCTGGATGATCTGCCCGAACACAAGCGCGCACTGGGCAACTGGCTGGCCGCCACGTTGCCCCTGACCGAGCGGAAGCGACTGGCAACCCTGCCCCTGAGGGCCGCGCTGGTCGGCGGCGAAGTCCTGGCCTCGCACGGCACGCCAGCCACGCCCTGGGACAGCCTGCTGCTGCACTTCGACTATGACACCCGGCTGTTTCGTCGCCGCAGTGAGAGTGAACTGTCCGAGCGGCTCCAGGGCTTCGGCGGCCACCGGGTCTACTTGGTCGGCCACATGCACCGGGCTGACACCCGAACGGTGGGCGACACACTTCTGGTCGGGACTGGTCCCGTCAACTGGCCCAACGACGGCGACCGCCGCGCCGCTTGGACCCTGCTGGAACGGCGCGGCGGTCAGTGGCAAGCCGAGCACCGCCGGGTGACTTACGACTGGGACGCAGCAGCCCGCTGGATTCGGGAAAGCGGCGCACCCGAGCAGGGCGAAATAGACCTGATCCTGAATCCGGCCAGCGACGCCTGGGCCTGATTCGTCACCAGCCTCTGCGCTCCCGCAGCGCCGTGATCTGCGCCGTGTGGTGGGCACCGTGCCAGACATACAAGGTCAGGAGTTGCTCCACCGTGCGCGGCCCATCTGCCGGATGCACATAGGGCCGCTGCCAAGCCTGTTCATCCAGGCCCGCCAGCAGATGGACCCAGCGCTGATGCACAGGCGTCAGCAGCTCCAGGCTGACCTGCACGGGCAACCGGCTGTCCGGCAACTCGGCCCACCGCGTTTCGTCGTAGGGTTTGATGACTGGGCACGGCTCGGTCAGGGCCAGCTTGGTCCGCATATAAGCGTTCAAATGACTGTCGGCCACGTGGTGAACCACTTGCCGCACCGTCCAGCCGCCTTCGCGGTATGGGGTGTCCAGTTGGGCTTCATTGAGGCCCGCCACCACCTGCGCAAGTGTGGCGGGCTGGGCAGCCAACGCCTGCACGGCAGCGGCCCTCTGCTCAGCACTCGGCAGGAGATTCTGCGGCGCAGGGCCGATAGGAAAGCGCGGGTCGATCCTCTGCCCAGTGTTCATCTGCCCAGTGTAGGGGCAGCGCAGCCCGTTTATCCCATACTGAGGCCATGAGCACTGACATCCACCCCCCGCTGGACACCGCCACTGCCATTCGTGCGCGCCGCTCGGTGCCTTATGGCCGCCTCAGCGCTGAGCAGCCCGAGTTGCCCGACGCCCTGATCTGGACCCTGCTGGAAGCAGCGCACTGGGCCCCCAGTCACGGCAACACCCAGCCCTGGCGCTTCGGCGTGTTTACTGGCGCAGGCCGAGCGCGGCTGGCCGATGTGCTGGCAGCGTCGCTGGCCGAGCACAAAGGCGTGACCGACGCCGCCGAAGTGGCCGAGCTGCGGGCCACCCAGCAAGAAACACAGGCCAAGGCGCCCGTGTGGATTGTGGTGGCCGCCCAGACGCCAGCCAGCACCAAATTCCCCAGCTACGAAGAGGACTGGGCCGCCGCCGCCGCCATGCAGAACCTGCTGCTGGCCGCCCGCTCGCATGGCCTGGGCAGCAAGTGGATCACCAGTGCGGCCCTGATGCATCCCACCACGCTGCCCGCCCTGGGCTTTGAAGAAGGCTGCCGGCCTATCGGCATGCTGTATCTGGCGCAGGTAGAAGAGTGGCCCGAAGGCCGCCGCGACCCGGTGGCACAGAAAGTGCTTTGGGTGCGCGAGTAACCCTTCAGCCGGGCGGGCTTGACCCTGACGCCGCGTGAGGCTTTAGCGTGGCTCCTGGGCACACTGCCCCAAGAGAACGTCTGAGAACCACTGCCTATGCATGACCCTGCCTCCCCACCTGCCACCGATGCCACGCTGACCGTCAGCGAAGTGGCGGCCCTGAGCGGCGTCAGCGTGCGGGCGCTGCATCACTGGGACGCGCTGGGCCTGCTCTGTCCGGCCAGCCCAGCCGCAGTGACAGCGGCTACCGGCTGTACGGTCAGGGCGACCTCGCCCGGCTGTGGCGCCTCCTGCTGTGGCGGCAGCTGGGCTTCTCGCTGGCCGATATTGCCGGCCTGCTGGACGCCGGGGCCAAAGCCGAAGCGGCAGCACTGACGGCGCAGCGGGCACGCCTGCTGGCCGAGCAAGCTACGCTACAGCGGACCATCGGCGCACTGGACCGCTTTCTTCAGACTTCTCCCGAAAGGAGACTCACCATGCAGACCCAGGAATTCAAAGAGATTTTCGGTGGATTTGATCCGGCCGAATACAGCGCCGAAGCCCAGGCCCGCTGGGGCGAGAGTGACGCTTACGCGCAGAGCCAGGAGCGCACCGCCCGCTACGGCAAAGCCGACTGGCAGACCATCCGCACCGAAATGGACGCGCTGAGCGCCCGTTATCTGGCTGCAAAAAGTGCAGGCCACCCCCCGGCCAGTGCCGAAGCGCAGGCCATCGCTGCCGACCACTGCGCCCATCTGGAGCGCTGGTTTTATGACGCTCCGCCGCAGCTGCTGCGCGGGCTGGCGCAGATGTGGGTAGCCGACGAACGCTTCCGGGCCAACATTGACCGTGCCGATGAAGGGCTGGCCGCTTACCAGAGCGCGGCGATGCTGGCCTGGGCGAACATGGGAGCTCACGAATAGGCGCACAGGACTTTGCAGCCCGCCAGACACAGCAAAGGATTTAGCACGTAAGTGCTATAAAGAGGAATGTCTCAAGCTGCTTCTCCCCGCCCGTGGCTTGGCACAGCAGTCCTGGCCACTGTTGTCCTCGCTTATACGGCAGCGCTCGGCTACGCGGCGCTGAACTACCCCGCCGGGTTTCCGGGCTCGGCGGACCCCGGAGCCGCCGCCGTGCCGCTGTGGGCCATCGTCGGGCCACCGCTGGCGGCAGCGGCATTGGCAGTGGCGCTCCCCTATCAGCCCCAGCGGCTGCCGGTAGAGGCAGGCCAGCCGCGCACCTTGCTCATCACCACGGCGCTGCTGCTGACTCTGGCCCTGGCATTTCCCCTCCTGACCCGCATCACCGAGTCCGATGTCGGGTACATCGCCGCCAAAGTGGCCCTACTGATCGTGCTTCCGCTGCTCGCCGTGCGGCTGCTGCCTGGGGCCATTCGCCTTCCGCGCTCACAGGGTAAGCCCTGGTGGGTGCCGCTCAGCGTGGTGGGCTTCTGGTTCGTCACCTCGCAGCTGGCCCCCTGGAATCCGCGCTTTGACGGCTCAGCGTACGACGCGGCGACCATTGTTGCCGTCGCACTTATTACGGCTGTTACGGCTGGTCTTGGCGAAGAACTGTTCTACCGCCGCTTGCTGCAAAGCCAGCTTGAAGCGCTGCTGGGCGCATGGCCGGGCATTGCACTGGCATCGCTCATCTTCGCGCTGATGCATCTGGGCTCACACGGCTCCGCCGACCTGCTCGACACTCTGGCCCGCATCATCGTCGCTCAGGGGTCGTTTGGCCTTTTCGTCGGCGTGCTGTGGTGGCGCTACCGTTCGCTGGTGTGGCCGGTGGCGGCCCACCTGCTGGTCAACGGCTGGGGCGTGGTGGCCTACTTTCTGGGAGTCTAGGGCCGTTCTCCAAACTACACGAGTAGCGGAACCGAACCGCCGCCCGCTCCGTTTTCCGTCCTGCTTGATGTTTTGTGCTCACTGGGTTCGCCAAAAAGATAAGTACCTTTTTGTTAAATGCTCCAGGGCGTCTGCGCGTCAGTCCTCTTTCCCAGCTGGCCCGCGCTGGCTCTCTATCTCGTAGCGGCTCTGCACCAGCCCACTGGCAAAGCTCTGACTGTCCAGCAGTCTAAGCGGCACATCTTCTTCCAGTGCGCCGAACAGGGGGCGTCCACGCCCCAGCAGCACCGGCACCGTGGTCAGCGTGAGTTCGTCCAGCAGCCCGGCCCGGATGAATTCCTGGATCACTTGTCCGCCATCCACATACACCCGGTGCCTGCCCTCCGCTTCCAGTTGCCGCAGCAGCTCCGGCAGCGGCCCAGCGTGCAGCCGCAGCGGCAAGTGTGCGGGCAGGTCGGCGGGCGTGAGGGTGCGGCTGAGCACCACCACAGGCTTGTCACCGTACGGCCAAGGCGTGAAGCCACGCACCATCTCATACGTATGGCGGCCCATCACCAGCACGTCTATGCCGCCAAAAAACTCAGCGTAGCCGTAGTCGTCGCCGCCTGCCTCCGGCTGGGGCAGCCAGTCCAGCGAGCCGTCTTCGCGGGCGATAAATCCATCCAGGCTGACAGCCAGAAATGCGGCGGTGTGCATCCACCGAGTGTAAAGGCCCGGCACGAATTTCGCATCCAGCGCGGCCTCTTCCTCCCTACACTGGAAGCCATGAACATCACCGAGATTGGCCAGGCGTTTGACGCCTCGTACACCAAGGACCCCCGTGACGGCCTGACCATTCGCCACAGCAGCGAAGAAGGCCAGCTGCGGATTGAGGTGCGCCACCAAGACGCCGACGGCGAACTGCGCGGCTTTGACGTGGTGGTCATGCCTACAGGCGCTGACGAGCGCACGGCCCAGGACTACGGTCAGGCGGCGGCGCAGGTGGTGGAGCAGGAACTGGCCTACGGTCAACTGCCCGCACGCGGCGACGACGGCGAGTTCAAGCGCATCGTGGTCTGAGGGGTTAGACCTCTTTTTGAGTGAGCCTGCCTGCTTGGGGCAGTGGGCAGCTCCCTTTGTTTGGACAAATCTAAATAGAGGCCCAGCTCAGGGGGAATATACCGTGTCA
>NZ_BNAL01000029.1 GCF_014653275.1 Deinococcus piscis
AAGCCGCCCTGCTTCATATTTTTCTGCGATCCAGACAACGTTTCCTTCAACCTGTCAGGTACTGAGGCAGACGGGTACAGTTCTGCAAGAGAGCGAAGAGACATAGACTCGCTTGGACCTGATCTCCATTTGCCGGATGCCCCCTAAGATTCTGGGACTCCCGCACTTTGGTAGACACGGCGCAGCAGCTCTTAAGGCGGGAGGAGTCAGTCGCTGCGGCGGCAAGTGTTCTTTGGGAAGCAGCCAATTTCAAATCATTTTTCGTGCATTGTCCGGGCTGTATACACGGCCCATGAAACAAATCGGTGGGCGGACAAGTCAGGGAAGTGGCCGCATATTTTGCATATGGGGGCTACGGCTCTTATACTGCCCGGACGGAGGAACAATGACCTACAAAAGACTAAGTGAGCAGGTTCAGGAACTGACCAACGCCCAGCGCAGCGATACATTTGTGCGCCAATTCCGTGAAGCGGTACGCCAAGGCAACTTCAAAGCGATTTATCTGCCTGGTGAACGCTTTACCCTGCCCAAACAGTACACGCGGCGCGGCAAAAGCGGCACCTATCAAAAAGACACCAAGGAAATGCTCTTTGAACACACCCCCAAGTTTGAGCGGTGGTTCGAGGACATGAACCGTGAGCTGGCGGTCAGCCGCAAAGGCGGCAGCATTAAGGCCACCGTCGAAACTGTGGAGGCCGGTCTGGTGGACTTTGAGGCTCTGGCCCGCGAAACCCAGCAGAAGATGCAGGCCAGCTTTGAAAAAGGTCAGGCCCTGGGCAAGTCCCGCTCCAAGCAGCCTGCGCCCCGCCGCCGCAAGTAAGCCCTGCGCCGAAGGACATTCCCCGCCCAGCGCGGGGATTTTTTGTGCGGTGGATTTTGTGTGCTGTGGCAGAGGTGCTGCCCGGTGCAGAGCCGAGAGGGCAGCGCCTCATCTGGCAGCGCTTAGGGCCAGCGGCGTATTCTGAGGGCCATGAATGAAGTGCCTCCGCCACCGCCCACCGCCCCCCAACCCACTCCCGGCCTGCTGCTGGTGATCACTGGCGCGTCCGGCGTGGGCAAGGGCACGCTGCGGGCGGACTGGCTCAAGGACCAGGACGTGTTTTATTCGACTTCCTGGACCACCCGCGCCCCACGCGAAGGCGAGCGCGAGGGCGTGGACTACGTCTTTGTAGACCGTGAGACTTTCATGGACCACATCGCACGCGGCGAGTTTCTGGAGCACGCCGAGTTTGTGGGCAATCACTACGGGACACCGCTCGCGCCCATCCGCGACGCCATAGCAAGCGGAAAGGATGTGGTGCTGGAGATTGAGGTCGAAGGTGCCCGGCAGGTGCGTGAACGCCTGGGCCGCGAGGCCGTGATGATCTTTATCATGCCGCCGAGCCTGGAGGAACTGCGCCGCCGCCTGGAAGGGCGCGCTACCGAGACCCCCGACCGCATCGAGAAGCGCCTGGCGCGCGCCGAGGTGGAGATGGGCCAGACCAGCATGTTCGACTATGTGGTGGTCAACGACGACCTGGAGCGGGCTGTGGCGGACCTGCATGCCATTCAGCAGGCCGAGCGCTGGCAGCGGACAGGCCAGGCTTCTGAGGAGCCGCAGGCCCTCCGCGCAGAGCAGCTCCGCACCCGCGTCCCAGAGGCAGGACAATGACTCCGGCCAGGGAGCGCCTGAGCCTGGTGCAGGGCGACATCACCCGGCAGCAGGTAGACGCCATTGTGACCGCGGCCAATGCAGCCCTGCGCGGAGGCGGGGGCGTGGACGGTGCAGTCCACAGTGCCGCTGGCCCTGAGCTGCTGGCGGCGCTAAGGCCCATCGGGGGCACGCCTACCGGCACCGCTGTGCTGACCCCCGCCTTCCGGCTTGAGGAGCGCGGAGTACGCTGGGTGATTCATGCCGTTGGCCCCGTCTGGCACGGCGGCACACATGGCGAAGCGGAAGCCCTGGCCGGTGCTTACCGCCAAAGCCTCGACCTGGCAGCAGAAGCGGGAGCGCAGAGCGCCGCGTTTCCCCTGATCAGCGCGGGGGTGTATGGCTACCCGCTGGAGCAAGCGCTGGACATTGCGCTGCGGACCCTGCTGGCAGGACTGGAGCAGCATCCTGGCCTGGAAGCCCGGCTGGTGCTGTTCGGGGAAGCCACCTATCAAGCAGGACGGGCCGCTTTGGAGCGGTTGCCGTCTTGAGGGAGAGCCAAGAGCCCTGGGTCAGCCGTCCGTGTCATGTCGAGCAGAGCGGACAAAAGCCCAAAAAAAGGCCCCAACGAGAGGGCCTTTTTCTTTTGTTCTTTCTTGCTTATAGATTTCTGCTGCGCAGGAGACTTACTGCGACTTGGTCAGAATCCGCACGCTGAGCAGGGTATCGGGCACCGCGCCTTCGACTGGGGTTTCACCGCCGCCGTCACTAGAGGCCGTGCGGGTCAGGCCATCCAGCGCACTCTGGCCGTCCACGACTTTGCCAAAGATGGTGTGGCGGCCATTGAGGAACTCGGTGGGTGCAAAAGTCACGAAGAACTGGCTGCCGTTGGTGCCGGGGCCAGAGTTCGCCATTGCCAGCAGGTTGGGCTCGCTAAAGGTCAGGTTCTGGCGGATTTCGTCGGGGAACTGGTAGCCGGGGCCACCGCTGCCCCACTCTTCCTTCTTGGCCTCGTCTACGCTCAGGGGGTCGCCGCCCTGCGCCATAAAGCCGTCAATCACGCGGTGGAAGCGGGTGCCATCATAGAAATGGTTGCGGGCCAGCGCCACGAAGTTGTTGACCGTGACCGGCGCGTCCTTTTCCAGCAGGTCAATCAGGACCTGACCGCGTGAGGTGTCCAGCAGGGCGTAGTAGTCGGTGTTCTGCTGCAAGGCGCGGGCAGGCTGCTTGTCAAATGCCCGCACCGGCTCCTGGCTGAGCGGCTCCAGCGCCGTATAGCCAGTCGGTACTGCGCCGGGTTCAGTCACCGTAGGCGCGCTGGCGGCGGCTTCAGAGGCAGCCGCGCCCGAAGCACTCTCAGTGGTGCTGGCGCTGGTCGCGGCGCTGCTGGTCGTGGTTTCACTGGTGGTCACAGCGCTGGTGGTCGTGGTGGTCTTGGTCTGCTCCTGGCAGGCGCTCAAGGTGCCCAGGCCCAGCAGGGCAGTCAGCAAGAGCGCGGGGGTGTTGGCAACGTTCATCGGGTTCCAGTGTAGCCATCCTCGGTGGGAGGCATGTTAAAGAGAAGCGGGGCGCAAGGGCCGTACCTCGCTGCACCCACACAGCCGCAAACAGAGTTAGAGAGAAGGCAGATAGCCTCTCAGCTGGCCCATCAGGTCGCGGGCCGTCAGGTCCAGCCGCACAGGCGACACACTCACAAAGCCGCGCTGCACGGCCCCGTAGTCGGTGCGTTCATCCTCTTCGGCGGGGGCGGTGCTGGTGCCTGCCACCCAGTGATATTCGCGGCCTTCGGGGTCCTGGCGCGAAATGATCTGGTCTTCCCAGCGGTGCATCCCCACCTCGGTCACCTGCACGCCCTGAAAAGCGGTGCCGGGGAAATTGACGTTCAGCAGGGTCCGGGGCGGCAGACCACGCGCCGCCACTTCAGCGGCCAGGCAGGCCGCGTAGGCTGCCCCGGCGCTGAATTCGTACTCGCCGTCAGGCCGGGCCTGCTGGCTAAAAGCGATGGACGGAATCCCCAGCGCCAGCCCCTCGATGGCAGCGGCCACCGTGCCGGAGTGGGTCAGGTCATCGCCCAGATTGGGGCCGATGTTGATCCCGCTGACCACCAGGTCTGGCCGCGCCAACAGATGGATGCCCAGCACCACGCAGTCGGCTGGAGTCCCGTCTACCCGGTAGGCTGGAATCTCTCCAAAGCCCGCCGCCGCCGTGTGCTTGAAGCGCAGCGGGCGGCGCAGCGTGATGCCGTGCCCCACGGCAGACTGCTCTACATCGGGAGCCACCACAAACACGTTGCCCACCTGCGCCAGTGCCAGCGCCAATGCCTTGATCCCCGGCGAGAAAATGCCGTCGTCGTTGGCCACCAAAATGGTGGGGCGAGCAGGGTCGGCGGGCTGAAAGCGGGGCAGGGTCACCTGGGGAGCAAGTGGGCTAGAAGTCATGCTTCCTATCCTGCCATGCCAGCGAAAACGGCCCCGCAGGGCCGCTTCAGTATCACCGCTCCTGTCCTCAGCGGCGCTTGGTGTAGAGCGTGCCCTTGTTGGTGTGCACGGTCACCCGCTTTTGGACCACCTGTTTCTTGCCGCCCAGGCCCAGGGCTTTGGTGAGCAGCAGGGCGGGTACGGCCAGCACGGCGCTCAGGGCATTCCACAGGGCACCTGCCACGCTGGGCATCACCGGCTTGGGGGCCGACTGCTGCATGGTTAGCATCGAGTGGGGCTGCTCCATGCGGGTGGTGCGCTGCCAGGCCCGCTGGCGCTGCTGCGGCGACAGGGCACCGCCGGTTTCGGCAGCGTAGGCAATGGCGCGGGCTTCGCGGGGTGTCAGGTAGCCCTCTTCTTTGAGCTTGGCGCTCAGGTTGGCCTCACTGGACCCAAAATGCTTGGCGTAAGCGTAGGTCAGCTCGGCCCCGAAAAACAGAATCATGGAGTTGTAATAAATCCACAGCAGCAGCAGCACAATGGAGCTGGCCGCACCGAAAGCACTGGTCGGCGCAAAGTTGGCAAAGTACCAGCTGATGATGATTTGCAGCACCGAGAACAGCACCGCCGTGATGGCTGCTCCCACCAGCACATCGCGCCACTGCAACCGGACATTGGGCAGCACCCGGTAGATCACGGCGAACACGCCGGTCAGCAGCAGCGCACCCAGCAGCAGGGTGCCCAGTCGGGCCAGCAAGGCCCCCACGCCCCAGGCCTCTCCAAGTTGCTGGGCAATGGCCGACATATAGGTGTTCAGAGCGAAGAACAGCAGCATCACCACACCGAAGCCCAGCACCATCAGCAGACCGATACCCCGGGTCTTGAGTTGCCCCACAAAGCCGCCGCTGGCTTCATCTGGGACATTCCAGAGTTCGTTGAGCGACGCTTGCAGCTGAACGAACAGGTTGGAAGCGCCCCAGGCCAGTGCAGGCAAACCGACCAACAGGCTGGACGTAATGCCTTTGCTGGGGTCAACCTTGCCACCTTTGAGGAATTCACCGATTTGCTCAGCGATTTTGGGGTCGACATTGGCAGCCAGGAAATCCACGATGCGCTGCTGGAAATTGGGGTCAGCCAGCAGACCGCTCATGACGGCTATCGCCAGAATCAGCAGCGGCACCAGCGCAAAAATAGTGAAGTAGGTCAGGGCGGCAGCCAGGCGCGGCGCATTGTCCTTGCCAAAGGACGTGGTCGCCTCGCGCACCAACAGAGCAGTTTGGGGAACAGTGAGCATCTTGCTTCCCAGTCTAAACGTCCCGCCTGTTGAGCAGCACCGAAGCGCACTCACAGGCCGTTTAGGCTTGGCCCAGCCCAGCCCGCACGGCAAGCCCCTTGCTAGCCTGGGAACATATGCGCTCCATCCCCGAACAGCACCGCGAAACCCTGACCATCACCGTGACGGATGACATGACCGTGAACTTTACCGAGCTGGGGCCGCTGCACCCGGTCTACTCCACCTACACCCTGGCCAAGCACTTTGAGGAAGCGGGGCGCAAGCTGCTGCTGCCCTTTCTGGAGCCGGGCGAGGACAGCATCGGGATTCAGGTAGAAACATTTCATACCGGCTCGGCGCTGCCGGGCATGCAGGTGACGGTCACGGCCACTGTGCAGGAGGTGAGTGGCCGCCGCATCGTGTGTGCACTGCACGCCGTGAGCAGCTTGGGAGACGACATCGGGCACGGGACCGCCAGCCAGCTGGTGCTGCCCGCAGAGAAAATCAGAGCCGGTTTTGAGGCGCTGCGTGAGCGCTTCGCGGCCAGCCAACGGTCTTCCTGAGCAGCAGACCAAGCTGACGCGACTCAACTATGCTGTGGGGCATGTCCAGCCCCAACCAACTGACCCGCTACTACGACATCAAACGTGACGAGAACGGACAGCGCTACGTCGCAGTCCATGTGACCGGCTTTCCCCTACTTCAAATCCCGTTGCTGAACAAATCCACCGGATTCTCGCGCGAGGAGCGCCGCGCCCTGAATATCGAAGGGCTGGTGCCCCCACACACCAGCACCATGCAGGAGCAGAAGACGCGCACCTACAATTCTTACCTCAAGCAGACCAGCGACTTTGGCCGCCACGAATTCCTGCGCGCCCTGCAAGACCGCAACGAAGTGCTGTTCTACGCGCTGCTGCTGGACCACCTGGAAGAAATGCTGCCAATTCTCTACACGCCCACGGTGGGCGAAGCGGTCAAGAACTTCTCGGACATTTACCGCTATCCGCGCGGGCTGGCCGTGAGCACCGACGACATTGAGCATGTGGACGAAGTGCTGGACAACGTGCCCCTGAACGACGTGCGAATGATCGTGGCCACCGATTCCAGCGCGATTTTGGGCATTGGGGACCAGGGCTTTGGGGGCATGGCGATTTCGATTGGCAAGCTGAGCCTGTATGTGGCGGGCGGCGGCCTGGGCCTGGACAAGACCCTGCCGGTAGAGCTGGATGTGGGTACAGACCGCGAGGACCTGCTGGCCGACCCCTTGTACCTGGGTCAGCACCACCGCCGCCTGACGGGCCGGCAGTACGACGAGTTTCTGGACCGCTTTGTGGAAGCAGTGGCGGAGCGCTACCCACAGGCGATTATTCAGTGGGAAGACTTTTCGCGGGGCACGGCGTTTCATGTCCTGGAGCGTTACCGCCGGGTGATTCCGTCCTTTAACGACGACATTCAGGGCACTGGCGCGATGGCGGTGGCTGGGCTGATTCGGGCCGCACAAATCAAGGGTGAGCGGCTCTCAGACCAGGTGTTCGTGGTGGTGGGCAACGGCGCAGGCGGCATCGGCGTGGCGGGCATGATTCGCCAGGGCCTGCTGCGCGAGGGCCTCAGCGAGGAGCAGGTGCGCGAGCGGCTGTTCGTGGTGGCCCGCACCGGCCTGATGGTCGAGGGGCTGGGCTACGAAGTGGACGCCTTCCAGCAGGCATTTATTCAGCCGCGCAGCGCTGTGGAGAGCTGGACCCTGGCCGGTGAGCAGCCCACCCTCCTAGAAACGGTGCAGAATGCCCGCGCCACCGCCATTTTGGGGCTGACGGGCGCAGCGGGCCTGTTCGGGGAGGAACTGGTGGCAGCCATGCAGGCGCACACCAAGCGGCCCATCATCTTTCCGCTGTCCAACCCCACCAGCCACATCGAGGCGCACCCCGCCGACCTGCTGCGCTGGACAGATGGCTGGGCGATCATCGCCACTGGCAGTCCTTTTCAGCCGATTGAGTATGGCGGGCGCGAGTACCGCATCGGCCAGGGCAACAATGCCTTTATCTTTCCGGGGTTGGGCTTTGGAGCCGTGATGAGCCGCGCCCGCGAAATCACCGACAGCATGGTGATGGAAGCGGCGCAAACCCTGGCCGACTGGACCGCTCAGCACGCTGGCCCAGACGCGGTATTTCCTGCGGTGAGCCAGCTGCGGACCGTCAGCGAAGAAGTGGCCGTGCGGGTGGCCCGGCAGGCCATCACCGAAGGCGTCAGCGCCGAGCGCCGCATCCGCAACCTGTCGGACGAGGCCCTGGCGGAATTCATCCGGGCGCACCAGTGGACCCCGGAATATCTGCCCTTCCGCCGCGCCACCGACGCTGAATCAGCTCTGGGCCTGTAAAGCCTCCGTAGAAGACGAAAGCCCCTGCCCAGTTATCCAGGCAGGGGCTTTTTGTCGGCGGTAGGTCAGTCATTCCATTTAGCCTGCTGGATTTACCCGGCTGGGGCCAGCACCCACAGCAGGACATACCCCAGCGCGACAAAAGGAACTGCGCCGGTCAGCAGACTTAGCGCCAGCACGGCCACACGCAGCAAGGTCAGGTCGGTGTGGGGCAGGTAGTGGCGCTGCAAACCGGCCACCACACCGGCCAGCAACTTGTGGCTCTCGTCACGGCGAAACTCACTTGTAGGGCTGGGCAGAGGCGCTCTTTGCATACCGGCAGCCTAAACGGAGGCCCGGCCCGCCGCATCCTTCCAAAGGTGGAGGGAGTGCAGCAGGCCCGGCAAAATCCAGCAGAGATTCAGATCAGGCTGAGGCAGACTCGCTTTGCTGCTTGCGCTTCAGGGCCGCTTCCACCAGGCCAGCAAAGGGCGGGCTGGGGCGCATGGGGCGGCTCTTGAACTCGGGGTGTGCCTGCAACGCCACGTAGTAGGGGTGCTCACTGCGGGGCAGCTCCACGGTTTCCACCAGTCCCGCGCCGCGCCCCTCAACCCCAGGTGTCACGCCGCTGATGACCAGCCCGGCTTCTTGTAGCTGTGGCACGTACTCGGGGTTCACCTCGTAGCGGTGGCGGTGGCGCTCCATCACGGTGCCGCCCTGGGGCACGCCGTACATCTCGGCCACCTGGGTGCCCTCAGCCAGCTGCATGGGCCAGTCGCCCAGGCGCATGGTGCCGCCCATGCCGTCTACTTCCAGCTGCTCGGGCATCAGGTCAATCACCTTGTGCTCGGCGTAGGGGTCGAACTCAGAGGAGTTGGCGTCCTTGATGCCGGCCTTGTGGCGGGCGTACTCAATGACCGCCACCTGCATGCCCAGGCACACGCCCAGATAAGGCACGCCGCGCTCACGCGCGTACTCGGCGGCGCGAATCTTGCCCTCGATGCCGCGAATGCCAAAGCCACCCGGCACCAGGATGCCGTCCGCGTCGCCCAGCAGGGCTTCGATGTTCTCGCCGCTTTCGGCCAGCTCCTCGGCGTTGACCCATTTCACGTTCACGTGGGCGTCGTTGGCGACGCCGGCATGCGTCAGCGACTCCAGCAGGCTCAGATAAGCGTCGGGCATGGCGGTGTATTTGCCCGCAATGGCAATGGTGACTTCGTTTTCGGGGGCTTTGAGGGTCTTGACCGCGTTGGTCCACACATTCAGGTTGGGGTGGGTGCGTTCCAGGCCCAGCAGGTCCTCGACGGCTTTGCCCAGGCCCTGTTCTTCGAGTGTGAGCGGCACTTCATAGATGTGCGGCACATCGTAGCTGGAAAAGACCCGGTTTTCACGCACGCTGGTAAAAGCGGCAATCTTGCGGGTGATTTCGGCAGGCAGTTTCTCTTTGGAGCGCACCATCACGATGTCGGGGCTGATGCCGTAGGAGCGCAGCGCCGCCACCGAGTGCTGGGTGGGCTTGGTCTTGAACTCGTTGGACGTGCCCAGGTACGGTACCAGCGTCAGATGCAGGTACAGCACGTTCTCGTCGCCTTCGTCAAAGCGGAACTGGCGAATGGCTTCGAGGAACGGCAGCGATTCAATGTCGCCCACGGTGCCGCCCACCTCAATCAGCACAATTTCGGCACCGGCATTCTCACCTGCGGCCCGAATCCGGCGCTTGATTTCGTCGGTGACATGCGGAATCACCTGCACGGTCTGCGAGAGGTAATCCCCGGCCCGCTCCTTGCGGATCACTTCCTGGTACACCTGTCCAGTGGTGATGTTGCTGCCCTGGGGAATATCCAGGTCCAGGAACCGCTCGTAGTTGCCGATGTCCAGGTCCGTCTCGGCGCCCGAAGCGGTCACGAAGCACTCGCCGTGCTCGTAAGGGCGCATGGTGCCGGCGTCGATGTTGATATAAGGGTCAATCTTGACGGCGGTGACTTTGTAGCCACGGGCCCGCAGCAAAGCGCCCAGGCTGGCGCTGGCGATGCCTTTGCCCAGGCTGCTGACCACGCCGCCGGTAACGAAGATGTATTTCATGCTGAACTCCTTGGCTGGGAAGCGGGAGAGGAAAAAATGCGGGAAAATGACCCAGCAGCGCCGCCGGCTTTTTTGGTGAGGGGTCAGCGCGCAGGCGGACCCATAAAAAAAGCCGTGGCGCTAGGCTCACGGGGTTATAGGATAGCACGCGGCCCGGGCAGCTGACCCACCGCAGACAGGCCGCTCCTAGCATGGCTCATGACCCACGAAGCCAAACTGTATGCCTATCTGGCGCTGGCCGCCCTGGGCTTACTTCTGCCGCTGTCGCAGTTCGTTCCCTGGCTGCTGGAACATGGCCTGCATCTGGGGCTGCTGTGGGACGAGATCATCCAGTCCAGAATCTCGGCGTTTGCCTGGGCCGATGTGGCCGTCACCGCCCTGAGCGTTGTGGTTCTCCTTGCGGCGGAAACCCACCGCAAAGTGCCTTACCGCTGGCTCGCGGCGCTGGGCACCCTGCTGGTCGGGCCTTCGTTCGGACTCCCGCTGTATCTCTTCCTGCGCGAACTGGGCAAGCGCGAACTGGCGTAAAGGAGTAGGCCCACAGGACTGCTCAGAAATCGTAGCTGGTGTCTAACTCCAGGTCTCGAATACTCACAATCCGGGCAGTGTCCACATGCACGCATTCCAAAACATAGGGGCTTCCCTGCACGGTGGTGCCCGTGATCTCGAATGAGTCGCCGTCCTTCTGGCAGTCACGCGCCATAGCCGCCGTCCAGGGCCGACCCGTAAACGCCTGCACAAACAGCTGTGTCACCTCTTCCGAGCGGCGGTCCAGGGGCTGGGGCTCCATGGCCGAGTTGGCGGTGAGGCTGGACGCGAGCTGCCCAGTCGCCCGGATGCGAGTGATGTTCAAAATGCCGCCATCGGTCAGGAAATCCTCGGCCTGCACGCGGCCAAATGGAACGACGAATTTGTTGGTGCAGTGCACCGTGCGGCAGAGGGCTGAGTCTTCTAGCGGGGCCGTGCTCCGCAGCAAGGTGGGCGCAGTCGGGGCCTGAGCAGCCTGAGCGGTACGGGTCGCAGCTGACACCGCACAGGCACACAGGCAGAGCGGTAACAGTGACAGCAGTGGGCCCATCCTCAGCCCTGTCATACTCCTGCTCCCTGTGCGTCCCCTGCATCCGATCTGCTCGCCAGCAGCCCCTCCAGCCGAGCCGCCGTACCCTCAGCGCCCATTTGCCGGGCGGCGTCCAGGACGCTGAAGCCAGCCGCGTCGCGGGCGTTCAGGTCGGCGCCGCGCTCCAGCAGCAGCTCCAGCATCTCGGAGCGGTCAAACATAGCTGCCAGGAACAGGGCCGTGCGGCCATCAGGGCCGGGGCTGTCCACATCCACGCCCAGGTCCAGCATCAGGCGCACCATCGCCAGGTCGCCCTTGAAGGCCGCTGCTTGCAGAGGGGTCTGCCCCCGGTCATTGGCGCGCGACGCATCTGCACCGGCCTCCAGCAGTACCCTCACCACGTCCGGCTGACCGTTGTAGGCCGCCAGCATCAGCAGGGTGTCCCCCTTTTCATTGGTCAGGTTGGCAGGCACACCCTTTTCCAGCCACTGCCGCACCTCTCCGGCCTCGCCCGCGCGGGCCAGATCGAACATGCGCTGAAGCAGTTCCAGAAGCTGAGGATCAAGTTCCGAAGCGTGTGTCATGCGCTGAATTGTGCCACAGGAGCGAGGAGCGTACCTGGCTGGACCTTTCATTCACTGAGGCAGACACAGCACTCGGGAGCATCTCACCAGCAAGCTCAGCCCGGCTCGCCCTGGGCCCGCAGCGCCGCCAGCCGCTCCCCTGCCAGCCGCATCAGCGCCCACTGCCCCGCCAGGAACCACGCGCCCAGCAGCAACGCGCCCAGGTTCAGCAGCCAGGCGGCTGGGCTCAGCCAGCGCTGGGCCGTCTGCGTGCGCTGGAGCCAGGTCTGCACCTCGGCCTGCTGGCTGCGAAGCTCCGGCACACTGGGGCGGCTTTCGAGCAGCGTCACCCAGTTGTCGGTCACGGTCTGAAACTCGCGCAGGGCCTGCTCGGTCACGCCGTTCTGGGTCAGAAATGCACCAATAAGCGGCGCTTCCTGGGCACGGTCTGCCAGGTCGCCCACCGAGCGCACAGCGGCCAGGGTCTCGGGCCGCGCCAGGATGTCCAGCGGCTCCAGCGACGCCATCAGTTGGGTGAGGTTGGTGTTGACGGTGCTCAGGCCCGCCTCAGCCTGCGAGAGCCAGGTGCTCAGCACCGGGAGCAAGGTGAGCGTCAGGCCCCAGGTGCCGAGCGTCAGCAGTGCGGCCAGCCCGGTGCCCAGGCCACCCAGCAGCCGCACCAGCCGCCAGAACCCAGCCGGGGGGCGGGAACGTGTCTGCGTCATAGGGAGCATTGTAAAGGGGCGGCGAACCACGAAAAGGAAGGCGGAAAGCAGGTCATCGCCCACGTTCCGCCCTCTGCTCTTTGTCCACCCCCCGTTCTCTCCTACCTTGCCACCTCGGTGGCGCGGCTTTCGCGCACCACCGTGACCTGCACCTGACCGGGATATTCCATGTCCTGCTCGATGCGTCCGGCCACGTCGCGGGCCAGCAGCACGGCCCCGGCGTCGCTCACCTGGTCCGGCTGCACGATCACGCGCACCTCGCGGCCGGCCTGAATGGCGTAAGCCTGCTGCACCCCCGGAAAGCTCACGGCGATTTCTTCCAGGGCTTCCAGGCGGCGGGTGTAGGCTTCCAGCTCCTCGCGCCGCGCACCGGGGCGGGCGGCGCTGATGGCGTCGGCGGCAGCCACCAGCACCGAGTACAGCGTCTCGCCGTTTTCGGGGTCGTGGTGGTGAGCGATGGCGTCAATCACTTCGGTGCCCTCGCCAAAGCGGGTGCCCAGGCTGATGCCGATATCCACGTGGGTGCCTTCCACCTCGCGGTCAATACTCTTGCCGATGTCGTGCAGCAGCCCGGCGCGGCGGGCCAGGGCCGCATCCAGCCCCAGCTCGCCCGCCATGATGCCGGTCAGGTGCGCCACCTGCACCGAGTGCTTGAGCACGTTCTGGCCGTAGCTGGAGCGGAAATACATCCGGCCCAGCAGTTGCAGCAGCCCCGGCTTGAGGCCCACCACGCCCGCTTCAATGGCCGCTTCTTCGCCCTGGGTATGAATAAAGGTCCGCATGTCCTCCTGGGCGCGGCCCACCATTTCCTCGATGCGGGTGGGATGAATGCGCCCGTCTTCGAGCAGCGATTCCAGCACATGCCGGGCCACCTCGCGGCGGATCGGGTTAAAGCTGCTGAGCATGACGGCCTCGGGGGTGTCGTCAATAATCAGGTCCACGCCAGTCAGCGCCTCAAAGGCGCGGATGTTGCGGCCCTCGCGGCCAATCAGGCGGCCTTTCATGGCGTCGCTGGGAATCGGCACCACGCTGACCGACAGCTGAGCGCTGGTCTCCGAGGCGCTGCGCTGAATCGCCTGGGCAATCAGCCCCCGGGCCTGCCGGGCGATTTCTTTGCCACTCAGGTCCGCTGCCGTGCGGATACGGGCTGCTTTTTCTTCTTCCAGCTCGGCGTCGAGCGCTTCCAGAATGCGGCTGCGGGCTTCTTCGCGGCTCAGTCCGGCCACTTCCTGCAAGCGGGCCTCAACTTCAGTGGCGCGGCCTTGCAAGCTTTCTTCCTGAGCGCTGAGGTCACGACTCTGGCGCTCCAGGCGCTCTTCCAGGGCGTCCAGGCGTTCGCCGCGCACATCCAGCTGCTCCGCGCGGCGGCTCTGGCGCTCCAGCTCCCGGTTCATCGCCTCGCGCTCGGAGCGGTACTCCTGGCGGTCAGCGCTCAGGTGCTCGCGCTCCTGGGCCATTTCGGCCTTCAGGGCTTGCCGCTCGGCTTCCAGGCGTTCGCGGTCCTGTTCCAGCTGGATGCGGTCGGCGCTGACCGTGTCACGCAGGGCCTGAAACTGAAGGTGCTGCTCGGTCAGCTGAATGCGGCGCTCTTCGAGTTGCTGGCGCTGCTCGCGCAGGCCCTCGGCCAGCTGGGAACGCTGCTGCTCGGCAGCTTCGCGGGCCTGGGCCAGCAGACTTTCGGCCCGCACTCTGGCATCGGCCTGGGCCGCAGCCTGCACCGCTTGCGCTTCGCTGCGGGCCTGATCTCGTAGGGCCAGGCTGTCCGCCTCGGCGGCGCGGCGGATGGCTTCGGCCCGCTCTAGGGCCTGTTGTTCATGCTGTTGTTCCAGGCGCTCACGCTGCTGTGCGCCCAGCATCCGCCCAGCCCAAAAGGCGGCGGCGATGCCCAACAGAGCCAGGATGACGTAAAAGACATTCAAATAAGGCTCCTTCCTATGTACGGAGGTATTCGGTAAACGGTAAAGGCGGAAATAAGAAACGGACAGGCTTCCCAACTGGGGATACTGGCCGGCAGGGACGCTAAACACGGTCGCCTGGTCAGATTCGGTGAGATGAATACCTGATGGTTGAATGAAGGTACTCCGGCCCAGTGTAGCCCGTCTGATCAGGGGAGCCCGTGCGGTGAGGCCCCCTGACCGGCCCCTCCCTGGGGCTGGGTGATAAACTGGCATGCTTAGCCTTCCGGGCAAAACAGACTTGCCCGCTACGCCTCAGACAGAATCCTCTACGGCGGCCTTCCGGTCAGCCTCTCATCCTTAAGGAGTTCCGTTTTGCCGCGTTCTACCTCTGCCCCTGCTTCCCGCTCTGCCCCGCAGGCCAGCCGCACTGGAAAGGTGCGCCCCCCGGCTGCCCCCGCTGCCCACTCCTCCAACCTGATTGTGCGCGGTGCCCGCGAACACAACCTCAAAGACATCACCGTGGAGCTGCCGCGTGACCAGTTCATTGTGATTACCGGGGTGTCGGGGTCGGGCAAGAGTACGCTGGCCTTTGACACCATCTACGCCGAGGGACAGCGCCGCTACGTGGAGTCCCTCAGCGCTTATGCCCGGCAGTTTTTGGGCCTGATGGAAAAGCCTGATGTGGAATCCATCGAGGGCCTCTCGCCCGCCATCTCGATTGACCAAAAGACCACTTCGCACAACCCGCGCTCCACCGTGGGCACCGTCACCGAGATTCACGACTATCTCAGGCTGCTGTTTGCCCGCGTGGGCACGCCCTACTGCCCGGTCTGCGGGCGCAAGATCGAGCGCCAGAGCCCCAGCGAAATCACGGGCCGACTGCTGGAAAGCTACGCGGACGCCCGCGCCATCTTGCTGGCTCCGGTGGTGCGTGGCCGCAAGGGCGAGTACCGCAAGCTGTTCGGGGACCTGCGCCGCGAAGGCTTTGCCCGCGTGCGGGTAGACGGCGTGCTGTACGAGCTGGAAGAAGCCGAAAAGCTGAAGCTGGAAAAGTTTGAAAAGCACGACGTGGACGTGGTGATTGACCGCCTCAAACTGCGTGAGGATGACCGCAGCCGCATTGCGGAAAGCGTGGAGCTGGGCCTGCGCCGGGGTGAGGGCCTGCTGCGCGTGATGCTGCCCGACGAGGGCGCAGAAGAGCTGTACTCCGAGAAGTTCGCCTGCCCCGAACACGGCAGCGTGCTGGAAGAGTTAGAGCCGCGCTCGTTCAGCTTCAACAATCCTTACGGGGCCTGCGGCGACTGCTCGGGCCTGGGCTTCAAGCAGAAATTCTCGGCAGAGCGGGTGATTGACCCGGGCCTGTCCATTGCAGGCGGGGCCATTCTCCCCTGGTCCAAGAAGGGCTCAACCGGCGGGATTTATTACTGGGACAAGCTGCGCGCCCTGTCCGAGCATCTGGAATTTGACCTCAAGGCCGCCTGGCGCGACCTGCCGCAGAAGGTTCAGGACATCATCCTGAACGGGATAGATGAGCCGTTCGAGGTGGTCTACCGCCGGGGCGGCAAGGAAACCATGCGCTTTATGACCGAGTACGAAGGCGTACTCCCCAACCTGGAGCGCCGCTACCTGGACACCGAGTCCGAGTACATGCGCGAAAAGCTTGAGGAGATGATGGAGCTGCAGCCCTGCCCCACCTGCGGCGGCACGCGCTACAAGCCGGAAATCCTGGCTGTGCGGGTGGGTGGGCTCAACATCGCCCAGGTCAGCAGCATGAGCGTTCTAGACGCCGACGCCTTTTTTGGGAAGCTGGCCGAGAATACCGTGAGTAGGGCCGACGTACTGCCGCACCTGGCAGACCACCTGGGCGGCACGGCGCAGGCGGCCCTCCCGGAGCGCGGTGACTACCGCCTGAATGAGTTCGGCGCAGCGGTGGCCGCTCCCATCCAGAAAGCCATCCGCACCCGGCTGAAGTTCCTGGTGGATGTGGGGCTGGATTATCTGTCGCTGGACCGCACCGCCAACACCCTGTCGGGCGGCGAGGCGCAGCGCATCCGGCTGGCGACCCAGGTGGGCTCTGGTCTGACCGGCGTGCTGTACGTGCTGGATGAGCCCAGCATCGGCCTGCACCCCAAGGACAATGGCCGCCTAATCGGCACCCTGAAGAACCTGCGCGACCTGGGCAACACCCTGCTGGTGGTCGAACACGACGAAGACACCATGCTGGAAGCCGACTACCTGGTGGACATGGGGCCGGGCGCGGGGGTCCACGGCGGTGAAGTGGTGGCTGCAGGTACTCCCACCGAGGTGCGGGACGACCCAGCCAGCCTGACTGGGCGCTACCTGCGCGGCGAAATCGAGATTCCGGTGCCTGCTGTGCGCCGCCGGGGCAACGGCAAGCGCCTACGCGTATTCGGAGCCACCGAGCACAACCTGAGGAATGTAGACATCGAGATTCCGCTGGGCACCATGACGGTGGTGACCGGCCCCAGCGGCTCGGGCAAGAGCACCCTGATTCACGACATTCTGCACGCCACGCTGGCCCGCGACCTGAACGGAGCCAAGACCAGCCCTGGACGCTATGACCGCATCGAGGGCCTGGACCATCTGGACAAGGTCATTGAGATTGACCAGTCCCCCATTGGGCGGACGCCACGCTCCAACCCTGCCACCTACACGGGCGTCTTTACCGAAATCCGCGACCTGTTCACCCGCACCCCCGAAGCGCGGCGCAGAGGCTATCAGGCGGGCCGCTTCAGCTTCAATGTGAAGGGCGGGCGCTGCGAGAACTGCAAGGGCGACGGCGTTATGAAGATCGAAATGAACTTCTTGCCCGACATCTATGTGCCGTGCGAGGTGTGCAAAGGCGCGCGCTACAACCGTGAGACGCTGGAAGTGAAGTACGCCGACAAGACCATTGCCGACGTGCTGAACATGACGGTAGAAGAGGCCTGCGCGTTTTTCGAGAGCATCCCGGCCATCGCCGGCAAGATGCGGCTGCTGCTGGACGTGGGCCTGGGCTACATGCGGATCGGGCAGCCCAGCACCACCTTGTCGGGCGGTGAGGCGCAGCGCATCAAGCTAGCGACAGAGCTGGCCAAACGGGCCACCGGCAAGACCATCTACATCCTCGACGAGCCCACCACCGGCCTGCACTTCGAGGATGTGCGCCGGCTGATGCTGGTGCTGGAAAAGCTGGTAGAAGGCGGCAACAGCCTGGTCATCATTGAGCACAACCTGGACGTGATGAAATCAGCCGACTTTATTATTGACCTCGGCCCTGAAGGCGGCGTGCGCGGCGGCACCATCGTCACCACCGGTACCCCCGAAGAAGTCGCGGCTCACCCCACCAGCTACACTGGGGAGTACCTGCGGACGGTCCGTGGCCTGGTCCCGGCCTCCCAGGGCAAAGCAGCAACTTCCGCAAACCCGGCAGACGCACCAGCCGCTGAACCCCAAGCAGCAAAGCCAGCCCGTCAGCCCCGTAAAGCGGCCCCAAACAAAACAACCCCGGCCAAAACAACACCCAGCAAGACAGCCCAGCACAAGACAACGCAGGGCAAAACGGCCAAGGCAAAGGCCAAAGCTGACGCTCAGTCGGCTGAACCGGCCCGCACCCCCCGCAAATCCGCCGGTCAGAAAGGCAAGGCATGAGTCAAAAAGAACAGCCCACCCCAGGCCCCCAGCAAGGGGTAGGTCCCCACACCAGCGAGCTCCCACAGGGGACTGCCCGCCCTGTCTGGGCCGAAGCCAGCCCGCCCACTCAGCTGGACTCAGCTGTAGAGACAGTGCCTGCTGTAGATACGGTAGAGCCCGCGTCTGAGCCTGCCGTCACCGTGGTGGACGGAGCGCCTGCCACCGAACCGCGCCCACTGGGCCGCACTGCCGATGAGGTGGCCGTGGCTCCGATGCCCGTGCCCCGCGCCGCGCCCCAGGTTTCGCCCCAGGAGCGGCTGCGGCGTCAGAACTGGATGGGACTGGGCGGACGCATGGTGGGCGGCCTGGTCACACTGGCCCTGCTGCTGGCCGCGCTCAGCAGTGGCTGGAGCTGGAGCAGTGTACTGTTTGCCTGGGTGCTGCTGACCATCGTGGCCGACGAGTTTGGCGGCTGGTTTGGCTATATCGCCGCCTTCATGGGTGTGCTGACCCTGCTGCTGGGCAACCAGCCTGCCGAGGTCTGGAACGTGGTGCTGCCGCTGGTGGGCGGTGCCCTGTTGGCCCTGCTGGTGGTCAAGCACTCAGGCGGCTGGGGCGTGCTGCCCTTTGCTGGAGCCGTCTTCGCGCTGCCGATCATCGGGGCGGCGCAATTCGGGCACCTGCTCGACGAGAATCTGCTGCTGGTGGCCGATCCCGATCTGGCACGCAGCGCTATTTTGGCGATGTTGGTGGGCCTGGGCATCAGCCTGGTGCGGCAATTCATCATGTGGCTGGTGGACCTGACCAGCCGCCGCGCCGAGCGCCGCTTGCTGCGGGCCGACCAAGTGCCGCTGCGCTAACGCCTGCCCCGCCTGGCCCCACTCCACTTCCGAATCACAAGTGCTGTGTCCCCACCCCAAGTGGGGGCATTTGCTTTTACCCTTTCCTTAACCTCCGGCCTGTAGAATCGGGCTTACTTATGACCAAATTGCAGGGAAACAAAAGCAACAACACCGCACTGCTGGTGGGCACCTTGATCGCGGCGGCACTGATTGCGCTGGCGCTTTTTGCTGGCCGGGGCAAAAGCAGCGAAGCCCGCGCCGATGCGGCCAGTGGCACAGAGGTAAAGGCCAACTTTGACCTGACCAACAAGCCGGTGGTCGGCGACGCCAACGCCCCGGTTGAAATGATCGTGGTCGAAGACTTCAAGTGCCCCGCCTGCAAGCAGTTCGAGGCCAATGTCTTTCCCAAAGTAGAAAACGACTACGTCAAGACGGGCAAAGTCAAGGTGTACTCGGTGGCCTGGCCCTTCCTGGCTGAAGTTGCCAAGCTGGACGAGGACGACTCCAAGTACGCGGCTCAGGCGGGCGAGTGCGCCTTCGAGCACGGCGGCGGCGAAGCCTTTAGCGCTTACAAAACCATTCTGTTCCGCGCCCAGGGCAGCGAAAGCGAAATCTGGGCCACCAAAGACCGCCTCAAAGAGCTGGCGGCCAACGTACCGGGCATTGACCAAGCGGCCTTTGCGGGCTGCCTGGACAACGACGAAACCGCCGCGCGGGTAGATGCGAACGAGAAAGAAGTGGACGCCAGCGGGGTCAACAGTACGCCCACGGTGTTTGTGGCGGGCAAGAAAATTGAAAACCCTGGCGACTACGCCCAGTTGCAAAGCGCCATTGACGCCGCGCTGGCCCAGTAAGCCGTGAACCGCTCAACCCGTCTGTACCTGGCCTGGGTGGTGGCTCTCGCGGCCACCCTGGGCAGTTTGTATCTGAGTGAAGTGCTCGGCTACCGGCCCTGCAAGCTGTGCTGGTATCAGCGTATCGGCATGTATCCACTGGCCTTGATGCTGGGCATCGCTGCTTTCCGCGACGACCTGCGCGTGCGGATGTACGCCATTCCACTGGCCCTGGCTGGCCTGCTGACCGCCCTGGTCCAGAATGCCGAAATCTGGGGCTGGATTCCCACGCTCAAAGCCTGTTCTATTGATGCGGGCCAAGAACCCTGCACCACCATCTGGCCGCTGTGGTCGGAAACCTTTGGGCAAGGATTTGCGGCGCTCGACTCGATCCTGACCATTCCGATGCTCAGCATGATTGCTTTTGCCCTGATTCTGGCGCTGCTGGCCTGGCCCCGCCAGCGCACAGAGTCCGCCACCTATACTGAAGGGCATGACCGCGCCTGAGACCCCCGTGACCGCCGCGCCAGGTGATGACCGCCTGAGCACCGCTCAGCTGGAACATCTGGCCTCTTTGGCGCGGCTGGAGCTGAAGCCTCAGGAAGAAGGCCCCATGCGTGAGGAGCTCAATGAGCTGCTGGGCTACTTCCAACAGCTGCAGGCCGTCGACACGTCCGGCGTGGAACCCATGCAGCGCCCACTCCCGCTGGACAGTCAGCTGCGCCCTGACGAACCCGGCGAGACGCTGTCTCAGGCCGAGGTCCTGGCCCTGGCCCCGGCGGCTGCGGGCGGCTTTGTGCGGCTGCCACGCACGCTGGATACCGAGTAACCTCTGCTTCATCTCTGAGGCTGCACCTTTGAGGCGTGGTCCAGACCTCTGGCCAGCCATCTCTCACTTTTCCCGCAAGGAGCTCCATGCAAGACATCCGCTTTATCCGTGAACATCCTGACACCGTCCGTAAGGCGATTGCCGACAAGTTCGTGACCCTGGACCTGGATGAGGTGCTGGCAGCTGACCGCGCTGTGCTGGAACTGCGCCAGCAGGTGGAAACTCTGCAAGCCGAGCGCAACGCCAACGCCAAGCTGGTCCCCAAGGCCAGCGCCGAGGACCGCCCGGCCCTGATTGGCAAGGGCAAAGAACTGGGTGTGCAGCTTGCCGAATTGGAACCCCAGCTCCGCGAACAGGAAGAGGCGCTGCGTGCCCTGCTGCTGCGGGTGCCCAACGTGCCCCATGAATCGGCCCCAGTGGGCCCCAGCGACGACGACAACGCCGAACTGCGCCGCGAGGGTCAGCTGCCCAGCTTTGACTTTGAACCGTTGGACCACGTGGACCTGCTGGCATTGCAGGGCTGGTCCGACCCTGAGCGGGTGGCCCGCGTGTCCGGCAGCCGCTCGTATTTGCTCAGAGGCGAAGCGGCCCGCCTGGAACTGGCGATTCTGACTTTCGCGCTGGATTTCCTGGCCGAGCGCGGCATGGAGCCGCTCAGCACCACCGCCCTGGTGCGCCCCGAAACCCTAACCGCCACCGGCCATTTCCCTGGCGGCGAGGACCAGGTGTACCGCCTGGAGGGCGAGGAGCTGATGCTGGCCGGGACCAGCGAAGTGCCGATCAACTCGCTGTACGCTGGCGAAATCCTGGGCGAAAGCGACCTGCCGCTGGCCTTTGCAGGCTTCAGCGCCGCGTTCCGCTCCGAAGCGGGCAGCGCAGGGCGCGACGTGCGCGGCCTGATCCGGGTGCATGAGTTCCGCAAAGTGGAGCAGTATGTGATTTGCCGCCCCGAAGACGGCATGGCCTGGTTCGAGCGGATCCTGGCGAACGCCGAAGGGATCTTGCAGGCGCTCGAACTGCCCTACCGGGTGGTGCAGAACTCTACCGGCGACATGGGCCTGGGCAAGCACCTGATGATGGACATCGAAACCTGGGTGCCCAGCGAAGAAAAGTACCGCGAAACCCACTCCTGCTCGTACCTGACGGACTGGCAGGCCCGCCGCACCGGCCTGCGCTTCAAGGGCGCGGACGGCAAGCCGCAATTCGCGCATACCCTCAATAACACCGGCATCGCCAGCCCGCGCATTCTGGTGCCCTTCTTGGAAAACCACCAGCAGGCGGACGGCACCGTGCGGATTCCGGCGGCGCTGCAACCCTATCTGGGCGGCAAAGCGGTGATTGGTCAGCCCCGGCGCTAAGGCCCGTTAAGGCCGCGTCACTCTCCAGTCAGACACCTGAACTACCTTACGGGCATGAGACAACTCGTGCCCGTTTTGGCTTTGGTTACTCTTGGCTCCGCCGCCGCTGGGGCTGCACCTGCCAGCTGGCTGGGACAAAAGGTAGACCCAGCCGGGACCGCTTTTTGCCGCACCCACGGCTGCACACTGGTAGAGGTGCGCCGGAACGGTGAGGGCACGATGGGCTGGCACGACGGCACGCGGCGCAGCTACCGCCTCAAGGATGGCAGCCGCGTAGAAGTGGACGTGCGCCCGCAGGGCTGGATCAGCAACGCCTTCCTGTTCACCGGAGGCCAGCCGCAGCCGGGCGGCATGTCCGTCATGAACCCAGCCCACTACCCGCTGGCCGCCGAGTTCCTAAGTGCTGTGACGGGCCGCCGCTTCAGCGCCGAGAAGATTGCCGCCTACCAGCGGGCCGGGGCAGCGCTGAACAACCCAGAGGCGTACGGCCCCACCGCGCCGCTCTCACACTGGACCACGCCGGGCGGCCTACCGTACAAGGCCCGCTGCGGTATCAACAGCCAGGTGGGCGTTTGGGCTGGCTGGCGGCAGGCATAAACTAGACTGCCTCCATGACTGCACCCCAACCTCTCCAAGATCCTGCCGTGCTGCGCCAGTTTGGCGCCAGTCCCGCCGAAGTGCAGACCGCCCTGCGCACTCAGCTGGAAGCCTTCGAGGCCGAGCTGCGTGCCCGTGAGGATGACTGGACCGCCACCCAGCCGGGCCGCGATTGGTCGCCCGCCCAGGAAGCCGAGCACGTGGTAAAGATCAATACCGGCATTATCCGGCTGCTGGGGCTACTGCTCTCGGACCGCGAGTTGCGCCCCCTGCCCCAGACCCCCGGCGTGCTTAGAGATGGCAAGCGGCAGGCCCCTGCACACAGCCTGCCCAGCGAAACCGGCTTGCCTTGGGCGGGTTGGCAAACGGTATGGAGCGAACACCGCACGGCATTGGAAGCTGTGGCGGCTGATGTCCGCGAGACGCCGGGCCGCACCGCCTGGCATCCCTACTTTGGGGAGCTGGACGCCCTCAATTGGCTGCGGATGGTGACCGCGCACCTGCACAGCCACCGCGCACTTCTAGAGCGCAGCCGAAGGGGCTAACCCCAGCTCAGGGCTGGCCTAGCAGCTGACCCGCGTCCACCAGCACGTCCAGGGCACCGTCGGCTGCGGCAGTGACTTGCAACCCTTGTGGGGTCACACGCAAGTCGTTCAGCCGCAGCTCGCCCACGTCACCGCGCAGGCGCAGGCCCGGCAGCGGCGAGTAGGGCAGCTGGGCCGTCAGCGAGTCTTCCAGCCCATCCAGGCGCGGCCCCAGGTCAAAGCGGGCACTGCGGGCCAGATAAGCTTCCAGCCGGGCGTCGGCCAGCAGGCCCAGTAAGCGGCTGCTCAGGCCTTCATCACGGGTGGTCACCTGCACGTTTTCCAGGGTCACCACCCGTCCGCCGGGCCGCAGCCAAGGCCGCCCGCTGATATCGGCTGTGACGCTCTGGCTCAGGCCCAAGCCACTCAGGCTCAGCTGGGCTGTGAGGTTCAGGCGCTGCTCAGCGCTCAGGCCAGTGACTTCCAGGCGGTCCAGGCGAAGCTGCGGAGCCAGGGCACCGCCAGGGAGCCGCAGGGCCAGCAGTTCCTTCTGAGCCGCCGCTGTCGCCAACGCCGACAGTTCGGCAAACGGCAGCAGAATCGGCACCCGCAGATGTAGTTCGCTCGGCGCGGACTGCGCGGTCATGTTCAGGGTGGGCAGCGGCGCACTCACCGGGCGCGTGACCGGCGGCTGGCCCAGCTCGGCGCGCAAGTAGCCCTCGGCTTGCAGGGTCAGGTGCAGAGCGTCGTCACGCAGGCCCAACCCCGCCACCGTGAGCGACTGCGGCATGACCTGGGCGTAGGCTGGACCTGTACCACTGCCTTGCAGGGGCAGTGGCCAGGGCTGGCCTACCTGCGCCCACAGCGCCTGCGCCCGCGAGCGCAGCGCCGCCGACTCACTCACAGCACGGGCCACTTCCTGCGTGACCCGCGTGAGCTGTGCCCGCACAGCACTTTCGGCCAGGGTGGCCACGCTCAGGCGAGTACCCGGCACCAGCTCTATGGCCAGGGGGTCGGTCCAGCGCAGTTCGCTGCTCACCTGCGCTCCAGCTTCCCAGTCAGGCCGAATGTAGGGCTTGACCTTCAGCCGCACGGTGGCCTCGCCGCCAAAATCACGGGTCAGCGTACTTTCTAGCCGCCCTGCCCAGGACGCTCCAGAGAGCTCAGGCCGCACGCTGAAGTGAGCGCTCAATGGAACTTCCAGCTCCAGGATGTCCGGCTCGGCGCTAGGCACGATGCGGATATCACCCTGGCGCACCACCGCGCCGCGAATGTGAATGCCGGCGCGCCCTCCCAGGACCCGCTGGTCCTGCTGCACGCGGGCGAACTCGCGGGGAATACGCGCATTGACCGCTTCGCGCACGCCGGAGAGCGGCACGGTGACAGGCAAGCTGAGGCTGGACAGCGGCAGCGGAGTTGCCTGCGGTGGGCTGGCCGGGGGCGGCGGGGTCAGGTTGTCATGGGGAGAGGACACCTTCCACACTACCCCCGCACCGGTCAGTGCTGCGCCTGCCAAAAGGATGACCAAAGGCTACCGCCACGCACGGTTTACTGGCGGCTGGCCAGCCACAGCAGCAGCGCCCCGGCCAGCAGCGCAATCACATCGGGACCGAAAGCCGCAACTGGCGCGGGCAGGGCACCGTTTTCACCCATGACCCGGAACACGCTCCAAGTGGCGTAGTACGCAAAGGACAGCAGCAGCGCCCATACCAGCCCCAGATTCAGGCCCGAGCGGAAGGTGTAGAGCGCCAGGCTGACCGCAAAGAAGGCCAGGGCCAGCGCCGAGAGCGGCTGCGCGAATTTGCGGTACAGCGCCGTAAAGTCGCCCGGCGAGCGAATGCCGCTTTCGCGGTAGCCGTCGGTGCGATCCTTGAGTGTGCCCAGCGGCAGATAAAAGGGGTCCAGGCCAGTGCCTCCATCAAAGCTGGCCTGCACATCCTGCACAGGCAGCTGCCCGGTCTCAAAAGTCAGCACGGTCACCGGACGCGCCCCCTGATACGACACCCGCTGGCCGCCGCGCAGCTCCAGCACGTTGCTGCCTTCAGCCAGCACACCTTCGCGGGCCGTGATCACTTCGCGGGGCGGCAGGCCCGGCTGCATGGTCACAATCCGCAGGTTGTGCAGGGTGCCGTCCTCGCCCACGCTGCCTACGCTGATGGCGCGGTCCAGGGCGTCGCGCAGCACCAGGCCGCCGCCCGCCGTCTGCGCCAACCCAATCACGCGGGGGTTGTCCAGCACGATCTGGCGCTGCACACTTTGGGCCTGCACCTTGGCACGGGTCACCAGCACTTCGTTGATGCCGAACGACAGCAGCGTGACCAGACCTGCCAACAGCAACACAGGCCGGAACAGCGTGGTGCCGGGAATGCCGCCTGAGAGCGCCGCCTTGATTTCGCTGTCACCGCTCAGGCGTGATAGTCCCAGCAGCGCCGCGAACATCAGGGCCAGCGGCAGCCCAAATGCCATCGCTTCGGGCACGTTCAGCGCCAGCAGCTGCGCCACCAGCGCGGGACTGGCTCCTTTGGCAAGCAGTGGGGCCAGCACATCTTCCAGACCCTTGAGCATCAGCAGGACAATCAGCGCACTGAGGGCCGCCACCAGCAGCGGCAGAATTTCTGCCAGGATATACACCTCAAAGCGTTTCAGTCCCACGCTCCATTCGGAACGGGAGCGGGCTTCCCGCCTCTCGCCCTGGCCCTGAGCTCCCTGAATCACCGTAGCCTCCAGGCAAGCGCAGCGGCCAGCACCAGGAAAATCAGGTTGGGCAGCCAGGCCACCAGCGCCGGCGTCAGGGCACCCCCAGCCGCCAGTTGCGGCCCCAGCGTCCAGGGCACGTAATACACCACAATGACCAGCAACACGGCAGCAAATGCCCAGGCCCGGTTCGGCATCAGCAGGCCCAGCAAGCCCGCCGCCAGCGCAAAAATCATGGCGGTAAAGGAATCGGCCGTGCGGCCAGCCAGCTGATGCTCTAGCGTGCGGCGCTCGGCCCCTTGCAACGTGGGATCGCCGAGGTCCGCACGCAACTGGGCGCTGCTTAGCTGGTTGGCTTCGGGGCGGGGCGGGGCCAGCGTGTCGGTCTGGGCAAACGTCAGCGGTTCGGCGCTCGGCTGGGGAGCTTCGCCGGGGCGCGTGACCCAGGCGTCCGTCAGCGTCCAAGTCTGATCAGCGGTGTTCCAGGTGCCGCTGTCAGCAGTAATCACCTCGTCGCCGCGCTGCACCATCACACCGGCCAGCAGGGCCTGCTGCGGCTCCTCACCGCTGGCCACCCGCCCGGCGTAGAACAGCGTCTCCCCTTCTGAGTAGGCATACATTTCCCGTGTGGGCGGCTCGGGGGTCATGCCGTAGATGTCGTACCAGGCGTCGTACCAGCGGGCATTGGCCCAGGGTGCCACCCACCCGGAGTTCCAGAAAGTCAGCGCGCCGACCAGCAAAAAAGGCAGCGCCAGCGGCCACACCAGCGACAGCGGACGCACGCCCGCCGCGTACATCGCCTTGATTTCGCTGTCGCCCTGCATCCGCCCGAACGACAGCAGCACTGCGAACGGCACCGCCAGCACCAGCGAGCGGTTCAGCAGTGTGGGGAAGTTGTACAGCAGCGTGGACAGCGCCTGCTGCGGCGTGGCGTTGTAGTCCAGAAATGCCCCTGCCGTCAGGCTGATAACATCGGTCATCTGGAGTACCACAAACAACAGAAAACCCATCACATACCACTTCAGTACGTCAAGCAGGATGTAACGGGTCAGTCTGGGCATTGCTCACATTGTAGGCGCAGCAGATGAGAAGGCTCTAGAGACTGGCAAGGAGAGAGGGACGGCCAACTATCCCTCTACACCGCTGGTCTCAGCTCTCGTCCTCGTAATACTCGAAGCGGAAGGTCCCGATTTCCACCGTGTCGCCTTCACGGGCACCGGCACGCTTGAGGGCGTTGTTCAGGCCCTGGCGCTTGAACAGGTTCGCCAGGTACTCGGCGGCGTCCTCAATGTGGCGGGCAAAGCGCACCAGCTTGTCCTCGAAGCCGCCGCCATGCACGGTCCAGATGCGCTCGTTCTCTTCGCCCTCGCCGGCATCTTCCTCGTGGAACTCGATCCGCAGCGGTTCTTCGCGCACGGTGTCTTCTTCCACTTCCAGCGAGTGGGTCTGCGCCCACAACTCGCGGCTGGGCAACAGGTCAAAAATGGTGGCCCGCAGGTCGTCCAGGCCCTGGCCTTCTTTGGCGCTGACGGGCAGCACTGCCATGCCGAACTCGGCGGCCAGGTCGTCTTCCACCATCAGGGCGATGTCTGCTTCGACCAGTTCAACCTTATTCAGCGCAATCAGGGCCGGGGCGTCCAGCAGCTGCGGGTCGTAGGAGCGCAGCTCGGCCATCAACTGGCGCAGTTCCTCCACTGGGTTGACGGTCACGTCCAGCACGAACACCAGCAAGCGGGTGCGGCTGATGTGGCGCAGGAATTCCAGTCCCAGGCCCTTGCCTTCGCTGGCCCCCTCAATAATGCCGGGGATGTCAGCCAGTGTGAAGCGCTCATCGCCGCCCCGCTGCTCCACTACGCCCAGGTTGGGGCTGAGCGTCGTAAACGGATAATCAGCAATGCCGGGCTTGGCGTTGCTGAGTGCGGCCAGCAGACTACTTTTGCCCGCGTTGGGGTAGCCCACCAGGCCCACGTCGGCAATCAGGCGCAGCTCCAGCCGCAGCCGCCGCTTCTGGCCGGGAATCCCCAGCTCAGCGAAGCGGGGGGCCTGCCGGGTCGAGCTGACGAAGGTTGAGTTGCCACGCCCTCCCGCGCCGCCACGGGCGACCACTTTTTCCTGCCCAGGCTCGGTCAGGTCGGCCACCACGCGGCCCGTGTCGCGGTCAAAAGCAGTGGTGCCCACCGGCACGTCAATCCACAGGTCTTCGCCGTCACGGCCCTGGCGCAGTCGGCCCTCGCCGTAGCGGCCATTTTCAGCCTTGAACTTGCGCTTGCCGACCATGCGTTCCAGCGACTCCACGCCCTCGGTGGCGCGCAGAATCACGCTGCCGCCGCGCCCGCCGTGACCGCCGTCGGGGCCGCCTTTTTCCAAGTATTTCTCGCGGTGAAAGCTCATGGCACCGTCGCCACCGTTGCCTGCGGCCACTTCTATTTCTAGGGTATCTCTAAAAGCCATTTGCTGCTCCCTTCAGTGAGGTCAAGAGTTGATGGTAGATGGTGGACGGACGGCTCTATCATCCATCACCCATCTACCACCACGGCGCTGCGACGCAAAAGAGGAGCCAGGGCAGATGCCAGCTGACTCCCCTCTTCTGTGCCCAACTTATTCTGGGCCGCAGCGCTTACTCGACGCTGATAAAGCGGCCCTTGCCGCCACGGTCACTAAACACAACTTGTCCGTCCACCAGGGCGAACAGGGTGTGGTCGCGGCCCATGCCCACGTTGGGGCCAGCCTTGAACTTGGTGCCGCGCTGACGGACCAGGATGTTACCGGCCAGCACTTTTTCGCCGCCGAACTTCTTCACGCCCAGGTACTTGGGGTTGCTGTCGCGTCCGTTCTTGGACGAACCTACGCCTTTTTTGTGTGCCATTTCAAAGTCTCCTTAGAGGGAAAAATCAGGCCTTGATGCCGGTGATACGGATCGCGGTGTAGCTCTGGCGGTGGCCGGTGCGGCGGCGGTACTGGATGCCGCTCTTGTACTTGCGCACGTAAATCTTTTCGCCGCGGCCATGTCCGACCACTTCAGCGTTCACGGTGTACTTGCCAGCGTCTTCGCCAAAAGCCACTTGCTCGCCGCCCACCAGGACAGGGGTAAAGTCCAGCTTGTCACCGGCTTCGCCCTGGAGGCTCTCCACGCGGACGACGTCGCCTTCCTGCACGCGGTACTGCTTACCACCGCTCTTGATAATTGCAAACATCTTTCTTCCTCCTGCTGCGCTGCCGCTGTGCTCCCTAGTCCGCTTGTGAATTTCGGTCAGGGTGCCCCCTCCGTCTGACTCGGCCTGTAACGAAGTGTTCACCAATAGATGCTCACCACAGGCGCGGACACTGGGCAGGGCCAACTTGTATCGGGCGCAGGCGTATAGCCCCACCTATGCGGGGCAACCGAAGGGGAATTTTATCATGGGGGCAGGGGCCAGAGCAACCGCGTCCGCCCCTGCTCAGCGGGCAGGAGTGAGCGATGGACGGCAGAGGCCGGAACCCTGCGCCCGCAGCCCACGTATAGGGGCCTGATGAGGAAATTGCGGCTGGTCTGGCGTGACGCCCTGGCGCTGTTGTTCGCCCTGCGCGACCCACGCACGGGACTGCAGGCACGGGCGTGGGCGCTGGTGGCGCTCGCTTACGCCGCGCTGCCCCTGGACCTCCTCCCTGACCTCACACCACTGCTGGGGGCCGCCGACGACCTGCTGATTGTGCCGGCGCTGTTGGCCCTGGCGACCCGCTCACTGCCGGTTCCCGTGCAGCGCGAGGCCGTGGCCCGCAGTCAGGGGCTACAGCGCCGCTTGCCCTGGCTGGTACCGGCAGGGCTCATCCTGACTGTGGTGGCCTTGGCTGGCGCGGCGTGGGGGCTGCTCCGCTTGCTGGGAGGGGGCTGATGCAGGGCGCTGACGACCCCCGCAGCCGTCCTCCTACAGGTTGCTCCAGGCTCGCTGGGCAGCTGTCCTCTGGGCGGGCACAGGCCCAGCCCCTGCCGGCAACTCATCTGCACCTTTTGGCGGCTGTGGTTCCTCAGATTGCTCTGGCAACATGGGGGGACCCACCACTGCCTTTCCAGCCCGGCCCGCTGAACATGCCCCCGAGACATACCGCCCCGGCCAAAGCCGCCGCATCACTTGCAGGAGCCACATGAAACGCCGATTCCCCAAAAAAGACAGCCCTGAATTCAAGGACATCATGGACGCCGCCGAAACCCTGCGCCGCGAACTCACGCAGGCGGGACATAGCCTGAAACGTGAGTGGGACAGTGAGCAGAAAAATGAATGGGAAGGCAAGCAGGGCAGGTCGCCGCAGAGGGTACGGGGCCGCACCAACACCCCGGACCGGCCTGTCACGGTACTCCACGAAACACCCATTCAGCCGATGTCCACACCGCCGGTGACGGCGCAGGGCGGATTCAGCACGGAATCCACTGTCACTGAACTGGCGAATACAGAGTTAACCCAGCCCCTCCAAGTCCCGTCCGCTGTGGTCCCCGCCCGGTCCCATCATCCTGTAGGCCAGGCACGCCAGGGACTAGAGGTCTACGCCCTGCACGAACTGGACCGGTTCGAGCAAGCCATGCAGAGCCTGGGTGTGGACCTCAGAAGCGCACAGGTGCAGCTCATCTGGATGCCGGACCAGGCAGACCGCAAGGGGCGGCAGGGCCTCAAGGTCTACCCGGTGGCCGAGTTGGGGGAGCGCGTCTACACGCTCAGTCAGAGCAGCAGCACTCCGGAGGTGGTAGAAGTGCAGGGCCAGCACCTTCATCTGCTCTGGGAGGGCGAAAGCGTGCCTGTCGGTGCGGCCCACTGGGCACAGCTGGACCGCTGGCGGGCCTTTGGCGGCGAGCCACTGCGCTGGCTGGCGCAGCTGCGCAGGAGCGACTGGAGCTGGGTGCCGTGGGTCGCGGTTATGGTGGCCGCCTTCAACATCTGGTGGGTACTGGGCCTGGCGTGGATTTTTGGGTCTGGCTACCTGTTCGGGAATGATGGGGTCAAAGCCTACCGCCAGGGGTACTTCGAGGACAGTGCGCCCCCTGACAGCACCAAGGAATTGCTGTGGCATCTACGCCGGGAAAGCAGTGAAGGCCCCAGCTTGGTGCCCGGCATGCAGGATGTCCCGGACCACTTACGGCGAACCCCCGCGCCTGCCCAAACTCCGGCAGTACCGACCACACCAGCCACCTCTACGCAGCTCCGCCCAGCGCTGGACCAGTTGCCCGACGACTTGGCCGCCGGCCTGCGAATGGTCCGCGAACGGGTGGCCGACCTGCCGGAAGAGGACATCCTGACCGCCGAAGGCTACCGCCTGCGCGGCCTGGCCGAGCGCTGTGAGGAAGCGGCGCGGCTGTACCTGCGCTTGCCTGCGGGCAGCGAAGCCGCAGAAACCGCCGCCAGTGAGGTGCGAGCCATGCTGCAAGAAAGCCTGGAAGCCCTGGCGGGGGCCGGGTCACGCTCGCTCCAACAGCAAGAAGAGGTGCTGCGGGCCATTCAGGACCTGCGACGCACCAGCGTCCCTGCCAGCGACCCCCTGCGGCTGGACTAGCGCCGGTTGGCCGTTCCAGACTGAACCGAGTCAAGCACAGCGAACGCCCAGCCGTTCATGCCTGGGGGCAGGTCCAGCGCAGGCACTCCACCTTGCCAGCGGGTGACCAACAGGTACAGCTCGCCACTGTCCCTGGCCTGCGCTGGACTGTGCAGCACCTCGGCCCCCAGGAAGCCAGGCTGGCCCGCCCAGGCATGCGCCAGGGCCTGCACTGCGGCCAGGTCGCCGCGCTGCTCTGCAAAGTGAAGCCATTCGGCTGAGGACGTCATGCCACCAGCCTACGCGCTAGCCTGGGCAGGCATGACCGAGTTGCCCGCCTGTGCCCTGCCCACGCCGCCCCTGGACCCAGCCGCGCCGCGCCCGCTGCACTACGCCCCGCCGCAGGACTGGAGCCGCGTGCTGCTGACGTTGGCCTGGGACGGCAGCGCTTACGGCGGCTGGCAGAGTCAGCCCAATGCCCCCAGCGTACAGGACACCCTCTGGGACGCGCTGGGGCAGCTGGGGCTAGAGGCGGCCCGCCCCGTGGCGGCGGGGCGCACGGATGCCGGGGTCCACGCACTGAACATGCCCGCCCACGTGGACCTGCACGCTCCCCGCATCCCCCCGGAGCGGCTGGCCCTGGCGCTGGCCCGGCAACTCCCGCGCACGGTGGCCGTACTGCATGCCCAGCCCGCGCCGCAGGGGTTTCATGCCCGGTTTTCCTGCACGCAGCGGCGCTACCTGTACCAGATTCTGAATGCCCCAGCCCGCCATCCTCTGGAAGAAGGCCGCTCCCTGTGGGTGCGCAGTGAGCTGGATATCGCCGCGATGAATGCCGCCGCGTCCCACCTGACGGGCCTGCACGACTTTGCGGCCTTCGCCACCAAGGAGGACCGCCAGACTGTGCGCGAGTTGCAGCGGCTGCACGTGTCCACATCTCCCCTGCCTTACGGCCAGCGGGTCACACTGGAAGTGGTTGGGGAGAGCTTCCTGCGCCACATGGTGCGCGGCCTGGTGGGGACACTGCTGGCGGTGGGCCAGGGCCGCCTGGAGCCAGGAGCGGTGGCCGGAATTCTGGCCAGCGCGGACCGGCGGCAAGCGGGGGTCAACGTGGCCGCAGACGGGCTGTACTTTGCCGGAGCGAGCTACGCTGGGTTTCCGGGTCTGGAACTTACGCCACCCCGCCAGCAAGAGCTCCACTCCAGCGTTCTCTAGGCAGGAGCGGAGCTTTTCAGATAGAGAGCAAAAGGCCGTGAAATCGCTCAGGATGTGAACGAGAAAACTGGGGACCACGGGCAGAGCAACGACTCCAAGAGGCGCAGCACCCAGGCACGTCCAATGCTTGAGGGGAGGCCGTATTGGGTGCCGCGCTGGACCCGCCCCAATGGAGACGGGACCGAGCGACCCCAGGCCCCAGGCCGCTTACTCGTAGCCCAGTTCGCGCAGGGCTTCAGGGTCTTCGCGCCAGCCAGGAATCACTACCACTTCCAGGCCCAGGAAAACCTTGGCGTTCAGCAGAGTTTCCAGCTGCTTGCGGGCCGCCGTGCCGATTTCGCGCAGCTGCTTGCCGCCCGAGCCGATCACCATGCCCTTGTGGGCGACCTTTTCCACCACAATCTCGGCCTCGATACGCTGCAAGCCGTCGTCGCGCTCGGTCCAGCGGGTCACGCGGGTCGCCACGGCATAGGGCAGTTCGTCGCGCAGCTTCATCATGGCCTGCTCGCGCACGATTTCGGCGGCCCAGTGCTCGCGGCTCTGATCCGAAGCGCTGCCCAGCGGGAAGAAAAAGGGGTTTTCCGGCAGGATGTCCACAATCTGCTGCCGCAGCGCCGTCAGCTTGGCATCGTTCTTCTGGGCGCTGAGGCTGGTCACAGTGGTGTCGGCCTCACGGCCTTCGAGCAGCGCTTCATACAGCCCGATGGCTTCTTCGGGATACTTGGCGGCGTCCTGCTTGTTGCCCACCAGAAACAGCGGCTTGGGCAGATCACGAATCTGGCGGGCGACCAGGCGGTCCTCGTCGGTGGGCGGGTGGCGCAGGTCCACCACCCAGATCATCGCGTCAATGTCCGACAGCGCGGTGGACACTTCGTTGTTCATGTACTTGCCCAGGGCGTCCTTGGGCTTGTGGACACCAGGCGTATCCACAAACACGACCTGGTGCTTGTCATCGCTGAAAATCCCGCGCACACCCCGGCGGGTAGTCTGCGGGCGGTGGCTGGTGGGGGCCACTTTGGTGTTCAAAAAAGCATTGAGCAGCGTGGACTTGCCCACGTTGGGCTTGCCCACAATCGCCACAAACCCGGCGCGGGTGTCACTTGGAAGGTCGGGATTCATACTGGTCATCCCTACATTGTGTCACGGGGGCAAGCAGCAGCTATGGGAGGGGCGCAGAGGCTTTGTTTACGCCACCGCAAGTCCCCACCTGGCCTGCCGGGGCTCGTTTACACTCTGCACATGACCTATACCGACCACTCCATCAGCCCCGATGACCGCGCCCGCCTGGACCAGATTTTTATGCAGGTGGTGCTGGACGTGCAGGCACAGGTGCAGCAGACCCAGCCCGCGCAGGCTGGGAACCTGGCCGCCATGTTCCACAAAGAGCAGGTCAGCGAGGTGCTTCAGGGCTGCGCCATGCTGATTGCTGGTTGGAACGCAGGGCGCATTGACGGCGCGGGCCTGGGCCGCACTGCCAAGGGCCTGCGGGCGCTGGAACGGCCCGAACTGGCCGAGCGGGTGGAGAAATTGCGGGACATCGCTGCAGAGTAGCGGGGCTGCTTATTAGAGGGTCTGAAAGTCTGAGAGCGTGTTTGAAAAGGTTCAAACAGACCGCTCCAGTCGTCGCAACATGAGTCGAATATTCGCCAAGTAAAACCAGGCTTCAGTGGTCTGTGGCAATATTTCATAGTCCCTCGATAAGCGTCTAGAACGGGTCAGCCAAGCCAAACTCCGTTCGACAACCCAGCGACATGGTTGGACAACGAACCCTCGTTGTCCAACCACTCCTTTGACAATGTCCATCGTCCAACCCAGCGTCTCTCTGGCCCAACGGACTAACTGTCCCGTATAGCCCGCATCTGCCCACACATGCCGAATACGTGGGAACCGATTGTAAGTCTGTTCAAGCAGGGGAAAGCCCCCTGACCGATCTTGAATATTGGCCGCAGTCACCCGCA
>NZ_BNAL01000030.1 GCF_014653275.1 Deinococcus piscis
CGCAAGTCATTCCCATACCCAGCCGCCCCAACACGTTTCATCCTCTTATTATGTCAAATGCTCTAAGTGGTGTGGCGTTCTTTCTTCCTCTCCTGGGCTGGTTGGCTTGCCTGGTCTGGTTGACCCTGCTGAACCGCCGCAAACTTCCGAGAGAAGCTCCAACACGAAGCCATCTCTACCCCTAGTCATCTGTTTGCCATACGAAAAAACTGGGCCACCCTAGAGCGGCCCAGCCTTGCAGAAATTGACCCTCAGCCAGCTTTGGCGCTGGCGCGCGGTTCCAGGGCGTAGAAGGCGACCACAGCCACCAGCACGCCCACCCAGCCGGGTGCGCCGGCCAGTTCCATGCTGAAGGGGCGGCCCAGCACGGTACTGCCCAAGCGGCCTTCGAGGTGGTCGCCGGTCTGCTGAGCAGCGATGTCCCAGCCGATGATCGGCTCACCAAAGCGGCCAGTCACGCGGTCTACGCCGCGCAGGGTCAGCTTCTGGTCACCGATGGTGCCGCGCAGCTCGCCGCCTTCCAGCGCCACAGTGATGTTCTGGTCGCCGACTTTGCCCTGCACGCCGGTTTCGGTGATTTCCAGTTCAATCGGCTTGCCATGCAGGCGGCTGCCCGCGCGGCCCACAATCTTGTCTTCCTGAATCTCGCAGCGAACACCAAACCCTTCGCCTTCTTGGCCGATGCGGCCCCTGATCACTTCACTCATAACGGCAAGTATACGGGCAAAGGTGAGCCAGGTTCTTAAGAGCGGCGGCCTGGAGCAGCGCCCAGGCGCTCAAACCACTCGCGGCGGCTGAGCAGCGGCCCGCCTTCCCCCAGGCCAGCACGGCCCACATTCCAGCGCTCGAACAGAATTCGCAGCGCTCCGCCCAGCAGCGGCTCTCCAAAATGTGCGGGCAACGGCCCAGAGGCGCGCAGGGTGTGCCCATCCCAGGCCAAGTGTGGACACTCTGGCTGATGCGCAGCCCAGAACATGCCGCCCATTTCAAAACGTACCGCACGCACGCGCAGGGGCGGCTCGGGCACTTCATCGTCCCAGACCTCCTGGCCGTACACCTCGGCGTACGTGGCGTACAGCTCGGCCTGGGCCTGCGCCGCTTCAGCGCGCAGCCGGGCTTCCTCGCGGCCCGTCAGTCGCCAGGGGGTGTCCAGTTCGGCGTGCAAGTCCAGCAGTGACCGTTCTAGCCGGAACATCCGCTGCGGGGCACTTGGGGCGGGCAGCGGCGGCGGCGGATCGCCCTGAAGCGCGCGGGCCGGGTCCGCATAATCGCTGCGCCCCCAGCCGGACACCTCACGCAGCTCTGCGTCCTCAACGACCCACAGCCGGGTCGCCACCTCACGCGCAAAGCGGCGGTCATGCGTCACGATAACAAGTGCGCCGCCATAAGCCTGTACGGCTCCTTCCAGCGCCTGCAAGGCTTCTATGTCGAGGTGGTTGGTCGGTTCGTCCAGCAGCAACAGGTCTGAGCGCAGCGCACTGACCAGCGCCAGACCCGCCCGTGAGCGCTCGCCGCCCGACAGCTGTTCGGGGGTCTGCTCCCAGTGGGCGGCCCCGAATCCAGCCGCCCCCAGCAGCGCCGCTGCCGCGTCCCCGAAGCGTTCCTCGAACTGGGCGTATAGGCCGCGCCCCGGCGTCAGGCCGTGCCAGGTCTGGTCCAGATAGGCCAGGGTCACGCCGCCCGCCAGCCGCAGCACCGGCTCAAGCGGGCCAGGATCAGGCCGCTGTTCTCCGGCCAGCAGCCGCAGCAGGGTGGATTTGCCGGTGCCGTTGGCCCCAAGCAGGGCCACCCGGTCCCCCTGACGTAGCCGAAACCGAGCGCCGCGCAGCACGGTGCGGCCACCGCCGCCGCCAGGAAAAGTCACGCTGAGGTGTTCGCCCCAGGCCAGCAGCCGGGCGCGGCTGTCGCCTGCCAGCAGCCGCATCCGCAGTTGCCGCTCAGGCAAGGGTGCTTCGGGCACAGCCACCCGCCCCACCCGCGAACGCATGGCCGAGGAACGCCGGCCCCAGCGGTCCAGCTGCCCCGCCGCCGCTGCGAGCCGCCCTGCCTCGCGCCCCTGCAAGTGGGCTTCCCGGCGCAGGCTCCGGCGTTCCAGGTCGCGCTGCGCCCGCGCCCGGCTGTAGCCACCGGCGTATTCGGTCAGCTCCCCTGCCGCCAGCCACAGGGAGCGCTCCGCCACTGCATCCAGAAAGTCGCGGTCATGGCTGGTGAGCAGCACCCCGCCGCCAAACGAGCGCAGGTAACCTTCCAGCCACTCACGCATACGGATATCAAGGTGATTGGTGGGCTCGTCCAGCAGCAGCAGGTCCGGTTCGCGGGCCAGCGTCAGTGCAAGCGCCAGCCGGGTGCGCTCACCGCCCGACAAGGTGGCCGCTTCTCGCGTGTCCAGCCCCGGCACGTCCCGTAGCCCCAGCGCCGCCAGCATTCGGCCCAGCCGGGCGGGCCAGGCCGCCGCCTGCACCTGCTCCAACTGAGCCTGCACCTCGCTCCAGCGGTCCAGGGCTTCTGCGTCGTCCAGCTGGGCCGTGAGGGTCTGCGCCTCGGTTTCCAGGACGCGGTAAGGATGGGCCGCCGTCAGCAGGTCGCCTACCCGGACGCCCGGCGCGAAGGTGTGGTGCTGGTCAAGTGCCGCCAGCCGCAGCCCCGGCGCACGCCACAGCTCGCCGCTGTCGGCCCGGCGCACGCCGCTGAGCAGCTCTAGCAGAGTGGTTTTGCCCGCTCCATTGCGGCCCAGCAGGGCCACGCGCTCACCACTTCTCAGGTCCAGAGACACGCCCGCCAGCAGGTCACGCTCCGCGATACTGAGACGCAGGTCCTGGGCACGCAGCAGCAGAGTCACGCGCTCCAGTGTAGCCCCCACCCAGAGCACCTGCGGTGCCCACCGGACAGGGCGCTCTGGGCCCCCGCACGGAGAAAGCCCAGAAGAAGGAGCGCAGCGCTGCTATGGTGAAGTCAGAGCGCAGTGCTGAGCATTCGGCCCCAAGACATCCATCAAGAAGTCAAAAAGAAGCCTGTCAGACTGCACCGACACAATGAGTCTGATGGCCACCGGGGGGAGGCCGCAGCGCACTATCTTTCAGAAAGCCAGACCACCATGAACCGATTTTCTGCCGAAGACTCCCCTTCTGACCCACGTCCTGCCCCGGCCCCAGTTCATCCTAGAGCTGGTCAGCCAGATGTAGCCATGCCAGCTCCAAGCTGGGTGGTGGCGGCCCTGTATCAGTTCCGCGCACTGGAAGACCCGGCAGCGGTGCAGGCGCAGCTCCAGGCCGAGTGCGCCCGCCTGGGCCTGTGCGGCACCCTGATCGTGGCTCCAGAAGGCATCAATGGCACGGTGGCGGGAAGCCGCCAGAGCATCACGGCGCTGCATACGCTGCTCCTGGACCTGGGCTTTACCGATATGGAGTACAAGGAGTCGCACGCCGAGCAGCAGCCGTTTAAGCGGATGAAGGTGCGGCTCAAAAAGGAAATCGTAACCCTGGGCGTGGAGGTGAAGCCGCGTAACCTGGTGGGCCATTATCTGAACCCAGAAGAGTGGAACACCCTGCTGGATGACCCGGACGTGGTAGTGATAGACACCCGCAACCGCTATGAGTATCAGGCCGGAACTTTTCAGGGTGCGCTGGACCCCCAAACCGACTCGTTCCGCGAGTTCCCGGCCTGGCTGGAGCAGCACCGCGACGAGCTGGCGGGCAAGAAGGTCGCCATGTTCTGTACGGGCGGTATTCGCTGCGAAAAGAGCACCAGCTTGCTGCTACAAGAAGGCTTTTCGGATGTGTATCACCTGGCAGGCGGCATCCTGCGCTACTTGGAAGAAATGCCGCAGGAGCGCAGCCGCTGGGAAGGCGAGTGCTTCGTGTTCGACGAGCGGGTCACGGTGGGCCACGGCCTGGAGCCAGGACAGGCCGAGATGTGCTGGTCGTGCGGCTGGCCGCTGGGCGACGCTGAGCGCGCCGACCCCCGCTTTGAGCGCGGCGTGAGCTGCCCGCACTGCGCCGAGCAAACCACCGACGAGCAAAAGGCGGCTTTCCGTGAGCGCCAGCGCTGGTTTGACGGGAGAGAAGCGTGAGCTCCGGCAGGGGTGGGCGCGGGCGCAGCGGGCGGCCTACTGTTCACACCGTGGCCAAAGCGGCGGGGGTCGGTGTGGGCACCGTGTCGCGCGTGCTGAACAACCATCCCTCTGTGCGCGGCGAAACCCGGGAGCGGGTCCTTGCCATCATTGAGGACCTCAACTACCGCCCCACCCCGCAGGCCCGGCGTACGCTGCCCAGCGAGCACCCCCTCATCGGCGTGGTGACCGCAGACCTGCATTCCATTTGGCAGAGCCGGGTGATTCAGGGCATCGAGGCGGCGCTCAGTGGGCAGGACTTTGGGCTGATGGCGTTCGCCCTGGGCACCCCGGAGCGGGCCGCACAACTGGCACAACCGGGCCATCCCAGCACTCTGGCGCAGGGGCTGCTGCTGTGCGATGACGCGGCCTACCGCAGTTGGAGCACCCAGGAACACGGTCAGCCCGCCGTACGGGTGGGCACAGCGGTGCAGGACCTTGACTACGTGGCCGTTGACAACCACTACGGGGGGCAGATTGCTGGCGAGTATGCCGCCACCCTGCCCGGCGAAATCGTGGGGGTCTGGCTGCGCGGCCAGCAGGTGCCACACGAGCGCCAAACCGCCCGCAAAGGCTTTGCCGAGGGGGTAGAAAGTGCGGGGCGGCAGATCATGCAGCACATTGAGATAGACCCGCACGACCACCTGCACCGGGTGGCCGGCGAGCTGCTGGACCGCTTGCCTCAGCGGGCCACCGTGATGACCTACGGCGACCAACTGGCCGTGGCGCTGATGGCCGAGGCGCAGGTGCGGGGCCGCCCGGTTGGAGGTGACCTCAAGATCATTGGATATGGGGACCACCCCCAAGCGGCACTGGTGGGCCTGACCACCGTGCATCAGCCGCTGGAAGAGATGGCGCAGCGCAGCACCGAATTGCTGCTGGGCCGCATCCGCGAGCGGCAAGAGGGCGCAGCAGCCCAGGCGCAGCAGGTTCAGCTGTTGACGCCACGTCTGGCCCTGCGCGGTAGTGCCTGACGGCAAGTCGGGGGCCGATAGAGTAACCTAAAAGACAATGGATGTCCCGGCTTCCCCGCCCGCCGATGTGCCTGCTGACGCACCCGCCGACGTCATCGGTGCCGAGCAGCACGCCCTGCTGCTGGCAGGCGACGAGCAAGCCTGGTTCCAGCTGATTCAGGAGCACGAGGGCCGAATCTATGGCTATCTGTACCGCCTGGAGGGCAACAGCGACAATGCTCTGGACCTCACGCAGGAAGTGTTTTACCGTGCCTGGCGGTCTTTTGGGACCTTTCAGGCGGGGCAACGCTTTTTGCCGTGGCTCTATACGGTAGCGCGCAACACCCAGATTGAGTCTCACCGCCGCAAGCAGCACGCCCGCTTCAGCCTGGAGCAGGCCCACGAAGAAATCGGATTCGAGGTGGCCAGTGACGCCCGCACACCGGTACAGGCCGCCGAAAGCAGCGATGCCCAGGACCGGGTGCAGCGTGCGCTGATGAGTTTGCCGGAGGATTACCGCGAGGCCGTGGTGCTGCGCTTCATGGAAGACCTCCCCTACGAGGAAATTGCCCAGATTCAGGGCGTGGCGCTGGGCACCGCCAAAAGCCGCGTGTACCGCGCCAAGGAGCAGCTGGCCGAGCTGCTGGCCGGACAGGTCAACTAAGCTGGGGCACTCCCCTTTCAGTCTCTGGCCGGAGCCCTTGTACCCTCCTCAACCTTTGGCTTGCGGGAAAGCGGTAGCGCTTCTTGTCAATGGCTCTAGTCAACGGCTCTAGTCAATGGCTCTAGGGAATCTCCACTTCGGCCTGTGCGCCAGCGCGCTGAGAGAGCAGCAAGTCAAGCACAACCGGGCCATGTTTGAGCAGATAGGTCATGAAGCTCAGCTCGCGCTCCTGCGGCTTGCTGTGCGGCAGCAGATGCAGGCTCAGGCGGGAAAGCTGGCCGCTGCGGGTATCTTCTTGACGCGCCAGGGCAGCCATCGCCCGCTGCTGAAGTGCAGCAAAGTGACGCTCGGTGTACTGGCGGGCACGTTCGCTGCCCCGCTCCAGCGTGGGGTCAAGTGCGGCCAGCTCTGTACTCAGCGCGGCCCACTCGCCTGCCAAAGCAGCCAACCGCTCCTGGCTCACAGCGCTGATGCTGCGCTCAGCAGCCAGCGAGCGGCCCAGCACGCCCGCAGGGTCTGCCTGCACCCCGGCGGCAGTCGCCCCCAGGCGGCGCAGCAAGCGGGCCACATTCGGCTCCAGCCAAGTCACGCTCAGGCGCGGCCATACCACAGGTTGCCTCACGCCGTGGAGCTCGTAGACGCCGCCCAGCTGTGCGAGATACGCGATTTCGCCGTCGCCCAGAATCAGGGCCAGGTTGGGCAGCAAGGCGTCTTGCACGACTGGTCGCAGGCCCGCCGCTGGGGTGATGCGGCTGGGGTCACGCTCCAGCACATCCAGCAGTTCGGTGAGGCTGTACTCACGGCCATCATCGGTGCTGAAGGTGTCACCGCTGAAACGCAGCAACCGCCGCCCACCGTCTTCTCCTTCCAAAAACAGATTGGTCGCCCCGGCTGGACGGCGCAGCTGCGGGGTCAGACCCAGGGCGCTGAGGCGCTCAGCTGCCGCCTCGATGCGGGCCGGGCCTTCCAGCGGACGCCCCAACTCGCGGGCGATGGTGGGGGCCATCAGGCGGGCCAGCGCCGGGAACAGCGGGTCCAGCAGCACCAGCCCTGCCCCGCCTAGCAGACCGTGCATCAGCCGGGCAAACACGTCGGCCCAGCCTGGCACGCCGCCGTCAGCCAGGGGCTGCGTGGCAGCGTCCAACCGGTTCATCACAGCGCGGCGGTGCGGCTCGGGGGCAGCAACGTCGGCCAGAAGTTGGCGCAGCGCCGCCGTCCACTCCGGCTGCCAGGGCACACGGCCTACCGGACTGCCGCCGGGCAGGTCCACCACCTCGCGCCACAGCCGCTCTTCAAGGTCCAGCAGGCTAACCCAGGCGACTTCCTCAGCGTCGTGGTCCTGGCTGGCAATCCAGAACACACCCACCACAGGGGCGTCTTCGGTGCCCAGTTCGCGGGCCAGCAGCGCGGCGTCAGCAGCTTTGTGGACTGCGTAAGCGGGGCCGGTGAGCAGCCCGGCCTGTTGCCCCGCCACCACTACCCGCGCCGCCGGGTGGGCCAGGGCGTCCAGCGCCGCCGTTGTGGCTGGGGTCAGCAGGCCCAGATGTGCGTGATACTCCCGCAGAGCTGCGACCAGAGCGGTCCGCTGCTCGGCGTCCAGCCTGCTACTTGCCCCGCCTGCGTCTCTCCATTCCTGCAGCCACTCGCGCGGCGTGCCCTGTGAACGTGCCTGCGCGAAAAAGTGATGCAGCGCACCCCGGCGGTAGGCGGCGGCCACACTCAGGCCATGCAGCTCAGCCCCAGGACCAGCAGCGGAGGAAGCGGAACAGTCGGGCGGTGTAGCGTCGGACACGCCCATAGGCTAACCCACCGGCGGGGCTTGACCCCCGAATCTGGAGACAATCTGCGGCAGGCGCTTAGGCCACAGCCTCCCATCTCCAGAATGTGAAGCTCATCCACAGCCTGGGCAGCCGTCAGGTCCAGGAGCCTCCCCGCCTCCTGGCTCTGCTTACATCTGCGGAGCTGGACGCCTGCGCACGGTACGTCAGACCACCTTTAGCGCAGTGGCTCGCGCCCGGCTTCCAGCAGGCCCTCACGGTCAGTCAGCACGATGCGGCGGTAACCGAGGTCCAGCAGGCCCCGGTTGCGAAACTCGCCTAGCAGCTTGGTAATCGTCTCGCGGGTGCTGCCCACGATGTGCGCCAGCTCCTGATGCGAGAGCCGGTCCTGGAGCGCAAACGGCTGTTCGCCGTCCCAGTCGCCCTGGCGATCAGCAAAGTCCAGCAGCGTGAGGGCCAGGCGCTGCGACACCTCATGAAAGACCAAGCCCGCCAGCCGCCCCTGCAAGGATGCGGTCTGGGAGACGATTTGTTCGGTCAGGGCCTGCGCGATTTCAGGCGAATCCCGCAGGACCCGCTCCAGCGTTTCACGGCTAAACATCAGCGCTTCGGTGTCGTCGGCGCACTCGGCGTAGCGGTCATAGGTCTGCCCAGGGCGCAGGGCCTGCACGCCCACCAGCTCACCTTCCAGATGCACCACCAGCGTGACCTCGCGGGCCCCGGCACCCAGGCTGTACAGCCGCACGCTGCCGCGAGTCAGCAGATAAAGAGTCTCGGCGGGGTCTTCAGGATGAAACAGCAAGCCGCCCCTTCCCCAGCGACCCGTGCGGGCCACAGCACGCAATTGGTCCAGGGCCTGTGAAGGCAGGGCCGCGAATGCACCAGGGGTCATAGGTCACAGTTTGCCACACTGGCACCCTCACCTGCGACCTCGTTCACATTGTGGGCCGTCGGCTGTTCATCCTGCTCCCGGACGCTCACGTTACACTGCCCGCGATGATGCGCCCTGCTGCCCGCCGACTGCTGTTTGTTGTTTCTGTGTCTCTGCTGGCCTGGCCCGCTGCGCAGGCCCGTCCACTCAGCGTAGGCGGCGAGGTGCAGAGTGCGGCGCTGAGCAGCCGTGAGCTGAGCAGCGGCGAAGGGCTGGCGGTCTGGACCTTGCCCCGCCTGGGTGTGGCGGTCCGCAACGACCCAAAGGACCTACGGCTGCTGTACGGCGGACGCGAACTGCGCTGGGCACCGGGGCGCGGCTGGCAGGCGGTGGGCTTTGCAGCGGGCGCGGCCCTGCCGGCGCCCGAACAGGTCGGCCAAAGCCTGTACGTGGGCCTGGATATTCTGCGGGCGCTGGGAGTGCCGCTCAGCGTGACCCCGCAGGCCGTGGAAGTGGCCGCCCCACGCGCTGTTCCGGCAGGTACGCTTCCGCCCAGCCCGGCCAGCGCACCAGGCCAAAACCCAGGGGCGGCAAGCACCGCCACCCATACACTCTCCAGCGTGCGCCAGAGCGTCAGCCGTCAGCGCACGGTGGAGCTTCAGCGCACGGTGCTGGAACTCCAGGGCAGCGGCGAAGCCTTTTATCAGGTGCAGCAGCGTGGGGGCGCGGTATCCCTGTCGCTGCCCTACACCCGCTCCGCCGCCCGCTCGGAGATTCTGGATGGCGGCGCAGTGCTGCTGGTCACGCCAGCGGGCAGCGGCAGCCAGCTGGACCTGCTGACCGGCGGCGGGCAAACTCGCATCTTTACCCTGCAAAATCCTACCCGCATCGTGCTGGACACCGTGGTCTACCGTGACCGCAGCCAGACCCCGCCAGTGGCCACAGAGCTGCTGCCCCAGGGCGTGCGCTACCGCCAGCAAGGCGGCCTCAGCCTGCTCAGCTTTGACCCCAGCCGTTACCGGCCCCGCGTGGTCAGTGCGCCCTGGGGACAGCGCACGGGCCTGGCCGCGCTGGTGCGCTCGGCAGGCGGCGTGGCCGGTATCAACGGCGGATACTTCGATATGCAGAGCGGCAAGCCGGTGGACTTGGTCGCGCAGGGCGGGGTCATGCGGATCGGCAGCCTGCAAAAGCGGGCCACACTGGGCTTTACTCCGGCAGGCGAGGTGCTGCTGGGCTACCCTGCGCCGCGCTACGTGGCCGAGGTGGGCGGCCAGCGTCTGCTGGTCAACCAGATGACGCCACTGCCCCGTCCAGAGCTGCTGACCGCCTGGGCCGGTGACGGGCGCACGGTGGGCGCTGCCGGGCTGGTCACGCTGACCGTTCGCCCCGGCACTGACCAGGTGCTGACCGCGCAGAGCGGCACAGTGACCACCCAGCCGGGCAACCTGCATCTCACCTTTGATCCGGCCCGCTTTCCGGCGCTGCCCCGTACGGCGGGCGCGCCCCTCAGTCTGCGGCTGGAATGGAATGCCAGCGACGCCCCCTGGCCAAGCAGTGAGGACGCCCTGAGCGCTGGTCCCCTGCTGCTGCGCGGCGGCCAGAGCGTGCTGAATCCACAGCGCGAGGGCTTCGACACTGCCGGCAGCATTTGGCGGGCCACCCACCAGACCGCTTTTGGTCTGCTCGGCGGCTGGCCTACATTTGCTTACCTGGAGCGCGGCACGCCGGAGCAGTTGTTGGTCGCCCTGCGCACCGCTGGCCTGAGCGACGCCGTGCGGATGGACAGCGGTGGCAGCAGCGCCGTGTACCTGAGCGGAGGCTACGCCGACCTGGGCGGCTACCTGAACCCGGCCTGGAGCCGCGACATTCCCAATGCCGTAGTGATGGTGCCGCGCTGAATGGGGTGGGGTCAGCGAAGAGTCAGCGTGATGTCAAGCGTGCCCAGGTCGTGCGTCTGCTTGTCCATCCAAAAGTCATGTAGGGCTACTCTGAGCGTGTAGTCGCCAGGCCGCAGCGTTCCCCAGCTCGCCTGGTCAAAGGGAATATTCAACTGAAAGGCAGGCTGACAAAGGGCCTGCGCCGGGCAGCGCGTCAGGTAAGCCACCGCCGGAAACAGGCGGCCCCCAGTAAAAGGTATGGACTGGCCTGCCGCGTTCAGCAGCTCGTAATCGTAGCTGGAAGGACCCCAAATCACTTCAGCGGCTTTGGCGGTCAGATTCTGAAGCGGCACCGATAGCGTGAGGGATTGACCCCTCACCGCTTCAACCCTTGCCGGCGGCTCAGCGCGCAGCAATGCAGAAGTAGAAGCCTGTGGCTGAAGCTTGGGCGTAGCTAGAGGCAGCGCCACATCTCGTGCTGGGAGCATGGCCTGATTGGTCCCTCCCCAGCAGTCGGTGGCGGGCGCACACGAAACACGCACACCAGCCGCCACCTGAGCCAAGGCGAGGCTCGGCAGCACGAGCGCGAGGCAGCTGAGCAGGATTTTGAGCATAGCCGCAGTGTAGGGCTTGCTGGTCAGCCTGCCGTCTCCAGGCAGCCCGCTATAGCCTGCTCACTCTAGACTGAACCCATGACCCACTCTTCCCCTGCGAACTTCGGCATCCAGGCCCTGCTGTTCGATTTCGACGGCACCATCATGGACACCGAAACCACCGAGTTCCGGCACTGGCAGCGACTGTACAGCTCGCACGGGCGCGAACTGAGCCTTAGCGACTGGCAGCGCGGTATCGGCACCTGGGGCGCGTTCGACCCCTGGGCCGGACTGCCGCAGGAGGTGCAGGCAGACCGCGAGCGGGTGGGCGGCGACCTGCACCGGGGCCTGCTGGAAGAACTGCGCGGGCAAGACCTGCGCCCCGGCGTGGTGGCCCTGCTGGATGAAGCCCAGGCTGCCGGGCTGCGCCTGGCCCTGGTCACCAGTTCGGGCCGCGACTGGGTGACCGACTGGCTGGGTCAGCATGGCCTGCTGGACCGCTTCGAGACGCTCTGCACCAAGGACGACGTGGCCCGCGTCAAGCCCGACCCGGAGCTATACGCCCTGGCAGTACAGCGCCTGAGCCTCCGCCCCGAACAGTGCCTGGCGGTGGAAGACAGCCTCAACGGGGCCACTGCCGCCGTGGCTGCTGGCGTGCAGGTGGTGGTGGTGCCCAACGAGGTGACTGCCTCGCAGCCGTTTCCGCCCACCTGGCCGCGCCTGGAGGATTTCAGCGGTGGCCTGTGGGCGCTGCTGGCCGCGCTGGGCGGCCCACAGGCAGCCGCGGTGCTACCTTCTGAGCTATGAGCGACGCGTCCCCCCGCAAGAAACTGAGCCTGCCGCAGCTGATGAGCCCAGCTGCCCCCCTGGTGATGGTCACGGCCTATGACCATGCCCAGGCCCGGCACGCCGAGGGGGCCGGCGTGGACCTGATTCTGGTGGGCGATAGCTTAGGCAACGTGGTGCTGGGCTACGAAAGCACCGCGCAGGTCACGCTCGGCGACATGCTGCACCACGCCCGCGCCGTGCGCCGGGGTGCGCCGCAGACCTTCATGGTGGTGGACCTGCCGTTCGGCACCTATCAGCTGGGGCCTGAAGAAGCCATACGTGCCGCCGTGACGCTGGTGCAGGAAGCAGGAGCCGACGCGGTCAAACTGGAAGGCGCTACGCCCAATGAACTTGCTTGCGTGCAGCGTCTCACCGCAGCCGGCATTCCGGTCATGGGCCACGTGGGCCTGCTGCCGCAGACCGCCACCGCGCAGGGCGGGCTGAAGGTACAGGGCAAGGACGAAGCCTCGGCGCGGTTGGCACTGGACGGAGCAGCCGCGCTGGCAGAAGCCGGGGCCTTCAGCGTGGTGCTGGAAGCCATTCCCGCCGCGCTGGCGGCACTGATTACCGAGCGGGTGCAGATTCCCACCATCGGCATTGGGGCTGGGGTGGGGTGTGACGGCCAGGTACTGGTCTACCACGACATTCTGGGCGTGTACGAAGGCCCGGTGATGAAGATGGTCCGCCGCTACGCCGAAGTGGGCCAACTCAGCCGCGAAGGTCTGAGCGCCTACGCCGCCGACGTGCGCGCCCGGCAGTTCCCGAGCGAAGCCAACAGCTTCAGCATGGCCGACGGGGTGCTGGAGCGGCTGTATTAGAGCTGATGAACAGCAAAAGGAGCGCTTGCAGGAGGGTTAAACCAGCGGAATGCCCTTCTTCCTGCCTCCTTTCCGCACTTTCGGCCTGCGTCCCCTGCATCCCCTTGACGAATACTGCATACCGCGCTAGAGTAGTGAACATAACCGCTCGGAACCTTCTAGCAAGGCGAGCGGGTTTTTTATTGCCTGCTTATGCTGGGTCAGCTCATACCTGACCCCGGTGACAGCGGTGCATTGTCTGGCGGTGCCCAGACGGGCTGGGCCGCAGCCGCCTATGCTGGAGCACCTCTATTTGGCCGGAGGACATGCCATGCTCTGGCCGCTCTGCTCCGTGCCTTTTGCCTTCTTCTCTTTGCTTTTTTTCTCTGCCCCAAGGAGTTCCATGACCCAGACCCTCCCCTCAGCCGAACCCACCGCCGCTGCCCCCCGCGTGGGCTTTATCAGCCTGGGCTGTCCCAAAGCCCTGGTGGACAGCGAACGTATCCTGACCCAGCTGCGCGCCGAAGGCTACGAAGTGGCCCCCAGCTACGCAGACGCGCAGGCCGTGATTGTCAACACCTGCGGCTTTATCACCCCGGCTGTTGAGGAATCGCTGGCGGCCATCGGGGAAGCGCTGGACGCCACCGGCAAAGTCATCGTGACCGGCTGCCTGGGCGAGCGTCCCGAAAAAATCATGGAGCGCCATCCCAAAGTCTCGGCCATCACCGGCAGCGAGGCAGTGGATGACGTGATGGGCCATGTGCGTGAGCTGCTGCCCGTGGACCAGGGCACTTTTACTGGACTGCTGCCCGTGGCGGCTCCCGGCATGCGCCCCGCCGCAGCCCTGCCGGAGCGCGAGAACACCCGTCACGGCGATGTGTTCGCGCCCAGCGTGCGCCTGACCCCACGCCACTACGCCTATGTCAAGGTGGCCGAGGGCTGCAACCACACCTGCGCTTTTTGCATCATCCCCAAGCTGCGCGGCCTGCAAGTGTCGCGTGACGCTGGCTCGGTGCTGTACGAGGCGTTCCGGCTGGTGGCGGGCGGCACCAAGGAACTGGTGGTCATCGCGCAGGATACCAGCGCCTACGGCGTGGACATCCGCTACCGCGAAAGCGAATTCCAGGGCGAGCAGGTCCGCGCTCACCTCACCGACCTGGCCGAGCGGCTGGGCGAGCTCGGCGCTTGGGTGCGGATGCACTACGTGTACCCCTACCCGCATGTAGACCGCATCGTGGAGCTGATGGCCCAGGGCAAAATCCTGCCCTACTTGGACGTGCCCTTGCAGCACGCCAGCCCCAAAATACTCAGAGCCATGCGCCGCCCCGGAGCAGGCAAGCAGCTGGACACCATCCGCCGCTGGCGCGAGATTTGCCCCGAGCTGACCATCCGCTCCACCTTTATCGTGGGCTTTCCCGGCGAAACCGAGGCCGATTTTCAGGAGCTGCTGGACTTCCTCGAAGCCGCGCAACTGGACCGGGTGGGCGCCTTTACCTACTCCGAAGTGCCCGAAGCCGACGCCAACGCCCTGCCCGGTGCGGTGCCCGAAGCGGTGAAGGAAGAGCGTCTGGCCCGCTTTATGGCGGTGGCGCAGCGCATCAGCGCCGCCCGCCTGGCCCAGAAGGTAGGCCGCGTGATGGAGGTGATCATTGACGAATACAACGATGACCCCGCCGACTTGGAGCAGGGCGACGCCCCCGGCACCCGCCTGATCGGGCGCACCAAAGGCGACGCCCCCGGCATTGACGGGCAAGTGTACCTGTACGCGGGCGAGTTCGCGGGGCAGATCAAGGTGGGCGACATTGTGCAGGCCCGCATTGAGGACAGCGACGAGTACGACCTGTTCGGTGAAGTGGTGGCCCGGCCCGAGTGGCGGCCCAATGTGCCGATGCTGGGGCACTTCGGCGGACACTGAGGCGTGGAGGCTCCGCGCCAAGAAGGGCAGAAAGCTCAAGTTTCCGGCTCTCTGCCCTTTGCTCTTGGCTGTCCATCTGACGAAAACAACCACGGGACGGCCCGTGGTTGATATTCGCTTTGCTCGCGGGAGCAATGTGCCACTCGCCCCTGCTCGCGGGAGCAAGTTTACTTCTGCGGATACACCTTCAGCTCGGTGATATGCGCCCGCGCCGGACGAGTCAGGGCGTGGGCCACCGTCTTGGCCAGGCCACGGGCGTCAATCAGTTCTTCCCACTCGTAGCCGGCCTCGCGCAGTTCCAGCGTGTCAATCGGGCCCATCGGGTGCACCACGCAGCCCAGAATGCCCCGGCCCTTGAGCTCGGCGTGCAGGCTGTGCACGTAGCTGGTCATGGCGGCGCGGCTGGCCTGGTAAAGCGCTGCGCCCTCGCCGCGCGACTCACGGGGAGCGCTGACCGCCACAATCACACCGTCCTCCTGTTCCAGCATGTGGGGCAGCGCTCCCTGAATGGCATGAAAGAGGCTTTGCATGTTGGCGGCGAACAGCCGTTCATAGTCGGCGGGTGCGGCATCTAGCGCAGGCTGGGGGCTGAACATGCCGCCGGTATGCACCAGCGCGTCAACTTCGATGCTGCGCAGGCGGTCCACGCTGGCGGCGTCGCTGAGGTCCAAATCAAACACTTCGGTGGCCGGGAAGCGGTCGGCGGCGCGGGCGAGGTCTTCACCCTGTCCGACCAGCACCAGCTGCGCGCCGGCATCTTCCAGTTCCTGCGCGATAGCGGTTGCAATCGGGGTTCCGGCCCCGGTCAGCATGATGGTCGAGGAGCTGAGGTTTGCCATGCCCCCAGGGTAGCGCCTGAGCCACTGCGGCGGGAATATGGTCAGGAAAAGAGCAAGGCGGGCGCAGCTGGGCAAGTCCGAATACCCGCCATGCTCCGTCCTGTGGGGCGTTTTGCGCCCCCTTTGCTGGCGAGCAAAGACCTCCATCCCGCTGTCCCATGCACTAGACTGCGGCCATGCATGACCCAAAGGACCTCGACGATTACCTGGCGGGGTTGGGTATCAGTGACGCTGACGACGACACCTCTTCTCCCAACCTTCTCTCTGCTCCGGCTGCTGCGCCGGGTGCTCTGGTGCCGCAGCCCGACTTTGGAGTGCCCGGTAAGGTGCAGCCTGGCTTCCCCTCCGGTGCCCAGGACCCCCAAACCGTCCTGGAACACTTCCTGCGTGGCGTGGCCCGCCGCTTTGACCCCGGTCTGACGGTGCGCGTCACCCGCGACGGCGACCACCTGGAGGGCGAAATCAGTGGCGAGAATGTAGGCCGCCTGATTGGCCGCGAAGGGCACGTGATCGAGGCGCTTGATACCCTGGCCTACGCCGCAGTCGCCAAACACGTGCAGGGCAGCGAACATCTGCGGGTACGGGTGGATGTGGGCGGCTACCGCAGCCGCCACTTCCAGATGCTGCAACAGATCGCCAGCCGGGTGGCCGAGACGGTGGCCAGCTCCGGCGAGCACCACACCTTCCAGCCGATGAACCCCGCAGACCGGCGCGTGATTCACATGACCCTCAAGGACAATCCGCATGTGGTCACGCAGTCGGTAGGCGAAGGCAGTGGCCGGCGCCTGGTGGTCAAACCTGCCCCGGCCCCCTAACCCTACCGGGCACGCGGCAGCGCTCAGCCTGCGTGAGTGGCAGACCCAGGCTGCCGCGCAGCTGGACGCCGCCGGAGTGACCTCGCCACGCAGCGACGCCGAAGCCCTACTGGCCGAGGTGACTGGTCTAAGCCGCACTGAGCGGTTGCTGCGCGCACATGAGCCGCTGTCCAGCACTGACAGCGCCCGACTGGACCGTCTGCTGGCCCGGCGGCTGTCCCGCGAACCGCTGCAATACCTGCTGGACGCAGTGGACTGGGGCGGCGTGCGGCTCAGGTGTGACCCCCGCGCCCTGATTCCCCGGCCCGAAACCGAGTGGCTGCTGCACTTGGCGCTGAGCGACCCGGCTGCGAGCCAGGCGGCAGAGGTGGCCGACATCGGCACCGGCAGCGGGGCGCTGGCGCTGGGCTGGAAAGCGGCGCGGCCCGGCAGCCGGGTCACTGCCACCGACCTCAGTGCCCAGGCGTTGGCCCTGGCTGCCGAGAATGCAGCGCTCAATGGCCTGAATGTGGCATTCGCGCAGGGCAACTTACTTGAACCTGTGGCCGGTCAAGCCTTTGACTTGATACTGAGCAACCCACCATATCTGCCAGATAGCGACACCGGAACGCTAGACCCAGAGGTGGACCATGACCCGGCGCTGGCACTGTATGGCGGCACCGACGGACTAACCCTGGCGCGGCGACTGGCTGCCCAGGCCGCAGGAGCGCTGACCCCCGGCGGCGTGCTGTGGCTGGAGCTGGATGGACGTAATGCCACCGACTTCGCCGCCGAATTGGCGGGTCAGGGCTGGCTTGCTGAGGTCCACCCTGATCTGGCCGGGCGGCAGCGATTTGTGCGGGCGTTGAGGGCCACGCAGTAGGCGTACCAGGCTACTCTCCCGACGCCGCCCGCAGGCGAGGGTGACTCTCCTCTCCCCACACGAGCAGCACCAGACCAGACAGGAACATGGCTCCAGCGACAAACCAGAACGCCGGAGCCAGCTGCCCAGTCACTGAGGCGGTCAGCCCCAGGCCCAGCGCTCCTACGCTGTAGCCCAGGTCACGCCAGAACCGGTAAATCCCAATGGCAGACCCGCGCCAGCTTGGGTGGGCGAGGTCCGCCACTGCGGCTGAGAGGTTGGGGTAAAGCAGCGCCATGCCCAGTCCCGAGACGGCTGCCGCAAAGCTCCACCAGGCCAGGCCCGTGCCCAGCAGCATCAGCGCTACGCCCAAGCCGCAAACCCACATGCCCAGTACGTTGGGCCACTGCCGCCCCACCCGGTCAGAGAGTCGACCGGTCAGCAGCTGCGAAACACCCCAGACCACACCGTATACCCCTGTCACCCAGCCCACTTCCGGCAGGCTGAGGCCCGCGCCGTACAGAAACACGGGATAAAACACCCACACCAGCGCGTCCACAAACTTCTCTACCAATCCGGCCTGGCTCAGCGCCGCCAGGCGGCGGTCCCCCCACGACATCCGCCAGAAGACCTGACGGGTGCCCAGTGAGCCACTTTCACCGCCTCCCTGCCTGGCCGCTTCCTGCTGCGCCCAGGGCAAGGTGTCCTGCACCCTCCGAAGATCCAGAAGGGCAAGTGCTGCCACAGTCAACCCGAACAGCAACAGGGCCTGCCGAGGATCCATCCCTCCCGCCAGATAAGCCGTTCCCAGGCCGCCCAGCGCCACACCTGCGTAGCCAGCAAACTCATTGAGCCCGATGGTCACCCCGCGCTGGTCGGGTCGGGTGAGGTCCAGCTGGGAGGTCTGTGTCATGGACCAGGTAAGGCCCTGCTGCACGCCCAGCAGCACCGTTGCCAGCACCACCTATCCCCAACCCGGTGCCCACCACAGCAGCAGTGGAATAGGGAGCGCGAGCAGCCAGCCGTACAGCAATACTGGCCGCCGCCCCACTCGCTCCGAGAGGCGACCTGCGAAAAAATTCATCAGCCCCTTGACTACGCCGAACGCCACAACAAACGTACTCAGCAGCAGAAACGAGCCAGCAGGTACACCAAACTCCGTCTCAGCCAGCGCGGGCACCACCGTGCGCGTCATGCCCAGGGTCAGCCCGACCAGCAAAACCTGAAATAGCTGATGGAGGAACTGTTCCAGGTTGACGCGGATACCGTAGCGCTTCACAGAGGGCAGTATGCCTGAGTTCTTATTGGTCTCGGCTATGACACAGCCAACTTATTGGAAGGATTGATATGCCATCTCGGCTGAGATGAAGCGGCGGCTGGAAGGTGATGGCCCCATAAAACGAACCCACTGAGACCCATTGCCGCTCTGCAGAGGATGGCTTCCTCTTTAGCGGTCAGTCGCCGATTTCACCTGCCGCAGCAGGTTCACCGTTTCCACCATCGCCAGCACGGCTTCGGCCCCTTTGTTGCCTGCCTTGATGCCAGCGCGGTTCATGGCCTGCTCAACGGTATCGGTGGTCAGCACGCCAAAAGCCACCGGCACGCCAGTATGCAGGCTGGTGTTCAGGATGCCGTTGGCCGCGCCGCCCGCCACGAAGTCGTAGTGGTCGGTGTCGCCCTTGATCACCGCGCCCAGGCATACCACGGCGTCGTACCGGCCACTTTCGGCCAGGCGGCGGGCAATCAGCGGCACCTCGTAAGAGCCGGGGGCCAGGTAATGGTCCAGGTTGTCCGTGTTGCCGCCATGCTGCACGAAGGCCAGCTCGGCCCCCTCCACCAGCCGGTCCACGATGAAGTGGTTCCAGCGGGTGCTGACAATGGCGAATTTGAGGTCTGCGGCAATCAGGTTGGCTTCGATACGCTTCATGAGCGGCATTCTAGAGCAGTCCTCTGCGGCGGCAGAATGCAGGGGCAAATCAGCCCCCCGTCCTCCCGCCTTGTCTCTGCTGCGCTTCAAATCTCCTGCAAGGGAATCGCCGCCAGCCACTCTGGCACTTCGTCCGGGGCGTAGGTGTCGAAGTGAACGCGGGTCAGCGCCACCAGGGGGTAGCCGTTCAGCTCCTGCGCGTCTACCTCCGGGCTGCGGCGGTCAATAATGCAGGCAATAGCAGCACACTTTCCGCCCGCTGCTTCGGCGGCCTGGACCGCTTTCATCACACTGCCGCCGGTGGTCAGCACATCCTCGATGGCAATGAAGGGTTCGCCCGCTTCGAGGCTGAAGGCTTCGCGGATTTTCATGCCGCCCTGGCCGTCTTTTTCGGCAAAGATGGAGCGCACGCCCAGGGCCCGCGCCACTTCGTAGGCCGGGACCACACCGCCCATCGCGGGGCCGACGGTCAAGTTGGCCTGGATGCCGCGCTCCCGCAGCCGCGCCGCCAGCCCTGCCGCCAGCTGCGCCGTGTACTGCGGATACTGGGTCAGCGTGGTGCTTTGCAGAAATTTGGGCGAGTGGCGGCCTGAGGCGAGCAAAAAGTGGCCTTCATGAAACGCTCCGGCCTCGCGGTACAGGGCCAGAACATCTAATTCACCGCTGTTGGTCATGAAATCAGAATGACATACTGCAATGCATGAATCACGCCTACGTGGACGCCAGCTGGCGTGAGGAAGAGGCCGAACGCGGTCAGGGCGGCTGGGGGCTGGTGCTGCTGGATGGGGGCGAGTTGCCCCGGCGCATCGGCGGTCAGCTTCAGGCCCCCGACAACAACGCCGCCGAGATGCGGGCGGTGCTCGAAGCGGTGCGCAGCGCCCCAGCCGGGCAGCCGCTGAGCATCTATTCCGACAACTGGGCGGTGCTCCACGCCATCGGCAAGGGCAAAGGGCCGGCCAGCCTGTGGCCGGTGCGTGATGAAGTGCTGGACTTGGCCCTGACGCGGAACATCGCTCTGCGGCTGTCGTACGTGCCGCGCACCCGCCGCCACATGCGCGCCGCCCACGACCTGGCAAACGCAGCGCGGCTGGGCCAGCACAGTGGCCCCCTGTCCGGACCCTGGGCCGAGGTCAACCTGGACCTGCGCGAAGGCAGCCAGCTGGCCCGCGTGGCTCTGCGCCGCCCCGGCGAGCGCGTGAGCGCCGAGGTGCCGCTGGACCCGCTGGACCCGCTCCCTCCCTCGGCTCAGGCGCTGCTGGCCGCCGCTGCACTGGCCCAGCCCGGCGAGACGGTGCGCGTGCGCCGCGCTTCCAAGCTGGCCCGCGCCCTGTGGGACAACCCGCTGCGCTCGCTGCTGCCCGCCGCGCAGGCCCGCTTGCTGGCTGCCCGCGCTCAGGCCGATAGCGCAGGCGTGGTGGTGGAGTTCGAGTAGCACAACAGAGGCAGAGGCACGCGGCGAAGGCTTAGTCGCCCCTTTCCATGCGTGCCAGGAATTCGTCATACAGCCAAGACAATTGGTCGGAAAAGCCGTAGCCAAAGCCGTCTGCATTTTCTACCAAGGTGTCCAGGCGCTCATAAGGAATTTGGTCTGAGGGCAACTGCTCAGCACGGGCCAGAGCAGCCTCAAAGACTTTTTCCATGCTGGTGTAGTTGTTTTCGGGCCAGTCGCCGTAGGTATTCAAGCAAGCCACGCCCGCTTCCACGTAAGCCAGCTCAGCGTCCAGCGCCTCTACCGGGCTGGCCACTTTGACAAAAGCCGTCAGCGCCTTTTTTGCGCCGCCCACTTTCATTGATGGGAGGCGACCCGATGTTCTGAAAGCTTTTTCTAGCTCCTGCGACAATTTGCCCCGCAGGTCAGAAATGTCGCCGTTTAGCTTGGCGGTCAGCAGACGCTTGTTGTCTATACTGGCTTTGTAGAGGTCCTCCACCACAGCGCGGAGTTCGGGTGCGTCCATGTGTTCCAGCGCCGAGCGGAGTTGTTTAAGCGTCAGGGCCACAATCAGCCCTTCTCAATTACGTAGCTCAGCCCCCCGCTGTGCCCCAGCCAGAGCCGCTCGAACTGGGCGCGGGGATAGGTGCGGCGCACGCCAGCGTTGCTGGGCGCAGCAGGGTCGTTCAGCACCGGGTTGCCCTGCGCGTCAAATCCCACCAGCACCATCAAGTGCCCCGTGCTGCTGGGCAGCGGCGCGCCGCTCAGTTCGCCCCGGCCCCAGCCCAGGCTGACCGCCAGCGGCTGCCCCCGCGCAATGAACTCTTCAGCGGCAGCCAGGCTGGGCAGACGGGTGATATAGGCGCTGTAGCCGAGCTCACCAGCATAGGCAGCGTTAAAGGCCCAGTTGCCGGTGCCCTCGTACACGCGGTCATAGGTGCCTTTGGCCGCCGCAGGCACCGTCACGTCGGTGCCCAGATGCGCCAAAATCATGCTCACGCTGGTGGGGCTGCACCAGACTTCTCCGCCGTCTGGGTACAGCATCTGCGAACGCTGCGGCACATTGATGACGCGGTTCCAGAGGGCCGGATTGCCGGCCTGCACCCCCGACTTGGCCCGCTGAGCGCGGTCGGTGGTGTTCAGAGCCACCAGCCGGGCGCGGGTGCCTTCGCCAATCAGCGACAGGTGATACTGCACCGCTGTTGCCTTGCCCTTGAGGCGCAGTGTGTCGGTCAGCACTTCACCGTGAGCATCCTTCTGGGCTTTGAGCGAATAGCGGTCATCGCTGCGGCTCCAGCGCCCAAAGGAATACCAATCGGTCCAGCCCGAGGCCAGCCGGACACGGACCTTGAGCACCGCGTAGCCGCTGGGGGTCTGCACGTTCCAGCTGGGCACCAGTTCGTCAAAGGGAGCCACAGGCAGCTCCGGGCTGGTGTACATGCCGCGCTCACCCTGAGCCACCAGCGCGTCGCCGTCCAGCCGCAGCGAGTTGAGCGTGCCGGCCTGCCAGTCGCCCGCCGTGCGGTGCAGCAGCGTCTGGCTGACGGTCTGGGCCTGGGCGTCAGTGTAGGCAATCACTTCCGCCTGGGCCGCAGGCACGGTGAGTCCAAGCGCAAGACTAAGCAGCAAAGTTCCTTGGGCCAAAGGTCGCATAGGGTCCAGTGTGCCAGCCGGAGCAGGCAGGTTGATGAGCGCTTCATCCTGCACTCATGCTAGCCGCCCTTTACCCGCCGAGCTGGTCCAGCAGCGCCCAGGTCAGGGCTTGCCGCCAAGTGACCCAGTTGTGCCCGCCGGGGAACTCGCGGTAGCTGTGTTCTACGCCGCCGTCGGCCAGGGCGGCGGCCATGCGGCGGTTGGGCGCGGTGAGCCACTCCAGCAGCCCCGTGTCCAGACTGACCCGCAGATGCCGGGGCGGGCCCGCTTCCAGCCGCTCACGTAGCCACTCGCCCGCTTCCAACACGTCCACTTTGCCCTCCGGCGCTTGTGCACCGGGCCGGGCAATAAGGGCCCCGCTGTGGCTGACCACCCGGCTGAATAGCTCCGGGTGCCCACTGCCCAAGTACAGCGAAGCCAGCCCGCCCAGGCTGGCTCCCCACAGGCCGCGTTCGCTGACCTGCACGGGCACGCCCCACTCGGTCAGGTCGCCTTCTACGCGGGGCATGACTTCATCCCGCAGGAACGGCAGGTAGTCGGCGTTCAGGTAGTACTCGGCGTTGCGGTCGTTCGGCTCCACGAACACAAACGCGGCGGGCTGGGCCTGACCGGCAGCCACAGCCCGCTCCATCGCCTCGGCCAGCCGCCCGATGCGGTAAAAGGCCACGCCGTCCTGCACGTAGTACAGCGGCAGCGCTTGCCCTGATCGGTAGCTGCGCGGCAGGTACAGCGTGGCCCGCCGCCGACCGGCGAACACCTTCCCCTCCCAGGCCAGGCGGTGTACGGTGCCCAGTTCAGGAGCTGCTCCCTGCCACAGCGGATGCTCGGCCCACTCGCCCACCTGCACGGCGCGGGCGGCGCTGAACCAGGGATTGACGGTGGGCAGGCCTTCGGGGTCAGGGAACAGCTGGCCCTGCGCGTCCAGCCAGGCATATTCCAGCCAGGCACCGCGCGGCAGGGTCAGCGTCACCGGCTCGCCCGGCTGCACCGGCCAGGCCGGGCGGCGGTCCCAGTCGGTGGGGTCGCCGATCAGGGCAGCGGCTCCAGCAGGCGGAATCAATGTGACTTGACGGCCATCGGTGCGGGCAGGCATAGGCCCGATTGTAGGGGCTTCCTGGCCTCCTAGGCCCAGCCTGCCTGTGCACAAGGGACAGCCAACGCAGAAGCCAGCCGCAGAAAAAAGGAAGCGGGAAAGCCCCTGGCCTTCCCACCCTCTAGAGTATCTACCCCTGGCCGGGCAGTGGCTAAGCTCCAAAGCCTCCGTGCTCGTCCCGCAGTTCGCGCTTGAGCACCTTGCCGGTCGCACCCAGCGGCAACTGCTCAAGAAAGACCGTGTCGTCGGGCAACCACCATTTGGGAAAGCGCTCCTGAATAAATTCGGTCAGCTCGGCGTGGGTCGCCTGCGCACCGGGGCGCAGCTGCACCAGGGACAGCGGGCGCTCGTCCCACTTGGGGTCATGGCGGGCAATCACAGCGGCCAGCGCCACGGCGGGGTGGCCCATCAGGGCATTTTCCAGCTCAACCGAACTGATCCACTCGCCGCCCGACTTGACCAGGTCCTTGGCGCGGTCCTGAATGGTCATGTAGCCCTGCGGATTAATAGTGGAGATGTCACCGGTGTCAAACCAGCGCAGGCCGTCCACCTCCACAAACGCGCCCTCGCCTGCCCCGCCGTAGTACGAGTTGGTGACCCAGGGACCACGCACCAGCAAGCGGCCCATCGTTTGGCCGTCGTGCGGCACCTTCTGGCCGTCCTCGGAGAGCAGCATCAGGTCCACCAGTGGCACGGCGCGGCCCTGGGTGGCCCGCAGCGCGTAGCCTGCGTCGCTGCGCGGGTCCAGGCCGGGAGGCATGTTGCTGGCAGTGCCCAGCGGGTGGGTTTCGGTCATGCCCCAGGCGTGAATCACGTTCAGGTTATGGCGCTCCTGAAACGCGCGAATCATGCTTTCGGGTGCGGCAGCCCCGCCGATGATCACGCGCTCCTGCGGGCTGAGGTCGTAGGGTTCTCCGGCTTCTGCCGCGCGGTCCAACTCGGCCAGCAGCCCCAGCCAGATGGTGGGCACACCCGCGCTGGCGGTAACGCCCTCGGCCTGCATCAGCCGGGCGAGGTTCGGGCCATCGTTGAACATGCCCGAATACACCTGCGACGCCCCAAACATGGTGGCCGCGTAGGGAATCCCCCAGGCGTTGACGTGAAACATGGGCACCACCGGCAGAATGCGGTCGCGCTCGGACATATTCAGGCCGTCCTTGCTGGCGATACTGAAAGAGTGCAGCACGGTAGAGCGGTGGGTGTACACCACGGCCTTGGGCTGCCCGGTGGTGCCGGAGGTGTAGCACATGCCAGCAGCCTCGCGCTCGTCAATCTCGGGGTAGCGCTCCAGCGGGGCTTGGTCCATGACCCAGCGGTCGTAGTCATGGACCCTGGGGTGGTCTACCGGCTGAGGCACCGGCCCCATCACCAGGATGGTTTCGATCTTTGGGCAGTGCTCCAAGATGGCCGGAATCATCGCCGCAAAGAGGTTCTCGATCATCAGCACGCGGCTGCCTGCATCGTTCAGAATCCAGGCGATCTGCTGGGGGTGCAGCCGAATATTGACCGTGTGCAGCACGAAGCCGCCGCTGGGAATGCCCAGATAAGCTTCGAGGTGCCTAAAAGAGTTCACGCCCAGGGTGGCGACCCGGTCACCCCGCCCCAGGCCCAGGGCACTCAGACCCCCGGCCAACCGGCGCGCCCGCTCGGTCACCTCGCCGTAGGTGGTGCGGTGCGTGGCAGGCACGGGATTGCCCTGCTCATCGCGGCCAGCGGGCAGCAGACTGACCACCTCACGCTCTGGGAAATAGGTGCGGGCACGCTCCAAAATGGCGGGAATGGTCAGCTGGACATCCATCATGGTGCCCTGGATAGAGCTGGCAAAAGGGGACGTGGCGGTCATGGGTGGCCTCCTTGAAGGGGGGAAAGAATGTCAAGTGTGTAGGTTATGAAGGGGAATTAATTATGGCATAGCCGGTTACAGGTGTAGCCCTGCGCCGGGCCAGCGCCGTGCAAGTGGTAGCAGCGCTCAGGTCTCGCGGGGGGCGGGCCGCTGAGTCTCCTGCTGGCTCACGCGGGCCAGCCACAGTTCCAGAATCTGCACCGCCGCCGCTTCGTCGAGGTCCTCAGCGCCCAGAGCCCGCGCCCGCTGCGTGGTGAAGCGCTCGTCTTGATAGTCCACCCGGTAGCCTTGCTCGGTCAGGATGCGCCCAAAAGCCCGCACCCGGTCAGCGGCGGGGCTGCGGGCACCATCGGTTCGCAGCGGCAGCCCCAGCACCAGCACCTCTGCGCCGGTTTCCTCTACCCTCAGCCGAACGGCCTTGAGGTCCAGCGGCAGCCGCTTTCTGAGCACACTGCCGCGTCCGAAGGCCAACCGGCCCTGACTGACGGCAAAACCGATAGAGCGCTTGCTGACATCCAGAGCCAGGGCAGTCGGGGCGGGCGGGGTCCGCTGGGTCATGCGGCCCATTGTAGGGGGCCGGGCGCTAGGCTAGGCGCATGACCCAATTGGTGCTGACCCGCGACCAGGCCGGGGTGCGAACCCTTAGCCTGAACAACCCTGACCGTCTCAATGCCCTGACCGCCGCCCTGGCGGGGCAACTGCTGACCGCCCTCCAGGACGCGGCCAACGACCCCGCTGTGCGCGCCGTCGTCCTGACCGGCGAGGGCCGGGGCTTCTGTGCCGGGCAAGACCTGACCGAAGTGGCCGGGCCGCTGCTCCAGGGCCAGGGGCTGGACCTGCACGGTCACCTGGAGCGGCACTACCGCCCCGTGATTGAAGCCATCCGCGAGATGGACAAGCCTGTGATTGCCGCCGTAAATGGCGTCGCTGCCGGAGCCGGAGCCAGCCTGGCCCTGGCCTGCGACCTGCGGGTCAGCAGCGAAGACGCGCAGTGGGTGCAGATTTTCTCCAACATTGCCCTGATTCCGGACGCGGGCAGCACCTGGTTTTTGCCGCGCCTGGTGGGCTTTGGCCGCGCCTTTGAGCTGATGAGTCTGGCCGAGAAACTGAGCGCCCAGCAAGCCCTGGAACTGGGACTGTGCCAGCAGGTCTTCGGGGCGGACACTTTCGCGCAGCAGGCCCAGGCTTACGCCGAGACCTTCGCCGCCCGGCCCGCGCTGGCCCTGGCCCTGACCAAGCGGGCGCTGAATGCGGCCCTGACCGGCACCCTGAGCGACTCGCTGACCCTGGAAGCCGAGTTGCAGCAGCAGGCTGGCGAAAGCGCCGACTTCCGCGAAGGGGTGCAGGCCTTTATGGAAAAGCGCCCGCCCAACTGGAACCGCTGAGGCCCCAGCACAGCGGCCAAAGGGCAGTAAGACGGTAACGAAAAAAAGAGGGCGGCCCTCCACACGGAGAAAGCCGCCCTCTCACCTTGCAGGGGTCAGGAATGGCCCACTGATTCGGCGGGAACCGGCGGCAATGGGCCGAGTTGCAGCAGCCGGGCATGCTCCTGGCGCTGGCTGTCTTCAATCAGATCGGCCAGGGTGGTGCTGCCCAGCACGTCGCGCAGGGCCTGGTCCACCCGCTGCCACAGGTCCAGGGTGCCGCAGACATGTTTGCCGTCACAGACATGATTTTCCTCGACACATTCCACCGGGGCGATGCTGCCTTCCAGCGCCGTGACCACGTCGTAGGCAGAAATCTGGTCGGCGGGGCGGGCCAGCCGGTAGCCACCATAAGCGCCGCGCACGCTTTTGATAAATCCGGCGCGGCGCAGGTTAGAGGCGATCTGCTCCAGATAATGCTGGCTGAGGTCCTGGCGCTCAGCCACGTCCTTGAGCGGTACAGCCCGGCCCTCGCCAGGCGTTCCGCCGCCGCGCCCGATTTCGATCAGGGCGCGCAGCCCGTACTGTGCTTTGGTGGACACCCACATGCGCTGAGTATACCCCCTAAACCGTACGGGAAATACGGGATTAAGCGCGAGGAGCAGAAGGCAAAAGGCCAGAGGCTTCAGGAACCGACTTCCCCCAGCCAATCATCCGCTTTGTGTCATCTGCTTGCTGCCCCATCTCCCATCCACCATTTACACTGTCCCCCATGCCTGCTTTGCCGCCGCTCTCTCCTGCCGAAGTCCTGCTGCGGGCGCGGTCCCTGGGCTGGCCGCACCTGGCCCTGCTGGAATCGGCAGGGCCGCTGACGGCGTACGGGCGGTATTCCTTTCTCAGCGCGGCTCCAGTGCGTACCCAGAGCGAACTGCCAGAGCGGCCTGGAGGCGGCGGCATGTTCCCGGCGTGGCTGGGCGGGCTGCATTACGAAGCGGCGCAGTCGTTCGGCCTCAGCACGCATCCACCCCAGGAGAGCGGCGGCTGGTGGGGCTGGTATCCGTCGGGGCTGGTGTGGGACCGGGAAGCAGGCACGCTCGCTGTGGTCGGCGAACCACATCTGGACTGGTCAGCGCTGCTGGGCAACGAACCGGCTGCGCTGGAACCGCTGCGCCTGGGCCAGCTGAGCGCCGACGACCTAGATTACGTGGCGGGCGTGCGGGCCATTCAGGAGCTGATTCGGGCAGGCGAAGTATATCAGGTGAACCTCTCGCGGGGGGTCTGCGCGGAGGCGATGGGCGACCCGCTGGACGCCTACCTGCGGCTGCGTGAGCTGAATCCCAGCCCGTTTATGGCCTACCTGGAAACGGTGGACAGCACCGTGGTGTCGTGCAGCCCAGAGCGGCTGGTCTACTGGGACGCCGCAGGGGCACGGGGACGCGGGCAGATTTCGGCGCGGCCCATTGCGGGCACCCGGCGGCGCGGCGACACGCCCGCAGAAGACGCCGCTCTGGAAGCCGAGCTGCGCGCCTCGCCCAAGGAGCGGGCCGAACACACCATGCTGGTGGACCTTGTGCGGCACGACCTGGGCCGCGTGGCCGCCCCCGGCACGGTGCGGGTGCCGGACCTGATGCTGGTCGAGCGCTACAGCCACGTGATGCACCTGGTGTCGGAAGTGGTGGCCGGGCCGGTAGAGGGCCTCACCGTGCGCGGGCTGCTGGCGGCCAACTTTCCCGGCGGCACCATCACGGGCGCACCCAAAGAGCGGGTGATGGACGCCATTGCCGCACTGGAACCCGGCCCCCGGCGCTGGTACACCGGCAGCGTGGGGCGGATTTGCGGGGCAGGAGCGGACTTTAGCATCCTGATCCGTACAGCAGATTTTCGGCGTGAGGGTGCAGGCTGGAGCGTCACCGTTCGGGCGGGAGGCGGCAGCGTGATTGATTCGGACCCCGCCGCCGAAGCCGAGGAAACGGTTCACAAGGCCCAGGCGCTGCTGAACGTGCTGGCCGGAGTGCCGGGCCGTCCCGCACAGCCGCCCGCGCCCCCAGTACACGGCCAGGACTGGCGGCCCCCCGCCGCGCCCACGCAAACGCCGCTGCGGGTGCTGCTGCTGGACAACCGCGATTCCTTCACCCACAACCTGCGCCACGACCTGCTGGCGCTGGGCGCAGCCGTAGAGGTCCGCAGCCAGGATGAGGACGCTGCCGACCTGCTGGCGCTGCGACCCGACGCCGTGCTGGTCGGCCCCGGCCCCGGCACCCCGCAGACCAGCGGCTGCACCCTGGACCTGACCCGGCAGTGCCTGGAACAGCGCGTGCCGCTGCTGGGCGTGTGCCTGGGCCATCAGGCGCTGGGCGAGGTGCTGGGCGGGCGGGTGGTGCGCGGGCAGCCGGTGCATGGCCGCCCCGAAGCGATGACCCACACGGGCACGGGCCTGTGGGCCGGCATTCCGCAGGGCGCGGAGTTCGGGCGCTATCACTCGCTGGTGGTGGAGGGCTTAGACGAAGTGCTGATTACGGCCAGAAGCGGCAGCGTGAATGGGCAAGGCGGCGTGGTGCAGGCACTGGACGTGCCCGGAGCCCCCGCCTGGGCGGTGCAGTTTCATCCCGAAAGCGTGCTAAGTCCGTATGGGCGGGTGCTGCTGGGCAACTGGCTGGCGCTGAGTGCAGCAGCGAGCCAACCTGAGTAGAATCCAAAAATGAAAGAACCCCCCACTGGGCAGCTCAAACGTCAAGACAAGGCCATGAACGAGGCAGACACGTCAGCCCTGCTGAGCCGCGCCTTTTGCGGACGCACGGCCACCATCGGCGCGGATGGCTACCCCTACGCCGTGCCGAACCTGTTCGTGTGGATGGATGGTCAAATTTATCTGCATACCGCCCGCTACGCTGGCCACTTTCTGACCAATGTGCGCCACTATGACAAAGTCTGCTTTGAGGTGGACGAAGCGGGCGAGGTCTACCCTTACGGCCATATTGAGTGTGATACCTCAGTGGCTTATGTCTCAGCCGTGGTGTTTGGACACATCCGCATTGTGGAAGATGAAGCGGAGCAGATTCGCTTCTACACGGCCTTCATGGACAAATACGCGCCCGCCGATTCATGGGGCCGCGAGCAGGATTCTTTTCCGAGGATAGGCGGCACAGTGGTTTACGCGATTACGCCGCACAAAGTGACGGGCAAACTCAGCCCTCTCCCCGTCCCTGCCGAGCGCTGGCCCGCGAAAAACGACACCGCTTCTCCCGGCTGGACAGGCTCCGGACAACAAGGTAAGGCGCAGAAATGAGCGACCTGCTTCACATCAGCCCCGACATTCAGTCCCGTTTTCCCGGGTACAAGGGCCTTGTCCTGGTGGCAAAGGGCCTGACCAACGGCCCCAGCGATGAGCGGAGCCGGGGCTGGCTTGGCGAAGCCGAAGCGCACGCCCGCGCTCAGTTTGCTGACCTGCCTCCCGCACAGCATCCGCATTTTCAGGCGTGGCACGAAGCATTCCGCTCTTTTGGTGTCAAGCCCAAAAAGATGCCCAATTCGGCAGAAGCCCTGATTGCCCGCGTGTTGAAAGGCGGCGAACTGCCCGCCATCAACCGACTCACCGACGCTTACAACGCCGTCAGTGTGCGGTTTGCCGTGCCCTGCGGCGGCGAGGATTTGGAGCATGTCACAGCGCCTGTCACCCTGAAAGTCGCTGATGGCAGCGAACCGTTCGAGACGAACAAAGACGGCACAGCCTTCACCGACCATCCACCCGCAGGCGAAGTGGTTTGGGCCGACGGGCAGGGCGTCACCTGCCGCGCCTGGAACTGGCGGCAGGGCACCCGCACCCGCCTCACCGAAACGACGACAGATGCATATTTCCTCTTTGACGCACTGCCCCCGGTGACTTGGGAGGAACTGGAGGCGGCGGGAGATGAACTAGAGCGGCTCCTGCGCGAAATCGCACCTGATGCAGAGCTGGAGCGTCTGCGCCTGAATGCCGCAGTCAGCCATGCTGGAGCTTAGGCCACTTCCCACCGCCCTTCTTCACCCCGCCACGTTGCACGGCGCATCTACCTTTACTACCATTCGCACCCGACACGGGCAGCCGCTGCTGTGGCCGCAGCATCTGGCGCGGCTCTCGGCTACGGCGGCGCTGCTGGGCCTGCCTGACCCCGGCCAGCCGGAGCCGCCTGCGCTGAAGCCGCTGCCCTGGGGCCTCTTGCGGCTGACCCTCACCGCAGATGGGCTGTACTGGAGCCACGCGCCGCTCACGCCGGGGCCGAAGCCGACGGCTGGCATAGACGTGCTGCTGACCGGCTGGGAAGTTCACCCCCAGCTGGCCGCGCACAAGACCGGCAACTACCTGCCCTACCGCCTGGCTGGAGCCGAAGCGCAGGCAGCGGGCGCATTTGAGGGCTGGCTGCGGCTGGCAGGCACCCTGGCCGACGGCAGCCGCACTGCGCCGCTGCTGGAGCTCGGCGGCGAACTGGTCGTGCCAGCAGGGGGCCTGCCGAGCATCACGCGGGCGCATTATCTGGCAGGCAAGGGCTTTACCGAGCGCCCCGTGATGTTGGCCGAACTGCCCCACATCTCCCGCGCCTGGATTTGCGGCAGTGGCGTGGGCGTGGTGCCGGTGCGTGAGCTGTGGCTGGACGGGGAGAGGCGAGCGTTAGCTGTGCAGTGGCCGCAAGGTGGGGATGCGGTGACGGAGTGGCCGGGGTAAGGGAATTCCCCCTTCAGCCTATGGCTCAGCCTGCCACACCTCCCCACGCACCCGCGCATAGTTCGCGTCCAGTTCCGGCCCCAGCCGCACCAGTTCGGCCAGCCTGCGGGCCATGCGGCTCACCTCGCGGGCCTCGTCCAGCGACAGCGCACGCCCCAGCACCCCAAATTCGCGGTAACTGAGCCATTTCTTGACCACCTGATAGCCGCCGATGGTGTATTCCCACACGCTCAGCGGCACGTTTTCCCAGACCCAGCCGTCATTGAGCGACACGTCCAGCACGCGCCCGCCCAACTCGCTCGGCAAGTCCGACGCCGCCCGCTCGGCCACGCGCCCGCGCCCCGGCATCACGACACTGCCGCGCTGCAAGTTGCCCCAGCCCGCCCGCACCTCGTAGCCCTGCGCCGCCGCTGCCGCCGCGTCCACCTTTTTCAGCCGCCCCACCGCGCCCAGTTCGGGGGCCGTTGCCGCGTGCGGATTGTCCAGCAACTCCGCCACCCGCGCCCCCAGCCGCGCCGACGCCTGCAAAGCCTCCAGCGTGGCAGGTAGCGGAATACGCGGCCAGTCTGCCGCCACACCCGCCGCGTTCTCGGTCAGGTACGCCGCGCTGAAGCCCACCGCCAAAGCGTGATGCCAAATCAGCGCCGCCGCTTCGGGGCTAGAGTCGGGGTCGGGTGCGCCGAGAGCAGACAAATAAGTGCGTGCGAGGGGTGAAAGATTGGCGCGGGTAGAGGTCGGAGCATCGGAAAAAAGCCCGTCAGACTGAGCAGAAGTCGAGTTGAGGAGGATGGGGAAATGTCGGGCGTGTCCACTAACTGCGTCGTAGTCAACAATGTCCTTTGAAAAATAGAACGGGACCTCAGTAGGTGACAACTTCAGTTCGATGCTGTCCCAGACGGCAAAAACAAACAGTTGCCCCCATCAAGCTTGATGGGGGCAACTGTTTGCGGTCTCCTGGGAGTGTGAAATCAACAGAATCCGCTGCCCAGCAGGCTACCGCACTCACCCGGCACTTCAAAACGCACGCCAGTCACCTCCGCATCGACACGCTCCAGCGGCTCATCGATGTCCTCCTGGCGATGATTGCCGCGAGGAGCGTCAATCATCACGACTTGAGTGCCCACATGCCCGGTATCAGTACCCCACAGGCTAAAAAAAGGCGGGCAGACCGCACTTTCCGGGATGAGCAGCTGGACATGGGCTTTTTCATCGCTCTGCTTGTCGTCCATCTTCCACCAGGGAAAGTCTTGCTGAGCCTGGACCGCACCAACTGGGAGCATGGCGAGACCCCCATCAACTTTCTGGTGCTTGGAGCCGTGGTTCACGGCTTCACCCTGCCGCTCATCTGGGTGCCTCTCGACCAGTCTGGGAACAGTCACACCTACGCTCGAATGTGGCTGGTGTTGAAGCTCCTTCGGGCCTTGCCAGCGAAACGCTGGCTGGGTCTGGTGGCCGATCGGGAGTTCATCGGCGCGGAATGGTTCCGCTTTCTTCGTCGTCAGGGCATCAAGCGGGCAATTCGTATCCGACAGACCGACATGCTGGACGACATGAATGGGAAAGAATGGTTTGAGCACGTCCAGCACGGTCATTTTCACGAGATTGGCGAAAAGGTGTTCGTGTTCGGGGAGTTGATGCGGGTGGTCGCGACGAGGTCACCTACAGGTGACCTCGTCATCATCGCCACAGATTTCAGTGCTCGGAAGACCTGGAAGCTTTACAAGCAGCGCTGGTCGATAGAGTGCACCTTCAGCAGCTTCAAGAAGCGAGGCTTCGACCTGGAGCGGACCGGAATGACGGAAAGGAGCCGTCTACAGCGACTCTTCGGCCTAGTGACCTTGGCCTGGATGTTCTGTCTGCGCCTGGGGGTCTGGCTCAGCCAGGCCTGGCCCCTGACTACCCCTCAAAACGTGGGACAAGCCGTGCCAGACGGCTCCAATTTTCAGGGCTTGGGTGGCT